>NZ_JBITGN010000001.1:0-594190 GCF_044457245.1 Nocardia sp. NPDC050630
CCCCGAACCACCGCCACCGCTGCCGCCACCGGACCCCAATCCGGCCAGCGCCGAGGCCAGCATCGGCAACACACCCAACGCCATCGCCCCCGCCGACAACGCCGCCGGCGCCAACGCCGCCACCGCATCCGGATCCACCAACGGCGGCGCAGGCTCAGCAGGCGCAACCTGAGCCTGCGGCTGAGCGGCAGGCGCCTGACCCGGCTGACCCGCCCCCGGACCCGGCGGCACCACAACATTCCCCTGCGGCACAGCCGCCGAACCAGCACCAGTGATCGAGCCCCCGGGCTGGGCAGCGGAATTCGGGCCCTGGGCAGCTGTTCCCGGCGGCACCGCATTGCTGTTCGCCGATCCCTGGTTCGCCGAGGTCGACCCATTCTGTCCCGGCTGTCCCGGCTGTCCCGGTGCCGCCGGTTGGCCGGACGCGGACGGACTCGCTCGCCGCCGCTTCGACCACGGGGTTGTCGGAGCTGATTGCCCCTGTTCGGATCCGCCTTCATCCGCCGGCTGCTCGACGGAGATCTCCGCCTCTGCGCTCGTCACTGCGCACCGCCGATCATCGGTCCCACGCGGGCAAGCGGTCGTGCCGGACGCCCGAGCGGCAGGAGATGGAGGTACATCCGGTATCTCCTTCTACGTCGATCACCCGGCGGACTGGAACAACTTGGTGGCCACGGCAATTCGTGCACGTCAGCGCATGTCCTTACCGTCTTCATCCTGACTCGTTCGGCCCCTACCCGAGGTTCCCATTGTTGGGAATCCTCAACAATGAGGAGGTCGATAGAACGTCCACGCACGGTCGTCACGGTCTATTGCGGGTAGGTGCGCACGCGACATCGGATGGGTGATCACAATGTTCGGTCTCAGCTGGAAAGATCTGGCCGTCGGCGGGGTCACTTTTGCGGCCTCGTTGCTCCCCCCTCCTGCCGGGTTGATCGCCGCTCCGCTCGCGGGTGCTGCGTTGAGTACAGCCTTCGCTAAGGCAGATGGCAGGAGCTGGGACGACGCCCTCCAGCAAGGTGTCACTGACGGTCTCCTAGGCGCCCTGCCCGGATGGAAACTCGCGGGTGGTGCCCTCGAGAAGCTTGCGACCGGGAGTGCCGCTAAATTGGGTATGAAGCAAGCGGCCGAGAAGGTGTGGTTGTTCGGCGCTCGAAATGCGGACACGTGGGGGTTGCGACTAACGCGTGGTGCTGGTGCCGGGCTGGGTGCAGCCTACGTCAATGCCGGCTACAACGCGATATCTCCACCGGGGCAGAGTGCTGCCATTGGCGAACTGCCCATCAAACCCATCTCGTAACGGATCCGGCCGAGGAGCAGCTCCTTGAAAATTCACCAAATGTGGATGCCTGATCGCGATCAGATGCAGGCGGATTCAAAGTATGCGCAGTATGTTCCGCTGACAAGCACGATAATTTGGTACGAGAAGCTGCCCAAGCAGTTTCAAGATTATTTCGACAGTTGCGGCAACGGCGACGAGAATAAGGGCAGCCCACCGGATATGCCAATGCCCGCACAGGTCAAGGGTTCGGATCTGGCGCATTTCACGAACTACGCGAGCACGGCGACCAGCCTGCGCCAGGCGGCCGATCTGATCGATGACTCGGCCAAGGCGATTGCGCCGCTGGCCAAGAAGACCGAGGCCATCTCCATTGCCGCGCAGAAGGCCGTCAATGCCGGAATCGACATGATTACCAACGCTGCCCCGACTTTGCCTAAACCGGGGATGAAGGAAGATCAGCACATCTACGAGTTCTGCAACGAGGCGATCCAGTCTGTCGCAAATGCTTTCGACGAGGCGTCCAACGCGAGCAAGGATACCGCGTCTGACGTCGGTAAGGACGCCGCGAAGCTCAAAGAGTTGGAAGACCAGATCAAGCAGCTCCAGCAGGAGAATGCGGATCTGAAAAAGAAGCTGCTTGATCCGGCGAACGTTCCCCAGGTGCCGACGACTCCGACGACGCCAGGTACCGACCCTCCTCAGATCACACCCGTTGATGATGGTTCCGTGGTCCCCGGGCTGGATGACCTCAATCCGACCACGCCCGGAGTCGATACCGGAACTACGCCGACCGGAAGCTCGCTCGATGACAAGGTGCAAAAGGCGCTCGACGACCTCAACAACAGCGCCGCGAATCCGAGTACCGCCACACCGGCGTCGGTGCCGAATGCGGCTGCCGCATCACCGGTGGGCTCCGGTATGGACATGATGAGTTCGATGCTGCCGATGTTGATGGCGCAGATGATGAACCGCGGCCAAGCCGACACCGACCTCAACAGCCGGCGTGGCGAATACGACCCGTACGAGGACCAACTCCGCGCTGTCCCCGCGGCCGTCGCACCTGCCCAACCTGCCGTGCAGCAGCCCGTGACCAGCACGCCGGCACCCGCGACGAATACCGCACCCCCGGCGAATTCGTCGTCCACGCAGCCGACGACTGGTATGCCGGGCCGCACACCGAACTCCGACGGAACTGTCGTGTACACCTTCCCGGACGGTCGGACTCAGAAGGTATCCGCCACTGTCGCACAGGCTTTGGATGCGGCGTTCGGCAACGCCAGCGGCACCGATGCCCAGGCGGCATACGCGAAGACCCCGGCGAAGTGGTCGGACAAGAAGCAGATCGGCACCGCGGTCGATCCGTATCAGTTGATGACCGGCGATGTCGCGGTCTGGGACGCGCGCACCGCCATCGTGGTGGCCTTCCCCGCCGACGACGGGGGCACACTGGAAGTCGTGGTCAACGGCCAGCTCAAGCAGTTCACTCCGACGGAAATGTCCGATAGTGCTGGGGAATTCGGCCAATTCGTCGGATTCAGCCATCCGAACGGTATCGACGCGACCGCGCCGGAGGACCACGATCAAGGCAAGATGTCGGGTATGCCGGTCACCGGCGATCCATCGGCGGGTGCGGCCATGCCCGCGGTGGCCGCTCCGGCGTGATCGTGAGCCGGATGGTGAGAGGAGGAGGCAATGCCGCTGAATGTCGACCCGGCGCAACTCGTCGATGTGGCCGCGAAGCTGGCCGCGCTGGCGCGTGACACCGGAGCCGGATTGCCGAACGGCTGGGTGCAGCCCGCGGGTGCCGACCCGATTTCCGGGACGCATGTACCACGGCTCAACGCCCAAGCCGCGTCGCTGTTCAATGGTGTGCTGGGGGTGCTCAACGAGGTCCAGCGCCACGCGCACCACATCGGCAGCGCGGCAACCGATTACACCAGCACCGATGATGAGGGTGCGCGCGTTATCAATGGCAGCGGCGGCGAGATCCTCGCCAATCCGGTTGGCGATGTGGAGGAATTCGGTCTCCGGCAACCACCGACCTTCACCTTGCCCGCAGCCACAGGATCCGTCGACCCGCTCACGTTCGCAAAGCAGTTGCACACCGGCCCAGGTCCTGGTCCGGCGACCAGTTTCGCGGCCGATATCCGCAAGTACACCGGCGGTTTCCACGTCGCCGCTACCGAAGGCGTCGACGGTGCGGCCACGCTGATGCAGAACTGGACGCCGGTCGGCACCACCGTGGCCGAGCACCTCACCGAGCATCGGAATTGGCTAGGGCAACTCGGCGCAGGATTGGGCGCGCTGGCCGACAATGTCGATGCCTACAGCAATGCGTTCACTGTCGCGAAGGCCAAACATCCGACACCCGAGGAGATCATCGCGGCCCGCAAACGGTTACTGGCCGCGATGAAGTCGAAAAACGAGTTGGCGCTCTCGGAGGCGCTCGCCGAATTCCAGGAGCAGAACGCCCGCTCGGCTGAGGCGATCACCGGATACACCACGACCGTCAACTCGAAGCTTCCCGCCGAGGGCGGAACGAGCGACACCGGCGGCAGCGGCAAGGGCAGCGGTGGCAGTGGCAATGGCAGCGACACCAGCATGCTGTCCCAGATGCTGCCGGCAATGATGAGCGCTATGTCCTCGGCTGCCGGCATGGCCCAGAACCAGGACATCTCTGACACCGGCCTCGATGACGAGTACAGCGACTATGGATACGACGACCTCGGCATCCCCAGCAGCCTGGGGTCGCTCGGTTCCGGAGGTGCGGGCAGCGCGATCTCCGGCGCTGGAATACCAGATATCTCCGGCGCGACAACCTCGGTCTCGGTGGGCGCGATGCCGATCGTCGCGAGCGCGGGTGGGGCATCGAGCACCGCGGTCGGAATGCCGAGAACACCGGTTATCGAGGGATTGTCGTCGGGGGCGTCGGGCGCGGCGGCCGCCGCGCGCGGTGCCGGTGCCGGGTCCGGGATGATGCCATACATGCCGATGTCTCCTGGTATGGGCGGTGCCGGTGGCAATGGCAACGAACGCAATCGGGTGGTCGCCTGGCATCCCGACCGATTGATGTACGTCGACGACACCCCCCATACCGAACAGGTGATCGGGGAACGGCCGACAATCGCCCCGACCGTGACACCGCCGACGCCGTCGCCGGGCCAAGGCCCGACTCAATCCGGAGGTTCCGTGTGAGTGATATCCACCCTGATGTACAGGCCGCCCTCGACGCCGCCCGCGAGTTGCGGCATCGAATCGCCGATATGCGTGAGCGGATCGACGGTATCCGAGCGCGTCGGCCCTCGCCCAGCGGTGCGATCATCCCCGAGGTGGATGCGATGGGCCGGCTGACGGATCTGTTTCTGGCGCCGGGCACCGTGGACCGCCTCACCAATCAGGAACTGGTCACCGAAATCATGGCGGCCATTCGAGAAAGCAGCGCTGACGCGGCAAGGCAGTACCAGAGCGTGATGGAATCGGTGCCGCCGCCTGAGCCGTTCGAGTCCACCGGCTCTTACGGACCGAAAGGGCCCTCCGGTCCGTCCGGGTCGCCCTCGGCGACAGCAGGTGCGGTGCCGTCATGACCGAACCCGGCGCGGTCACCGTGGCCGATACCGTGCGCTGGCTGCACGACGAGGGCCTGGTTCGGTTGGCCGGGGTCGCCGAACGGATGCCGAGTCTGGTCGCCGCGTACACCATCGACGTCGCGACCGGAACCGTCGTCGCCCATCCTTCGACCGGTGCGGGCGCCGGCTCGGATGTGGTGACCCTCGGCGCCGACGATCTGCCGTACCCGGTCGGCAGCGCCAAGCGGTTGGTCATCGTGGGTGTCACCACCGCCGAGGCATTACTGGTCGTCGACCTGGCGACCGCACTGACCATTGCCATCAATGCCGATCGACCGGAGCTCGCGGCTCGAGCCTGGGCGGTGCAATTGCTGCTCAACTCCGAGATCACGGTGACCACCAATAGTGCCGATATCGCGATCGGAAACAGTCCGCGCTGCCGCCAGAGCTTCATCCCCGGCGGCGGCGCGACGATCATGAATATCGATGACGGGCGCCCGCCGATCACGACGGTTACGCTCAATCCGACCAATGAGGGTCCCGATCATCTCGATGTCGCCCCGGATGGAACCGCCGAGATGTATCTCGGCGCTCGATTCTGGCAGCTGCGCCAGATCATGAGCATCGACGATGCCGCGTGGAGCGCGCTCGCCGCGCGATTGGACGCATCCGATGAGGATCTGTCCGTGCGTAGTGCACCGTCGAATCGTCAACCTGCCGAAAGACTTTAGGAGGGATCCCGTTGACCGAGACAGATCCGGACGAATTCGATGTGGACGAAGGGGCACCGGCTCCCGACTGGCGGAGCATGGTCTACGAGGTGTTCAATCCCGACCACACCTGCGGCGTCGCCTGCGATCGCGACGGTGAGATCGTCGGGCTGCACATCACCGACGACGCTCGTGACAACGGCGATGCCTGGTTGGCCGCGGAGATTCTGAAGCTCGCGCGCCTGGCACATCTGAAGTCCCGGGTCGGGCTGCGTGCCGAAATGGAGTACAAGGGCACGCGTCCTTACACGATCGACTCATTCGATCTGCCCACCGAGGCCTCCTTCCGCGCCATGGTGAATGCCGAATTCGGCACCACCAGCTGAACCGAAACAACCTCTCGCAGACGGGATGCCGACATGCTGGATATAGACGAACCGCACGAAGTGAACGCTGCGGCAGGCAGATTCGCCGGAGCCATCGAAACGGTCTCGGGTCAGGTTTCCGGGACTGTCTCGGATCTGGTCCTGCACCATCGGCCCGAATCGGCACTCGACCGTTCGCTCGACGCGCACCGGCAGGAGATTGTGACGGCGTTCGATCAAGCTGTCGCGGCCAGTAACCGTGGCGCGCGGATTACCCACGCCGGGACGGTGAGCACGACGGGTGTCCTCGCCGACGCGGATGTGGCGGGCGGGACGGGCGTCCGCCACTACGACTCGTTCTGATCATCGGATGGCGCCGGAGCACGAAAGTCCGTATTGGGAGCAGATAGTCCGGGACAAATGGCCGGAGGTGCCGCCCGGCGACTGGAGCGCGCTGGAAACCACCTCGCGTGACGGCGCCGGAGCGCTGGATACGCTCGGCGCCGAACAAGCCCGCCATGACTTCGATAATCGAGTCCGTGCCAGCGAGGGACTCGAACCAATAAAACAAAATATGCTGAAGCAGCGGGGGAACCCGCAGGCCTTCGCTGACGCGCTGGATGCCGCTGCCGAAATCTTCGGGTTTTTTTCCGATCTGGTCTATCGCACCCGAAACCGGATCCTCGATATCGTCGAGGATGCCACCGCCAAAATTCGTCGTGCGCAGCAGGCCGCCCAAAGCGACGAATCCGATACTGAGGCCGAACGTGAGGCCAAGTTGGCTGCGTTGGACCGCCGCGTCAAACGGATCATCGCCGAGGCTCAGGAGGAGGTCGACGATGTGGCACGGGCCGCGCAGACTTCGATCGGACCGACGATCTTGCCGAGTCTGGAGCGCCTCAAGGGTGCGCTATGGCATCCGGGGCCAGCGAACTCCGGGGGGCCCCATCGACCGGACGGACAGCCGGAAAACCGGCCCGCGCATCAGCACCCGCCCGGCCAGCAGCACGACCTCGGCCACCCTCCGCCCGGACCGCATCACCAGTTCCCGGCCCCGCTAGGCCTCGGCCCGAAATTCGATGTGCCGGTGGGCGATCCGGTCGAGCATCATGGCCTGCCTGGGAGTGGGCCGACGGATCTTCCCGTCGATTCGCCATCGCAGGGGACCCCGACGGACACGCCGACCGCCCCGGGGATGCCGCCCGCGGTTTCGGCCCCGACCTCGACTCCGGGTGTCACCACAGGCTATGCGCCGACGGTGCAGCCAGACGGTGGCGATTCAAGTGCTTCCACAACCGGCGTCCCGTCGCGTGCGCCGTCGACGACCGGCTCCGGTGAATTGCAGGGGCAATCCGACTCCAGCGCGCATGGCGAGACTGCAGGCGATACCACCGATTCCCAGCAGCATCAGGAAACCCGGTCAGCCGCAACCGATTCCGGTCACGGCGCCGATTCAGCCGAGATCGCACGGGTGTCGGCGACGACCAACTCACCAGGGCAGATGCCGCCGATGATGCCGACGATCCTGCCACCCGCGGCCGGTTCGACTGGCATATCCGCGCCGCCATCCTCGGCGCCGCCGGTGTCAGCGCAGTCCTCGCCTCAAACCTCGACGCAGTCTCCGGCAGCGCAGTCGCGGCCGGGGATGGAAGCAAAAGCCCCACAGGTCGATCCGCGCGGATCGGGGTCCCCGGTCCCGAAGGTATCCGCCGGTCCTACCGCGCCGGTGCCGAGCGCGGCCACCCCCGCCGCGAAATCGGGTTCGCCGCAGCGCGGTCCGCAGGCCGGAGACGGGCAGCCGGACACCGGCGGCAGCGACGAACTGATTCGCGATGTCGTCGGTGGTGCGATGGTGGCCGCCGCCGCTCCGACCTTCATACTCGGTGAGCGCGTCGACGGTGATCTCGTTCTGGCGCGGACATTGCTGGGCGGTGTACTGGCCGTGGTGGATTCGTCGGTGATCGGCCTGGAGTGGGCGGTGTCGATCATGCGGCATTCCGGCGGAATCAACGCGTTCGTCGTGTCGAACGAGGGCCGCAGCTGGCTACCTGCGGGCCTATATCTTCCCCGTGAGATTTCCACGCCTTGGATGTGGGAGGTAGCGGACCCCGCCTGGGAAGGTGTGTCCGATCCAGCGCGGGTGCTTGCCGAGTTCGGCGCGGCATGGGGACGCCGGACAGGTGCCAAGGTGACGGCGATCGTATCGTCGCAGACCATCGATCCGGGTATGCGCGCTCAACTGCGTGAGGTACCGATGGAGGGGCAGATATCCGCTTCGACGGCAATGGATATGAGCGCGGCGGCGGCGGGCTTGGCGGATCGGCTCGGGCTGGTAGCCGCACAGCAACTACTGGAGCGGGTTGGAAAGGTGCCGGCGCAGGGCATCGGATCGCGCTGTATCGACCTCGCCTGGGATGCGCATCGGCGCGTGGGACAGGTGGGCGCGCCCGACTCACTTGGCTTGCCGCGCCTGCGGCAACGGATCCTGGAGGCGATCCGTCAGCGCCGGGAGGTGCCCGGCGACTGGTGGGAGGAACTGCGTGACGCCGACGATCTGCTCGCCGCATCCATGCTGTCGCGCCGAGCCGACGTCTCCCGAGTGGCCTTGGGCGAGTTGCGATCCGACACCGACGGACGGTCGGCAACGGAGGCGATGCTGCTGCGGGCGATGGTATTCGAGCGGCGCTGTGACGAACTGGTGCTGATGCTCATCGACGAGCCGGATCGACAGCGCTTGCGCGATGCGACCTACGCTCACGGACAGATCTTCGATCATCCATTGTTCGTGGACGCGCCACGCGCACCCGCTCCGACCACGACGGCTCGGCGACCGACGATCAGCACGGGACCTACGCGTCAGTCGTAATAGTCGTCGTATTCATCGTCTTCGTAGGCGACCGGAGCTGGCTGCTCGACGACGTCCGGTTCCCGCAGGCTGGGCGCAACTGGCAGCAGATCCTCCGGATCGGGCATGCGGCCGACAATATCCTCGATCGGGCCAATGGTCTCTGTGACCTTTTGGTGTGCCAGCCGCGCGGCCTCCCTGGCTGCTTCGGTAACTGCTCGCCCGAGATCCGCAGCCGCACCATGCAGCGCGCGCGGCTCCAAGCGCACATCGGTCACGATGCCGGACTGATCGACAGTCACCTCGACCAAACCATCCCGCGAACCGGCCGTGGCGCTTATCGCCGACAACTCATCCCGCACATCGGCAAGTTGAGCTCGTTGCATTTCGTATTGCCAATGGTCCATCAGTTGCTGCTTACCTCGAGTGCCGCCGAGCCGGCCAGTCCTGTCTGCGCATCGTCGTTACGATATCGGTTCGTACCTCGACCGGTGACTTCCCTTCGGGAGCCGAGCTTCTCGGGCAGGGACAGCTACCACGTCACGGCGCTTGGCAGTGGTTCGGTGTGCTGGAACCGAAGCGTTACCGATGGCGGGACGAGTGGGGCGCCGCGATTCCGACGCGATACGGTCCCCGAATTCAGCGCGAATATGTCCGATGATGTCGAATCGGTTAGTGATCAAAAGTTTCCGGGGGATGGTCGCGACCGAGACCGCATACAACCTTATGGGAAAGACCGAGTTCGTGCGAGCTCTGATTACGCGTAGGCGGAAGCCGAACATTAGCGGCTGCGTCGGTATCCGGTATAGCCGGAAAAGAATTTGGTGGCCGTTTGCGGGCCGTTTCGATCAGGGCGGTACCTGGGCTTCTCAGGCCCATCCAATCACCCCAGAAGGCAACGCAATTCGGTTCAGCTCGGGTCCGCCGTAGCCAGGCGAACGATCTCATGGTCGATGGCCGCCAGCGTTCCGGGGTCGTCGACCTGGCAGGCGGCGAATCCCAGTGCGGCGCGATATGGGCCGACCTCGTTGGTGCCGATGTCGACCCGCCCGGCCGCAGCCATCAGGCGCCGCACCGTAGCCGGGTCGATAGGCGGATGTGGATTGGCCGGGGACCACAACTGCCACAGGGCTCGGCAGGTCACCCCCAGTCGTGCCGTCGAGGGCTGCTCAATGAGCCATTCGAGGAGACGAACGTCGACGTCGGCGGCTTCGAGAAGGAGGGCCCGTATCAGCGCCAGATCGATCTCGAGCATGTCGTACTCGAGATAAGCGGATTCCTGGGCGGCGACCAGGCCGATGATGCCCTCCCTGATCTCGGACGAATCAAGCTCGGCATAGGCGTGCGGGCTGGAGTCGAGAAGTGCTTCGGCGGCTCTGCCGAGATCAGCGGGCTTCTCGGTCATGGCAGCCCTCGCTTCCGCCGCTGGGCGGCTAGGATATCGCTCGTCACGAGCATTTGTTCAGGGGCGCCGCCGTCGATTAGATGCTGGCGGACGGCCTCGAGGCTTTCGGCGGGCGCCCACGGAAGTGGCTGCCCGCTCGCATCAACTCGGCGGAAAGTGTAGCTCGAGTTGTTGTTGATGCACCAGATGTCGCTGGGCGTGCCATCAGGATGGCGAACGTTAAACAGATCGCCCCCCGCTCGCGCTGGACCACGTGCGGTGCCACCCTCGCCAGGCTGAAGGTCACCGTGCTTGATATAGAACGGTCGATCCGGCGGTAGCGGCTTCATGAAGTCGGAGGTGTTCTGCAGCTCCGGTGCGAACTTGAAGTTCCCCTCGGCGTCGACCACCCAGAGGTAATTCATCTTGGGATCGAGAGAGGTCAGATCAAGCGGAGTTCCCGGCGGAACCGTGCGCATATTCGGAGGGATGGTGTAGGGCCACTCTTTCGGCCGAGGCTCCGGCCCGCCCTTCGCACCGACATCGGTAGCCGCTGGCGCTCCTATCGGCTCGCCCCTGAGGCGTGCGCGGGCTTCTTCTTCGCGTGCCTGGGCTGCTTCTTCTTCGCGTGCGCGGGCTGCTTCTTCTTCGCGTGCGCGGGCTGCTTCTTCTTCGCGTGCGCGGGCTGCTTCTTCTTCGCGTGCGCGGGCTGCTTCTCTTTCGCGTGCGTGGGCTTCCTCTTCCGCGCGTCGCGCTGAAGCGGCTTCCTCGTGGGCGGGTGGGGGTGTTTCCTCGCGGGCTGGTGGAGTCGTTTCGTCGGGGTGTGGCGGTGTCTTTGGTTCTGTGGTGGTTCGTTTGTTTTCGCCCGGTGTGGGGTCGGGTGGCGGAGTTGTTTCTTCGTCGCGGTGTGGGCGGAGCGACGCGCCGTTTGGTTCCTCGCTTGCTGGTCGGGTTTCGTCGGGGTGTGGCGGTGTCTCTGGTTCTGTGGTGGTTCGTTCGTTTTCGCCCGGTGTGAAGTCGGGTGGCGGAGTTGCTTCTTCGGCATGCGGCGGGACCGTGTGGTCTGGGTCGCGGGACCCCGGTATGTGCTCGGGTGGCGCAGTGGATTCCTCGGCGGGTGCACGCTGGGGCCTGACCTGTTCATCGTGTCCCGGGGGCGTGGTCTGCTCGGTCTGCGGCGGGGCTTTTCGTTGCGGGTCGGCCGTATCCGGATCGTTCGTGCGGTCTGGCGACGGAGTCTCTTCCTCGGCGGGCCGTCGTTGGGGTTTGACCTGCGTCTCGTCGCCTGTTGGCGCCGTCTCGTCGGTGTGCGGTCGCGGCTTGGACTGTGGCTCAGCTGGTTCTCTCTCGCCTTGCGTATGGTCGGGGCGCGGGGTCCCTTCGTCTGGTTCGCCGGTACGCGAGGGTCGGTGGGTTTCAGGGTCGTCGCCCGATCGGCTTTCGGGAGTTGCCGGGTCTTCGGTCGACGGTTTGGCGGGTTTGCCGTTGGCCGTGTCACCGGACCCCGGGTCGGTGGTATCTGGGCGTGATCCCGTAGTGCCGGGCGGTTCGGTGGTGCCCGGTGGCGTGGGTGTGTCTGGATGCGGGGGCCTGGCGCTTGGCGGAATGGTGGGCGGCGTGGTCGTGGTCGGTGGTGCGACGGTGCCGGGGGGTGGGGTAGTAGTCGGGGGTGTGACGGTACCCGGTGGCGGTGTGGTGGTAGGCGGCGTGACTGTGCCCGGTGGAGTGGTGCCTGGAGTGGCCGGAGGTGCGGTACCGGGTGTGGGAGGTGTCCCAGGGGACGTCGGAGGTGTGGTGCCGGGTGGCGGAGGTGTTCCGGGGGTGGCCGGAGGTGTAGTACCCGGCGGTGCGGTCGTGCCCGGTGGAGGTGTGGTCCGGGGGACATAGCCATCCCTTGGGACATCACCATCCGGCGGTGTCGCCGGACGGGGGTGTAGTGGGGTCGCTGGGGGTGTGGTCCCGGGGACATAGCCATCCCGTGGGACGTCACCATCCCGATGCGCGCCCGGCGGTGTGGTGCTCGGTGGTGTGGTGCTCGGTGGTGTGGTGCTCGGTGGTGTGGTGCTCCGTGGTGTGGTGGAGGTATCCGTCTTCGGCTTGGCTCGCATCCCCGGCGGCAAGGGGCGGGCGAAAATGGTGGCCGAACCGACGAAGCCGCCGACGAAACCTTGGAGCACGCTGGTTCGCAGTTCCTTGGCGTTCGGGATATGCCCGGTGACAATGATCCCTGCGCCCGCGCCGGCGGCCGCGCCCGCGGCGCCGCCGACCCCGCCTATCAGTACCCCGGCAGTGACGTGTGCGCCGTAGCGGACGAGATTGGATTCCGATTTTCCGGCGACTTTGCCGAGGAACTTATTGATACCGGGTGCGAAGCGTGAGGCGAAGCGTGCTCCGATTCCGCCGCCGACGCCACCGATGATTCCGGCGTCTTCGACCAGGTCCCATTCCATCTTGTCGCGGTGATGCAAGACCTCCATCTGGTAGAACTGTGCGCCGGCATTGACGGCTGCGGCGGTACCGCCGCCGAGTGCGAACCCGATGGCGGTGGCCTTGGCCAGTGGCAAACCCTTGCGTTTGGTGGCACATTCCAGTCCCACCTTCTTGACCCGGCCGAAGTATCGTCTGGCACTCGCGGCCCACGACGCTTCGGCGGCCGCCCTGTCCTCAGCCGCCTTCACGACACCTGGTGCGGACAGCATCGCGTCCACCGCCAGCTGCGTCAGCAGCGCGATTCCGGTGCCGATCACCTGCAGTTTCATGAACTCGCAGTCTTTGGCCTTCTGATAGCACTGCTCGGCCATATAGTTGCAGTACTCGGACTGGTTGCGCAGATCATCGCCGAGCTGCACATTCCTGGTCGCCTTCGTGTCGGCGCTGTAGCCGTTGAGGGCGGCCTTTTCCGTGGCAGACGCCGCATCGTGCCGCTTGGCGAGTGCGCTGCAGCTGTCGCCGCCCGCCGCCCAGTTGTCACCCTCGCGGCGCAGGGCGTCCTCATCGCAATCCGGCCAATACCCCGCCACGGCTTCGACCAGCCACTTCGGAAAGAATGCTGGCAGCGTCAGTGTCACAGCGCCGCACCTGGCAGATCGATTTGTTCCTCGGGCAGTTCCAGAAACGCGGAATCGATATCGGTGACCGCCGACTCCGTGAGGAATGCCCGACGTGCCGTCGCGATCATGTCGTCGGTGATGTCGGGATGGGCCAGGGCAATGGTGATCAGTGCCGAGTCGGTATCCGGTCCCAACCCCACGTGCATTCGGAGAGGCCGACCGCCGGTCGCCGCCGACAGTTCGGTTTCGAAGGTGCTGTGCCGCGCTTCGGCGGTGTGTCCACCGCCGAACCTCACGGCGTTGCCGTTTTCCGTGCGGTATCGATCAGTAAGCGGTGCAACACCTTTGCGGGTGGCGCTGCCTCGCAGCCGTTGATCTGTACCTCGGTGAACGCGTCCGCCATCGCCATCCCGGGGTCGAAATTACCGTTGTGGAATCCGTAGCCACTCAGCTGGGCGCGCCATTGCTCGTATTCCGAACTCGACGCGCTGGTGGGGTTATCGCGCGGTGCGGTGCCTCGGGTCCGGGTGAACTCGGCGATCAGCGCGTCCTGAGCTGCCTGCCTGGCGCGGAAACTACCCGCGACATCGAGCGCGTGCCCGAGTTCACGGACCATCGTCGAATACACCGGCCGGCGGTCCGACCCGCGCGCGATTTTTCCGGAATGCGTTGCGCTGCGGATATATTCGGCGAACACCGCAGGGCTACGGGCGACCACGGTATCGAGCACGATGCGACGGGTGAACGGCTCAGGGCCGGCGGCCCCGGCGACCCAGTCCCATTCCAGGCGGGTGGCCGCGTCGGCGGATTCGGCGATCGCTATCTGCCGCAGATCGACATACGGGTACTGAGTGAGCACGTCGTCCAGTGCGGCCGCGATCTCTCGGATCGTGTACCCGTCGACGCTCGGATCGTCGAAGCCGACCAGCTCGAGATCGTGTCGCTCGGCCAATTTCCGTGCCAGCAGTGCGTTTTCACCGGCACCCATGCCATCGGCCGCCCACGGATGGCGTGCGGCGGATTTTCCTTCGGCGCCGAAGGCCTTGCCCGCTGCCTTCGGTGCCGGACGGGCTTGCTGCTGGTGCTGGTCGGGCAGGTACGGCGTGGACATCCGTGGCGGCGTACTCGACGGGGCCGATACCCGGGGTCCGGCGTCACTCGGTGCCGACGTCTGCGCAGTCCCGGCGGCGGCCGCCTTCGGCGCGGGAGTATCCGGTGTAAAACCGGTTCCGGCCGCACCTCTCGACCACGGTGTATTCGGCTGCTTGTGATCCGGGGCTGGAGGATCGACAGTTGGTCGGGTAGCGGTCGGCGCCGAATTGGTCGTCGTGGGAGTCGATTCCGGTGCGGAACCGGATGGGTCGCGTGCATTCGGCGCCCCGGCGCTGTCGATCGGGCTGCCCACGTTGGGCATGCCGTTTCGGTTCGGGCTGCCCGGGATGGTCGGTGCGGTGGAGGCGGGGCCGGGCTGCGGGCTACCCGAGGTACTCGGTGCTGGAGTCGAAGTCGGAGCGGACTGATAGCCCGGATCGGGTTGGGATCGGGTCGGCGATTGTGCTGTATCGGGCGTGGTGCTTGTCGTGATCGGAGTCTGCTGACTCTGCGAATAGGGATCGGTCGGTGCGGGCGGGGTGACGTTCTGACTGGTGGGCGGTGACTGGTCACCGGCGTCGCCGATCGAGCGAGCGGATTCGCGATCCTGGCGATCGAAGCTTTCGACGAGGTCGCTGACGATCTTGCCCTCTTCGCGCAGGCTCGCGACCGTCTTCGCCAGGCTCGCGATTCCTTTGTCCCGATCCGGCACATAGGTCTCGGCGAACGCCTGGCCCGGAGCGTCCTTGCCCCACGGTTCGCCTTCGCGCTCGAGCGCTGCCTTCAACTGATCGAGCACGCGCTGCGCGTCTGCGCCGATATCGTCGAATTCCGGCACCAGTGCACGAAGTCGCTCCTCATCGACTTCCAACGACTGTGCCACGCGGACTCCTCACGCATCCCTGCGGACAATTCTCACGCGCCCAATCGCGTCTTCCCAACGATGGGAGTACTCAGCCTGCGCGCGGACCGTCGTTCTCGGCGGATTCGCGGGCATCGCGCCAGCTCGGCGAGCCGGGTACCAGATCGGGCAGATCGGGCATGAGCTCGGCGATATCGACGATCGGGGCGATCAGCGCGTCGTGTTGCGAGCGTGCCGACCGCGCCGCCGCCTGTGCGGCCTCGACAATCGCCCGCCCGACATTTTCCGGCTTGGCGCGCATCGCCTGCGCGGTCAAGCGCACGTCGGTGACCACTCCGGCACTGTCCACAGTCACCTCGGCCAACTGATCGGATGAACTGGCCTGTACCCGCAGTGCGTCCAGTTGCTGCTGGATCTCGGCTAGCTGGGCCTGCTGCTTCTCGTAGATATCCATGGCGTAGTCGATCTGATTTCGCATACCGTTGTTCGCCGATCGCAGGCTTTCGAGCTCCCATTGATCCATTACGGCTCCCACCTCGTTCATCGCTGTCGGCGGACCGGGCTCGGCATCCGTTCGGAGGATTCGTCGGTCCGCCATCGATCGCGCGCGGTCCAGCTTCCCGCAGCGGGAGTTCAGTCGGTATTTCCCGTCAGTGGGAAGGATCGACAATGTTGAGAACGGTGGCAGGAAAGGGTCTGATCGAAGAATGCCGGAACCCAGCACGAATATCGACCCCGCGGTGCTGCGTCAGTTGGCGCAGCAGCATGAGCAGGTCGGGCGCGATACTCTTGCGTGGGCGGAGCCTCCGCACGCGTGGCTGGCGAGCTTCCAGTCGACCTATGGAACGATCGCGGATCCGGTCCGCCAAGCGTTGGTGAAGTACTACAACGCCCGTGAACGCGCTGGTAAGGCGCTGGCGCAGGAGCACTTCAACACCGCGAAGTCGCTTCGGGATTCGGCCGATTCCTATGAAAACGCCGACCACGAAATGGCGTCGAACCTTCGCACGATCGGTCAAAGCCTCGGGGACCCGCACAGCGAGCCGACATCCAACGGCGTGGCCCCGAATACACAGCACACCCCGTCACCCGGCGGCCCCGGGGGTGGGCCCGGCGGCGGACCCGGTAGCGGACCGGGCGGAGGCCCCACGTCGACCGACAACCCGATGGCTCCTGCGGCATCGAATGGTTCGACGCCGACGAGCGCGGCACCGGGCGGGCCCGGCGGCCCATCCAGTTCGCCGGGCGCGATTTCGCACCTGGATCAGACGACTCCAACGGGTACATCCGGCGTAACAGCCGGAGCCGGAACCACGTCACCGTCGGTATCGGGCGGGCCACTCGGCTCCGGACCGGGCGTGGGACCGGTGTACGCCGGTTCGGCGGACGACCGCGGTTCGGGTCAGCCACCAACCGGGGCCACCGCGACGGGCGATGCCAGCCCGATGCCGGTGCCCGTGCCGGCGGGCACACCCTTCGCGTCCGCCGTGGCTGCCGCGAAGGATAAGGAAGCCGAACCGGCCTACGTGGTGGGCAACGCGGTAAACGACGATTTGGTGCTGGCCAGGACCCTGCTCAGCAGTGTGCTCGCCGCTGTCGATTCGCCGGTGGGCATGGCCTGGGCGGTCGCGGTGATGCGCGGTCCGGCCGGTGCTGGCGTATTCATCACCTCGAACGAGGGCCGCGGCTGGCTTCCCGCCAAGCTCTACTTGCCACGCGAAGTCTCGACGCCCTGGTTGTGGGATGAAGTACTCGGGCCCGATGCGAGCACCTCATCCTGGGAAAGTGTGTCGGATCCGGCCCGGGTACTGGTCGAGTTCGGCCTGGCCTGGGGTCCGAAGGCGAATGCGAGCCTGTCGGCGCTGGTCTCCTCCGGCCCGATCGATCCCGGTCTGCGCACACAGCTGAGCGAAGTGGCGATGGAAGGACTCGTCGGCCCGACCTATGACGTCGACTTGCGCGAGTTCACCCCTGATACCGCGGACCGGCTCGGTCTGGTCGGTTCCCCGACCGCGCTGCAATCCGTTGCGACCGTGTCGGATCAGCAGGTGCGCGAGCGCTGTGTCCAACTGGCGACGGATGCGCACACCCGGGTCGGCCGGTCGGTGACCGCCAGCGCAGATGCCGCGGCCGCACGGCAATTGCGTGACCGGATTCTCTCGGCCGTGCAAGCAGGGCAGAGCGTATCCCGGCAACTATGGGACGAGCTGCGAGATGCCGACGATCTGCTGGCCGCGTCGATGCTGTCACGCCGGGTAGATGTGGGCCGCGTCGGACTCGGTGACCTGCGGGTCGACACCGAATCTTCCGCTTTGCGCGACATGATCTTCGAGCGCCGATGCAACGAGTTGGTGCTATTGCTCGCCGAAGAAACGGCGCGGCAAAGCCTGCGCGATGCGATCTACGCACACGAGCAGATCGTGGGCCATCCGCAGTTCGTGGAGGTTCCGGCCGCGGTCTCGGTTGGCGAGGGCGAGCGGGTCTCCCGTCCAGTGGGCGCTGCGGTCAGTGCTCCTGCGGTCAGTGCTCCGGTTACGGCCGGACCGCCGGCCGGTGCCATGGTCGCGCCGAACTCGCCGCCGCCTGTTGTGGCGCCGGATCAGCAGTGAGCTGGCAGGACGGTGACTGCCCGCCGAAGTTCGACGGCGGCACTCTGTCTGTAAGCGACCGGCTATCCGAGTGCTACTCGGTAGTCCAAGTGGGCGTGCCGTAGACCTTGAGTTTGTCGATGCCCTGCTCGGCGGAGAAGCCCATTCCAACGAATGAGTAACGCAGTGTCGCCCCGCACGACTCCGCTGCCTGGGCGAGGGCGTCGACGGCATGTGGTGTGCCGTGGTGCTTGGACGCGAGTTCTCTTACAAGCCCGGTCATGTCGTGTTCTCTTGCACCCACGTCGAGTCCGAAGACGGGGGCGCCCGAACCACGTGCACACGAAACGAAGAAGTCCTGTTCGTGGAGCTTGGCCGCGTCGGCGCCACACCGAACGAGCTCAGACAGCACTTCCCATGCTTGGTCGCCGAAGTAGCGGACCAGCTTCATCGGTACGGCGACGTCGCCGGGCCGGGCCCTCAGGTAGAGCTTATGGATCACTTCGCCGTGCGCGTCCACCTCGATCGTGGCAAAAACAGGCTTGATGAGCTTCTCGTCGGCGGGTGCCGACGCGAATTCCGCGAAGCCTGGCCATCTACTACACAACCGGCGCAATGCGCCGGATACATTCAGGCCGCAATACATTTTGAGACGGGCCGTATGATGCGGAGATTCGGTGTCATGCGCAACTCCTATCCATGTGGCGCTGCGCGGCGGAACTTTCGTGGGATCGGGATACAACGTCGCGACGAATGACTGAAACAACTCGACGACCGTCTCATCGCCTTTCGGTAACCATCTGACGAGATCTCCAATCGCGGCGAGTTGAGCGTCGGCTCGAGAGCCGATCTTCATGTTCTGCGTCGCGGTCTCGGTGGTATAGCGCAGGACCGGCGTGAGGTTGCCGCGGCCACCGGTCACACTGACTTCGAATGGAATGCCGGACCTCGTCAGGAGGCTTGCTCGGCGTCCATCCGGCCGTCGTGCCTCCAGCTGTCCGCCGCAGGCACGTTCCGCGACGGCGTGGATGGTCGCTGGGTCATAACGCAGCGTCAACCGCTCAGCGAGTTCGACCAGGAATTCACCAGCGGCGCCCATATCGTCTATCTCTCCTACCCGGTCGACCCTCACTCGCCCTAATTCCATCCTTCACAGACGTGATGTCGGCGCGGTCGTGGCCTATTAGGCACGCGGCCGCGCCCCGACGTGGCAGATATCGGTATCTAGAGCCGCCCCTACAAGCGGGAGGTGGGCATTGACGTTTTCCAATCGGTGCGCGGCGCGCAACTGCGCAAGCTGATCTAGGTCGTTTCCGTAGAGTTGCTCGGCCAGCGCGCGGTCTAGGTCGTTGATGCCGTACAGGTACGGACGCCCACCCAGCTCGCAACAGCGTTCCAATAGATCGCGAAACACACGCCGGGTGGCGGCTGTGGCGGTCAGATCGCGGTGGACCGAGGTGTACACGCCCAGTCCGATCGAAATGGGGGCGCTGCCGACCGGGATAAATGCGAACGAGGTTGAATCGGGCGGGCGGCGCACGATCAGGATGTACAACATCGTGAGAACATCGTTCAGCGGAGCGCGGTGCCATAGCGTCTCGGCGGCCGCGAGCATCGGCGCGAGCCGCCCAGCAGGCACCATGTAATCCGTCCAAAGACGGGCGTGACCAGCGGACGGGGCGACCGGCCGTGCGGTATCGGGGTGGCTCTCGAATGGCAGATCGGGCACAACCGCGCAGTTCTCTTCGCCGCATCGCCGCGGACCGTGGCCGCGCCAGCCTGTGGTGGAGAAGAGCTTGCCGCGGCGCATGGACGCGCAGTAGATGTCCACATCGTCGCGCTGTGCGATCCATTCGGTGTGCTCGACGAGTTCAGATGGTGTGGCGTGGTATCGACGATGCACGTGTGTGTCGCGGTAGTACGGCACGGTTCGCAGCACCGCCCGTTCGATCAGTCCAACTGTGCCGAGCCCGCCGAGTGCGAACCGGAACAGCTCCGAATGCTTCGTACGCGAGCACCAGCGGCTGGTTCCCGTTCCGTCGATCAGCTGGATTCGCTCCACGTGGTCGACCTGCATGCCGTACCGTGCCGAGTTGATCCCGATGCCGCCGACCGAAAGGGTGCCTCCCACCGATGCGTGCAAGTAGTCGGTGAGCACGGGGACTGCCCTGCCGTGGCGGTTGAGATATCGCTCCAGGACGTACCAGCTAATCCCGGCAGGCACCTCGACCAGGCTGTCGCCGAGCTCGCGTATTTGTGCGGCTGCCATGTTCGGCGCGTAGGTGACGAGCAGTTCACCGTCGGTGACGGTCTGTCCGTCACAGGAATGACCCGCACCGCGCAGCGTCAACGGTCGACCGGAGCCGAGCAGCGCGGAGGGAAACGCGGAGGGCATTCGGTGCACGGTCCGGGGGACGGCGTGCCGTAGACCGCCGAAGTCGGTGGCGAACTCGTCGATGGTGGACCTCGCGGGAACTCAGGCTCTCGCCGTCGGAAGACCGGTGTGAACTCGAGTATTCTACCTTCCCAGTGTTGGGAACTTGGTGTGGCCGGCCTTGGCGCATCCTGGAGGATCTATGAGAGAACTCCACCCCGATGTACGCGTCGGATTTAGCCTGAGGCGGGAGTTGCGGAACCGCATCGCCGACATTCGCGAACGTGCCGATGCGATCGTAGCGCGCCGCCCGTCCCCGAGCGGATTGGTCATTCCCGAGGTCGACGCGAGGGGACGGCTGCGGGACCTATACCTGGCGCCGGGAACCTGTGCCCGATTTGGCAATCAGGAGCTCGCCGAGGAAATCGTGGCCGCCATCGCCGAAAGCGCCGAGGATGCGCGGCGACAGTACCAGATCGCGATGAACGATCCCGAAAATCTGCCCCGGCCGCTCTCGGAGATCATGCGCGATTGGCGATCTGCCGGGTCGTATCAGCAGCCCCCCAATTTTGGGAAGCCGGAACAATGAATCTGAGCTGAATGGCGGGAGGATCAACCGAGCATGCCCGATTACCTGGTTATCGAGCCAGCCGAGCTGCGCAGAATCGCCGAGCAGCACAAATTGGCTGCGGAAGGCATCCGGAAGTGGGGCGAAATCCCGCATGCTTGGCTCGACGAATTCCCAAACACCTACGGTACGATCGCCGCTCCGATGCATGCGGCGCTGGTGGACTACTACACGAGGCGCCACGACAAGGCCGAACGCGCTGCTGTCAACCACGAGCAGGCGCGAGACCAATTGCTCGCGGCGGCAAGGGCGCTCGAAGAGGGTGATCAGACCGGCGCACACCAAATCAACCAGTCGGGTGGCAATAGCCCCGTAGTCCCTGCTGGTCGTCCGATACCCGGCGCGCCCACAGGTCTCGTCGCACCGGTTCACGCTGGGCCGGACACACCGACAACCGGCATGCACCCTGACCAGCCGTCGAACACCACACCCGAGACCCCAGGTCTGTCCGGCACGACGCGTCACCCCGATCAGGCGCCCTTGGCACCTGCCGCACCGGCACCACAGACCGACGGCATTCTGCCCACCGGAGTCACCGGCGCGATCGGAATGTTGCCGACCTCGGTCGGCGTGCCGGAGTACAGTGCCGCCGATATGCCGGCCACTACAGGCGGTGACTCGAGCGGTGCCACGGGCACGGCCGGTCACTCGAGTACGGTCGGAGGAACGCCTGCGCTGGCTACGGATGCGTATCCCATTCCGGTTGCCCCCGTCGAAGCGGGCGCGGCTGCCCGGGTACCCAAATCACTGGCGGTGGGCCCGTTCGCGGCGGCGGTCCATCCGACCCAGGACAGGCGAGCGCTACCGTCGTTGGTGGTAGGTGAGCGGGTTGAAGATGACCTGGTGCTTGCCCGCACCTTGCTCGCGGCGACCCTCGCCGCCGTACGTGATTCGGCGCGCGGTATGGATTGGGCGGTGGCGGTGGGACGGGCCTCTAGCGGACCTATCGTTTTGTTGACCTCCACCGAGGGGCGTGGCTGGCTGCCTCCCGGACTGTTCCTGCCGATGGAGGTCACTCTCCCGTGGCGATGGGACTTCACCCTCCGTACTACGGGACAGGAGGCGATCGCGGCATTGGAAGGAACCGCCGACCCGTCCCGAATGCTCGCCGAGTTCGGCTACCTGATGTCCCGCCGCAAAAATGTCTGGATCAGCGCCTTGGTGTCATCCGCAGCAATCCCCGACGGCGTGCGCGCTGCGATGGGCGGCGATACCGCCATTGCAGAGTGGGTCTCTCCCGCCGAGTCCGCTGTCGACTTCACCGCACCCGGCCCCGGCCTGGTCGACCGGCTCGCGTTGGCCGGTTCGGACGAGTTGCTGCGCCAAGCGGCGACGGTGCCTGAAACGGAGATTCGGGCAAAGTGCCTCGAGTTGGCGCGGGCCGCGGATACGCAGGTCCGTGCCGCAGTCTCTAGCGTCGGCGGGGCAACCGTAACCCACCGTGCCAGGCGACGGCAGATCCTCGATGCACTGCACGCCGGTCAGCCCGTCCCGGTGAGTTGGTGGGACCAGATGCGCGCCGCCGATGACATAACAGCGTCGGCGCTGTGGTCGCGGCGTGTGGACGTGTCCTCCGTTCCGGTCGGTGGAGTTCGCCCGGGTGTATCCACGGAAGCCTTGCGCGGCATGGTTTTCGAACGCCGTGCCGACGAACTGCTGCTCTTGCTCGCCGCAGGGGCACCCGACCGGCAGACTCTGCGCGATGCGCTCTACACGTACGGCCAGATAGCTGAGCACCCGCTGCTGCCGGAAGCAGCGCGGGTAGTGGCCGCCCAGAAGGCCGGTGTGGGTACGGCGACTCCGGACGTCGGGTTAGCCCATGGTGTCGGGACGGGTGTCCATGGCGTTCGTTCGGTGACCGTCGGTTCCAGCCGCCTCGGCGGGGGCCCCCCGGCCATCGCCGAGTTGCTGAATGGTCCGGCGGGGTCCGAGGGCACCGGCGAGCAGAGGAGAGGCTGATATGGGTGGCGTAGACGACGTCGTCGGTGAGATAACAAGGGACTACAAGCACTCTGGGGATTGGCCCTGGGATGACGGCACCGGTTTCCAGGGCGACCAGGCAAAAAACTCGCTGGATAAGCTGGATAAGCTGGCCAAATCGAATCCATCCGATTTCGAGGACGCCTTCTACAGACTTATCAAAGTTACGGACAACGACGGGGGGGCGGCTGGCGGCCTAGGACAACAGCTTGTACAAGATGCTGGCGATCATCTCAACGATGATCAAAAGAAGCAGTACCAACTACTCATCGATGCGCTCAAATCGGGTGACCCGAGGGCTTATGTCAACCAGGTGAAGAAGGATAAAGCGGCCGCCGAAAATCCGGAGTACGAGAATGATTTCGGCTTCGAGAAGGTTCCATCCGAGGATAAACACGCGTATAAAGTCGACCTGTATTTGCCGAGAGGGCACAGTAAAGCGCTGAAACTCCTCATCAACGACACCGAGACCACCATGCAATGGGATCTCGACACCCTCGGTATCGGTCGTCCGAAGGACAATCCAGACTTCAGCCAAACCGTCGGCAGCGAACAAGTCAAATCTGCGAGCGGTTGGGGGGGAATCGTAGATGGCGCCGATACCCTGAAAGACCAACTGGACGACAGGTGGACAAAGTTCAAGAAGGATCACAAAGATGTCTCAAACGCCACATACAACGGCAAAATAACGGGCAACGATTTATTTAAACAGCTCGAGGGACTCGTTGATCAACTCAACACCAGTCTCAAACAGGATTTTACGGATCCGAAGCATGGCGCCGTCCGCGACGGAGACAAGATCAACTACATTCATTGGGAACGAAACCCTGATAATGATGTCAACATCAAGGACGTGGCTGAGAAGGGTAAGGATGGCAAGTTCTACTTAACGCCCGAGGTGGAACAGAAATATTACGTCAAGGCTATCCACGATACTGGTGAGCTTTGGGATAAAGCCTATACCGCAGCGGTCGAGAAATTCCGGAGCCTGGGCCTATTGGTCGACGACCCTGCCGATAAGCCGAATCCCAATCCCAATCCGAACCCGAATCCCAACCCGAACCCGAACCCGAACCCCAACCCGAACCCCAACCCGAACCCGAATCCCAACCCCAATCCTGCGAACCCCACCGACGACTACAGCGGCACCTACAAGGATCTACTCGGCGACGGTTCGACTACGACTAACGCCGACGGCACCACCACCACCGACGGCACCAGCACCGATACCAGCGGCTCGAACAGTGGCATCATGTCCGCGATCAATTCGGCGATCAGCGCGCTCGAGAACAGCGCGAACGGATCCAGCGGCAACCAGGCGACCCAGGCCGGATACAACAGCGGTGGCGGCGGTTCGTCGGGGTCCGGCGGCATGGATATGAACTCGATGATGCTGCCGATGATGATGTCGCAGATGATGCAGCAGATGATGGGGAATAACGGTCAGGACGACCAGAAGCAGCGCGAGGAAGAGGAGCGCGAGGAGCGGCGTCGGCGGCGCAGGGAGGAAGAGCAGCAGGCTGCGGCGCAGGCCCAAGCCCAGGCCCAGGCCCAGCCGGCCGTCGCATCGAACACGCCGACCAATGTGGTTCAAGCGGACGCCAGTGCGACACCGCCACCGGTGGGCGCCGGTGGTCGGTCGATGGTCGATATGAAGCTGCCCGACGGCACGACACAGAAGGTGTCCTCGGCGGTCTCGCAGGCCGTGAACAAGGAACTCAACAATCCGAACGGCAGCGATGCCAGGTCGGCCTACGCGGGCACGACCGGACAGCCGTCCGCGGGCAGTCCGTGGGTTTCGGTCGATAGTGCGCATCTGCAGACCGGTGACGTGGTGCAGTGGGCGAATCGGAGTGCGATCGTCGTGGTGGAACCTTCGGGACTGGAGGTCATCGTCAACGGCCAGCTCGTGCCGTTGGACCCGAACAATCCACCCGACGGCGGCACCGGCGGTTACGGCGAGTTCCAAGGGTTCTTCCACCCGAGTGGCGCCGATCTGGACAATTCCGCCCAGCAGCCGCAAACGCCTGCGACGCCGAGCGCGCCCGGTGTCACCGCAGCACCGGCAGCACCCACAGCTCCGCCTGCGGTTACCGCGCCGACGATCTGATACGCCGCCGTGGTCCTCGAACCACAGGGGACCACGGCTTTTTGGGGCGCAAGTCGGTCCAGCTGTGGAAACAGCTCGCGCGCGGTTTCCGCGCTAGCGGTCTGATGCGCCGTCGTGTCGCCTCGAGTCATTGGGGACCGCGACTGTTCGGGGCAACGTCGGCTCTGCTGTGCGAACGGCTCGTGCGGCGGTTTCCACGCTAGTGGTCTGACGCGGGCATCGTGTTGCCCTCGAGTCATAGAGGGCAACGGCTGTTCGGGCGCAAGTCGCCCTGCTATGTGTTGCGGCCCGCGTCGGTGATCTGACATGGCACACCGGTCGCTCTTATGAAACCGTGCGGGCTACGCACGGCGGCCCGAAGCGGAAGCTGGTCTGGCGCCGATCGGTATTGACCGCCGCTCGCCGCCGAAGTGTGCGCCCCTGCGGATGGAATCCGTTTCGCGCCAGATCAATTCGGCCGTCGCCACGACTCGGCAGACGATGTCGTCCGGCGATGCGGAACGAATAGACCTTCGATTACGCCTGTACCACAGGCGAATCCACGGTGACCTCGTCCTCGGGATCGTTCTCCTGCGTTTCGTCGGTATCGGTATCGGTCGCAGCCGTTCCGTTCCGATTCACCGCGCGTCGGACATTGGCGCGAGCCGACACCGGGGACATATTCGACACCGGCGTGGCTGATCCAGGCGTACTCGCGCTTGCCGTCGCGGCCGGTGCCGCCGGGGCGGGTTGGCCTGCACTGGGTGCTGCCGTCGGCGCGGGGGCAGGGCTGCCCGGCGCGGCACCGGGTGCTGCCGCCGGCGGCTGGGCCTGGCCCGTCTGCGCGGCGTCCTCGGCCGCGTCTTTGTCCTTGTCTTTGTCCTTGTCTTGCTGCTTCAGCAACTGCGGCAACTGCGCCACCAGTGGCATTGCCATCATGGGCAGCATGCCGAGCATCGACACCAATTGCCCGAGCCCGCCGTCGCCGGAACCCCCACCACCGGCACTACCGGATCCGGACTGGCCACTGCCGCCGGACCCACTGCTGCCGGAGCCGTTGTTACCGTCTCCGGCCATATCGTTGTTGAGCTGGTAGACCGCTTCGACCTTCTCGTAGACGAGGTCGATCGCCTCGGCGACCAGCTTCATGATGGCCACCTCTCGAGCGGGTTTGAGCTTCCCAGTCCCAGCGGCCTTCAGTTTTGTCTGGAGTTCGGCAACGATCTCTTTGATCGCGCGCAGCGTCTCGTCGCTGCCCGCGGCCACCACGATCGAGGTTTTCATGACCTTGGTGTCGTAGGTCAGCAGTGCGGTCTGCCTGGACTGGACCTTCGCCAGGGCTTCCTCGTACTGCTTCTTCATCAGGCTGTCGCCGATGCTCTCGTAGATCACCGGTCGCAGTAGGTCGTCGACTTTGGGTGGCAGGTCGGGGGTACCGCGTCCCAGCAAATCGACGGCGGTTTGGATGGCCTCTTCGGCCATGGCGATGAATGCCTTCAAACCCGCCGACGCGCCCGGAGGCGGTGTCAGCTCCACCGTCCAGTAGTGGCCGGTTTTGGCCTTGCTCGACGTGGCGGTAACGGTATCGGTTGCTCCGGGCGGTCCGCCGAGCAATGCGGTGGCCGAGGGGGAACCAGGGGCACCCGGGGGATGGCCCGAACCGTCAGGCGGAAGCTGGCCGGACGGATCACGAGGCGGCGGACCGGGCGGAGCGCCGCTCGGTGGACCGGACCCATCAGTGGGTGGTTGGCTCCCCGGGGGACCGGGCGGTGGGCCGGCTGGAGCACCAGGCGACCAACCCAAAGGGCCACCGGGGCCTGCGGCATTGCCAGTGGTGGGAGAGCCGAAGATCGTTTGCCAGGTCTCGGCCGCGGTACCCGCCAGTTCTGCCGCCATATCGTCGCCACCGCCTCCCAGAAGTTGTTCTCATTGTCGTGTCTTCCCGCCGCTGGGAAGATGAATCATTCGCGCAATTGCCTCATAGTCGTTGTCACCCCGAGATTCGGGGGGACCGGTGCCAACCGGGAAACATTGGCGAGCAGTTCCGGAGAGGCGGTCGGTGATGAGCGAGAGCGAGTCGGTCGAATGTCGCCTGCACTGACGGGTGACCTCCAAGAGGTCCTGCGCGCCCTGCTCGGGCTGTACGGAAACGGGCAACCCGATCCGGCCGCCACCGCGAGCATCGTTCGAACAGTCGCCAGCGATATGAGTGCTCATGCCGGATCCGGCGTGGTGACCTACACCGATGCCCGCGGCATCCAATCGACGATCGCGGAATCACATGCGGGCAAAGATGGTGTCGTGCACAAGACCGTCGGCGAGGCCGGGGACGGTACGGTGGTCGGGCGCAATCGCTTGACCAATCAAATCGCAGACCTGCAATCGCGAATTCAGGCGATCGCCTCCGTCGGCGATACCCGGTTCAGCGGGCCCGCTCTACTCGAAGCCGCGCATACGACCATCGCCAAAGCGGCCAAACAGGTCGATACCGATGTCACGGCGGCGCGTCAGCGGGCGGCGCAGATCATGCCGCCCAGCATGCCCGAACTATCCCGGCGCAAGGCCAGTAGTTCGACACCGCGTCGTCGTCGGCGTGCTCGTTCACGGTCCGCGGTGTTGTCGAACGGTCGTCGTGGTCGGCCCCGGGTGCCCTCGGATGGAACCGCGGGCAGCAAGGCGGTCGGTGCGGCCAGCGAATGGCTCGGCACCCCGTACATCTGGGGCGGCGGTGGCGCCGGTGGACCGTCCGGTGGTGGCTTCGACTGCTCCGGTCTGACCCAGTACGCGATCGCGCAGGCCTCCGACGGTCGCGTGGTTCTGCCACGGACGACCTATGACCAGATCTACAGCGGCGTCCAGGTTTCCCCGGCGGAGGTGCGACCGGGCGACCTGGTATTCCCCGCAAGTTCGTTCAGCGCGCGGGGGCCGGAGCATGTCCAGTTGGCCGCGGGCAACGGCATGGTCATCGAGGCGCCGTACTCCGGTTCGACCGTGAAATGGTCGCGCATGTCCAACGACGCCATTGTGGTGCGGGTGCTGTAGTGGCGGTGGATATTCCGCCGGAGGTCGCGGAGTTCCTCGACTGCTGTGGAGTTCGATACCCGGATATCGACGAAGGTGATGTGCGTGGCCTCGCGGTCAAGGTGCGCACCTTCGCCGCGAATACGCGAGGGCTTGGGGTCGATGAGAGCGGAGATGCTCTCGCAGCGTACGAGCGCCTGGTCGCGACATGGGCCGCCTCCGATGGCGGCCATCAGGTCGAACTCGATCGGGTATGCGCGGTCATCGCGAAGGCACTGGATGCGGTGGCCTACGTCATTACCGTGACGAAGGCAGTGGTCCTGACCGAACTCGCCGCGCTGGCAATGACTTACGCGGCCATGACGGCCACGCCCTCGGCCCGGATCGCCGGACCGCTCCTCGCCGCGGCAGCGCGGCGACTGTGCACGCAGATGGAACGGGCTCTGATCGGTTACCTGGTCATCGAGGTGATCGGCAGGGCTGTCGAACCGCTCGGACGCGGCACCGACAAGTTGTTCACCGGCGCACCCTCGCTCAGGACATCGCCCGCCGAACGTGTCGACGAGCCGCGCGGGCTCGGCGCGCTTCCTGCTGAATCGCGGAGGTCTGATCTGGTGCCCGACCAATCGCGGGTGTCTGGTGCGGTGCCTGGCGAATTGCAGCGTCCTGACGTGGTCGCTGCTGGATCGCGGGTTTCTGGTGCGGTGCCCGCCGAATTGCAACTTCCTGACATGGTCGCTGCTGAATTGTGGGGCGCGGGGCCTGCTGAACCGCCACTGCCGATGTCAAGTGCGGTTCCTGCTGAACTGCCGATGTCTGGTGCGGTTCCTGCTGAATCGCCGATGTCTGGTGCGGTTCCTGCTGAATCGCGGATGCCTGGCGCGGTTCCTGCTGAATCGCGGACGCCCGGCGCGGTTCCCGGTGAACCGCCGATGTTCGGCATGTTTCCCGCTGAACCTCAGCTCTCTGACGCGGCCCCAGGCGAAGACATGCCGGTGACCGACTCCGGTGATATCCAAAGCAGTCGAGTCGGCCCCCGCATGCAGCCACCGCTCGGCCCGAGCCGTTCGCGTGGCTTCGTGACGCCGTGGGCGCACGCGGTCCGGGCATCGGAACAACGCGCAGCTTTCTCGAAAACAATACCCGCCAAGGCATTCCAATCCTTGGACCGGCGGGCCACAACGGCGCGCAAGCCGCGGGAAACGCCGTGGTCGAAGTTCGCTCGGAAATCGGAGGCCACCTCGAGCGAATTGGCCGTCACTGTACCCACGATCCGGCACCGCGAAGAGGGTGATCGGTGAACAAGCCGCCGAAACGGAGAGCGGCGGCCGACGGTGTGTGGGTACTGTCGGCCGCCGCCGGACAGATCGCCGGGTTTTGGGGTGACGATCCGCCGTGTGCCAGCCGATGGCCAGCGTGCCGGATCACGGCTACCAACCATCACTGGAGGGGCTGGGTCTTCGGGATGAGGGACCGTCGACCCGTCTTTAATATACCGCTAAATAACGGTACATTCAACATTGAGCCGATAAAAATGTGCGCATAGATTCGGTCGTTAGGTAACGATGCCGTCTTCCCAATCTTGGGAATAGATCCAGGTCCCTGACCGGGGCTGAAATGGCTATCTTCGGTCCACGAGGATCGTCGGAAGGGAAGTCCCGAGTTGTCTGCGGCCGAGGACGCGTTCTACACAGGTGTGCAAAGTCTGGCGCTCGTCGCCGGGGGCGTGCGAAATGAACAGCAGGCGGCGGCTGCCTTCCGCGCCGCCACCGACCTGGATCCGGATATGTGCGATGCCTGGTTGGGCCGCGCCATGGCCGGTGAAGTCACCTCCGAGGTGATCTATGGTGCGTACCGATCGGTGCACAACCTGTACCGGGATCAGCAACGCGCCGGTCTGGTCGACCGTGCGCTCTGGTGTCAGGTCGAGATCGGCGTCTTCGGACTGCGCGTCGCCATGGCGGATCGAGATCAGATCGCCATCGCCCAGGCGTGCTCGTATGCCGACGGTGGCGAATGGCAGGAAGCCGCGGCCATTCTCGCCGAAGTGCCACGCGACGATGTCGCCGACTTCGTGCGGATGTCGCTGTATTTCCGCACCAAACAGTGGCTGGATGTGCTCGCCGCTCGCAATGCCAAGCCAGCGCTCGACGATGGGCTGTTGGATATCGCCGCCGAACTGATGACGGCACAGGCGCTGGCGCATCTGGGTCGATTCGGCGAGGCCATGCCGCGCGCGCAGCGCATCGTCGAGGACAGTCAGTCCGGCAACCTGTCCTACATCTGGGCGGATGCGCATTTCCTGCTCGGGATGCTGCTGCGCCACGACGGCGAACACGATGCCGCCGACAAGATCCTCAAGGGTCTGCAGGGGTCCGCGCTGTGGCCGGACCGTCCAGAATGGCAGCGTGCGGTGCGGGACAAGTCTTATCGACTCGAGGTCACCACCGCCGAGGTCATCGCCTCGCGCACGAATCAATGGGATCCGAAGTCCGGTGACGACCCGTCCGAGGTTGCCGCATCCGCCGCGCGACTCGCACGCGAGTCACTGCTGGAGGAGGCCTCCGATCTGTTGCGGGCGCAGATCGGCATGGACTCGGTCAAGGAGCAGGTCGACCGGCTCAAGTCGGGTGTGCTGATGGATCAGGTGCGGGCCAAGCGCGGTCTGGCCGTGGATTCCCGATCGCAGCATCTGATCTTCTCCGGTCCGCCCGGTACCGGTAAGACGACCATCGCCCGTGTTATCGCCAAGATCTTCGCCGGGCTCGGCGTCGTCGAGAATGCCGACGTCATCGAGGTATCGCGTAACGATATGGTCGGCACCCACCTCGGCCACACCGCGCCGAAGACGAACGCGCTGATCGATTCCGCGCTCGGTGGCGTGCTGTTCATCGATGAGGCATACACCCTGATTCAGGAGGGGTTGTCCGGCGGTGACGCATTCGGTAAGGAAGCCGTCGACACTCTGCTGGCTCGCATGGAGAACGACCGTGACAAATTGGTCGTGATCATCGCGGGGTACGAGGACCAGATCGATCGGTTCCTGGCCTCCAACGACGGTCTCGCCTCGCGTTTCACCAAACGCATCCGCTTCTCCAGCTATGACGCCGACGAATTGGTGCGGATCGCCGATCATATTGCGCACAAGAAGGACTCGATCCTGTCCGTCGACGCCAAAGATGTACTGCGGGTGCGGTGTGAGCAACTGTCCGGGCAGAGCAAGAACGGCAGGCGGCTCATCGACTTGGCGGGCAACGGCCGTTTCGTCCGCAATGTGGTCGAGGCCGCCGAAGCCGAGCGGGACTACCGCTTCACCAGGGACAACGCGGATGTGCTTTCGATGACCAATGAGGAGTTGATGACCATCGACTCCTCGGACATCAGTGCCGCGCTCGCGGGCTTGGCGCCGGCCGCGACGGGCTGATCCGCATGGCGCGCTTCCGGGTGGTGACCAAGCACCAGATATCGGGTTGGCGGTTTCTGCTGCGCCGGATCGAGCATGCGCTGGTTCGCCGGGACGCCTCGATGATCGATGATCCGCAGCGGGGTCGCTCCACCGCGCTGTCGATCGGTATCGCGTTGGCCTGCTTGGTGATCGCTGGCGCGGCTGTCCTGGGATTCTTCAAACCCGCCAAGAAGGTGGGGGACTCGAAGATCATCGCGGAGAAGGACACCGGGGCGCTGTATGTGAAGGTCGGCGGTCGATTGTATCCAGCGCTGAATCTGACCTCGGCCCGACTCATCGCCGGTTCGGCGGAAAATCCGGTACCGGTCTCGCGCGATGAGTTGGCCAAGTATCCGCGCGGGCCGTGGGTCGGTATTCCCGGCGCGCCCGGGGTGATCGCGGACAACGGGGACCGGAATTCGTCGTGGACGGTATGCGATACCGCGAAGGTCGGTGCGGCGGCGCCGGTCAATCCGCAGACCGGATTGCCCACTGTCGCTTTGTCGCCGGTGTTGACGACCGCGATCGGCGGTCCGCTGACGGTCGATGGCGATGCGATCCGCGGTTTGGGCGCTGACGAGGCGCGGCTATTGCGCGATGACACCACCACCTGGCTGGTGTACTCCGATCCACAGCAGGGCATCGTTCGCGCGTCGATAGATCTGAGTAATTCGGCGGTGATCCTGGCCCTTGGCATCGACCCGACCTCTACCGTGGTCTCGGCATCCAAGGGTTTCATCTCTGCCATACCCGAGGTCCCGCCGCTGCGTGTGCCCGATGTGCCCGGTGCGGGGAATGTCGTGACATTGTCCTCGGGGCTGAGCGTGCCGGTCGGTTCGGTGCTCACGGTGTCGGCGCCGGATCGCGGCGCATCCTACTATCTGGTTTCGGAATCCGGTGTAGTGCAGATCAATTCGGTGCTGGCGTCGATCATTCGCAATGCCGACTCGCACGGTTCGGTGTCGACAAGGACGGTCGGGCCGGATGTCATCGCGGCGAATCTGCGTCCGGGTGCGTGGCCGGGGACGGCTGCCTATCCGATTCGGCCCGTGCATGTCGTCGATCCGATGCGACTGGGGGTGACCTGCTATCACTGGTGGCGCGCGGGCACCGATCAGAATGCCTCGACCGAGTTGCTGGTGGGACGGCAACTGCCATTGCAGGTCGACGAGCAGAGCCGAACCGTGGGCCTGGTGACGGCCACCGGATCACGCGGCACCACCGCCGACGCCGCGTATCTGCCGCGGACCACCGGACGCTTCGTCCAGGTGACCGGCGCGGATCCGGGATCGCCTCGGCGGGAATCGTTGTTCTGGATCTCCGACAGCGGCGTCCGGTACGGCATCGCTGCCGTTGTGGAGGCCAACTCCGCCCCGGATTCGACCTTGACGTCACTGGGACTGCGGACCCCGGTGCCCGCACCGTGGTCCATCGTGTCGCTGTTCGCGGTCGGTCCCACCTTGTCGAAGAATGATGCCCGGCTCCAGCACGACGGCATCCCGACGAATAAGGCCGTCATCGGTCTTCCGGGCGGCACCTCGTGACAGCTACCCGCCGATTCGTTCGGCCCGCTCGGATGGTGCGTGGACCGAAAGCCCCCGCGGTGACCGAATTGCGGTTGCAGCCGCCGACCGAACTACCCAAGCCGGTGCCGCCGTCGCGGCTGAAGATGATCATGCCGGTGGTCATGGTGTCGGCCATGGTCGGGATGATGGTGATGATGTTCCGCAGCGGCGGGCAGATGTCGCCGATGATGTTGATGTTTCCGATCATGATGCTGGTTTCCATGGGCGGGATGATGGGCGGTGCGTTCTCCGGAGGCGGTGCCGGCGGTGCGGCGAGTCTGAACGAGGAACGCAAGGACTATCTGCGCAGTGTCACCGATAACCGCAAGACCGTGCACGCCGCGGAGACCGAACTACATAACTATTTGCGCTACACCCATCCCGGTCCGGCCGAAATCGCCGCGTTGATCGGTGGCAAGCGGATGTGGGAAGTCCAGGTTGCCAGTCCGCAGTTCCTGCGGGTACGCGTTGGGCGGGGCCGGATCGCCAACCAGGTACGGGTCATTGTGCCGGAGGCCGCGCCCACCTCCGATCTGGATCCGGTCGGTGTCGTCGAGGTGACCCGATTCGCGAAGGCATATTCGACTGTCGGGGGTATGCCGGTCGCGATCAATCTGCTCTCGGCCCCGCAGATCAGTGTCGATGGCGATCGCGACGCGGTGGCCGCGCTGGTGCGGGCTATGGTTGCCGAGGTCGTCGTACTGCACGGCCCGGATCAGGTCGCGGTCGCCGCGGTGCTGTCGAATCCGGACGCACCGGAATGGTCGTGGCTGAAATGGCTGCCGCACACCCAACATCCCACCGATACGGACGCGATCGGGCCGAGTCGGATGGTGTATCGCAGCGTTTCGGAGTTGCGTGCCAAGGCGCTGGCCGGACTCAATCGCGGTCCGTTCTCCGCGAATTCCGAGCCGACGCTGGATCGAAAGCATTATCTGCTGATCGTCGATGACAGCGCTCCTGCCACCGATCGGGACATCTCCGGTATCGATGGTTGCACCTGGCTGCGGCTGGGTCGGACCGAGCAGACCTTGCCGCGAGCCCTGAAGTTCACGGTGGGGCCCGATCGGGCGCTGCACGAGGTGACCCCGCGCGGCCTGCGGCGGGTCGGAGCCGCCGACGCGATGTCGGTGGCGGCGGCGAAGGCGTTGGCCCGCAATATCTCCCCCTATCGGCTGTCCACCGTCGTCGAGGCCGTGGTCGCGGATCAGGCCAGCGGCGGCACGTCGTGGGAGGAATTGGTCGGCATAACCGATCCGGGTGCCATCCGGGTCGAGCAGCAGTGGCCGCACCGCCGTGACTCGGACCGATCCCGGCTGAATATTCCCTTCGGCCACGATCCGGCCGGTGGCGCGGTCTATCTCGATATCAAGGAATCGGCCGAGGAGGGCATGGGCCCGCACGGCATGTGCATCGGTGCCACCGGTTCCGGAAAGTCGGAATTCCTTCGCACCCTTGTGCTTTCGGCAGTGGCGACGCACACCCCGGATCAGCTGAACCTGCTGCTGGTCGACTTCAAGGGTGGTGCGACCTTCCTCGGGTTCGACCGGCTGCACCATGTAACGGCCGTGGTCACCAACATGGAAGAAGAGGCCGATCTCGTCACTCGTATGGAAGACGTGATCAACGGCGAAATGGGCCGGCGGCAAAGGATTTTGCGCGATGCGGGCAACTTCGCCAGCGTCGCCGATTACGAGCGGGCCCGTGAACAGGGCGCGCAGCTCGCACCGCTGCCCACGCTATTGATCATCCTCGACGAGTTCGCCGAACTGCTCGAACAGCATCCGAACTTCTCCAAACTGTTTGTCGCGATCGGCCGGTTGGGTCGTTCGTTGCGCATCCACCTGTTGCTGGCCTCACAGAAGGTGCCCGCCAACCGGATGGGTGAGCTGGAGGCGCATTTGTCCTACCGAATTGCGTTGCGCACCAACCAGACCGCTGATTCCCGCGACGCCATCGGTACCGCGGACGCCTATCACCTGCCGAAGAAGCCGGGTTCGGGTTATCTGCGAGTCGGCTCGGGTGATTTGCAGCGATTCCAGGCCGCATATGTCGGCGCACCGTATGTCGCCCCAGCGCAGGTATCGGCATCCAGTGCCCAACGTGCCAGGCGACCCGGCGGTGGCTATCGGCCGCCACAGCAATTCACCACGGCCCATATCATCGATGTGCGCCCTGCGGCCATCGAGCCCGAACCTGTTGTGCAGCAGTCGCAGACAACGGACAGTGAGCCGGTGACCGTGATGGAGACGGTGCTGCAACAGCTGGGTGGTTTCGGCACACCGGCGCACAAGATGTGGCTGCCGCCGCTGACGACGCCGCCGACCCTGGACAAGCTGCTTCCCGCTGTCACGGCGGGCGCACTGCAGCTACCGCTGGCGATCGTGGACAAGCCGCGCCTGCAACGCCAGGACGTGTGGTCTGTCGATCTATCCGCGGCCGGGGGGCATGTTGCCGTCGTGGGTGGTCCCCAGTCCGGTAAATCGACCGCGTTGCAGACCCTGATCATGGCCGCCGCACTGACCCATACCCCGGAACAGGTGCAGTTCTACTGCCTCGACTTCTCCGGTGGCCTGTCGGGTGTGCGCAATGTGCCGCATGTCGGCTCGGTGGCCTCGGGCCGAGACGGTGACCGGATCCGCCGAACCTTCGCTCTGGTCACCAATCTCATCGCCAGTCGGCAGGCGCTGTTCGCCGAACTCGGCATCGACTCCATGCGTGAGTTCCGCCGCCGCCGCGGCCTACCTCGGGAGTCGGCGGAACTCACCGCGCAAGGTGACGAGCACGGCGATGTCTTCCTGGTCGTCGATGGCTGGGATGTCGGCTTCGCCGTCACCGGACCGTATTTCGACGAGTATCTGCCGGTCATGGAGTCGATCGCGCTGCAGGGTTTGAATTATGGAATCCATTTGGTGGTCAGCAGCTCCAGGTGGGCGGCGATTCGTCCGGCCATCAAGGATCTGTTGCAGACCCGGCTGGAAATGCGCTTGGGTGACTTGACCGACACGGTATTCCTCGGGCAGCGCAATGTTGTTGCCGCGATTCCTCCGGATCGTCCCGGCCGCTGTATATCCAACGACGCGTTGCACATGCTGACCGCACTGCCGCGCATCGATGGCAATAGTGCGGCGGACTCGGCGGGTGCGGGTCTGGCCGCCGCGATCGAGCAGCTGCACCAGACCTACCAGGGCCGCCGGGCGCCAGGGGTGAAGCTGCTGCCTCCGCAGATCACCTTGGACGAGATCATGGCCGGCCGTCCGGGCCCGGCGAGCCCGGCCCAGCGACTTGTAGTGCCGTTCGGTATTCGCGAATCCGATTTGCAGCCCGCCGCAGTCGATTTCGGCGTTTCAACGCACTTCATCGTCCTGGGGGCATCCGGCTCGGGCAAATCGACGGTGTTGGCCGCACTGCTCGAGTCGATCCGGAGGCAGTTCACCAAGGATCAAGCCCGGGTGCTGCTCATCGACTACCGCCGTCAGCATATGGATGCCATCCCGGAGGAGCAGTCGATCGGCTTCCTGACCAGCGAGCGCGACCTGCTCGAAGGGCTGCCGCCGTTCGCGGAAAAGATGCGTGGCCGCCGTCCGCCGGACGGGGTTACTTCCCAGCAGCTCAAGGAACGCTCATGGTGGAGCGGTCCGGAGATCTTCGTGGTGATCGACGACTATCACATGGTCGCCCAGCGTGGTCTGCGTAATCCGCTGGAACCGTTGAAGGACATCATCATCGACGGTCGCGACACCGGCTTGCACGTGATCGTCGCGCGCAACATCGCTCAGGCCGATACCGCGATGTATGACAACGTGCTCGGTCAGATGAAGAACCTCAACTCGTCGGGCCTCATCATGGACGGCTCGAAGCTGGACGGCATTCTCATCGGGGATGTGAAGCCGACGAAGCAGCCGGTCGGCCGCGGCATCTTTGTCGAGCCCCTGCACTCCCGCAAGGATCTCGTTCAGTCCGCTTGGGTACCACCGGAGGAGTAAGTCCGTGGTGGTTTGTCCGAGCTCGACAATGGGTATTGGCTGTTCGGTCGACGGCCGTTCCCATAGTTGGGAATGGCATAGCGTTCTCTATGAACGGAACGTTCTTGATGTGCCACTTGTCGGCAACTGGCACCAGTCGTTAGGAGACTGCCATGAACCTCGATCTTGTTCCGGGGGAGCTCCCGGTCATTGCCGCACGCCTTGGTATCAGTGCTGACGATCTGATGCTGACGCTCCACTCAAAGGCTCCGGTTTCCGTGCCGATGCAGCCTGGTCACGACGACATCAGCCCGTTCATCCCTGCCTTCTTCGGCGCTCACGCGATATCGTTCTTCCCTGCAACGGTAGACGGGGCTTTTCAGGGAGCCCGTGGCGCGGTCACTTTGCCTGAGATAGATATCTCCTACACCGTCAACGATGAGCATTACGGAGCGCACGTTGTCCGCAATGGAGTGGTATTCGACAAGTAGTCGCGAAAAGCCCGAGCGAAGGTTGATGACATGCCGCTTGGTCTCATATTCGGTGCATTGGCGCCGGAAGCAATAATTTATCCGTTGCTCACGGGTGACGGATCCGCGTCGACGACGGCCACGGCACGCGCGTATGACGCGATGGCCAAGCAATTGCGTGCGGCTGCGGCCAATACCGATGGCTCGATGGGCCAAATGGGCGGAGCGTGGGGGGGATTATCCGCCGATCAGGCGCAGGCGGCGTTTCGCAACCACGCGAACTGGCTGCGTGAGCAGGCGGAAGTTGCGGAGCGGACCGCTGACATCGCGAACAAAGTAGTCACCATTTACTCCGGGGCTCACAAAGCCATGACGGCTGTCGCGGCGTGGTGCGAGACAGTTCGGGCGCGGGAATCGGCCGCAGCCGTCGGGAGTGGGGTTTTCGGGGCAGCCGCGCTCGTGGTCGGCGAGGCCGAGGCGGAATTGCTGTTGGTCAGGGCCGCCGCGGTCGATGTGATGCTGGGCTATGCCGGCGCACTCCTGCCCACACTGGCCGCGCTGCCGACGCCGGTCGTGGCGCCGCCGATCGTGGCCGGTGGCGATCCGGGCCCGACCATGGACTTGGCGACCTATGACGACCCGACGTCTTACCGACCGACCGACACTCGTACCGGGACGACCGAAACTACCTCGTCGACGCGGCAAATCGGGTCGAATGGCGACGGTGACACCAACGGCGGTGGCGACAATGGTTCGAACGGCGGCGGTGACAACGGGTCCGGCGGTAAAGACTTGCCCACACAGCCCACCGATCCGACGGACTCGGCCACCCCCACCGACGCGGCGCAGTTAGCGCCGGATCCCAGTTCCCTGCCCGCTGATTCGAGTGCGAACGGCTTCGACTCCGGAGGATCCGATCAGTGGTTGTACGGCGCGTCGCAGAACTCGCCGACATTGGCTGGCCTGAACGGTGGCGTGGGCAGTCTCGTCGCCATCAACATGATGCGTGGTGGGCTCGGTTCGATGCCGGGCGCCTCGACCGGATTCCGCATGCCGTCGAGCTGGCTGCGTGCACCCGGTGCCAGCTTCGGCCCCACCTCGAATCCGGTGTCGGCCGGACCCGCGACCCGCGGCGGCCCACCGCGCCGGGTGGTCGCGGCCAATGCTCGAATGCGGCGGCGTCGCCGCGACGAGGAACGCAAGCCGGGCAAGGTTTTCGTGCCGGGCGAGCAGTTCGAAGTCCCGGTACTGGAGAAGCCTCCGGTGATCGGTGTCATCGAATACACCGATCGTCCGGAGGAATCGGATATCGATCAGGACGTTCTGGTCGGAGTCATCGAGCGATCCGACGACGATGCGGATTCGAATACCCCAGTTCTTCCGAGGTAAATCGCCGAGGTCGAATTCCAGTTGATGGAGAGGAACAACAATGGCTACTTTCACTCATGTCGACCCCGAGAAACTGAAGACGGGTGCCGCTAATTCGGCCGCTTGCCTCGGTGAGCTCGAGGGCCATATGAACGGTCTCTGGAGTGCCCAGGACGAGCTGGCGGCAGCGGTACCGCCCAGCAGTCTGACCGGTCGGGCGGCCCAGACAGCACTGTCCAACGCGTACAACGCGGGCAAATCTCTGGGTGGCACGCTGCAGGAGATCATCGACGCGTTGAACGATGCCCATGTCAAGATCGACGCCCATGACTTGGACGCGGCGTCGCAGGTCAGCCATAGCGGCAACGCCGACGGCTTCGTGGGTGCGGGTGGCAACCACAACTTCATGGGCGCGACGGGGCAGGCGGCTTATAACGCCGGCGCATCGAAGGTCGACTTCAACACGTGGCACTGAGTAAATAAAACTAGGTTCTAGAAAGGCAATTACGATGAGCGGACCTATTCACTTCAATTACAGCGCTGCGGAGGCGGCCACCGGCAACATCGGTTCCCTTGTTGCCGCGATGCAGACCAACACGGAGAATCTGCGCGCTCTGTACAACTTGCTCATGCAGGAATTCCAGGGTTCTGCCGCAGAGGGATACCAAGGCATCATGAGTACCTTCGACAGCAAGATCACCGCCTACGACGGCCAGGTCAAGCAGCTGAACTCCGTCATGTCCCAGCACATGAACAGCGGTGGAACCATGAACCAGGTCGATATCGTCCAAGGAAACCGTTTCGGCGCGATCAAGGCGTAACGGTAGGCAGTGGAGACCGATCCGATCGCGGTCGACCTGAATGTCGATGCCGCGCTGCTGTTGCAAGACATGGCGGGCATCGACTCCTATCCTCCGGTATTGGCATTGCTGCCGAATGTCTACAAACTCGACGATCTGGACCGGGTGCGCTCCGTAGTCGCGCGGGATCTCGCGGAAGCGGGCATCATCGACGACGATCGGGTGCACCCGGTAGTCGAGAACTGGCTGCAGTGTCTTTACCGACCGGATGTGGAACTGGTTGCGCGGGTGCTGGCTATCGGACCGGACGGTAAACGGCAGGGCATGCTGCGGCTGTCGCTGGTCCGTCGGGGCGATACGCATGTCTTGGCCGTGCGCCATGACGACGAGGTCGTCATTCAGCAGGTATTCCAGGAGGGACGTCAGCTGGACGCTGTCTCCGCCGCGCTCGCTGCGGCGTTGGGCCCCTGTCCGGCATTGCGTTTCGAGCCGATGACCGCTTCGCAGGCGGAGTTCGACGAAGTACCCGATGATCGGGAGGAATGTCGGCAGGCTTTGCTCGAGTTGGGCGCGCAGCCGCATACTGCGGGTGTGCTCAGTCGCATTGTCGATGAGGTCGTGCGGCGTGCGGAGGTGTCGATGATCGAGCATCGAGACGGTAGCGAGCATCGGCCGCGCGTCGGTGTCGGTGTGCTGGATACACTTTCGGGACGGGTGATTGTGACCCCGAGTGTAGCGATGGACGGGGAAGTCCGATCGACCTACGCTCCGGGTGACGACGCCGCCTTGCATGCCGCCATCGGAGCACTGGTCGAGCTGCTACCGGGCCGAAGTTGGTTCGATACCAGTCGGGTCGGGTGATCGGTACGTCGGACTTGTCGCGGCGCATCGGCTTCCGGTGGTAGTGGGTTTTTCGAGAGGACGACAGATATGAGCCGAGCGCCGAGTACTAATGGTCATCCGGCCGAGTCCGTCCGACACAAGGGCGGCTACGACGCCTTTTTCATGCAGGCGGCCGAGGAGCCGGAGAGCGGCCCGGCGGCCGGCAGCGTCCCCACACGCCCACAATCCGGCTATAGCGAGCCGGTGATCGGTGCGCCCGGTCAGTCGATACCGCAGTCTGCGGCGAATACCGATGCTGCGGTGCCACCGCAGCGCACGACCGCGCCGGAGGCCGCTGCGCCGCATACAGCCGCGCCGAATGTGGCTGCGCCGACAGCAGATCCGGCACGCGAGACCTATGCGGCCGCCTCTTCGCCGCCCGAGATGTGGTCGGCCAACGCCGGGGCTGAGCCCACCACCGCTCGAATCACACAGACCGCATCAGGTTCGGCGAACACTCCGAGCAGTAATGCTCGACCCAGCGCCGAAACCACCGAGACACCATGGCAACCCGCGCAGGCGAGCTGGGTGCCCGATCGCATCGACCGCACGGCGACACCGCAGGTCGAGGTGCTACCCGCGGCACTGACCTCGATGGACTTGTTGGCCGATATCTCGGCGGCCAATCGGGCCAAGCTGCAGTCCAGCACGGGTGTACGGGGCGCGCTGAACAAGGTCGGATTCCGGCTCGGCCTCTCACCCGCCGAGCAGCGCGCCGAGGACCGGCGCGCCCGAATCCGGACCCAGCTCAATACCCCTTATCAGATCGCGGTGATCAGCGTGAAGGGCGGCGTCGGCCGCACAACCACCGCCGCGACGCTAGGTTCGACCTTCGCGGCGCTGCGCCCGGACCGGGTCGTCGCCATCGACGCGAATCCGGACTTCGGCGATCTGCCCACTCGTACGGCTCCGCACCCGTACGGCCTGACGCTGCGTGATCTGGCGCAGGCGTCGAATTTGGAGGCATTCTCGACGGTGCAGTCGTTCATGTCGATCAACTCGGCCGATCTCGCCACCATTGCCTCGCCGTGGACCATCGAGGCCAACGAGGCCCTTTCGGGGCACGAATACGCCACGGCCGTCGAGGTTCTGCGCCGCCACTTCAATCTTCTGCTCGTCGATTGCGGTACGGGCGTGCTGGATTCGGTGACGCTGAGCGTGCTGAAGACCAGTGACGCCGTCGTGGTGGTCACCCCACCCACCGTCGGTGGCGTGAAGGGTGCGGTAGCCACGTTGAATTGGCTGAGTTCGCACGGTATGCAGCATCTGATCGCCAAATCGGTCGTTTCGATCGTGCATCAGCAACCGTCCAAGCCTGTCGTCGACGTCGCGGCGATCGAGAAGCTTTTCGCTACCGGACAGCGCCCGACCTGCATCCTTCCCTTCGACGACCACTTGGCCGAGGGCGGCGAGATCGATCTGCGCCTGGTGGACAAGGAAACCCTGCTCGCCTTCGAGGAGCTCGCTGCCGGGCTCGCCGATGGATTCCCGAACTATCTGGGTGGCACCAGCGGCGGTCGGGCCACCGGAGGGTGGCGATGAGTACTGCCGTTGCTTCGCCACCGGGCGCGGCGCCCGCGGCATCCGCCGAGGTGGCGCGCGCTCGGATGGCGGTCCTGGTCTCCAGTTACCAGGTCGACGTCGTGGTGCCGACCAAGTTCACCATCGAGACGTTCATCGATGACCTGCTCGTCGTACTGGCCAACGCCATCGATGACGAGACAGTCGATTTCACCCCGCCGACCGGACAGTGGAGCCTGGCTCGACCGGGCGAGGCGCCGATGCCGCGCTGGCGCAGCCTCGCCGACCACGATGTCGTCGACGGCACTGTGCTGATGTTGGCCGCGGTCGAATCCGCGGAGGTCTTCACACCGGTCGTGGAGGACATCACCGACGCGCTGGCGCTTATCAACGAGCGCGAGTTCGCCGAATTCGACTCCGACACTGCCGCGGTCGTCGGCCTGAGCACACTGGGTGTCGGCGCGCTCGCCATCGCTGCGATGTTGTCAGTGGCGTGGACCGAATCCGGGTCGATCTGGTGGTATGCATTGCCCGCGCTGCTGCTCGGCGCGGTGTGCTGGGGCGGCGCCATGCAAGCGCGGCAGCGCAACTTCGCGCCGCGGATCTGCCTCGGGTTGGCATTGTCCTCGATTCCGCTCTTATTCGCCGGCGGCGCGATGCTGGTGCCGCCGGCCTACGGTGAGCCGGGTCCGTTCGCCCCGGCCAATCTGGCCGCCGGATCAGTTGTCGCTGCCGTCGCTGCCGCGGCCATAATGCGCGTGACCAAGCTCGGGATCGCCACACTGATGGCGGTCACCGTGCTCGGCGCGACCGTGGCCGCCGCCGCGATTCCGTTGACCTATCTGGATCTGTCGGTGCGCCAGATATGTGGTGGCGCGGCACTTCTCGGACTCGTGCTGCTCACTGCCGCGCCGCGCCTTGCCGTCGTCGTGGCCCGGATTCGGCCCCCGGATCTGCCGGACCCCGGCAACGAGGTCAATCCTGCCACGCTGACCGACATCTTCGACGCTGAATCCGCGCGCGATGACGCCGAACTCGATTCCGCTGAGGACATCGAACGGCAGCGGGAACAGGCCGGGGCCGGTATCGAAGGCCGTGCCCGTCTGGCGGTCACGAGTCTGCGCGGGCTCATCGCCGCGACCTCGGCACTCTTGGCGGGCGCGGCCGTGCTGTCGGCCGCGGTGAGCCCCGGGGGTATTCGGGAAATCGTGCTCGGCGCGGCCGTTGCGGGTCTGTTGGCGCTGCGCGCACGCTGGTTCCCGGACCGGGTGCAGGCCATCGCGCTCGTCGTCGCGTCTGCTGTGACCGTTGTGGGTGTCGGCTTCGTGCTGGTCACTGCGTACGAAACGGCGCCGGCGCGGCTGGTCGTCGTCCTTATGATCGGCGTGGCGGCGGTTGCGGCATGTGTCGCGGCAGTGCAATTGCCGGGGCGGCGGCTCTCGCCGGTCACCCGGCGGATCATCGATCTGATCGAGTACGCGCTCATTCTGGTGATTCCTATCATCGCCTGCTGGATCATGGGCATCTATACCGCGATGCGGGCGATCTGATGCGAATCGGCACAACCGCGATCGCGGTGCTGGCCGGATTCGCGCTGATCGCCTCCGCCGCACCAGCATTGGCGGTGGAACCGCCGCAGGTTGTCATCGGCTCGCCTGCGGATGACCCGCCCGGCCCGGAGTTGCCGACGAAACAGGACAAGGGCTGCTTGGCGACCGGCGTGCTGAAGGACAGCGATCTGGCGCGCACGCCGCCGTCGGAGATTGCACTGGATCTGCCGAATGCCCGTGCACTTAGCCGAGGTGCCGGGGTGACCGTCGCGGTGCTCGATACCGGTGTCACGCCCAATGGCCGCCTGCCCGGCCTCGTCGGCGGCGGTGACTACGTCGCAGCAGGTGGCGATGGTCTGTCCGACTGCGATGCGCATGGCACCCTTATCGCCGGAATCATCGGCGCCACATCCGATCCCACGGACGGATTCACCGGGGTCGCCCCGGACGCCCGGATCATATCGATCCGGTACCGCTCCGGCGCCTTCAGCGCAGAGCGCTCGAGTGGCGATGCGGCGGAACGGCTCTCGATGGATATCCGGACGCTGTCCCGGGCGATCGTGCATGCGGCGAATCTGGGTGCGGGAGTGATCACGGTGTCACTGCCGGTCTGTGTTCCGGTAGGACTCGCGGTGGATCAGTCGATACTGTCGGTGGCGATCGGCTACGCCGTACACGTGCGGGGCGCGCTGATCGTCGCGGGTGCCGGCAATGTCGGCGCCGGCTGTGATCAGAATCCGGATATCGATCCGACCCGGCCGAGTGACCCGAGGAACTGGCGCGATGTCAAGAACGTTGCCGCGCCGGGCTGGTTCGGTACGGACGTGCTGACGGTAGGCTTCACGACCGCCACTGGCGCCACGATGCTCGATTCGCTGTCGGGGCCGTGGGTTTCCGTCGGCGCACCAGGTACCGCGATCGAATCGCTCGGTCCCGGTGGCACCGGTCTGATCAATGGTGTCGGTGAACCCGGCAAACTGGTGCCGGTCGCCGGCGCGTCGTTCGCCGCCGCTTACGTCAGCGGAGTGGCCGCCTTGCTGCGCTCCCGATTCCCCAACGAAACCCCGGCCGAGATCATGGCCCGCCTGACCGCCAGCGCGCACGCGCCCGCTCGTGGCATCGATAACTTCGTCGGCGCCGGTGTTATCGACCCGCTCACCGCTCTCAGCTATCGCACCGCGCCCAAGCCGCCGATCGGACTGTACCGGTCGTCGGTACTGGTGATGCCGGATCCGCCGCGTGCCAAGGATCGTCGTCCGCCGTTCGCGGCCGCCGTTGTCATCATCGCCGCGGTGCTGCTAGGTCTCGGCGCCACCTATGCGAATTCCGCGGTCCGGAGGCGGCGGTGAGCCTTCCGAGTGTTCGGGTGGGCGGTGTCGAACGTGGTCCGTTCGCCGTAGCCGTGATCGGTGGCAGCCTGGTGGTCACCGGGCTGTGGACGCACACCCCGATCTGGGCAAGCGCGGCGGTGATCACCGTGCTGCTGGTAACCGTGGCGGTCCAGGTGAACGGCCGTACGACCAGCAGATGGCTGCTCGACTGGATCGATTACCGGTTCGGCCGGGCCACCAGAGCCGAAGCGCTCGCCGGTCCGGTGAATGTGGAGGACATCCAGGTCGCCGCCGGGGTATGCGGCATTCGCTCCGAAGGCACTGTGCTCACGGCGATGATCCAACTCGCGCCCAACCTCGACCTGCCAACTGTCATCGCGGAGAAATCCATCTACACCGAGGACACCGTCCCCGTCGACGCCCTGATAGGTCTGCTCGATCAATTCGGTCTGGCGGTCGATATCGATATCGTGACCACCGGTCAGCGAGTTCGTCCGACCGGTAACTACAGCATGCTCTACGACCAGCTGATCGGCTCCCATCCGATCGTCGGCCATCGTCTCACGTGGTTGGTCGTCCGGCTGGACATGGAACGGAATCTGGATCTGCTGCAGCGCCGCGGACTGGTCGCGATGGTCGCGCCGAGAGCGCTGGCCACCGCGGCGCACCGCATCGCGGGCCGATTGCGAGAACGCGGTATCGCCGCGCACGCACTGCCTGCGGCGGCGATGCAGGAGGCCACCAGGGTCCTGCATGCAGGCGTCGAACTCGGCGATCTGCGTGAGACGTGGACCTGTATGGAGTCCTCGGTGCCGGGTCGCTGTGTGACCAGTTTCTTGATCGACTGGACGCGGATGGACGGCGCCGGCATGGACGATTGCTGGTCGTGGAACCGCGGCCGGACCACATTGGTGGTCAGCCTCACCGATGCCACGACCGGGCCGCGGGCACTCGCTCGGTATGTCGGCCCACCGGTCACGACCGAGCCACCGGCTTATCTGCGTCGTTTGACCGGTCGGCAGGCCATCGCATTGCTGGCCACCATGCCGACCGGAACGTCGATCCGTGCGGTGCCCTCGGATGAATCGGGCCGCGATATCGCCCCCGACGAGCTCCTTGCGGATCTCACCATCGCGATCGGTCCCAATGGCCAGATTCTCGGTTCCATCAGCGGTCAGCCCCGACATACCTTGGCGCTACCGCTGTTCGACCCGGCTCGCTACAACCCGCGCCGGCGCACCATCGATGTGCACGCCGATCTGCCGGTGGCACAGCAGATCGTGTTGCGTGCCATGGTGGTCGGCGCGGATGTCGAAGTCCATTCGGTGCGCCCGCACCGCTGGTGGCAGTTGGTCGCCGCGGTCGGTGATCCGGAATCGCTACGGCTGGCGCCGGCGGCCGGTGCCGCGACCGCCACCGCGGGACAAGCCGGTTCGGGTTCACCACCATCTTCGGCTACAATCACGGTCTTCGACAATCTGCCGCCGCAGGTATCGACCGCGCACACCACGGTCACCATCAGTGAGCCCGGTGGGCCGCGGCGGCGGTCGGTCGATCTGGCGATAAATCAGGTCAGCGCGACCGCGGTCGATGTCAGCATTCCGATGCGGACCGTGCGCGTCGACTTGATCGAGCCGCGCGGTGAAACCCGCTATTTCGATTCCGCCGCCGAACAACCCGCGATCACCGCGGGTGGCAATGGTGCCACGCCTGAGCCAGACGTCCGGCGCATGAGCTGATGGGAGACAGCAGGTAGTGTCTATCAGCGTGGTTGTGGACTCCCAGCCGAATGACGGCGAATTTGTGCAGGAGGATAACGGGGAGGCACTGACCCCGAGACAGGCCGCGGTAGCGATCTTCTCGAGTCGGCTGTCGGAATTGATCGCGGAATCGGTGGTATCGACCGAGGACGGTTCGACGCGGTCTTTGACGCTCTATTCGCTTGCTCAGCATTTGGAACAGGCGTACCCGGATGTTCCGGTCTCCCAGTCGGGTCTGTACCGGCTCATTCATGGAGACGCGGTACCCCGGCTCGATCTGATTATTGCTCTGGCACGGGTATTCGATGTGCCGCCGGAACATTTCGTCACCGAGCAGAAGAAACGCTGATTGCGTTATTCCCGCTAGCGGGAATAACGGCGCGCCGAGGTGCGGGCCGGTCTGGATACGATCCGGACCATGGCTGCCGAGGATCCGGGAGATGTGTTTCTCCGCCATCGAGGCGCGGTCCTGGAGGCACTGCTTTCGGATCCGTCCTTCGGAGAAAACGATCCGGGTACCGGGTCTGTGCTGAGTGGCCCCCTCGTCGACGATCCAGCATTCGAGGAATCCGGTTTCGGCGATGATCCATTTTCCAGTGCCGCGATGTCGGCTGGTTCGGCCCAGGGCGCGCTGTCCGACACGGACCCGCCGCCGCGGCGGTCCTCCGATGGGCCGAAGGCCAGTGAGCGGATCATCGCGCTGCTGAACGGGCAGCAGTCGAATGCCGCACCGGCAATGGACTTTTCAGCGGACTACTCCGATGTCTCGGCCAAGCCGCCACCGCCCGAAGAGCCGGCGCGGTCCACCTCCAGTTCGCCGAAGAAGCGCGGGCCCGATACGGCGGAGCAGATCGCTCTGCTGGCGAAGAAGCTCAAGAATCCCAAGGTCGCGTTGGCGGTCTGCGGCGTCCTGGCCCTTCTGCTGATCATCGCGCTCGTTTCCACCGGCGGGAAGGACGATTCGCAGGCGCCGGACCGGATAGCGGTTATCACTCCGTCGCCGACCGCGGCGGCCCCGACGTCGAAACCGGAATCGTCCACGCCCGCTTCCGGAACGATTACGCCGAAATCCGCCACCGCCAACTGCCCGCCGGGCAGCACCCCTGGCATGGATGCCTTCGGCGGGCAGCAGGGCAAGGCCTGGTCATGTGTGCGCGCGTACAAGGTCGACGGGCAGGTGCTCACCATCGACCTCGGTAAGACCTATCAGATCGATTCGATCGGCATCGTCCCAGGCTGGGACAGCGTCGGCAGCGACGGTGTGGACCAATGGACGAAATACCGGACCGCCAGCCGCGTCAGGTATACGTTCGACGATCCGAACAAGACGAGCTATACCCAACAGACCCTGGATCAGCGCACCCTGGTCGTTACCAAGTTCGAGGTACCCGTGCAGGCGACCAAGGTCGTATTGACGGTTCAGGAATCGAAGGGCGATCCGACGATCAATACGACCGCTATTTCCTCCATCGTGATCACCGGGCATTGAGGCCGCTGTCATGTCAGTAGCCGAGTTGGTCTGCCAATACTGCTCACACCGCAATGCCGGTAATCCGGCGCAGTGCGGGCACTGCGGTGCGCCGCTGCCCGCAGTGCACCGACTATCCAGCCTGACCCGGCATCCGGAGCAGGTAGAGCGGGTGGTGGCGGGCGCCGAGCGGGCCGCGGCGGCCACCGAGAGCGTGGTGGCGGGCGCGGAGAATGCCGTGGCGGGCGCGGAAAAGCTTGCTGCGCAACAGTATCCGCGCTGGCAGTGGGGTGCCGCTATCGCCGCCGTAGTGGCCACGGTGGTCGGGCTCGGCTTCACGGTCGTCCGTTCGTGTTCGACGCCGCTGGCCTCGATGCCCGATATGGGAATCGAGCAGGCGCTGCCTGGCCAATTGCGTGCGGCCGCTACCTGTCAGCGCGTCGATTCAACGACCGAGAACTGTGTCGTTCCGGCGGCCGACCCGTTGCTCGCCGGTGGAATCACCGGCGGCAAGGATTTGACCCTCTCGGTGGCATTGGATCCGCCGCAGCGCCGGGCCGATACCGTGCGCAACTGGCGCACGGCCGGTGGAACCGTCCTGGCCGACGGTGTCGTCTTCATCGCGATCAGTCCGACGGCAACTCTGCGGTATGCGAATACCCTTGTCGGGCTTCGGGTCGAGACCGGTTCGTTCAACGGGCGGGCTGCGGCGCAGACATTCATGGCGCGAGCCGGTCTAACCCCGTGACCGACCGTACTCCGGTCGGTCTGGGCGCTTGACCAGTGCTGATCTCTTTCGAGTATTTGTTACGCATCCAACGTGCCGCTATACAACGGCACATCAAATCATGTAATGTATGGGAACCGTACGGTTACGGGCTCAGATCTCGGGAAGGCACGAGTCGATGGTGGCAACCACCCAGCAGACGATTTCATTCAAACGGTTCCGCGACGATCCGACCGATCTGGAGGCGGCCTACTTCCGATGGATTCAGCCGGGCGCCACCGCGCCGACGATCACCGATCGGGCCGAACAGATCTTCCGAAACCACTTGGAGCTGGCGGCGATCCGGCTGCCGGGCGCGGCCATCACCCGGGTGTATCGCCCCGACGACGGCAGCGGATTGGGTGCGGCAATCCAGATCGTCAATGACGATATGCCGCTGCTGGTCGATTCGGTGACCACCGCACTGCGCCGCCTCGGTGCCGCGGTGACCGAGGTCGTCCACCCGGTCTTCGACATCGCGCGGGACCGACGCGGCCGGCTGCGGGCGATCGCCGCCAAGGAGCCCGACACCGTACCGGCGAATGGCAGCCAAACCGTCACCGAATCATGGATCCATGTGCAACTGGCGCCGAGCGTCGGCGCCGCGCTGCTGGACCGGATCGATCAAGAGCTGCCCGCGCTGCTGCGGGTGCTGCGCAAGGTCGTCGACGATACGCCGGGCATGGCCAACGCGATGGTCGCGTTGGCGGGCCGGCTCGACCACATCGCGCAGCGCTCCGACGACCCGGAAGTGCCCGAATGCGCGAAATTGTTGCGCTGGTTGGCAGATGGACATTTCACCGTGCTCGGATACGGGTATTACCGCACCAGCCGCACCGATGCCGGTAATGAACCGCAGCAGGTGCCGGGCACCGGCCTCGGCGTGCTCTGGAACGGGTCGAACGTCGATCTCGATGTCCCCGTCCTCGGTAACACTCGACCGGTCCTGCGGCTGGCCAACGGATCGGTGGATTCGCTGATCCCCGGATCGGGTGAGCTGTACTTCGTCAGCGTCGCCGATTACGGCAGTGGCGGTACCGGCGTCGGCCCCGTGCAGGGCGAGCACGTTTTCGTCGGCACCTTCACCGTGACCGGTTTGCACGAGAACATTCTCGATATCCCCGTTATCTCTCGCCGCGTCCACCAGGTCATCGAATGGGCTGGCTTCGAACTGAATTCGTTCTCCGGGCAGGCGATGCTGGAGATGATGCAGTCTTTCCCGCGGGTCGAACTGTTCTCCACCGACGCCCGGCGGCTGTTCGAAACCGTCTCCGCGGTCATGAATTTGGGGCTGCGCAGGCAGGTTCGGCTGTTCATCCGGCGCGACGGACGCAGCGGTGCGGTCTACTGCCTGGTTTACCTGCCCCGCGATCGGTACTCGACCGAGGTCCGGCTGCGCATGGAGGAGATCCTGCGCGCCGAATTCGACGGTGAGCAGGTCGCGTACTCAGCGAGGGCCAGCGAATCCGAATTGGCCGTGGTGTATTTCACCGTGCATCGCGGTCCCGACGCGGAGCCTGCCGATATCTCCGAATCCAATCGCGAGCGCATCCAGGAGCTGCTTTTCGCGACCACCCGGAGTTGGGCCGACCGCTTGGTGGCGGCCGCGAGCGGTGTGTCGGCGATCTCGTCGAAGGTCGCCAATGCCTACGCGAGCGCCTTCCCGGTCGGCTACCAGCAGGAGTACGAGCCGGAGCATGCGCTGGTCGATCTGCAGCGGCTCGACCGTCTCGCCGACGGCACCATCGATACGAATCTGTATCGGAATGCCGAATCACCCTCGGGGGAGTGGCGTTTCACACTTTATGTCGCGGGCGAGGGTGTCTCACTGAGCCGAGTGCTTCCGGTACTGCAAAGCCTCGGGGTGGAGGTGGTCGACGAACGGCCGCACCGCATCACCCTGCCGGATAGTACCCACAAGTGGATCTACGATTTCGGGTTGCGTGTCCCGGCGGCATTGCTCGGCACCGCGATCGATGCGGATCTGGAGGCCGATCTTACCCGCTCCGCCGACGAATCGTCGGTCGCAGGCGGTGTGCGGCAATGTTTCCCGGAAGCCTTCGCGGCGATGTGGAACGGCAGTGCCGAAGTCGACGGACTGAACGAACTGGTGTTGCGCGCCGGATTGCACTGGCGGCAGATCTCCATACTGCGTGCCTACGCGAAATATCTGCAGCAGGCGGGGTTCGCCTACACCCAGGGCAATATCTCCAGGGTCCTGTTGGCACAACCGACGATGGCCCGGTTGTTCACTGAACTTTTCGACGCATACTTCGATCCCGAGGGTATCGGGGCGGTGGCATCGGCACGGGCCGCAGGCATCGCCGAACGACTGCAGGCCGAGATCGATGCGGTCGTGAGCCTCGACACCGACCGCATCCTGCGCGCCGTACTCGGTCTGATCACCGCGACGTTGCGCACCAACTACTACCGCCGCGACAGTGACGGCAACGTACCCGAGTACCTGTCGTTCAAATTCGATCCGCACGCCATCGCCGAATTACCGCGGCCGCGCCCGCAATTCGAGATCTTCGTGTACTCGCCGCGGGTCGAGGGCGTGCATCTGAGGTTCGGTCCGGTGGCACGAGGCGGATTGCGCTGGTCCGACCGTCTGGAGGACTTCCGCACCGAAATCCTGGGCTTGGTGAAGGCGCAGGCGGTGAAGAACGCGGTCATCGTGCCGGTGGGCGCCAAGGGCGGTTTCGTGGTCAAGCAGCCGCCGACAGCTACCGGTGATCCGACCGCGGATCGGCAGGCGCAATTGACCGAGGGCGTTGCGTGCTACCGCACCTTCATCTCCGGTCTGCTGGACGTCACCGACAACATCGACCACGTCTCCGGCGAGGTGCTGCCGCCGGAGCGGGTGGTACGCCGCGACGGTGACGACACCTACCTCGTCGTCGCCGCCGACAAGGGCACGGCCACCTTCTCCGATATCGCCAATGATGTTGCGCGCCAATATGGTTTCTGGTTGGGTGACGCCTTTGCCTCGGGTGGTTCGGTTGGCTACGACCACAAGGCGATGGGCATTACCGCCAAGGGTGCGTGGGAAAGCGTCAAACGGCATTTCGCCGAGATGGACATCGACACGCAGACAACAGATTTCACCGTTGCTGGAGTCGGCGATATGAGTGGTGACGTGTTCGGCAACGGCATGCTGCTGTCCGAGCACATCCGCTTGGTGGCCGCCTTCGATCACCGGCACATCTTCCTGGATCCGAATCCTGATGCCGCGAAGTCGTTCCGGGAGCGGCAGCGGATGTTCGCACTGCCGCGCTCGTCCTGGGCCGACTACGACAAGTCGCTGATCAGCGCGGGTGGCGGTGTCTATGATCGATCCGCCAAGGCCGTTCCGGTCAGCCCGCAGGTGCGCGAGGCGCTGGACTTGGATCCGAGTGTGACCACTCTGTCTCCGCCGGAGATGATCCGGGCGATTCTGCTCGCCCCGGTCGATCTGTTCTGGAACGGCGGCATCGGCACCTACATCAAGGCATCCACCGAGACGAATGCCGATGCCGGTGACAAGTCCAACGACGCGGTACGTGTGGACGCGAATCAGTTGCGTGCCAGAGTGATCGGCGAGGGCGGCAATCTCGGGGCGACCGCGCTGGGCCGAATCGAATACTGCGCGAACGGCGGCCGGATGAACACCGACGCCCTGGACAACTCCGCGGGAGTCGATTGCTCCGACCACGAAGTCAACATCAAGGTCCTGCTCGACGCGGTCATCTCCAGCGGTGAGCTCGCTGCGGCCGATCGCACCGAATTGCTGGCCGCGATGACCGATGAGGTCGCCGAACTCGTACTGCGCGACAATATTTCGCAGAACTTCCGGATGGGCCTTTCGCGTGCACAGTCGGTGCCCTTGGCCGGCGTGCACCGCAGGCTGATTGCCGACCTGGAACTCCGGCGCGGTGTGGACCGGCGGCTCGAGGCACTGCCCTCGGACGCCGAGTTGAAAAAGCGGATAGCGGAAGGGCGTGGGCTCACCTCTCCGGAACTGGCGAATCTGCTCGCGCATGTGAAGCTTTCGCTCAAGGACGATTTGCTGGCCGGGGATCTGCCCGACAACGCGGCCTTCGAGTCGGTGCTTCGGTCGTACTTTCCGGAGCCGCTGCGGGTACGGTTCGCCGACGCGATCGGCAGGCATCCGCTGCGCCGTCAGATCGTGGCCACGATGGTGGTCAACGACATGGTGGACCACGGCGGCATCACCTATGCGTTCCGTCTGGCGGAGGAGTCCGGTGCGAGCACTGACGACTCGGTGCGCGCCTTCACCGTCGCTACGCAGATCTTCGATCTGCATACGCTCTGGCAACGCATTCGGACCACGCCGATGCCGACGGCGGCCCGCAACGAACTCGAGCGGGAGACCAGGCGCACCCTCGATCGCGTATCCCGCTGGCTGCTGACCAGCCGCCCGCAACCGATCGCCATCGGCGCCGATATCGCCCGCTACCGCGACGGTGTCCGCCAGCTCGCAGCCCACATGCTGCCTGCCCGGCTCCCCGCGGCGCACGCCGAGGATCTGGCGACGAATGCTCGCGCGGCCGTCGAGCGGGGCGCGCCTGCGGAATTGGCCGAGGAGGTGTACCGGCTCATCCACCTGTTCCCGCTGCTGGACATCCTCGATGTGGCCGATATCGCCGAGCGCGACGCACAGGAGGTCGCCGAGCTCTACTACGCACTCGACGATCACTTCCAGATCGAGCGTTTGCTGACCGCCGTGAGCAATCTGGCTCGCGACGACCGGTGGCGCACCCTGGCCCGGCTCGCGGTCCGCGACGATCTCTACGATTCGCTGCGCTCGCTCACCCTGGACGTGATCACCGCATCCGAACCGAACGAGAGCACTGCCGACAAGATCGCCGAATGGGAGTCGGTCAACCGCCCCCGTCTGGCTCGCGCCGGTGCCTCACTCGGCGAGATCTTCGCCGCGGGCACCCACGACCTGGCAACCCTCTCGGTCGCCGCACGACAGGTACGCAGCATGGTCAGCAGCGGCGAATCCGCCGCAGCAGCACCGGTTTCGAACTAGCACGGTTGTGCCCCGCGGTCTCGGTGGACATCCGAGACCGCGGGGCAATCGGCGAACTACTGCCCCCGTCGTTCCGGCGAACATCGGGATCCACACCTCCGCACTGGATCCCGGTGTTCGCCGAGGCGACGGGGTTTCGCGCTCACCCTCGGACGTGCACCGCCCCCACCCTCTCGATCCCACGCTCGCACAGAGCGTCGAGTTTTAGCATCGGTGTGTCACGCGGAGCGTCGATGTGCGACAGTGTCGAAGATATGCGACAGCTCGAGTTGGCGGGCGCCAGGAGCTGAGGGCGGGGCGCCTGGGGGAGTGCGGTCAGGTTGTGGCGGAGGTGCCGCAGTTGCCGCAGAATTTGGCTGTGGCGGTTAGATCCGCGCCGCATTCGGTGCAGTGACGAGGGCGGGGGGCGAGTGGGTCACCGCAGTTCATGCAGAATCGGGCGTTTGCGGGGTTGTCGGTTCCGCAGTTGGCGCATACCGGCTGCGTGGGGGTCGTAAGCGCTTGTGGGGCAGCCGGAGTCGCCGGGCGTTGCCACGGATTGCTCGGGGCACTTTGTTGGATGGCGTTCAAACCCAGTGCGGCGCCGAGGAATCCATCACCGCCGTGGGCATGACCGTTCGCGAAGCCTTGGCCCGCGCCGAGTGCCATTTCGCCTGCCGCATAACGTTGGAAGTCGCCAGCCAGTCGAATATAGGTGACATCCTTGGCTAGTCGCTTGATGCGGTCGGCATCTTCGGGCGCCAAGGTGATATCGAAGTTGCCCAGGCGCGGGATGCGCAGGCCGTACTCGTAGAGCGTCAGGTTGGTCTGGCGCACAACAGCGGCCTCGATCGGCTCCAACTGTCCGGACAAGCCGAGCACCGGCCAGTCGCCCCGGGAAATACCCTGTGTAACAGCGACTTTCATGGACTTGAGCAGTAGGTCCGAGCTCCAGGACTCCACTGTCGCCGGGACACTCAGGTCGGTAGTGCCCGCCAGTGAGGTGACCAGTTCGGCCGGATCTCGCACCGACAGTGCGAATTCCCCGAAGACCCGCAGTGTTACGACTTGTTCGCTGACCGGGTCGGCGATATCGGCCAAGCGGCCGCCGAACTTGACGCCGGGAAACTCGCGGGTGGAGACGAAATACAGTTCGGCGCGATAGAAGTTGTTGCCGGTCAGCGTATCCACGAGCGCGCCGAGGACCGGTAGCTCATCGGCATCGATCTGATGCCGACCAGGCCCCATCGCGGCCACGACCTGCCCGGACTTGACGAATAGGGCGATCTCGTCGGCATTGACGATGGCACGGCTGTAGCGACGGATGTTGACATCCGGCCACTTGTAGACCAGTTGATTCTTGCGGTCCTCAGGGACCGCGATGAACTCCCGTTCGAACCATGCCATGCTCGCGCTCCATCAGCCGTAAACGTCTCCAGCGTACCGATGTTCAGCGGTACGATCAACTAATGCCGAGGTCACGGCGGGTAGAGCGGGTCCTCAACATTTCCACGCGGTTACAAGTCTTGACTCACTATTGAACGTGCCGTTGAATAGCGTTACATTAAGCAGCGATATGATCGCCGTCACGTGAAAGGCTTCACCATGACAACCGTTCAACACTCCGCGGAAGTGCCGGCGCCCGCGGATGCTCTGCATGCTGAGGATGCGGGCTATCACAAGGCGTTGCGCCCGCGCCAGCTGCAGATGATCGCGATCGGGGGCGCGATCGGGACCGGACTGTTCCTTGGTGCGGGTGGTCGGTTGCACACGGCCGGTCCCGGACTGTTCATCGTGTACGCGGTCTGCGGCATCTTCGTATTCTTCATCCTGCGGGCGCTGGGCGAGCTGGTGCTGCATCGTCCGTCCTCCGGATCGTTCGTCTCCTACGCGCGTGAGTTCTACGGCGAGAAGCTGGCTTTCGCGGTCGGGTGGATGTACTTCTTCCACTGGTGCATGACCGGCATCGTAGACATCACCGCGATCGCCACCTATGTCCATTTCTGGGGAGCCACCGAGGCGATACCGCAGTGGTTGATCGCGTTGGTGGCGCTGGCCATCGTGGTCAGCATCAACCTGATCTCGGTGAAATGGTTCGGTGAACTGGAGTTCTGGGCCGCGCTGATCAAGGTCGTCGCGTTGGTCGCCTTCCTGATCGTCGGCACCATCTTCCTGGCGGGCCGATTCAAGGTCGACGGCGAGGCGACCGGTTTCACCGTGCTCTCCGATCACGGCGGGCTGTTCCCGACCGGTCTGCTGCCTCTGGTCACCGTCACTACCGGCGTCGTATTCGCCTACGCCGCAGTGGAATTGATCGGTACTGCGGCCGGTGAGGCGGAGAACCCGGAAAAGATCATGCCGCGGGCCATCAATTCGGTCATCGCCCGCATCGCGCTGTTCTACGTCGGTTCGCTGGTGCTGCTCGGCCTGCTGCTGCCCTATGTCGTCTTCAAGTCCGGTGAGAGCCCGTTCGTCACCTTCTTCTCCAAGCTCGGTGTCGGAGGTGCGGGTTCGATCATGAACCTGGTGGTGCTGACCGCGGCCTTCTCCAGCCTCAACGCGGGTCTGTACTCGACCGGCCGCATCCTGCGCTCGATGTCGATGAACGGCAGTGCGCCCAAGATCGCCTCGCGGATGTCCAACGGCGGTGTGCCTTACGTCGGCATTCTCGCCACCGGTGCGATCGCGCTGGTCGGTGTCGGGCTCAATGCGATGGTGCCGGACAAGGCATTCGAGATCGTGCTGAACATGTCCGCGCTGGGCACCATCGCGGCCTGGGGTGCGATCGTGATCTGCCAGTTGCAGCTGTTCCGTTGGTCGAAGAAGGGTCTGGCGAAGCGTCCGTCGTTCCGACTGATCGGTGCGCCCTACACCAGCTACGCCACACTGGCATTCCTGGTCGCGGTGATCGTGCTGATGGCATGCAGCCACGAAATCGAGCAGCGCGGTGCCGTGATCGCCATGTTCCTGATCGTGGTTCCCGCCTTCGTCGGCGGGTGGTTCCTGGCCCGCGGGCGGGTGCTGCAGGTCGCTCAGGAACGCGAGGGCATCACCGGTCAGTTCCCGGTGCTGGCCGAGCGGCCGCCGCGCAAGCGCGAGGGCGAGGCGGTGGTCGTCCTGGACAAGCCCGACGAGGAGGAGTAAATCCGAAGCTCCGCCCCGGACAACATGTCCGGGGCGGAGCTATTCCCATAGGAGGGAATAAGGCAGGCGCGCGGTGGCGGAAGGCGGAAGAGAATGGGTCCCCTATTCACCGGGCTCGAAAGGTTCCCATGCCGGAACAACCCAGCGCCTCCGAGAATCCGCTGCCGCACCCGTGGGCGAACCGGCGGATGCGCGGTACCGAGGTTCCGCGACGGACGCCACATCCCTGGGCTACCCGTGGCATGTCGAAACTCGAACCGTCACAACGCCGACAGCATCCATGGTCGGGGCCGAGCACCATGGAACGCCCTCCGTCGCAACGGATCTCCGCGCCCGCGACCCCCGGCGATACCATGCCGGTGCGCGATCCGCTGACCGGTGCCGAGGAGGCCCTCGAACTCGACGAGCCGGTCTCCGGCCGCAGCGGCCGTTCCCGGCCGAGTGTGCGTCGGCTCGGCGCGGGCCTGGTGCCGATGCCGCGGGTGGCGCCGGTCGATCCGCGCACTGCCATCCTCGACGATCCGGAAGTGCCCGAACTCAAGCGGTTCTGTTGGAAATGTCAGGAACCGGTCGGTCGCCGCACCGCCACCGAGCCGGGCGCGGTGACCGGCGAATGCGGCCGTTGTGGCTCGCCATTCAACTTCCGGCCCCCTCTGCAGCGCGGCGAACTCGTCGCCGATCAATACGAGGTGCAAGGATCGCTGGCACACGGTGGACTCGGTTGGATTTATCTCGCGGTCGACCGCAATGTCAGCGACCGCTGGGTCGTGCTGAAGGGTTTGCAGAATCCGCTGGACTTCGAGGCGCATGTGGTCGCGCTTGCCGAGCGGCAATTCCTTTCCGAGGTGGCCCACCCCGGTGTGGTCAAGATTTACAACTTCGTCAAACATAGGTCTGCCCGCGATATTCCGGACGGTTACATCGTCATGGAATACGTCGGCGGACAATCGCTGAAGAAGATGCTCGATTTGCGCGGCGAGGAGCGCATTCCGGTTGTCGAGGCCATCGCCTACATCATGGAAATCCTGCCGGCGCTGGACTATCTGCATTCCTTCGGGTTGGCGTACAACGATCTGAAGCCCGACAACATCATGGTCAGCGAGCACGAGGTCAAGCTGATCGACTTGGGTGCGGTCGCCGCGATGGACTCTTACGGCAGCATCTACGGCACGCCCGGCTATCAGGCGCCGGAGATCACCGAGACCGGGCCGACCGTGGTTTCGGATATCTACACCGTCGGCCGGACCCTTGCGGCGCTTGCCCTGGATCTGCCGCGCGACCGCGATGGACACTTTCTCGGCGGCATACCCGAACCGGATGAGGAGCCGCTACTGGCGCGCTATCCGTGTTTGTACCGGCTGCTGCTGCGCGCCACCGATCCGGAGCCGGAGCGGCGCTTCCCATCCGCGTATTCGATGTACTGTCAGCTCGCCGGTGCGCTGCGCATGGTGCTCGCGATCGATACCGGCCTCGAACATCCGCAGCCTTCGGTCGAATTGAGCTCCATGCGAGACGATTTCGGCATCGATACGCTCATCGGCCAGACTGACGGCATCGTCGACGGTATGGCCCGCATGCCGGTGCTCGAGGCCCGCGATGTCGTCGCGGCCCTGCCGACGCCGTTGATCGATAGCGAGGATCCCAGTGCCGAACTGCTGTCCTCGCTGCTGCACGGCGAACCGCGCCACGCCTTGGACGCGCTGCGCCGGGCACACGAACGCATTCGCTCGGGCACGATCGTCGCCCCCGAATCTTTCGACCTGGAGGGCCCGCTGACTGCGGTCCGCGCCTATCTGGATCTCGGAGAAACCGTTCCGGCCTGCCAACTGCTCGCCGATCTGCGGCCCGACTACGGCGCGGACTGGCGCATCGAGTGGTACGTCGGTGTCGCCGCGCTCCTCGACGGCCATTACCAGCGCGCCTGGGAGCATTTCGAGACCGTGCACGGGATGCTGCCCGGAGAGATCGGACCGGAACTCGCCCTGGCCGCTACCGCGGAACTGGTGCTGCAGCATCTGGACGACCCGGGCGAATCCGATCGCTGGCACCGCGCCGCGGCCGAGCACTACCGTGCGGTATGGCGGACCAACCATGGTGTGGTCAGCGCGGCCTTCGGCCTGGCCCGCCGGCTCGCCGCCGACGGCGAATTGCTCGAGGCTGTCGAGGTGCTCGAACAGGTACCCGCCGCATCCCGGCATCACAGCGTCGCGCATACGACGGGCTGTCTGCTGCTGGTCTCGCGGCCGATCGCCGATATCACCGAGGAAGATATCTGTTCGGCGGCAGGGCGGTTGGAGGCGCTGCCCGACGATGCGCGAACACTGCAATTGCAGGTCATCGTGGTCGGTGCGGCCCTGGAGTGGCTGCGGGTCGGCGGCCGGCCACGGAATCCGAATCGGACGATCCTCGGCTTCCCGGTCACCTCGGCGGGACTGCGGCAGGGATTGGAAACCAGCCTGCGTGCCCTGGCCAGAACCGCGCCGGATCGCTGGCACCGCTACCGGCTGGTCGATCTGGCTAATTCCGTTCGGCCACGCACCCGCTGGTAGCTCGGGGGTATCAATCGGCGAAGCCGACGGAGCTCAGCGCAGCTGCTGCACCACGAACGCGACGATGGTTCCGGTGCCCGCCAGCAGCCAGAGCCAGTTGCCGGTGGCGACCGCGAGCACGACCGCGACGATCGAGACCACCGCGGCGATTGTCCGCAGTCGCTGCAGCGCATTACCGCGGGTGGGTGCGGGCGGCGCGAGCGGCGTAGTGCCCGGCAGGTCGACGAATAATTCCGCCAATTGTCCTTTGGTGGTCGCCGCCGCGGCAATGGCGCTGCGTTCGTCGAACTCGGTCAGGCTCAATCGCCCGGTGCCGAGATGGTGCGACAGCTGCTCCAGCGCCCGTTCCCGTTCCGTCACGGTAATTCGAGAAGCCTGCGCCTCGGTCATATCCGAAGGATAAGCCCCGCCGTCTATGCGTCGGTGGAACGAATTGCCAAGGGCGGGAATAGTTAGGGGTGTCATTGGGGGTTGACGACGCCCTCGCTGACCATAGGTGCCCGACATCACTGACGTATGCTTACCTGTGAGTAATGTTTCTGTGTGGTTTCCTAGACATATGGCAGGGGACGTGGAGTACACGATCGACGAGCTGGCGCGCGAGGCCGGTACGACCGTGCGCAGCCTGCGCGTTTACGCCGAGCGCGGCATCCTGCCCCCACCACAGGTGAAGGGCCGCACCGGTTTCTATGGACCGGATCACCTCAATCGGGTGCAGACGATCAGTCGTCTGTTGGACCGAGGGATCAAACTCAACGGGATCAGGGAGTTGCTCGAGGCGTGGGATCGCGGTGACGATCTCGGCGACATCCTCGGCGTCGCGGAGCCTGGCGCGCCGCAGTCCACCGCGCCGCCCTCCGGCGATACGATCGCGGCCACCGAGCTCGAGCAGCGCTATCGCGACGTGCCCAACGGATTGGCCCGCGTGGTCTCGGCGGGGCTGTACGAACCGGTCGACGCCGCGACCTATCGCATTGCCGATCCGCAGCTCATCCGCATCCTCGATCAGTTAGAGGGCGCGGGCATGCCGGGCGATGCCCTGCTCGGTGAATTGGAGCGGTTGCGCGCGGACTGCGACCGGATCGCCCGCCGTTTCGTGGATCTGTTCCATCGGTCGGCGTGGGAGCCATATCAGAACTCCGAACGCACGCCCGCGGATAGGGCGGTACTCGCGGACCGAGTGGCCGAGACTCGGATCCGCCCGGGGCAGGCGACCGCCGAACTCGTGAACCGATTTGTCGCAAGGTATCTCGAGCAGGACAGCGAACTGACCGAGGCGCTGCCCGACGCCTGACGCGTCGAGACCCATTTTCTGATCTGGCTCGCGGCCGATTTTTGGGTGCCGCATGTCCCCGGCCTGGTCTTTCCTCCTTCAACGTTCCCACGTGTGGTGATACTCAACCTAACGTGCCGTTAAATAGCGTTACATTAGGCAGCGGGAACAGCAGCTCCCGTCGGTCCGTATCGACGTCGGCCGGTGGGCGAGACAATGATGAAGGAGACGTCGATGATCAACGTCAGCGAACTGCGCGGCACAACCAGACCTACGGAATGTCCCGATCAGGCGCGTACTGCCAAGGGGCGCAATAAGATCCGAGCACTGTCACTGCTTGCGGCGATCGCGGCGGGAATCGGCGGATTCGGTATCGGCACCGAGACGCCCGCGGCCAATGCTGATATCGGCGTGCGCTGCCTCTGGGCTGGTGAAGCCGTGCCGCAGGGCGTCGCGATCGCAGCGGGCGGCTGGACGTTCCGGTGCCAGTCCGATTTCTTCGGCTTCGCGCGCTGGAACCGTGAGGGCTACGCCCGGGGCCGCAGCAGCGTGTACAACCCCGGCACCAACGGCAACCCCGCGGGCAAGTTCAGCCCGGGCGCCCAGCAGCCGGGCACAGACTATATGGACTACTGCGTCGGCAGTCAGCTGATCGAGGGACGCGAAGATATCTACGAAGCCGTTGCGGATGGTCGCGGCGGGCTGTATTGGCGTGCGGCCGGACCGATTTCGGAGTGGACCTTCGATATGGCCGCGAATCGGCCGGGACCGTCCTGGCGGTCGTCGAGTCTGTGCGTCGACGGCAACTTGACCTGAGTGGTCCACCGCGAAACCTCTTATAGCCAATGCCCTTTCGGGCGGCCGTGCAAGTCCGCACAGCGCCGCCCGGAAGGGCATTGAGCTGTATGGGCATCAATTGGTCGCTGGTGGAACGCAATTGAGTGCGCGATCGCGATTTGCGGTTGCGTGTGGATAATGTGAACGCCGAGGCGGTCGATCGGATGCGGTGCGCATACGAGTACGACCGCCGCTCCGAAAGGAGCGACGGTCGCATTCGTATAATGAAGAGCCGCAGGGGGAGTCGGTTAGCGGCTGCCCTCAGCGGGCACCCAGACCCAGCGTCCGCCGTCGCCGCCACTCTCGTACGTGCCCCGGCTCGAGTTGTTGCCGGAGGCGGCGTGGTCCTGGTCGGCGACGCGGCGGTTACCCGAGTTGCTGTTGCTGTACCCGCCGCCTCGAGCGCCGCCGCCATTGCTGTTGCTGTGGTTACCGGGGGCCGCGATGGTCGACTGAATTGCCATCGCGGCGGGCGTGATCACCAGTGCGCCGGCGACCGCACCAGCTATGACGACCTTCTTCGACTTGAGGTTCATGGTTACCGATATCTCCTTCGTCCCGCCGAGCCCGGACTTGGTCGGTAAGTGGGTGTGCCGGGGATGCAGGTTGTCCTGAGATCTATTGTGCCGCTATTCAGCGGCACAATCAATAGTGAGACGTTAGGAGATTCGCTTTTTTTCAGATTCGAGGGGTCAGGTGGAGGTTCGGCGCATGCTGATTCGAATGCCTGTGCGGCAAGTGGATTCGGCCACGCACGCAGAGTAGTGGGCGCCGTACCAGGCTCCTTCTCAGGAGCGGGGACAATCCGCTTCAGGAAGGCACGTGCACGACCCGTTGTTCCCGCTCGCCGTCGAGGACATCGGCCTGCCAGCGCTTGTTCCAGCCGAACGGCATGAGATGGACGCATGCACCGCGAGCCTGAAGAGATTCGGCGAGATTCGTCAGCACGTGCAAAGCCGTGAGGACATCGGATCGTTCACCGGGGGGTTGCCAGATGGGAGAACCATTGATGTCGAATCGCCGCGCTCCACGCCGACCATGAGCAGTAGACAGTCGGAGAAGGTGTTGGGCACGCCGATCGCCGCCGATTCCAGATCGACGGCAGCCGGACTTGCGGTCGTGACGATGTATTCGAATATGCGGCAACGACTACTGAAGATCTTCATGTTCGGTGTTCAGCGTCGACCAAGCTCGGGGGTGACGCAGACCTTCCTTACCTGTGCGGCCAGCGCCGAGTGCGCCAGGAACTGCGAGCGCGGGCCGGGCGACCGCAGCACCGGCTCGCACGGTCGGTTGTCGAGTGCCGACATATGGATGATGTGCTGCGTGCCGATCCCGTCGAGCGGGTCGACACGGCAATTCTTGTACCAGCCGAACGGCATCAGATGCACCTGATCACCGTGTTCCTCGAGCCGCTCGGTCACCTCGGTGAGCACGTCGAGAGCTTCGGCGAGTTCATCCAGCACATCGAATCCCGATGGCGTGCTGTCTCTTTCGTCGGGGCGGGGCAGACATGCGAAGCCGTCGACGACGATCGGTCCGGCATCGGATTCGGTGACGATGCGGCGCACCAACTGCACGGCGGTGCCCGTCAGTGCCCGATCGCCGCGGTCCACCCCGATCGTCACCAACAGGCAGTCGTGGAAGCATCTGCGTGCCCCGATGACCGACGGTTCGATATGAATGGCGCACGGGCTCGCCGTCGTCACCGTGTATTCGACGGTGCGGCAACGATTACTGACAATCCGCACCGGCCACCTCCCGCCCGTTCATCCGGCCGCCTCGACGGCGCCGGCGGCATCGAGATCGACAACGGCCGTCGCCGTGCGCTCGATGATTCCGAGGCAGACCTCATCGGGCTGGTACTTCGGCTGGATGGCGCTGTGGCCGATGGTCGAGAGCCAGATGAAGTACGGGTACAAGGCCTGCTGGCGGTAGGCCAGCCAGGCCGTGTCGAAGTCGGGTGCGGCAGTGCCGCACGCCGCGAGGCGTTCCAGGTACACAGTGAGGAGCTCGCGTTCCCAGGCCCGCCGGTCGGCCACGTCCAAACCGGAGGCGACGACATATGCGAAGTCGTAGGCCCAGCTGCCGCGCAGCACGACCTGCCAGTCGGTGAACCCCATCCGGCCCGCCGCGGTGACATAGGTATTGCCGATGTGGCTGTCGCCGTGCAGGAAGGTTTGCGGTCCGGTGCTGGCGATCTCGAGGGAACGTTCCAGCGCGCGGTACAGCCGATCATGTTGGGCGGGTAGTGGTTCGGGAATTACCGAGGCCGCGCGCCGAGCCCCGACTCGGGACCGCGTTGACATGCCGATCAACCGGTCGAGGTTGGCGAAATGCGAGCGCGGCGCCTTGAGCCACGTGTGCAGCCGCAGTCCTTCGTCGTCCCAGTAGCGGGCGTGCCAGGTGGCCATGGTGCGCAGCAGATCCTCGATCTGTTCGCGTGAGATGCGGGTGGCCGGGGTGCAGAAGCTGGCGCCCTTGGTGCTGATGATGTCCTCGAGCAGTGAGATCGAGCGTCCCGAGCGACTGTTGACCGCGCTGTGATAGCCGCGTGGCGCCTCGATTTCGAGGTTGGGCCGCAGATGTTTGAAGAAGCCTGGTTCACCGTGCAGGATACCGGCGAGGTCGAGGGTCAGCCGCTGTTTGAAACCCGCTGTCGTCTTGGCGAACAGGTTTTCCGGTAGGCCCGCGACCTGACCGATCTCGTTATAGTTGACGGTGAGTTTCCACCGTGTCGAGGTGCCGCTGCTGTTATCGCCGATTTCGAAGGCCTCGACCACCGCACCCGGATGGTCGTAGCACAGCACGGCGGTCAACCAGTCGGTGGTCAATTCTCGACCGGTCACCGGCACATCGGCCGCACGCAGGGCCTGTGGGCGGGTGACCGCTTCCCGCGCGAGATGACCACCGATCCGGGTGATTCCACGCACAACCGCGAGTGCTGGGTGCCTGGTAGCTGCCTCGGACTGCAACGGTTTCTCCTCTTCTCGGCGGCCGATCGGACGCGCTGTAACAGCCGGAACCAGGTCATGGGCGGCCGCAATCGCCGACCCTATGGCAGCCCCGCGCCGGGAACATCCGTCATAGCGGGTGGGAATATCCGCATCCAATGCCCGAATATTGCGCTGAGCGGGGGATGTGCATTCTGCGTAACAGCGCGCGGACGCCTAGGATCGCCAGCGTGCAGGGTCCCCTTACCTCCGTCTTCGTTGGTCGCGATGCCGAGGTCGAGCGTGTGGTGTCGATAGGTCGGCGCGCCGCCGAGGGACAGGGGACGGTGATGCTCATCGAGGGCGAACCCGGAATCGGCAAGACCGCGCTACTCGATGCGGCCGTTGCCGGACTCGCGGCCGACGGTCTGAGTGTGCGTCGGGGAGCCGCGAAGGAATTGCAGCGGCAGGTGCCGTTCGCGGCCGTATGTTCCTGGCTGGACAGTGATCGCGGATCCGATCCCGTGCGGGCGCTGCTGCGCAGTGGGGATCGAGCCGGTGACGGTGCGGCGACGCACGAGTTCGCGATCACCGAGGCGATCCTCGATCAGATCGATACCTGGTGTGCCGCCGGTCCGGTCGCATTGATCATCGACGATGTGCACTGGGCGGATCGGCAGAGTCTGGCGGTGCTGAACCGGCTCTGCGGCGTCGTCGGCGATTTGCCATTGCTATTGGTGCTGGCGACGCGGCCGCTGCCCCGGGACACCGGATTGGTCGCATTGACGGCGGAACTGTTGGAACGCCGCGCGCCGACGATTCGGCTCGGCGCGCTGCCGGAACCGGCTGCGGCGGAACTGGTTCGGCATATGGTCGGTGCGGCACCCGGTCCCGGCCTGATGCGGCAGGTGGTCGGTGCGGGCGGAAATCCGCTCTACATCACCGAATTGGTGGCTTCGCTCTTGCGTGACGAAGCGATTACGGTGGTTGCCGATACCGCCGACCCAACCGAGCTGGCCGATGGTCCCTCCGCATCGCTGGCCGGGGCGATCACACAGCGGCTGGAATTCCTGTCACGGTCGGCACGGCAGGTGCTGCCGATGGCAGCCGCGCTCGGACCCACCGTGTATGTCGCGGAACTGGCTGCGGTGCTGGACAGTCCGATCCTGGAAATCTGGAAGGTGGTCACCGAGGCGACCGATGGTGGTCTGCTCACCCGCGCCGACTCTGAACTGGTCTTTCGGCACGACCTGATCCGTCAGGTGCTGGCCGATCAGCTACCGGATTCGCTGCGGGCCGGATTGCTGCGCCGGGCCGGACAGATCCTCTTGGCCACCGACGCACCCATCGAGCGGATCGCGAACTACCTGTTGTCGGGGGAGAACGAGCTCGATACGCAGTCGCTCGACTGGTTGGTCGCGGTGGCCGACAAGTTGATCGTGCGCGCACCCGAGATCGCGGTGCAGCTATTGCGGCGCGCGGCGGACAGTGCGGAACTCGGCATGCGTCCGGTACTGCTGCGGCTGCACGCCCAAGCGCTCCTGTGGAACGGTCGCGCGGCCGAGGCCGAAGCCCTCGTGCGCACGGCGCTGCTGAACCGGCCGGAGGACGATATCGAACTGCGCTGGTTGCTGCTGCAGGCCTGCCATGCGCGCGGCGATCTGCGCGAAGTGGTCGCCGTTGCCGAAAACGCCCTGGCCACATCGAATCTCACGGAGGAGGAGGCGGGGCGATTCCACGGGATGAGCGGCTTGAACAATGTCTTCCTCGGCCGGCTCGCGGCGGCGGAGGCGGCGGGTGCGAAGGCGTTGGCGATCGGGGATGCGATCGAGAATCCGCTGGTGACCGGATACGGTCTGTTGACCGTTGGGGCGGTGCGCTACACCCAGAGCTATCTCGACGAGGCGCTGGAACTGAGCAGCCGAATCCTGGCCGTCTCCGAGAGCGGATTCGGTTCCGATCAGTTCGATCCCTATATCCTCAACGCGCACTGCCTGATCGAGCTCGATCGGCTCACCGATGCGGAAGCGGTGCTGCACAAGGCGATCGGACACAGTCGCCGGATCCACGGTGTCTATCTCGGCGCGAGTGTGGTCGCCAAGGCACGGCTGTATCTATTGCACGGACGCTGGGACGATGCGATCGTCGAATGCACATCGGGCCAATCGGTGCCAGACGCGTTCGGCTACACCCCGATCCTGCACAGCCTGTCCGCGCTGATCGGCATCCATCGCGGCACCTTCCTGCCGGATCCAGAGGCCATCCCCGCGCCGAACGACCAACTGGGCAGCAGTGGTAACGGCCAGTTCTATCCCTGGGTCAAAGCATCGTTGCTCGAGACGCACGGCGACCCGCGCGGCGCATTGGATCTGCTCGTCGACGCACACCGGCGCCTAGCGGACGGTTTGACCGCGCCCACGCTGTATTACATCTTCCCGGATATCGCTCGCTTGGCCGCCGACGTTGGCGACGAGGCTGCGGCGCGTTCGGTGGTGACGGCATCGGCTGAGTTGGCCGATCGTCAACCAACGGCGGCTCGAACCGGTACCGCGCTGCTGTGTCGCGGTGTCGCCGAGCGTGATCCCGCGGTCCTTCGCGCGGCCGCCGCCGACTTCCGGAGGGCGGGGCGCCCGTTCTATGAAGCGCAGGCCTATGAGAACGCGGCCTTATTGCTCGCCGCGGACGGGCGTGGCTCCGACGCCCGCGGCGCTCTGGATGCCGCGGTCGAGCTCTACAACGGCCTCGGCGCTTCTTGGGATACGGCCCGCGCCGTTGCGCGGATGCGCCCGTATGGAATTCGCCGCGGTGTCCGCGGACCGCGCAACAGGCCCAAGTCTGGACGGGCTGCCTTGACAGAGACCGAACGTAAGGTAGCCGCCCTGGTGGCCGAAGGCTTCTCGAATTCCGATATCGCGGCGCAGATGTTCCTGTCGCGCAGGACGATTCAGTCCCACGTGTCCAATATCCTGGCGAAACTCGGTGTCGGATCGCGCCGCGACATCGCTGCCGCCCTATCGGGAACGCACCCCTGACCGCGACGGCGGTGCGGATGTCGACGTGATCGGCGAATCGCTCGACCTGCCTTCCACCAGGAGCAGATCAGTGCGCTCATCGAGATCATGGTGGCCGCGATCGACTCCATGTGCGCCGAGTGGGCCGAACATGCCCGCGCCGGACGCACAATCGACCTCGGCGCGCAGCGGAGCAACTTGGCATTCCGCGGCGGAACTTCATTGCCGCCACTCGGTCGAGATCACGACCTCGGACTGTGGAACTAGGTCCGTTCGACTGTCGCGAGCCAAGCAGGTGCGCCGTCGTCGTGGTACCTGGTGTCGAGCCGATCCGGTTCGATCGTGACCACCTTCCACCCATTGCTCGAATCGAGCGCCGATGTCAGCTCCTCCCGGCTGATGGGGTGGGGGCCGGTATCTGGGCCGTCATCACTGAAGCACAACACATACAGCCTGCCGCGGTGCTCGGTCACCGTCGCCAGACTCTCCAGATACGCTCGCCGCTCCTCCCCGTCGAAGGTGTGGAACAGTCCGCAGTCCAGCACGGTGTCGAACTTGCGCCCCAAACAGTCCAAACGCAGCGCATCGGCCGCGACGAATTCCACGTCTATCCCACGCGCGAGAGCCTTCGACCGCGCCATCGCCAACGCCGTCTCCGCCACATCGACGCCGAGCACCGAAAACCCCCGCGCCGCAATGTACAGCGCGTTCTCTCCGCTGCCACACCCCGCATCGAGGACCGCTCCGGCGAACCCGCCCTGAGCAGCCAGTCGCACTATCGCCTGCTGCGGGCCGCCCACATCCCAGGGCGCAGGCCCATCCTGGTACGACGCGTCCCAGGGCAGGCCCGTCATCCGTTCGTGACTCGTCGGCTGCCGCCGCCCGAACGAATCCCCTGACACCTCCATACCCAGATCCTCCCACTCCATCGTCGTGCCCAAAAGCCCCACCGCTCGCACCACAGCACCGCTGGTCAAGCGGCTACCGTACGTTCTGGGCGGTATCGGCCCGAGAAGGCCGGCAACGCCAATGGGTGGTGATCATCCGTCCATTTGCGCCGGGAATGCATGTCGCGGCGGCCCCGTGTCGCGACCGTCGGCAGCGAACCGATGCGCGGCGCGCAATACCGTGCTGCGCGTTCTGGACTGAGGCCCGGGCGTGCACCAGAGGATGGCCGTGGACCTCGCCGGACTCGGCGTTGATCGCAGCGTGTGGGGTGCGGGCAACCAATACTTAAGCCGATGTAAATGTGCGAATCGCCGGTTGGCGGGAGCCTGGTGGCTGCGTCAACAATTCCATTGTCGGAGAAGTGGACCGCGAGGTTTGTACTCCACACGTGATCCTGGCGATTCAGCATCGATCGGAGTAAGCCAGTGCGGCCTCACGTCAGTGTCGATATCCAACTCACCGAGGACGATCTCGCGGCCGCGTTGCGTGCCGATGTTCTCCGGGGGCTGACCGGGAGTCGGAAGTGGCTGCCGTCCAAATGGTTCTACGACGCGCAGGGCAGCAAGCTGTTCGAAGCTATTACCGAGCTGCCCGAGTACTACCCCACCCGCACCGAGCGAACACTGCTTCGCGACTCGGCCGATGCGATCGCATCGGCGGCGGCCGAGGCCGGGGAATTGATCGAACTCGGCTCGGGTTCATCGGAGAAGACACGTCTGCTGTTGACCGCATTGCGCGCACATGGAGCACTGAAATCCTATCTACCGCAGGATGTTTCCGAATCCGCACTGCGCGCCGCCGTGACCTGGATCCATGAGGAGTATCCAGAGCTCGCGGTGCACGGGGTGGTCAGCGACTTCACCAGCATGCTGCACACACTGCCGCGTGGTGATCGACGGCTCATCGCACTACTCGGGGGCACACTGGGCAATCTGGTCCCCGAGGAACGCGCGGATTTCTACCGTTGCGTCCACGAGGTCACCGAGCCGGGCGAACAGCTCCTGCTCGGAGTCGGATTGGTGATCGATCCCGCCCTCATGGTTCCCGCGTACGACGATGCCGAGGGTGTGACGGCCGAGTTCAACCGCAACATCCTGCAGGTGGTGAACCAGCGGCTCGGCGCGGATTTCGAGCCGGACCGTTTCGCGCATATAGCGGTATGGGATCCCGACAACGAGTGGATCGAAATGCGGCTGGAGGCCATGGCTGACATGTCGGTCACGGTCGCCGAGCTGGATCTCGTCGTCGACTTCGCGGCGGGAGAGCAGATGCGCACCGAAATCTCGGCGAAGTTCCGGCTGACCGAATTTCGGCGGGAGCTGGAAACTTCCGGCTTCCAGGTGCAGCAATCGTGGACCGATCCGGACGATCGGTTCGCGCTGGTTCTCGCCAACAGAGGATGAGCGACCTCGTCGCACCGAATCGGGTCGCGCCCGCACCACCGCGGCTGCGTTCGGTCACCGGAGGCTGGGTTGTCACGGCGGCGGTACTCGGTTCGGCGGTGGTGGTGCTCGATGCGGCGGTCGTCAATATCGCTGTGCCGCGGATCGGTTCGAGTCTCGGCGACGATGTTGCCGATCTACAGTGGGTGGTCGGTGGCTACACCCTGGCATTGGCATCGCTGATACTGGTCGGCGGGGCACTGGGGGATCGGATGGGGCAACGGACGGTATTCATCTGGGGCAGTGTCGGTTTCGCGTTGGCATCGCTGTTGTGCAGTGTCGCGACCTCGATGGAAATGCTCGTCGCGGCGCGGGTGGTGCAGGGTATCGCGGGCGCGTTCATCACGCCCGGCAGCCTGGCATTGATTTCGTCCTCGATCGATCGTCGCGACCACGGTGCCGCGATCGGCTTGTGGGCGGGGCTCATCGGCGTCATCGAGGCGGTTGGACCGATCGTGGGCGGCTGGCTCACCGAATTGGCCGGGTGGCGCTCGGTTTTTCTCATCAACGTGCCCTTCGCCGTAGCCGTAGCCGTCGTATCGGTGCGCTATCTTCCGGAATCGAGAGATGCCGATGCGCGGCCGCTCGACCTTCCGGGTGCGGCGACCGCCGTGGCCGGACTGGGTGCGCTGACCTACGGGTTCATCGGTGCCCGTGGGTGGATGTCGCTGCTCGGCCTGGCACTGCTCGCGATATTCGCGTGGATACAGCTGCGCGGTGATCATCCACTGCTGCCGCCCGCACTGTTCTCCTCGCGGGTATTCACCGTGGCCAATCTGGTGACCGCTGCTGTATACGCGGGTCTCGGTGGTGTCTATTTCCTGCTGCCGCTGGAATTGCAGGTAGTGGCAGGGTATTCGCCGCTGGCGGCGGGCACGGCGACGGTGCCGATTACCGGGATCATGCTGGTGTCGTCCGCATCGGCCGGTCGGTGGGCACAGCGGCACGGTGCACGCATTCCGATGATCCTCGGACCTGCGCTCGCCGGGTGCGGTGCGGTTCTGCTGAGCGGGATCGACTCGCGCGCGAGTTATTTCAGTGCGGTATTCCCGGGGACCGTCGTGCTGGGTATCGGGTTGGCTGTCTTCGTGGCTCCGCTGACGGGTGCGGTGTTCGCCGCCGTGTCCGCAACGGATTCCGGGATCGCCTCCGGAGTGAACAATGCGGTCGCCCGCACCGCGCAGTTGCTCGCGGTTGCCGCGCTGCCGGGACTGGCCGGCATTTCCGGCGCGAAGATCGCCGATACCGCGGCATTCGGCAGCGGCTTCCGAATTGCGCTGTTGATCTGCGGCGCACTGCTTCTCACCGGTGCGGTACTCGCGGCCACCTCGATGCCGCGACGGTCGGAATCGCCGGTGTCGTGATCACCGATCGCCACCAGTCAGGCGGTGCGACCTGCAAGGGCGCTCAGTGCCATCGACTCGTCTGCCGAATTAACCACGGCCGCAACCGGATTCCATCGGTAACCATAGCTATGGATGGTCGTGATCAACCCCGGACGGTTCAACTTGGTGCGCAGTGCATTGACATGCACGTACAGCGAATGCGACACCGCGACGAACGCGTCGCCCCAAATCCGGTCCAGCAGCTGCTGACGGCTGACCGCAGCACCGGGCTGCTCGAGCAGCGCCCGCAATACCGCGAACTCTACCCGCGTCAGCTGCACCTCTTGCCCGGCGACTTCGACAGTCTCGGCCTCCAGATCCACCCGAACATCGCCCGCTACGACCACTTTTGTCGGTTCGGGGTTCGCGGCGACGGGAAGGCGTCGCGTAATCGCGTACAGCCGAGCGGCCAACTCGGCCACGCGAGGTGGCTTCACGAGGTAATCGTCGGCGCCGCTGCGCAATGCGCGCACCACCGAACGCTCGTCGGTATCCGCGGTGAGCACCACCACCGGCACCGAGCTGACCTCGCGCAGCTTGCGCAGTGCCGCGAGCCCGGACATATCCGGCAGGTCGAGGTCGAGGATGACCGCGTGATAGCGGTGATGGGTAACCAACAGGTCCGAACCCCGACGTTTGCGATCGACGTGATGCCCACGCAGGCGCAGCTTGTGCACCAGTGCGTCGCCCGCGTTGTCGTTGCCGTCGACCACGATCACTCGCATACCCGATCCCTCTGCGTTCGAATGCTCTGTGCCCGGCCGAATTCGAATGGTCGGGCGGTCGCATTTCGGACATTAGGCCAGTCGGGGTGTCGGATCATCCGCCATGTCGGGCGGGAATATCCGTATCCGTGGGCGATGTATCGCCCAGCGGTACATCATCCGGCCGTCGCGCCGGTTGGCGAGCTCGAATCGAGGAGGGATCACGGGCGATGCGGCGAACGTATAGTGCGGATATTTCTGTCCGGTGCGGCGGATGTTCCCGGTGGAGAGGTGCCATAGCGTTCGATTGCCGAGAACTCTCGGTCGGATACAGCGCGATCGAAGCTCGCCGAATAGAGGAATCATCCATTGGCGTCCTATGGCTTCAGCCTCCACCGGCAGACGCAACATCTAGCGGTGCGAATCTGTCAACTTCTATCGTGCCGATATCCAACGGTACATCAACTGTTGATTCGAAGTCCAGTTGTATGAGTCTCCATGAGTGGGAATAGTTTGCAGCTCCGTCGGTCGCGCGTAGGTGAAAATTCACTTCGCTCCGCCGATTTGGCGAAGAAGGCGTTTCCGTCAATGCAGACGCTGTTTCGCGAGCGGTACCTCGACGTGTCCGGTGGCCAATTCGACAACGAGCACCTGGTTCTGCTCCGGTTCGCGTTCCGGCGAGTGCCCGAATAGACGCGAGCGAGCACAGATACGTGGATCCGCAGCCGAAGGCTGGGACCTCGAGAGAAAGGAAACATCGGATGAAGAAGATCAGTGCGATGACCACGCACGCGGCTGTGCTGGCACGAATCGCCATTGTGGCTGCCGCCAGCACCGGCCTGGCCACGGTCGCGGCAGGCGTCGCCAGCGCGACCATCGAAAGCGATCGAGCGATAAAGCGTGACCGCGTCGCGGTGGTGTGGGATCGCTGAACGTGTTCGGTCTACCTTGGGGTCGGCGCCATCGGGCGCCGGCCCCACAGATCCCGTCCGGACCAGCGGATGAACCGGGACATGAGCGAGCCGTGAATGGCTACGAAGTCCTCGCCGAAGTCGTGCGGTTGCCGATCAGCACTTGGCGCTACGAATGGGAATCACCGGATGTTCGACACCTGGGTCCGATGGCACAGGACTTTCGTGCTGCCTTCGGTTTGGGGGACAGCGATAAGAAGATCTACAACGTCGATGCCAGCGGTGTCGCGCTGGTTTGTATTCAGGCTCTGCACAACGAGATCGCCGAACTCCGCGCGGAGCTCGACCAGCTGCGTGCGAAGCCGTGAAATCGAGTATTCACCCTGTCCAATACAATGATGTCCGGGATTGCTGAATGGGAAATATTGCCAAGGCCGTGCGAGTAGTTGCCGCAGCCGACGTCGCGGAAGTGGTCGGGCCGCAGGAGCAGCATCTGCTGCCCTGCATAACCAGGGATACCTGTGGTGCCGAAGGGATTTCGGCGGCGATGGTGAATATGGCGCCGGGAAAGGTGGCGCGGGCGCATCTGCACGAGCGCAGTGAAACCATCGTGTTCTGTGTGACGGGACGGGCGGTGACGCTGATCGGACCCGAATTGGAACCCTATGTGCACGGACCGGGCGAATTTCTGTACATACCCCAAGGGGTAGTGCATGTGGCGGTGAATCTCAGCGACACCGACGGTTTGGTGGCGGTGGATGTGCGTACCGATCCGCTGTTCAGCGATGACCTCGTGCTGACGCCGGAATTCGACGCCGCGGCAGTCGAGATCGCCGCGCGACTGCGGCAGGAGCTGGCTCGGGTATGAGTGAGCGCAGCGAGCGAACAATCAACACAGCCACGAGCGTGCTCGGGCCGGAGCCGAGCGCCAGCGAGGTGGAGGCGTGAGCACGGGTGTCGCGTTCGGCCGGGACTCGGCCATGCGCAGCGGGCCGATCGACGACGCGTTCGCGACATTGGCGCGCCGACCGGATGTGATCTCGTTCGCGGTCGGTGCACCGGATCCGGCGCTGCTGCCGGGTGAGTTGGTGTCGTCCTTGGCTGCGGCCGCGATCGCGAAGTACGGGAATACCGCGTTGCAGTACGGACTCACCCAGGGTTTCCCGCCGCTGCTGGAGCAGGCACGAATACTGTTGTCCGGCAGAGGAATCGGATGTTCGCCTGAGCGAGTGCATATCGCGACAGGCGGATCCGGGGCATTGCACAATATCTGCATGGCGCTGTTGTATTCCGGCGCGGTGGTGCTCGTGGAGACCCCGACCTACGGTCCTGCCGTGAAGGTGTTCCGCAGCCACGGCGCGCGGGTGGTCGAGGTGGCCTCCGATGCGGACGGCATTCTGCCGGAAGCATTGGATAGCGCACTGACACAATATGATCCGGCGTTCGTATATCTCTTGCCGACTTTCCAGAACCCGACCGGACGGACCATGTCCACGGCACGGCGTGCTCAGGTCGCCGAGGTGATCACCCGGCACGACGCCTTGGTCGTGGAAGACGATGTGTACACCGACCTGCGGTATCGCGGTGAGTCATTGCCGCCGCTGTGGTCCTTCGCGCCGGACCGCACCGCCTACATCACCTCACTGTCGAAAACTCTTGCCCCGGCATTGCGGATCGGCATTACGGTGCTGCCGGATGACCTGCTCGAGCCCGTACTGGCCCTCAAACAGGGCATCGATATGCAGACCTCCGCCTTCAACCAGGCGATCGCCGCCGAATTCCTCGGCACGCCAGTGGGATCCGAGCATCTGCGTCTGCTCGTGAAATCTTATGCGGCGAAATTGAATACAGTAGTGACCGCATTGGGAAAGTACTTCCCGCCCGGATTCCGTTGGACCGAACCAGATGGCGGAATGTTCGTATGGGTCGAGGGCCCAGCGGATTTCGACGCCGACATGTTGGTTGCCCCAGCGCTGAACAGGGGAGTCGCCTTCCTGCCGGGATCCGCGTTCTTCGCGGCCCCCGACGCACCCCGCAACGCGATCCGGCTGAGCTTCGCCACCGTGCCCGAGCATCGGATCGAACCGGGCATCGAACTGCTCGCCGGACTGTGCGGATGAGCATCGTCGGGGTCTGGGAAGTGGTGGCCGACGGTGCGCCGTTCGGCTACCACGTCATGACCTTCCACGCGGATGGCACCATGCTGCAATCGAATCCGGACCACGGCAACCGTGCTACCAGCGACAGCAACGGCATGGGCACCTGGCAGGCCGACGGCGCAACAGTTTCGGGCGCTTTCCTCGAATTCACCGTCGACCGTGTGAATCCCGAGTTGGTGCAGAAGGGAATCGTGCGATTCGAGCTGACTGTGCACGGTGACGAGTTCACCGGATCGGCGAGTGCGACCTTCTACGATCTATCCGGCATCCCACGCCGCGGCCCACTCACCGCCGGCCTCACTGGACAGCGATTCGACCATTCGCTGGTATCAGTAACGGTATGAACATCCTCATACGCGAGGTATGATTGGAGTATGAAGCGGATTACTATCAGCATTCCCGACGATGTGGCTGCCAAGGCCGAGGCCGCTGTCTCGCACGGCGAAGCGTCCTCGGTCTCGGCGTGGTTTTCCGACATCGCCCGCCGCGAACCCGACTGGGCCACGGCACGTGAGATCGCCGACGAACTTGCACGCGAGGCTGGTGTGACGGACGAAGATCTTGCCTGGGCCGATCGGGTGCTCGGACTCGACGACGCCGAAATCAGCGGTGCTGCATGATCATTCTCGATGCTGGCGCGCTGATCGGCATGGAGAAGGGCAATGCCCGCGCGACTGCGCTGATCAAGCGCGCCATGGATAACAGGATGCCGGTGCATGTGCCAGCCACGGTGCTCGCACAGGTATGGCGTAACAGTCCACGTCAGCACCCGATTGGACGGCTGCTCGGCGCGGCGGGCGTGGAGGCCATCGACCTCGACCGTCGTCAAGCCCAAGCTGTCGGCGCGCTCCTCGCCGGCTCCGGCACCGTCGATGTCGTGGACGCGCACGTAATCGTGTGCGCGCGGTTGACCCGAGCCCGCGCCGTCATCACCTCCGACCCCGACGATCTGCGCGCCATCGACCCGAACATCCGGCTCGAAGTCGTGTGACAGCGGAGGCCGCATTTTGAACAGCTTCGGAGTGCGGCCGCTTGTCGTTGAACCTCGGTGGACGCCGGTTCGGCTCCCCGGTGTCGTGAGCTCGGACCGAAAGGTTGTCGCTGCGGTCAGTATTCGAGTTCGGTCCAGGGGATGGCGATCGGGAACGGGAAGTCGATGGCGATGCCGTCCGGATTCTCGTGCGTCCATTCGCCGGCGAGGATGTAGTTGGCTTGGCGCAGCGGACGGACACCATCCGGCAGTTGGACGTGCCCGATATCGAGGCCGTAGGCGCGAACCGTTGCGATGGAGCTGGATTCACGATCCAAGGTCACTTCCCAGTACCACGGAATCCCGGCTCCCGCGTAGCGGCCCTTCTTGGCTTCGATATCGGTCTGGGTATTGGAGGGGGACAGGACCTCGCCGACCAGGACGACGTCAGCGCTTCGAAGGTCCTGGTAAGAGGACTCGAGGCACCGGTGGACGAGAAAGTCGGGTGTCAGGAAATCGGACTTGCCGTTGCGCCCGAGGAAGACGTTTGTCTCGGTGGTCACCCGCCAACAGTGCTCAGGATGCTCCGACATGGTCTTTCGTGCGCAACGCTCGATGGTGCTCCAGAGACGATTCGAGAACGTCTGATGCTCAGCAGGACCGCGGCGCACCCACACCACGCGGCCGTTCCACAGCTCGATCTGCTCGGCGATCTGCTCGGGGAGCCGCTCCAGTTCCTCCCAGGTCATGTACTCGGGAAGGTCCGGACGCTCGGTGCGTGGCAAGGACATGCTGCAATGATAGTGATCTGGCGACAGCACTCCGAACAGCTTGGGATCGGTAGGCGGCTCAGGGACAGTCGGATACGGCAGTTCTAGGGTTGTGTTGTATCCGCCTCACGGCGAAGCAGGCGCAGGGTCTCTTGCAGCGCTTCGTCGGCGTCCGCGCGGTAGATGAGGCGCTCGGCAACGGCCTCACTCATTTGCCGTCCGCGCAGGCCGGCGGGCAGGTCGCTATGGAGTGCGCTGAGTTCGTCGTGCAAAAGGCGGATCTCGCGCGCGGCCGTTTGCGGTGCCCAGTTCACGGGAAAGCGACGCGCGATCTCGTCGAGTATGTCGGCAGCCTGACCGAAATAATGGAGTCCGGAGGTGTAGCGGCTGGTTTGATTCGTGACGTACATTCCCGCGATGATGAGGCTCCACAGATAGGGGTCGGCTGCGGCGGCGAACGCTTTATCATCCCGTTTGCGGACCAGAATTGCGTCACGGTATTTCGCGGCTCGGTTGCGCAGGGTACCAAAGACATCTACAAGTGCGGGCGCGAATCTACCCTGCGAGTGCACCTGCAAGCTGATGTCTGCTGCCGGCTGTACAGACGCACCGAAAGAACAGGGCGGCGGCCCTCGGACGGGATCGGGTCACCCAGTGCTGCGCTCGGCGAGAGACGTCCACTGTTCAAGTCTGGTAGGGATGGGCGCCCCAGACGAATGACCGGGGGGCGGGTCGCTGGGGAAAAGCGTCAAATCATCTCTCCCGGCCAACCACGCGTACGCACCGGGCTTGATCTCCTGTGCACCGAAATGACCCACTTCCTCTCCGGGAACCGTATATAGTCGACCTTGGCCTTGTGAAAGCTGTGCGGCGATTCTTTCGGCCTGCGCAGAGGGTGTGAATCCGTCCCCACTCGCAGTCCAGACGATAGTCGGACACTCGATGTCACCAATGTCGAACCCCCAGGGTCTGTCATTCCTGTACTCCTCCAAGCTATTAAGCCAGCCTTGATACCCGTTTTTCAAACCTTCAGCGAACTGTTTACAGAGATTTTCCGAGTGTTTTTCCACGATTTCCTGATCGATGCTGCCGAGCTTGTCCCGCGGAATACCAATTATCCCCATCGGATCAGTGGGATTTTTTAGGAAGTTCGCAAATTTCTGTGCAGTCGGTCCCTCGAACGACTTGTCCAAGCCGGCTACTTGCTGGGTCATACCCTCGTAGAATTTCTCTTTCATCAGAGCAGGAGGCGCGACGGGGACGAGGAGCCCGAGTCTGGTGACCCGATCGGGCAGTCCGGCTGCTACTGCCGCCGCGTAGGGAGTCCCGCCGGATCGGCCGACGACAGCGAACTTTTCGACTCTGAGGTGATTGGCGATCGCTTCGACATGCCTGGCGGCATCTGCAACCTTCAAACCCTCCTGCAGGTCGGATCCGCCATAGCCCGGGCGATCGTACGTGATCAGTCGCACATTCAGTTCTTCGAGCAGCTCGGGTGGGGCCGTGTCTACGCGGCTGCCCGGCGTGCCGTGGAGTTGGACTATCGGCGTCCCGTCTTCCGGGCCTTCGACACGGCACTGCAATTTGTGTCCGCTGGGGATGGTGACGACGAAATCTCCAGGATGCTCTTCCCCTCCTCGCGTTCCGGAATCCGGTGGTCCGCCGCCGGTGCCGGAGCCGCCTGGACTGTCGTTCCCGTGTGCGGAAGTGCCGCCGGTGGTTGTTTCGCTGCGAGGAGTGGTGACTTTATCGGAGAGCCGTTCGGAGTGCCAATACGGCACCGATGGTTCCGGTAGCTCATGCGGAACCGAGTCATAGTCCACGATGGGGTGGGGGAAATCATCGACTGTTACCTTGACGATGGCAAACGGCACAACCTCGGTAGTCGACCGCAGTTCCGGGAGTCGGTCTCTGCCCAGGGGCGTCGGCCAGCCTTCGGGGACCGGGGGGACGACAGCTTCGAAATATCGCCTGTCGATTACGTGGACATATCCTATGTAGTTATTCCAGTTACCTGTTCTTCCGCCGGTAACCAGGTACCGGAGATTGCCGTCCGTGCCCTCCTCATATCCGCATCGTGCATCTCTATCTTTGAAAAGTGCCAAGAATGTCGGAACATCGTATTCCGCGGAGGCGCATATGGCGGGATCGCCGTCACGATAGAATTTTCCGTTGGCGTCTTCCCATTGCATCTGACGCGGCTCCAGCCGGGCGATCGCGGTACCGGAGCCGTGGAAGACGATGTTATCGCCGTATCGGGCGACGAGATCAGCGAGCGCCTGATGGCCGGACAACATTATCGGGCCGTCCTTGCCCGCCTGTGGAATGTCCGTCGCGGCGCTGATGCGATCAGGATGATGAGAATTGCTTCCGACGGTATCTCTGTCGGGGGAAACGAATCCTCTGCGCACCGCCTCAGCCCCCGGCGCATCCGAATCCAGGACGGACCCGGTCGTTGCGGCGACGGGCTTGCCTGGTTCGACCGATCTGACATCATCTGGTTGCGCCGCGGAATTGGATCGGGTCGACGGCTGCGTGGCAGTATCGACCGTCGCCGCATCGGATTCTTCCGAGCCCTGGTGCGGCAGCTCGGCAGAATCCGCCTCACGGCGGAGCAGACGCAGGGTCTCCTGAAGCGCTTCGTCGGTGTCCCCGCGGTAGATGAGACACTCGGCAACGGCCTCGCTCATTTGCTGTCCCCGCAGGCCGGCGGGCAGGTCGCGATGGAGTGCGCTGAGTTGGTTGTGCAAAAGTCGGATTTCGCGCGCGGCCGTTTGTGGTGCCCAGTGCACCGGAAAGCGACGCGCGATCTCGTCGAGTACGTCGGCAGCCTGACCGAAATAGTGGAGTCCGGAGGTGTAGCGGCTGGTTTGATTCGTGACGTACATTCCCGCGAGGATTAGGCTCCACAGGTAGGGTTCGGCTACGGCGGCGAACGCTTTATCATCCTGTTTACGGTATATGGTTACGTTACTGTATGTCTCGGCTCGCTCGCGCAGCGTAGCAAAGATATCTACAAGTTCGGGCGCAAAGCTTCCCTGCGAATGCACCTGCAAGCTGATATCGGCTGATTCGTATCGGGTCTGAACCCGTGGACCGGACAATTCCGCGAGTCGCTGCACTGTCTCCTCGACGTTTGCGATCAAACGCTCACGGCGGGGGTCGTCCCGGCTGACACTGCGGGCGGAAACGACTTCCCTGGCCTCGTGCGCGGCTTCGACAATCTGTTCCAGATTGCGATGAATTTCCCAGAACGGCACCGGGAGGTGGTGTAGTGGGTGCGGCCTGGATCGCGGCCTGTTTACGGTGCCGATGCTGTCGAGTACGAGGCCCGCGCTGAGCCACATTTCATAGGCGACGGGCTTCCAGCCGGCGAGCATGAACAACATCTCGGACAGCGTTTCGTTGTTGAACATTCCCGGGTCGAGACCGAGTTGGCCCGGGTCGACGAATTGTTTTTCGAGTTCGCGTGCCAGCGCAATGGTAAGTGCGTTCAGTCTCCGCGCCGCGCCGGTCAACTCCGCGATCGGTGGTGGGTCGCCACGATGGAATGCCGCCAGGTGTCCAGTGACCTCTTCCCGTGTCTCGGTCATCAGCAGCCGAGCCTCATGGAAGGGCAGCGCAAAGGCCCACTCCTCGAGTTCGTCGAATGTGGCTGTGGTGAGGTCCGGCATTGCGATCTCGCCTCGCGATGGCAGCGCGCGGGGGATTTCTGCCGCGTCGGCGTCATGGCCTTGGGGCGATACAGTGGACAGGTCGCCGGGCGGGCTCCACTGCGCGGGCGGAATCGAAGCACCAAGGGCGTCGAAGATCTGTGTGCTGGGCACATCTGAGGCATGGGCCCATGTCGGTCTGGCGGTCGCAAAGGCGCTTCGCAATTCTTTGCCGACGAAGCGGATCTGCTCCGCGGTGAGTAGACCGTATTTCGCTGCCCGCCGCAGGCGGATGAGGTCGTGAATGATTCGCTGGATTTCGAAGAACAGAAAATATACATCCCACACTTTCGGCGAAGCCGATGTCTTCTGCCGCAAGCGCTGCGTGGCCGGTCCGGCCCCGGTCAAGTGATACATGCGGACGAAGTCGATGACACGGTCACCCGGCCTGGCCAGCTCCCAGTCCACCGCGACCACTTTCCCGGCTCGTGCACCACTCAGGATGCGGAGCAGGTTCCGAAAGTGCGCGTCGAGATGCACGACGGCGAACGGCGCGTGGATTTCCGACGACATGACGCCCGAATGGATCCAACGCAGTACCGGTTCGAAGGGCTTTTCCGGTATCCCCAGCGCCGTGAAGCAATCGTTGATTTCGGGGAGCGCTGCCCGGATATTGGACATTTCCTCGGCGACGAGTTCCTCGATGAATTTCCGGCGGTCCCCGATGCCCAGGAATGTCTGCCGGTGGAGAGTATCGAAAAGCTCGATCACCTCGTTGATCAGTTCTTCTGTCAGACCCCCATGCTCAATTGAATCCGCGAGCTGTTCGGAGTCCAGGTATTCCATGAGGACAACTTCATCGATCCGGCGCCCGTCGGGCATTTCGACGTTGTGGAATACCCGGTATACTCGTGGCACTGAGGGCTCATTCGCCTCGGCGAACTTCCGATAGACGCGCCATTCGACGAGCTTCGTCTTATCCAGATCGTCCGCAGCGGCCGTGGGAAAGCGCACCATGAACTGTGGCTTTCCATCGATGAAGCCGACGGGAACATTAGCGTTCTTACTCCCCTTCATAGCCGTTGCCAGCCTGTGAAGTCCTCTCTCGAGAAGTGCCTCGGCAATTTCCGCTGGCATGGCTTCGCCGGTTGTTCCGCCGATCGGCTTGTATCGATCGTTGGTACTCAGGCCGGGTATCGGACGCTCGGCTTCCGGTGCCGGACCGCTCGCATCCGCGTCGTCGTCGGTATCGACTGCGACCGCCGCCGCCAGTCGGCGCAGTGCGCGGCGTTCCAACTGCCGTGGTGGCTCGTCGAGCCGCATCCGGTTGGCTGTCTCGGTACGTGTCGAACCGTTCCAGAACCGGGCCATGAGGTAATCGCGCTCGACATCGGGAAGGGCCTCGATACCGCGTTCGACATCGTGCCTGGTCCGCCCGGGAGCCAGTGCGCGAGCCAAGGGATCGGCGGGGTCGACCTTCACGAATTCGACCAATGCGCGCAGCATGGACTGCCGGAAGAGTTCGAACCGAACGTGTTCGACCGCGCGATTGCGGGCGTGGGCGATAACTACTTCATGGTCGTTGTTCCCGTGGTCCGCGATCGCCTCCGTGGTGATGTCCTCGGCCGCTTCGGCGGAGCCTACGACCGCCTTCACCTGTTGAAATACCATGTTGTGCAGGGATTCGGTAGGCGTGCTCGGCGTGCTGGTTGGGCGTCGTTGGCCGATTATTTTTGCCAGATCGTTGGGCGTGAAGCGTTCCGATCGGCGAGTTGTGGATGTGTCGGGTGCCGGTGCGCCGGGCACCGGTCCCATCGGCCGCGGGGCAGGCGCCGCAGCGGTGGTGGTTATAAGTTCTTCGGGCACCGGGAAATGGATCGGCTCGAGGCCCCCAGATCTGCGCTGTTCGAAGCTGAAGCGCGGTTGCGTCGGCCATATCCATGCGGTTCGGTCTTCATCGTGCAAACCTTCGAAGATCGGGCCGGGGTCGGCCGGGAATTGCGCCAGTTCGATGGCCAACCGACGAAGCGTCTGCGCGAGTAGCGGGCCTTCCGCGGCCGCGGCCAGAACTTCCAGGCGCGCGAGGCTGACATTATCTGCTGCGACACGGCGCACGGTTGCCGCGGATGCTCCGAGTGGAGACCCGTACTGCAGATGCATGGCGTATTCGTCGGGCCACATCTCGAAGATCGCCGGATAACCGGCGCTGTTCGCCACCCGTACCCGCTCCGCGGAAAGTGGCCCATCATCCTCCGGAAAGAGGGTCCAGAATGCCTGCAGCAGCGGCTCGACAGCGGGGTCGGTCCGCACAATGTCGGGAACTGCGTACAACCAGGTCAGATCCATCGTCGCCGCGCCGGACGTTCCTGCTGGCCAGGAGAATCTATGAAGACGATGCCGTTCGAACAGTTGATGCGTCGCCAACCATTTCGCTGCGAATGCCGCGCGCCTCCTCGCAGTGTTGAACTGTTCCCGAGTGAGATCGCTCGGGCGGGTAATGCCGGTAGGAGCGTCAGTACGTACAGCGGCGCTGTGCGCCGACTCGACCGGGGCGTGGTTGCTCTCGGTCGGCTGCAGCGTGTGTGCTCTCGGCCTGATGTACCGATATGAACCTGAACCAGACGGAGGCTGCCAGTCGTGTACCGCGATCATTTTGGTGGGGAAGCGGGTGTGCAGGGCAGCATCGATCATCTTCGAAATGTCGTCGGCCTGTGGAGGGGCGGTGTACTCGAAGCTGAGATCGGTGCTATCCGAACTGTAAAACCGGATCCATGCATGGGCGTTCCCGTACGGGTCTAGTGCGTACTCGATCCGGCAGTCGACCGGAGGATCACCGGTTCCGGTATCGATGGTGATCAGTCTCGAATGCCGGGGCCCGTCTCCGAGGTCCCGCTGTCGCATCGTTTCGGAGGCGTGCAGAATCAGTACACCGGATCGGTACTCCGCGCTGACGACACCCCCGTTGATGCTGAGCGGACGCCCACGGGTTTCCGGCTGGGACGCCCGCGAATCGACGACGAGCACGCCGGATACCACATCCTCCTCGGGGCTGTCGGAGTGCGGATTTCTCGCGATCCGGGCACCTGGCGGCGGCGGTTCTTCAGGGCTGGTTTCCAACTGGTGATGGAGTTCGAACCAGGCGGAGTGCCGAATACCGCCGTCAGAGTAATCGGTGCCATGGTCATCGGAGAGGGCTCTGAGCGCCACGGTGGGCTGGTGTTCAGACGGCGTCTCGGCGCCGCCCGGCGCGGTGGTAGTGACCACCTCGATGCGCGTTTTGCGAATGTCCTGCGCGTCCGTCGCCGTCACGACGGCCTCGATCCGACTATTCGGTTGCTGTCTCGCTTTCACCACCAGCTGGGTGAACAGTACGTTCGCCGCCGCGACCTGCTCGTCGGTGAGCCACGTGAACCGTTCACCGAGCAACCGCAATAGTTGGTCGCGTGCCGGATAGGCGGCACTTACTCGTTGGTCCTGGTTCTCGGGTATATCGCTAGCGTCGCGGACGACGAACTGTTCATGAGCATGCGGCGACGGTGCGCTGGGGGGTGCTGACGGAACGTGCTCCACCGGGCTCGTGGTGGGTTCGACGGACGGTGGTGGTGCCGCTGGTTGGCCGTCGTGGCCCGGTTCCTTTGCGCCCGAGGCATTTTCGTTCGACTGTTGCGGGACTTGCCGGTGTGGTTCGTCCCAGTGCACGGCGTCGCCGGGAACATCGTCGTTGTGGTGGAAAGCCAGGAACTGGTTCGCGAGTTGCCGCGGCCGATTAAGACCGACTAGGCGGTGGCGTTCGGGGGCGAATGGGTTGTCCCCGGGGTGCTGGAAGGGCTCGGGAACGGCGGCGTTGTGACCGGGGAGTGTTCCGGAGCCGCCGTTAACGGGCTCGGATGGGTCGGTTGGCGGAGCCTGTACCGGCGGATTGCTCATTCCGCGAAGGAGGGCGAGAGTCTGATCGAACGCGTCGGCGATCGATGTGTCGGCGGCGAGTCGATCGAATGCGGTCGTGCCCAGCGATCGTGTCCACATACGCCTCGGCCTGATGTGTTGCAGCGTCTCTAATTGTTCGTGCAGTTCGTGTGCGGCGGCCGAGGCCGCCTGCGGGACTTGGTGTCCTGGCAGGCGCACCGCGATAGCGCGCAGTGTCTCGGAAAGACGACCGAGATGCTCGAGACCGGATGTGTAGTCGGTGCTCCTCATCAGGTAATACCTCGTTATGCTGACCAGGCATGCCAGATACGCCGCAGATGCGGCGGCGAAGTCTCGCTCCGACTCATCACGTGCGCGAGCGAATGCGGTGGCCAGGTCTGGCAGGCGACCGAATGCATCGGCCACCGCGGGATCGAGTCCTGTCGCCGTCCCCACCTTGTGCAGGTAGGTGTCGGCGACATCGGTGTAGAAACCGAGTTCCCCCATCCAACTCGCCATGGCCATGCTCAGCGCGGATTTCATTTGCTCGAGATTCGCTGCCTTTCGATTTGTCATCCGGGACGGAGTGGATGTTTCTTCGGCATGTACTGACTCGGTCAACCGCTCCAGCTTGTGCGCAAGCTGCCCGGCCCATACCGAAAGTTCATGGAGATTAGGCGGTGGGGCATTGTGCAGCCGGAGACTTCCGATGCAGTCGAAAACCGTGCGAGTGCTGGCTTCCATTTCGCGGACGATCGGCGTCCAACTCGCGAGATAGTTCGCGATTTCGGCCAGGGCTGCGTCGTCGAGCAATTCTACATATTGTGCATCGCCGAGGAATGCTATTCCATCGGTGATCCTCTCCCACAGGACAAAGGTGATCGCATTGAGCGCACGTGCCGGTCCGATTGCGTCATCGGGCAATGGCAATGTGCCACTATGAAGGTCTGCGAGGGCCTGGGCGACCTTGGTGCGTTGTCCAGCCATGACCATTCGAATCTCGTCGAAGCGCACCTGGTGGGCCCAATGCCGGAGTTCGTCGAACGGCGCGTCGATGAAATCGGGCTCCTCGGTTTCAGCCGGTGCGGGCGGACCGAGGACGACATAGAGGGGCTCGTAGTCGAGGGCCAGTGCCTCGGCGCTGGTTATCTCCGCGGGATGTGGACTCCAGACTCCGATTGCTTCGAAATACTGCCGTATGGACCGGTAGGTCCGGATTCCCTGGCTCTGTCTGGCCGCCCTGAAGGCCTTCGCCAAGTCGGTTGCGGCGAAATGGATCATCTCGGGAGTGAGCAGACCGAATGCCGCCGCGCGTGCGTGCCGAACAGTGTCGGTGATGGTTCTCTCGATCTGCGAGAGCAAATCGTACATTTCGTCGCGGTCGGTCTGGGGAAGGAGCCGTCGGAGTAGGTCCGCGTTCGGCCCGGACCCCTCCAGGAGCCGGAGACGGGCCCAGTCGAAGGCGCGGTCGCCCGGCCTGGCGAGTTCCAAGTCCAGGAGTGTCACCGTGCTGTCGACAGCGTAGAGAACATTCCTGAAATGTGCGTCGGTGTGTATGAGAGCGGGTTTAATTTTCGCGCCCGGCCGCACCATGCGCAGAACAGGTTCGTATGGATTTCTTGGTATACCTATAGCCTCGAAGACATCGCCGTAGTATTCGCTTTCTCGGCGGAAGATATCCATTTTCTCATCGACCAGCCTACGGACAAAGCTGTCGAGACTGAGTTCCGCGTTGGTACCTGTCTGCTCATGAAGTTTCGCGAGACTGGCGACCACAATAGCGATCGGCTTTTCCGGCAAATCATCGATCAGACCGGCATTGTCCACGAACCCCTGGATCTGTACACCGTCGACGATGGTTCCGTCCGGCAGTACGACACCGTTCATGATGTAGTACAACCGAGGAATCTTTACCTCGACCTCGCGCTCGGCGAGCCATTCGATTACCCTCGGTTCGGAAGTGAGTCTGGCGTCCATATTGTCGGCGCCCGGCTTCCGTATACGCACCAGAAACGCGCCGACCCGGATATTCAGATTGTAGTTTCCGTCCAATGCCGCGGGCAGGTTGCGCAATGCTTCCGCGATGATCGCCTCGGCCATCTCATGCGGCATGTCGATGCCGTCTTTCCCGCCGAGGAACCGCAGGTCTTGTATCGCGGGACCAGGGATCACGGGGGTGGACGCTGGCGCCGGTGCAAGCTCGGATACCAGGCTGTCCTGCTCTGCCCGCGCGGCGGTCGCCGCCAGTTTCGTTGCAACGCGCCGGAGTGCGCGGCGCTCCACCGCCCACGGAGCCTTGTCCAGGCCAAGCCGATCGGCCGCTTGTCGACGCGTCAGCCCGTCCCAGAATCTCGCCTCGAGAAAGCGGCGTTCATCAGGTAATTCATCAAGGCACAGCTCCAGATCTTTCCTGCTCGCCTCAGCCAGGGCGCGAACCATGGGATCGGATATATCGACCTTCGCATCGATCATGAGCGCGACCAGCAGCGCCTGCCGGAATCGGGCGAAGCGCACATGATCCACTGCCAGAGTGCGGGCAACGGTGAGCAGCGCGTCGGTGCCCTGCTCACCCGCCTGCGAAAATGCCTCGGCCGTAATGTCCTGTGCGACGAGTTCGGCACCTACCAGTTCTCGCACTGCTTCGAGCACAATCCGCATGGTCAGCGCATCGGGGTGGGCCGGCTCTTCCGCCGTATCGGCGGACTCGTGCGGTCGCTGGGCTGAGGGACTTACCGCTTCGGTGCCGATCTGCTCGGGCTCGCTCGCCGTAACGGTGTCCTCTGGGCCTGGTGCGACGCTCTGGTCGGTGGGTGCGTCCTCTGGTGGTGTCGGTGGTTTGCGCTGTTGTCCAAGTTGGTCGAATGCGTGTCCCTCGGGGTTGGGGCCGATGGCGTTGACTACCGGGTTGAGGTGCCCGTGGGCGAGGCGTCTGGGATGTTTCGGGGTAGAAAGGTCGAGCACCGCCGGGTCGATGCCGCCGTCGAAATGCAGCTCTGGTCCGTGGGGGTCGCCGAGTCCGGGCGTGCCTGTGGCGCCCCGCGGCCGCTCGGGATTGGTTGCTGGCCCCTGACGGTTCTCGCGCGGCTGGTCTGCCACCGGTCCGGCAGAAGCATCGTCTAGCGGTGATTCGGTTGTCGCACTTTGGATTTCACGGTCGAAGCGGGTCTGCCATTGCGCGTCGGTCTCGCCATTGGCATCGGGGTAGTGCGCGCCTTGCGTCAAATCCTCGAGTCGCAGCGACAGGCCTTCCAAGTACGCGTCGACCAATTCGACCCGGGTATCGTCGATCGGCTTCTCGGTTTCCCAGGTGCCGTCGAGATCCTCGGCGCTCACCTCCTTCATCTGGGCGTGCAGGTGCAGTTTGACCAGCCCGTCCAAAGTGTCTACATAGCCGAGCATTTCCGGGTCGGAATTATCGGTGTACGTCTGTCGCAGCTCGGCGACCGCGCGACGCCATTCGCGTGGTGTCCGTGTGTCGTGTGGATATGGCAGGCCGAACCGGTCGGCCAGATCGTCGCGAAGCTGTTCGAGAAGCCGCAGCACATCGATGGGTTCGCGAGTGGGCGGCACCGCGTCTTCCGCGTTCGCGGCTATCTGCTCGAAGATCCGGCTCACACCCGAGTACCAATCCCAGCGGCGGAGATCGTCGTACTCGGACTCCGATGCACGGATTCGCTCGCGGATGTCATTCAGTTCCGAGGGCGGAACATGATGCTTGATGTATGTGGCCAAGCCGTTCTTGATCGCCCAGAAATGATCGCTGAATCCCTTCGGTTGCGGCCACTTCTCCTGATATGCGTTGCTGTTATCGATCGGCACTATGTGGAATCCGTGCGCGAGCAGCCAATTGCCGCCCTCATGACGATCCAATGGGCGGATCAGCATGTCGCCCAAACCTTGGCGCATTGCCGCGGGGGTCGGGAAATACTCGCGCCACCCGTCTTTCCCATGCCAAAACAGCTTGTTCGCCGGAATCCCCGGCACATATTCCACCATCAGCGTGAGGTCGTCGAGGCGCAGCACCTCCGGAGCCCGCGTTCCGACATCGCGGAGTGTCCGCGCACCCAATTGCTCGGCATCGGCGTGATCCTTTTCTCGGACCTTCTTCAGGACCGCCCGATAACCATTCCGGTAGATGATCAAGTAGACCGATGCCGACGAGGTGTGATGATCTCTAGTCTCCAGACGGATTCGCGCGACCTCACCCCGGGCATGCGCTTCGGCCAACTTCTCGGCGAACGATCGCTCATCGGCGAGGTCGTTCAGCCATGCCTTGGCCTCCCGGTCGGCCTCACGGGAGTCCGGACGGTCGACGTAGTACTGCATCGCCGACTCCGGCTCAGTGTGTTCGCCGGATACCGTTTCCACGGTCAGCTGGGCACTATCATCGATCAATACCTGAAGGTATTCGATCGGGATCCCTTCCTCTGCCATTCGTTCGCGCAACCCCGGTGTCAGCTCGTCTGCCAGGTTCTGTTGACCGCGTAGTGGCGATGCGACCACGATGCCCTGGCCGGGCACTACGCCGAATCCCTCGATCCGGTGACCGTCATCATCCAGAATCGGTTCCGCGCCCAAAGCCGTAAGCACATCCCTGGCGGCCAGAACCGCCAACGCGGTGCGCACCTCGTGAACATAGTTGCGAGCGGATTTGATATGCGGTTTCAGCAATTCGAAATGCTCGGCTGCCTTGGGCACCAACGCCTCGTCGCGCAGCACCAGGGTCGCGAACCCATCGACAACAAGCCGCCGTAACGCCGCATCGAACCGCCGCTGCTGCCTGGCCTGCAGATCCTGGACCACCTGCTCGACGCCCTCGACCTCCTGGCGATACGCGTGCTCGGTTTTGATCCCGAGATTGCGAGCAAGTCGCAACCCTTCCTCCGCCACCTCCGCCGCCTCGCGCTCAGCGGTCTGGAGCGCTCGGCTCAGCTCCGGTGCCAACTCAAAGGGCACCTGGTCGGCCCTGTTCGGCTGAGCGGGTTTATCCGGACGCGCGGCATCGCCGGGAGCGGTCTGAGCCTGGGGAGGCGCTGCCGGTGGTTCGTCTGCGTCCTGACCCCATTCCTGGCCGCTATGCGGGTCATGATGGAAAGCGACTCCGCCGTCAGGGATTCGGGCGAATCCCGGCCCGCCCACGCGCGGTCGGCGGGGTCCGTGTCGGGCGGGTAGATCGAGTGCGGCTCGTTGGTCGAATTCATGGAAGCGGACTACGGGCCCTGGCGGGTTGCCGCCGCCCGCACCGTGCCTGGCGGCATTGTCGGATGCCGCGCCACCCTTGGTATCGCGCGACGTCGTGGTTGCGTTTGGTTTCTGCTCCAGAGCCGCCTCGGCGGCCGAGTCTTTGTCCTGGGCGGTATCGGCCGCTGGATCAGCTTCGTCGAGGCCAGGGACGCTCATCGCTCCGATCGGAGCCGTGGGGTTGGCGGGTTTGCGCCTGCGCGACGGGGGCCCTTCCTCGGGCGCAGACTTAGCGGCGCCATTGTCGGCTGGGCGTTCGGGATCGGGTGTCGACTCGGCCTCGGAATCCGTTGCTGGTGCCGGGTATACGTGGTCGGCCGCCCAGCCTGTCGCGGCGCGCACTGTGCTTGCGATCCGGCCGGTGATGCCCCCGAAGATGTGCTGTCCCGTCGCCAGGAGCATCTGCCCGGATCGTCCGGGAAGCAGACCGGCGATGCTTTCGACGATATCGTTCGCGGTGCCCAACACGAACTCCGTGCTTTCCCGCAGGACGGTGCTCAGCAGGTACTTGTCGGTCACCGCCATCAGGTATTCCTCGGCCGGGCGAGAGCCGATTCTCGACCAGATGAAGGCGCAGTCGACCCGAGCCCGCAGGTATTCGTCGCTCTGAGCCTCTAGCCAGCGGCATCCCGGATAGAACCCTGCCGACCACAGGTCGTCCTTCAGGTGCTGGATCCAGAACGCGTACTCTTCATCGGTGATCACCCCCCGCGCGCGGGCGTCGTCCATCAGCTCGATGTCGGCGTCCAGCATCGGCCTGCCGGAGAAGTACTGCATGATGCCGGCCGCGATCAGCAGCAGTTGCGGGAGTTCATCGTTCGAGGTGGCGCGCTGCCAGCTCTGCCACCTTGTCTCGTCGGTGGAATCCCGGCGGCTGGCCTCTTCGGGGGCGCCTACCGGCTTGGTCCGGAACTTCCAGACCGGGATGGTCTCGCCGTCCCTCGTGATCTTCACCTGCGTGAAGAACAGTGTGCGCCAGTCGATCTTGTGCTCGTGGACAAGTTGATCGATCGACGAGCCGGTCACGTTGATCAGCGCAAGTGTCATGTACACGGGGAAGCGCTGGATCAACCGGGCAAGTTCCAGGAGATCCTTCTCGGTGAGCTCCACGTCCCGCAGTTTGTCGATATCTTCCTTGAACAATGCGTGGAACCAGTCCCGCCGATTACTGACCCAATCGGCCCCGAACGGTGACCCGTCTCGGGGCATCGGCATCTTCAGCAGGTATTCGAATCCCTCAGGGTCGATCGCCACCACTCGCTTGATCGCGTCCTGCACGGGGCGCCAATACTTGGGTCCGGGCGCGACGTTCTCGGCGCCGGGATCCATGATCGTCAGTCGGGCGCTGGTTGATCCGTGGTTCGGCTGGTCGGTGTCTTCGTCGTGCTGTGCACCCGGATCGGTGGTAGGTGGCTCGTCAGTCGTGTCCAGCGCGGGCAACTGCTCCGGAAGAGGCTGGATGCCAAGGTCGTTCGGCGGTACAGCTGGTGTCGCGTCAGTCGGTGGCCGAGGTGGTTCGTCGCCATTGCCACCGCTCCCTCCTGGGGGTGCGGGTGGCGCAGGGCCTGGGTCTGGTGCGGCGGTTTCAGGTGCCGCACCCGACGTGCTCTCCGAGTCTGTGGTGGATGTTCGGCTGCTCCACGGCGTTCGCCTGCCGGATGTAGCCTCCCGTTGTGACGTAGTCGGCTCCGTCGAAGTTCCGGGCGCGCTGCGGGTGGCGAGCCATTCCCGCGATGTAAGGGCCGGTCGTGGACGTGCGAACCAGTCGCGTATGGCGCGATAGAACACGGTGACATCGGAGCCGGTGATGATCGCGTCATCCACCAAGCGGACGTCAGCCATCCGCAGCCCGTGCACGATCTCATGCAGCGAGTGATGGTGCGGCATCATGAAACCCATTGCCGCACCGATGAAGTCGTGCCCAGGAAAGCCTATCGGCAACAAGTTGGTGTACGCGACCAACCGGGTCGCGCTGCCCGAAGGTCCCGCTGTCAGCGCAAACCGGCGGTCGACGGCAATCTTCTGGAACAACGGATCGTCGGTCTCGAACTCGACCAGTGCTGTACCAGGGCGCCAAGGCAGTGAGACCGAGTATCGGGAGGGGTCCAGTTCGAGAGCCATTGCGGCGCTTACCGGTTCCGCCTCGTGAAAGACCCGCACGCAATCGACGACGGCATATCCTGTCGAGTCGAACATTCGCCTGCTGTGCTCGTCGTAGCGGTAGAGCGGCAGTACATCCGTGATAGTCGGATCGTCGGACCGCAATTGCACTAGCAGTTCTTCCACGTCGACCCGGCCGCGGGGATCGTGCGGCAGCGCTATTGTCGCATCCAGGATGCTGATTTTTCGGGCGATGAGCATGCCGGACGGAATGGCTTCCAGTTCCCGTTCCGATACGGGCATCGACAGCATCGCGTATTCGGCCAGATCGAGACTACGACGCGCCATCTCGTCGGGCGCGCGGTTGTGCGTCAAATTGTTGCGCTGTGTGTATTCGGCGAGGAGTTGCGCGACGACCGGATCCGTCGGTTGCACCAAGTGAGTGACCTCGCGGAAGTCCAGGGCTGTAATCGGGTCATCGCGTTTCTCGGCCAGCATCGACTCCCGGATGGCACCCAATGCGGGAATGTTCAACCCGATAGCCGCTGCCTGTGCCTGCCAATCCGGTTGATTCAACAGCCTGGCGAGGCCATCGGCCAGTGTGGTGCCCGAGCGGGTATGCGACAGCTCCGCATTGCGGATCATGGCGTTGAGCACTGCGGACATCAACTCGCGCAGATTCCCGACGCGCCGAAGTTCATCCAACGACACGTGACGCGGCACCGCGCCACCCCACTTCACGTTCTCATACGCATAGAACGCGTCGTCGATCTGGTCGGGAGAAGCGTCTGGATGCAACTGCACGAGTACTTCGCGCAGGCAGTCCAGCACTTCGATCACGGCCACCCGGCTGCGCGGATCGTGGTACAGCGAGCGCGCCAGTGCGACCTCATCTTGCGTGCGCCGGTGCCGCCAACCGGGTTCGGGCGGCTGTACAGGGGTGACATCGATCTGTTTTGCCGCATCGTCGCCGGCAGCGGCGGGCCGGGCTTCCGGGTCGGCTGTGGGCTGCCTATTGCGAACCCCGTTTACGGGGTCGTCCGCGATGTTGTTGCGTTGGACGGCCAGGAGCGGGTTCATGCGGCGGGCCCGACGGTTCCAGCCGGCGGCGCGGAAGTGTGTAGGGGCGAGCGGATCGCGTTCAGTGCGATTTGTTGCGGGTTGTTGTGTTCCTCCCGGTGGTGTCGGTGCTGTCCCCTCGGTCTCGGATTGCTGGCCCCGCGGTGCCGCTATTCCGTGCGGCGATCCGCCGCCGGGCGGTGCCGGAGGGTGCCGGAGACGCGTGTCCTGCGGGTCGGTCGTCGGAGGGATCCCTATGGCGGTCGGGGCTGCGGTGCGAATAGATCGTTCGCTGCGGTGCGCGGCCTCGGCGGCCGAGTGTCCAGGCTCCAGCATCGAATTATCTTGTTGCGCAGCCGCTTCCGGCGCCGATTCGGGACTGTCGGAATCGTGCCGTTTTGCGATCGCCGTCAGCACCGTCGCGCCACCGACCTGAAAGCGTCCGGAGAACAGCGTTCGAGAGGAGACGCCGCTCTGATCGATCGCCGGACGCACCTCGAAGGAACCGGATTCGGGATGCGCTGGATCGGGTCTGAGAGTGATGTCCACGTCACCTGGACGGACCTCGGCACCTGTCAGCCGGGACTGCAGGTCGATGGCGTTGTCCTCGGCCGAAGCCAGCACTTGATCCCAATGGATTCCGGGGTGTGCGGACGCGAGGTCTTGCACGAGCAGATTTTCACCGTGTCGTGCGCTGCCCGGCCGCGCCGTGTTGCGGACCGGCACATGATCTTTGGCGTCGAGACCGATGGCACGGTACACCTCGCCAGGCCCGACCGCTATCGCGGCGTACCTACTGGTCCCGGTGACGTCACCCGCCAGGCCTGCCGGCCAGCGCGGTGCCCCGTTCGGCGCTGTCGGGATGGGCTCGTTCTGCAGCCCCAGAGCGTGCAGCATCCGGTCGGCGCACAAGCGCAGTGTCAGCGCCGGGCCGTGTTCGCTGTCGAGGATTTCTGTGGTGTGCACATCTGGGGGCAGCAGGTGCCGGATCAGGGGTTGGCTCGGCATCTCCGCAAGAACGCTGGTTGCACCATCGGATATCGAATCGACGGACGTTTGCTCGGGTGGCTCGGATGCGTTGGAACTGTCGCCATAGACGATTCCCAGCCGCAGTGCCTTCATGGCCATCGGTATCGGCTCGCGGACGCCGAGTTTCTCGCCGATGCGTGCACGGTGGCGCTCGACGGTCTGTCGAGTCACTTTGCGTTTGCTGGCGATCTGATCGTTGGTCCTTCCTTCAGCGATCAGCTGGAGCAACTGGATCTCGTCCTCGGACAGATCGAAGTCCGTCGATGTCGGCGTATCGGTAGTCGTGAGCAGGCCCCGGCGACTGGCCTCGACCACCGTGGCAATGACGCCCGCGGTATTCAGCTTCCTGGCCGCACTGATGTTGTAGTTCGAGACGGTCCCAGGACTCAATCCCAGTCTCACGGCGATCTCATCGCGTGACAGGCCTTCGTAAGTCAGCTGTAGCACCTCGAGTTCACGAGGAAGCAGCCCGGTTTCTTCGCTCGGCTTGGCTCGTTGGCGAAGCTCGCTCGTCGATTCCGTAGCGCTTTCCAGTGCATCGTGCCCGGCAGTTTCTGGATCGTGCTCGACTCCCCGTGTGGCGCGCGGCGTATGTCGTTGCGTTGGCGGCAGCGCCTGACGGGAATCGTCGCGGTCCGCTGTGACCGGGTGTTTCGGCGCATCCGGTCCACCGGTCAGCTGCCTCGGCCCGACTCCCTTGCCGGTCTGCGGCAACAGGTGGCCGTACTCGAAGGTCTGGTCCCCGTCGATGAAGCTGCGGGTAACGACGCGGGTGAATCCGTGTCCGAGGGCGGCTTCGGGGATGCCGGTGACCGATTCCATCCACAATATTCGAGTTCCCTTGGGGGCCAAGCATATTCCGACATCAGCGAAATCAAATCGGTTGGACGGAAGGTGGCCGATTTCGGCGGCGCTGTAGCCGGGATGCCAGGCGGCCCCGATGGTCCCGTCCGATATCAGCGGGATCGTGACGAACATGTCGCGGTCGGAGCGGCGGTGATGCATCGTTTCGTCGACACGGTAAACATGCCGCGCCGCATCGTCATCGGCGCCACGTTGCTCTTCGGGAGTGGTCAAGAAGGCATTGGGCGCTGTATAGCCCAGCGGACTCTCCGATACCGTGCCCTTGATCCAGGCGAGGGATGCGCGCACCGGCTCCGAAAAATTCTCGTTCCAGTACTGCCGGGCGAATTCGACGGCCTGCTCACGGGTTTCGAACACCGATGCCGTCGCGGACAATTCCGCAAGGGCCACTTCGTGTTTGCGTTGCGGTGGCAGTGCGTTGAATTCGTCGTCGGACATCAGTTGGCGGTACACGAACGGCCCGTCGTCTACGTGCCGCGCGGACTCCGAGGTGGGGGCGGCTCCCTCGTCGGCCATGATTCGTCCATGTAAGACCGGGGTCTGCGCATCGAGTCGTCGGATCTCGGCGTCGAGCCGGTTGACTTCGTCAGCATTATTCACCAGGGTGTTGAGCTCCAACAGGTCCCCGGCCAGGGCGGCCACCTCGGGATCCGGCCCGATCGACAGTGTGTCCAGCCGTTCCGCGTCCAGATCATCTGCGCGCTCTCCGTACTGGACCAGCCTATCGCGTACGGCGTCGCGCTCCTGCCGCAACTGTTCCAGTCGTGGTGACGCCTGGTCCGGCTGCGCGGGGTTCACTTCCAATGCGGAGGGGTCGACAACGTCACGCATCTCGCCTGCGGCGTCGCGCATTTCGCGCGCCTGCTCACGTTGCCGGACCAGCCGTGCCCGTCGTGCGGGCAGATCCTCTGCCTCGGCGGAGCGGGTATCGGTCGGTTCCTGTGCTGGCGCGTCTACTTCAAGTGGCGTGGGGGGTTGTTCGGCGGGGCCCCATTCGCGGCCGCTATGCGGGTCATGATGGAAAGCGACCCCGCCGTCCGGAATTCCGGCGAATCCGGGCCCGCCCATACGCGGACGGCGCTGTCGGTTCGGGGCGGGTAGATCGAGTGCGGCATGGATGTCGAACTCGTGGAAGGGGACTGCCGGTCCTGACGGGTTTGCCTGACGCCCGCCGCCAGGACCGGTGCCGTCGCTCCCGCGCTGTGGGATGTCCGTAGTCGGTACTGGGGCGGTGGGTTCGTTGTCTGTACTTGCTCGCATCGCACGGTCTGTCAGCCAGGTGTCGCCGCCACTGTGCATTGCGATGGGCTGCGCGATCTCGCCGACGTCCCGGACCGCGTCAGCGGGCGTGGCGGGCGTGGCACCCGGTTGGTCGGGTTCTGGTTTTCCGCGCTGTGCGCCACGGTTGGGGGGTGTGGGTGCCATGGGGTGCGCGGCCGGCTTGTCCGTCTCGGGACTCGGCGTCGCTGCCAGGCGTCCCGCGGCTTCGACAACAGTGGGATCGTCGGTCAACGGGGGTGCGGTTGTGAGACCGAGCCGTTCGGCTTCGGCGGCGGCCTGTGCGACTAGCGCGTCGTGCACCACGTGTTCGCCCGCTGTTGGTGTCAAGCCGTCGACTTCAGCGGCGACGGCTGCTTCCGCCACGATTTCCTCGATATTGAAATCCGTGCTGCTGGACCCGTAAGTGCTGAATTCGCCCGGCGGCAACTGCAGGTGACCGTGTTCAATCAATTCGGTAAATTCCGGGAAATGTGAGCGCAGTTTCTCGAAGATACTCGTCTCGGCACCGCCCGCCATGATCTTGCGCAGCCGGTGCGTCAGCTCGTGAATGGTGAGGCAGTACCACGCCCGATCGGGATTGGCCCGCGACTCGCCCGCGGCCACCATCGCGGCCATCTCGCGCTGTAGCAACTCTGGCGCGGTGGCCCACTGTTCGTTGATTTCGACGACCTTATCCGCCGTCGTGTGGGCGAGCGTTTTCTCCGGTAGCGGGATACTCTGGAACTCGGGTTTGCCGATTATCGGAAACCTGGTGATCATGTGGATAGTGCCGTCGATGATTTCGCGAATGGTCCGCGCGCTTATTCCTGGGTTATCCAGACCGATCAGCTGAATCTCGTGCTGCGCGCGCGCTGTTGCGATCATCGCGTTCTTGATCGCCTGTTCGCTGGGGGTTACTGGATGATATTGCGCCGCAAGCGCACGCCGCCGATTCCGCACCTCGGCGTCCTCGGCAGCCGCGCGTACCGACCCGTGATAAAGGATCGATTCCGGCATTGTTGCCGTGGCCGGATCGTGCTCCATCGCCGCGAAGGCTCCAGCCTTGGCGTTGGCAATGTCGAACTCGCCGGTGATCTTATTCTGGCCGTAGGCCCGGAATTGACCGTTTCGCCATAAATTGAAACCATCCGGGGAATAGTCATTATTCGTGACTCGATAATGGTTGATCAATGTGCTAATCGCGCGGTCGCGCATCCGGCCCGCATTATCGACAATATAGCCGAATTCCCGCAGGATCAGTCCGAGTTCTGGTCGATCGACCGAACCGACCGCCTTCCCGCCACGAACCATGTGTCCCCAGGTCGTTTTGAACAGTTCGGGGCTGCTGATGATCGAGTCGCTCAGCGTGAGTGATCGTGTATAGGGTGAGTATCCCTCGTCGCTTCCTGCGACATGATCGCTCGTCGCGAAAAGCCGCTGGCCGTCGGTAGGTCCGAATCCGAACTGATGCAATTCGAGGTGGGGGTACTTGGTCAACATCGCATGCCCCGCCCGCGCGAACTCCCTGGCCGACTCGACATCGAACTCTGGGTTGTCGAATCCGATGACTCTGAGTCCATGTATTTGCGTCAATACTGCGGCAACCTCAGCGGCAGTGGCACACTGCTCGAACGGATCGGTCGCCGAATTCGGTGCCTGCGCGTCCAGACCGAGGGATATCGGCCGGTCCACCGTGACGAGGCCGACCGCCGCGCGGACTACTTCCCGATCCAGTTCCCGCTGCTCCTCGGAGAACCCGGGATCTTCATACGGCAGTCGCTGTTCGTCGCTGGCGGTACGCCAGTTTCGCTGAACCCAACCGTCGTGGACCTTGCTGCTGGCCTGCTCGAGAAATTCGGCACCGGCGACATCGACCCCGGATCGCACCCCATCGAGCACCAGGGACAGCGCAACCTCGGCCGACTGCAGGCCATCCCATTGCACATCCCGAGGCAGATCGAAGAAATCGGTGCCGAGGAACTGCTCCGGGACACCTAGAGCCTCGCCCAGCCGCGATGCCAGCATGACGACACACGATCGGGGGACGGCAGTATGCGACAGTGTGATCAGGTTCGGGTGTGTGCCGTCGGTCGCTGGTTCCGTTGTGCTGGAGGGTGTTTCGTCAGTGTGAATCCGGGGGACATCGACAGCGGGCGTCTCGCTCTCGGTCGCCGCAGCGGTGGGGGAGTCGGACGTCGGCGGGTTGTCGTGCGGTTCCCGGTCCGTCGATCCACACGTTCCGACGGCGGGCTTGCCCGGTTCAGCCGACCGGACGTGGGGTGCACCGCGTCGGAATCCGGTGTATTGGCCGTCGGTTCTGATGAAATAGGCTTCGATCGCTGATTCGTGGCTGCCGGTCTGCTCCTCCGCTGTCGTCAATCGACCGTTGCTCGCGCGCATTTCGGCCGTGACATCCTCGCCTTGCTGTCCGTTGAGGTAGCGAATGGTGCCGTTGTCATTGACCACGTTCACCGCATGTCCGGTCGGCTGATTGTTTTCGTCCAGATCGGAATGGTCGTAGTAGACGATGATGCCGCGTGCCAGCTGGCCGCCGTCGATCAATTCGTGCTCGAGGTCGGTCAAGCTGTGGACGGTCTGGAATCTGGTGTGGTAGTGGGCCTCGACAAAGGGAAGGTGATAGCGGCCGTCGGAGTCATGGTCACCCGTTCGGCCCGTTTCCGACGGTGCCGCAACCATATTCGTGCGGCCGTCGATCCTGAGGTCGGTGACGATCGCGCACTCCGCGCAGTTGTTCTCACCGCGCAACGGGTTGACGTCGCGGATCAATTCGAGCACCGGAACGGCGGCGTGGTTCGAAGTCTGCTGCGGCAGGCCGCGACTGGCTGGGGCATTGGCGATGTCGGCAAATCCGAAGTTGCGCAACAGGTATCGTGCGAAATGGACTGCGATTGCGACGAGAGATGGCGTGGTTTCGGCCCACCACAGCTCGTTTCCCCGTAGGTGATCGATGCCGACCCGCACATCGCCCGGCATATGCTCGACGAGCACGGTTCGGTAGCTGAATGGACTCGAACCGGCGCATCGCGCGGCCACGGTGTCGGGGGCGGCGCGGCCGAAGATATCGAGCAGATCACCACCAGGTGTTCGGACCGCTGTGTGGATGGGTTGCCATACGCCACCGACCAGACTATCGATCGCCACGATCTCCCAGCCGGTCATGCCGTGCAGGGCAGCGGACAGAAAATGGCAATATTGCGCCCCCAGGAACTCCTGGACCTGCCAGTCGAGTGTGTTCGCGGTGATTGCGAGCGCCTCGTAGCCGTTGTGAGTGGGCTTCGGCAGGGAGAGCGCCACGGTTCCGGTGAAGTCGAGATGGAATGGATTTCGACGCCAGGGCGCATCCGGCCGGTCGAGTGCGGATTGGTTTTCTGCGGTGACTTCGGTGGTTGTACCCGTAGTTACGGGTGGCTCGCCGACGGGTTGGTGCGCACGCTCGGATGATTGGTGTTTCTCGGGCAGGTTATGGAAAAAGACGCCGCCGAGTTGGAAGGGGGTCAGGGTTTGTTGGTTTCCGGGCGCGCGTCGGCCGCTGACGGCTATATCGAATTGCGCGGTGGCGGCTCGATGTTCGGCCAGGACGTTGTCGGCAATGGCGAACAGTCGCTGTGCGACGGCGTCGGTTTCGGTGAGTAGTTGTTCTCGGGCGGCGCGGGCGTCGACTTTAGCGGCGAGGTCGCGCGCTATGTGTGCGTTGCCGACCTGGGCCATCAGTCGGTGGTAGACCTGGCTGTTTTCCGCAGGCGCCGCGCCGGGGGGTGCCGCTGCTTGCTGTTGCGGGCTCGGTGCGTCGCCGTGGTCCGGTGCCGTGTCGCCAGGCACGGCGGTCGCATCCGCTGGGTGGCGTTCTTCGGCTGCGATCCGAGCGTCATCGTCGCTCTGGTTTCCACCTGCCTGCGGCACCGTCGCCACGGCGAGCACGATGCCGTCGCGTATCCGCCATTTTCCTTCGATGATCGAGACCGGTGGACCAAAAAAGGTCAGGTCGTCGACTGGTAGGTGGGCATGGAATATTCCGGTGGTCAGATCGATCGTGACGTGGACGTCGCGGTCGGCTGGTGCCTCCGGGGCCAGCACCTCCACGGCCTGAGCGGTCGCGTCCTTGATAACGCGGAACAATCGTTCCAAATGGACCCCGTCGCGGCTCAGGTCCTGGCCGCCGACCTCCTGCAGCCAAGTCCATTCCTCGTCATTTAGGAAAACGCCGGGCTGCCCTGAGTGGGGCAGTGGCTCGTGCTCGCCTACGCCGATGCCGATCGCGCGGAAGTCCCGAGCATGGGCGACCGCCGCCGCCGCGAAGTTGGGCGGACACAACAGGGCAGGCATGGTGACGGCGCCGACCACCTCATCGGGCCATGGCATCGGCAGCGGGTATGCGGGACGGGAACTCGCACTGAAACCGGGCGCGGCGATCTCGGAGAACCCGAGGCGGTGCAACGCCATTCGACCGCACATGAAACCCGGGTCCGCGCCACCCAACTTCTCGACATGCCGCTCCCCGAGGAGTTCGTTCGCAACCACCTTCGGAGGCAGAAGCGTGTGAATCATCGATTCCCAGAACTCGAGCCACGTGGACTTGCGGTCTTCGAGTTGCACGACACCGACGTTGTCCGCCTTCATAGCCGTGAACTCTTGCACCGCAGGCGATTCAGGGTTGTCGTCGATCACTTCGATGATGAGTCCGCGCTCGCCGTGCCGATGCCGGTTGCCGGGGATCCGAGCAACGACTCGAACCTCGCCGGTGCTCTCGGCTCGTGCTCGTCCGGCCAATTTCGTGACAGCGGCGTGCACGGTTTGGATCTGCTCGCCGCTGCGCCAGTCCTTCAGGCCCAACCACTCGGCCACCCCATCGGCCGCTACCGCTGCGGCGTGCTCTACCTCGGCGTCTGTCATCTGGGTGCCTGCCACACCGGGCGCGCCCACGGTCACCTCGAACGGGAGCACACCGACACGGCGTCCCGGGTGTACCGCCATGTCATGCTCGCCCGGGCCAGGTTCGAAAAGCTGGTCCGGCCAGGACGTGTCGTCCGGACCGACCCGCAGATGCCAGAATCCGCCCTCCTCTGGGTCAGGCACGATCAATCTCAGCCCGACTCGGCTCACCAGCGTCGTCGGGTCGAATTGCAACAGTTGCACGGTGAACGGGACGTCCAGGTCGCGTGCCCTGGCCTGGGTCAGACCGTCCCAGAGACGAATGGCGTACTCCAACTGTCGAGCCTGCGCATCGGCCAGTTCCTCGGTCGGTACCGAACGCATTTCCTGCACAAGCAGTTTCAAAGACCGCTCACATGCCTCGTTCGATACGTTCGTTGGAAAGTAATCGTGCGCGCTCACTTCACGCGGGTACACCTTGATCAACGCCGCACGCTCGTCATCACTCAAACGTCCGTGCCACCAGCGCTGGATTTCGAGCACCACACTGCGACGGCGGGCATTATCGGGTCGCGTCATCCATGCAGCCGTCGCATCCGGCGCCGCCTTGCGCAGTGCTTGCTCCGCCAGGTCGCGGTCGGTCTGCGAGGCCGGTTCCACATCGAAAGGATCGCCCGATGCGGAACCGGTCGGCTGATCCGATGTCGAGTGTGCCCCATCGGCAGCGGATGTCGCGCCCGCAGGCACATCGATGCTGTCAGCGTCGTAGTCCGGCTTGAGTTCTGGTTCGACAGTTGGTCGGGGTGTGGGATCGTCCGATGCGGCGTCTGCAGGTGCCGCGGTCGCGAAAGGCGTGGTTGGTTCGGCTGTTGGTTCCTCGACATTATCGACCGTCGCGCCGAGTCGTGTTCTGAGCCGCTCCCGCATGGCCTCGGCGATGGGTTCGGTCGACGCGGGGTCCGTGCCGAGATCGAGATTTTCCAATCGTGCCGTCGCGGTATTTCCTACTTGCCGCACTCGGGCTGTCATGTGCGCGGGCTGCCCACCCACGCGGCTGAAAGCCACCTGTACCAGAAAGCCGTCATCGGTCGTTTCGATATCGGTGGCGTGGACCCAGAAACCGTTGCCGAACCCGGTGAATACCTGACAGGCATTGCGGCCACCGGCACGGGACAGCTCGATAGCGGACGTGGTGGCAGGCTCGTCGCTCCACAGATCTCCCTGACTGCCGTTCTCGAAAACGACTTCCGTGAGATCGATTCCGCGCCCATTCAACGCAGTCCACATGTGTGCGGCGGGCCTCGGATCAGCGTTGCAACTCCGGAATCCCTCGGACCACACGCCGACCTTCTGCAGCCGTCCCCTGGTCATCCAAAAAACCGTTGCCGCCGCGGTGCCACTGCCCTTTGCGAGAAGTCTGGCGTGCAGATCCATGTGGACGCCCTCCTCGGAGAGCAGTAACTCATCCCTCGTTCCGAGATTAACGGAGTCGCCGAACGCGGTCTTCGTGGTGTGCGGGCCATCTGGTCCGACGAACAACCCTTCGGGATCAACTCCGAGCTCGAAGACACCGGTTTTTCCGTGGTAGTCGGCGAGTGGATCATCCGGGTTGATCGCCTCGTACTTCGTGGTGGGTACGGGCGGCGCGGTTGCCGGGTTGTCAGTGTGGGATTCGGGGGTTTCCGCGCTGCTGGCGGCCGCTTCAAGGTGGTCCCCTGGGGCGAAACCGTGCGGTTTCTGGTGCGCCGCATCGGCTATGGGCTGGGGTTTACCCTTACCGCTCCATGGGGGCGACCCGCTCGACTTGCCCTCGGGCTCCTGCGCGGGCGCGGCTGGATCGCTTCCGGAATTTTGTTGGCTCGCAGTGGCTCTCGTCTCATCATCGGTTCCGTTGTCGAGTGCCCGTTCGGCGGCGTTTTCGGGAGATAACCCGGTGGTTTTGTGTTGGTCCGCTGGGTCCTGCTGGTTGCTGGGGGGGCCTTCGATTTTGTGTGGGTGTGGACGCCGAACGTGTCGATATCTGGGGATCGGCCGGTGGTTGCGAGGGACAGGGACGGGGGTGCCATTGTTGCTGCAGTATTCGAAGACTGTCTCGATGTTGTGGTATTTGGGTTCCCATCTGTCTTCGCCGTTTTCGTCGCCGTCCATGTTGCGTATATGGGGGATGTAGTCGTCATCGTCGTTGTCGGAGTCGTCGACGAGGGTGTCGAAGACAAAAACCTGGCCTGCGATACCGAAATAGCCGATGAGGTGTGCGTTCTCGCCGTCGTCGACGACGAGAACGATCTCGTCTATGCCAGTTTCTTCGGAGCGACGGACAGTGTCGGCCATGGCGGTGAAGTAGGGGTCGCCGTCGTATTCGACTGGTCGGAGTTGGGAGCCGAGGGTGGCTTCGACGGGTTTCCAATTCTTGCTGGAATCCCATTGGGTGTCGGTGTCGTCGGGTTCGGGTGAGCCGTCGTTGACGAGTGCTACTGCCCGGTGCATGCGGGCGAGTTGGATGGCGCAATTCTTGATGACTGCGGGGGTGAGGGTATGGGTGTCCGGCTCCGCATGTTCGCTCGAACCATCACCGGGTGTTCCGGGCTCATTCTCCCGGTTGGACCTATTCAGCGTGATGAACGCGAGTGCGGTGGAGGCCACCGCAGCAGCGGAGAAGATGCCCGTGTTCATCCAGCCGGTCGCAGCTCCGCCGACCGTCGACAACACATGGCCGGCGACTGCGCCACCGAGAATTCCGCCTGCGACATTGACGATGGCAGCTGCGGACTGAGATCCACCGATGGCTTCGGGGGGCACTACGTCTGTCTGATACTTGAAGAATTTCGAATTGTTCAGCAACACCGTCGCGCCGACGGCGACCGAGGTCGGCCAGATGATCCACGGATTGGTTGTGGTCGCGTATTCGGCCATGAGGGTTGCCCACGTCGCCATCGTGACCGGGTGCATCCATTTCAGGTTAATGCGGTCGATGAACCGCTTTTGGGTCAACGCTGAGAGCAGGACACCTGTGCTGCCGCCTGCCATGATCAGTCCGGTCGTGGCCCCCGAATACCCTGCGGTATTGATCAGCTCCACCATATGCACCCCAGAGGCCGCGGTCCCGAAGCCCCACGGGAATAGCAGCGCGGTATTGCCACGCAGGTAGGGGTCGCGCCAGATGGCGCGGGCGCCTTCGAGGAGAGGAGGCGCGGATTGCTCCGATGTCAGCGGGGGGAGCTTGTTCACCATTCGCAAATTCACGGCATAGGACGCTGCATCAGCGAAGAACGGGAGCGCCGAGGAGATTCGTCCGAGCATGGGCACGACGAATCTGCCCACCATGCCGGAAGCCTGGCGCTCCACCAATGTCAGCGTTATCGCGGCTTTCTTCTGTTCGTCGGTTTCGGCCAACTTTTGGCCGTAGACCATCGTGCTGGCTCCGGCGACGGTATCGGTCACGGCGACGACGACAGCCGATCCGATCACAGCTTCCAGCGCGCCAGGCAGACCGGCGAGCATCCAACCACCGGTGATTCCCGTTGCGGCGAGTCCAGCGGCCGAGACGATTTGTATCGTGCGGCGGTTGTCATATCGGTCGGCGATCGACCCAGCTGGAAATTGCGCGAGCAGCGCGGCGAGTTGGGTCGCGGACGTCGTGAAGCCGGTCAACTGTGCGGAATCGCTCATTTGGTTGACCAGCAGCGGGACGTAGGCGCCCAGGCCGACGCCACCGATGGTGGAGATGGTGGAACCGGTGTACAGCCGGGCGAGTGCGGTGTTCTTCGGCCGGGCTTTACCGCGGATCCATTGCAGGAAGCTGGTTTTCGATGAAATTTCGGGCCCTGCGGTGGCCGAGCCCGTGTTACTTCGGGTATCAGGTGGTGCTGGGTTTTCCGGGTTTTCGGGAGTGGGCGGTTGGTTGTCGGGGAGGTTGTGGAAGAGGACGAAGGGGTCTGGGTCTTGGCGGGTGCGGCGATTGCTCACCGCGTCGTCGAGCCGTGCCATGGCAGCACGATGTTGCGCCACGACGTCGTCGATGATCGCGAGTAGTCGTTGGTTGGTGGCCTCGGTTCCGACCGCAGGTTGTTCAGCGGCGGCGCGAGCGTGGACCCTGGTGGCGAGGTTCCGTGCTATCAGTGGGTTGCCGACCTGGGCCATCAGCAGGTCGTAGGCCAAGCGGTTTTCCGCGGGGGCTGCGGGCTGGTCGGAAACTTCGGCGGGATCGCCGGAATCTGTTGCGGTGTGCGTTGATTCGGTTTCGGAATGCCTCGGCGCCGCAGACATGGTTGCGGCAGAAATGGTTTCAGCTGCGCTCAGTTCGACCGCGGTCGCGGCGGGGTCGCGAGGGGCGATGATCCCGCGCCGCAGCGCCGCCATCATTAACTGCTCGCGCCCGCTGGCCCCGAGCTTGCGAGCGGTATGCCCCAGGTGGTCCGTGAGGGTGCTCTGCGATATCTTTTGCCGCTTCGCGATCGCGGCGTAGGACAGCCCGTCCGCCATGAGCTCGAGCCGCTCGATCTCCTGGGGGGCTAGCGAGATATCACCGCTCCACCGGTGCGCGGGACGGGCGATGATCCCGCGATGCATCGCCGCCATCACCGTCGGGATCTGGCCGCGGGTGCCGAGCTTTTTGGCGGCGTCTCCCAGGTACTTCTTTGCCGTGCGCTCGGACACCTGGAAATGCGATGCGATCTGGAAGATTGTCACGCCCGCCAACACCAGCTCGAGTGTTTCGACCTCGTGACCCAACAGTCCGCCACGTCCGACAGGAGCTGTCGCCGGACTGGACGGTGCCGGACCCGGCGCCGTCGTCGCTGCTGGCCCCAGCAGCGCGGCCATCCGACGGGTGGCGGCGTCCACCCGGGCCTGGTCCAGGGAACGCGGATCGGTGGTGGGATGCGCTGCGTCCGCCAGCGTCGCATCCGTGCTGGGACGCGGTTCTCGCGCGGCATCGCTGGACGCATCGGTTTCGGTTGTGGTCGAACTGCTTTCGCTCACCCCCTGGCTGGAAGGCTCGTCGATTGGGGGCGGCAGCCTACTGATGATTCCTTCTTGGGTGGCCGCGGCGACCGTCTCATCCCGACCACTGGTCCCGAGTTCGCGCTGGATTCGTACGAGGCGGTACTTCACCACATGCTCGGTCACTGCAGTGACCTCCGAGATCTCTTTTGTGGTTGCTCCTTGCGCGAGCAGATCGATGATCTCGATGTCGAGCTCGGAAAACCCCCTGCGGTACGACGGAGTATCGGACGGTTCCGGAGCTATGGTCTGCTCGTCTTCGGGTGCCGAGAACTCGGTCGGTCGAGTCGTGGAGGCGATAGCCGTGGTACTCGGCTGTTCTCCCTCGGAATTCGTTGTGGCTGGTTCAACGCCGAGATCCGCCCGGGACGCTGCGACGGGGGTATCGGACCTTTCCCGCATGGCTGTCGGCTCGTGCGCGGCCGCAGCTCCTCGTGACACGGCTCGGTCGCGGCTGGATGTTTGGTTTGCGGCGGGGCGGCGTTTGCTGGCCGCGCGACGGCGTGGCGGAAGGCTCGGCATCGGCTCGTCGGGGATCCGCGCGGTCACGCCATGTTCGTCGGCAATCGCGAGGACCAACTCGCGGGCCGCGTTCCACAGTGCACGGGGCTCGGTCATGGGATCCCGTGGGGTCGACCGTGCCACGGAGCCGGTGCGTCTCGGGTCGAATCGGCCGAGTACCTGCCGACGGCTGAGCGGCAATTCGAGCAGGTGTCGGCGGACTTGCGAAGTGTTCGTCTGTGCCAGAGCGGCGAGCAGCGGATCGGACGCCCGCAGCCGCGTACCCCGGATGACGAAATCGCAAATCCTATGCCAGATTTCGGCGATTTCACGGTGCTGGGCCATGAGGTTGTCGGCGTTGAGGTCGACCCACTGTGTGAGGCTCCTGTTGTCGATCTGGCCGAGATGCGTGATCGCACCCGCGCAAGCTTGGTCGTAGACCTCCTGAGATACGGTGAGGTCGCGCATATTCGCTTGGATGCGCTGGAATACGTTGTCCCGAAAGTGCTCTCGAAGCAGCTCGACTGCCTGTTCCGGATTGCCCTGTGCGACATACGCGTCGATCAATCGCCGAAGCGGCTCGGTAGGTGCGGATCGGTCTGCTCTGGTGCCTGTGCTAGCCGGAGTCGATGCGGGTGGCTCGACCTTCCGTGCAGACCACGGACTGGCGGGCTTACGGTCATTAGATCCCTCGGGTGTGGTCGCCGCGGCGGAGGCCCGATGTGATTGGTTTCCAACCACTGTGCCGTGCTGTGCGGGGTTGTTCGCCGGAGCCGATGCGGGCTTGCTCTTACCGGACCAAGGCGTCTTGTAACTGCTCCATGGCGTCGCCGGGACCGACTCCTCTGCTTCCGATCCGCGGAATCGTTCTCGGCCCCTTGGGGATTGCGATGTGCCCTCGTTGGCCTCAGGCGCGACGGAGCGGCTCGTGCCAGCCGATTCGGTGGAATTACTTGTGCCCGTGGTGTTTTGGCTATTGCCCGCAGGGGTGGACCGCGGTGAGCCGGTTTCCGCTGGTTCGTCCGGCTCGTCCGGGGTGGGTGACTGGCCAGGGAGGGTCCCGACGCCCGTGCCTCCGCCTGCGACTTGCTCAATGGGCGGGGTACTACTGCCGTCCGCCCAGCAGGCGCCCGACTCGACGAGCCAAGTCGTCAAGTTCTCGTGGAGCACCTGGACTACCTCAGTACCGCGTGCGCGGTCTGGACCTACATCGACAGTGTCGTAGTGGGCGCTACCGGCGTCATCATGTTCTTCCAGGGTGATACCGACGGATACGGAAGCGCCGCGAACAACTTCGGCTGTCAACTCGAGCGATACTGCATCGCCGCTCGACTCCGAGCTCGTACAGTTCACCCAGAAGACAACATTCTTTCCGTCCAGCTGCGGGACGACTCCATAGCCGTTGAGCAGTTTGTGGGCTCCACGGCCGCGGTCGCGATAAACCTGTGCGACCGGCATCTGGGACCCTTGGCCGAGCCACAGCAGGCCCCGGCGCTCCTCGCCGAGAACGTCGAACGTGCACGTGCTGAGATTGGCTCCACTCTGGATTAGCGCGTCCAAAATCTGTGCGGGAACCATCGGGTCCGCGTTCGAGTCGCCGAAGTTCGGATCGAACACCGTGACCTCGGTCAGCAGTCCGTCGCTCCTCCAAGTTCCGAAGCCGCTCAGGTCATCGAGCGAACCGCCGTGCTCGACATATGCGGCGAGCAGTTCATCGTGAAAGGCGTCAGCGGTGACGAACTTTCCGGCGGAGGTGAGCAGGAATGGTTGACCGCCTCGTGCATCCTCGGTGCAGTAGGGCTGGTTATCCGGCCCCACGAGGCCTCCACGTGAGTCCACTGTCGGCCAAGCAAGCTCGATCTCGGTCGCATCCTCGAGAGGGACGGTCGGCGGGGGGACCGTTTTGTATGGAGACGTTTCGCTGGGATGTTCTGTGGACCCGTCGGATTCGGGAGTCCTCGCGCCCGATTGGCGCCCGCGGCGTCCGTGGGGACCTGTCGGGGCGTGATGGCGCCGCATGTGTGGGTCGAATTCGGTGGGGGCGACCCCGCCGATGGATCGCTGCGGCGGCATGCCTGCATGACGGTGTCGAGGGCCTGGACCGGCGCGGCGGCCGTCGGGGGAGGCTGTCGGCGTGGTTGTGGCGTCGTCGTTCACCACCGTAGTGCCGTGGGTGGTTGTCACGACATAGCCTTCGTCGGCGAGTGGCTTATACGCCGCCGTCAGAGCCGAATGCGACAGGCCGAGATAGTCGCTCAGTGCTATGGCTGAGGGCAGTCGCGTGCCCTTCGGTATCCCGCCGGACCGAATCGCCCGGCGCAGTAACGCTTCCACGCTGTTGCGCCAGCCGATGCGTCGTGCCGCCTGTGCCAGGTCTTCGGTCGGCGATTCCACAGCGAGCTTGTCCAGCAGCTGCTGTGGGGTCAGCGGTACAGCGGGGTCCGGTGCCGGTTTCGGCCATTGGCTGCGGTCGGCCACTGTAGTGCCGTGCCTGCGGCTGCTCACGCAATAGCCGTCGATGACTAGTCCCTGGTATGCCGCTTCCACAGTCGACGACGACAAATCGAGTTGTGTGGCGACCACATAGGCGGCTGGCAGCCGCGTGTGTGGTCGTATTCGGCCTGACCGGATCGCCTGGGTTAACGCCAATTTCACGGTGTCGCGCCAACCGATGCCTTGCGCGATCTGCCTCAGCTCTTCGGCCGACGAGTCCGCTGGGAATAACTCCAGCAGCAAGTCGGCGCGGTCCGTCGACTGCTCTTCGACGGGCTCGGTTGGCTGCGGCGGCGAAGCTTCGGAGGGCTGGCGCGGACTGGTCCGAGTATTTTCGAGCAGAAGCAAGGTGGTGGCATCAGCAGTCGCGAGTACTCGACCGATATCCATCGTGTAATCGGCATCGTCGGCGATGACGAGTGTCTGCTTGGTGATGTCGTGAGCCAGCTGCTGCTGTTGGTCCGGATCGAGCTCGACAATGCCGCGTTCGACTGCTCGCGCCACCGCCGCCAGGGCATGCTCGAAGATCTGCTCCTCGGGCCATTGATCGTGGCTCGCCACCGTAGTGCCGTGGGTGCTGGTCACGACGTAGCCTTCGGCGGCCAGTTCGGTATACACCGGAGGCAGAGCCGATTGCGGCAGACCGAGTTCGCTGGCGACTGTCTTGGCCGGGGGCAGGCGCGTCTGCTCGGCAACTCGGCCTGACCGGATTGCCTGGCGCAACTGCAGTTTGAATGCATTGCGCCCGTTGCGCCGCCCGGTCTGGGGCGGTGATTCTGCGGCGAGTTTGTCCAGCAGCTGCCGTGCGGTCAGGGGGTCCGGTGCCGGGTTGGTCGGCCATTGGTTTTCATGGGTCACCGTGGTGCCGAGCTTGCCGCTGCTCACCAGATAGCCGTCGTCGGCCAGTTCCTGGTAGGCCGCTCCGACGCTCGACGGCGGCATACCGAGAAGGTCGGCGACTGCTTTGGCCGCGCGCAGGCGCGTACCCTCTGGAATTCGGCGTGACCGAATCGCCTGGCACAACGCCAGTTTTACGGTGTCGCGCCAGCCGATGCCCTGCGCGATCTCCCTAAGATCTTCGGCCGGCGAGTCCGCCGGAAATACTTCCAGAAGTAACTCCGCCCGGTCCGTCGTCGACGTCTCTTCGACGGGCTCGCTTGGTTGCGGCGGCGGATCTTCGGAGGGCTCGGTGGTCTGGGGTCGCGGACTTAGCCGGGTGTATTCGATTAGGAACCGGGTATCGGCATCGGCAACCGCCAGTACTTGCCCGATATCCATTGTGGTGCCGGCTTCGTCAGCGATGAGCAGCGTCTGCTCGGTGATGTCATGAGCCAGCTGCCGCTGTTGGTCCGGATCGAGCTCGACAATGCCGCGTTCGACTGCTTGCGCCACTGCCGCCAGTGCGTGCTCGAATACCTGGTCCGCAAAGTGGCCGTGCAGCGAAACCGAGTGGGGCTGTGTTTCGTTCGTATCCTCGTCAGCTTGGTCTTCGATGCCTGCTGCGGTATCCGGCGCTGCGGAAGGGCCTGGAGTAGTGCCGTCGCGTGCGAGCATTCGGAGAATGTCTGTTTCGCGGTTGGATAAGGTCACTGTGCGTGATTGTCCCGCTGGGCTTTCCGGTTCTGGTGTGGTCTCGGCTTCGGCTGTGGAATGCGGGTACGGCGCTGCCGATTCCTGGGGCTGAAGGGTTTCTGGCACGAGCCCGGCGGCTTGCGCCGCCAGCAATGGCAGTTCCTCGCGTTTGGCCGGGCCGAACTTGCGATTGACGTTGTTCAGGTGCTGTTCGACGGTTCGAGGGGATATGCCGAGTTCCGCCGCGATTTCGGTGTTCGTGCGGCCTTGCGCGACCAATGTGAGCACGTCGAACTCGCGAGCGGTTGGCGTGCGCGGGTTCGGGGCAGCGTTGTCGTCGACCGCGCGGACCGTGCTCGGCGCTTCGTCGGCTCCACCTTGCTCCGGATCCGGTTGGTTCGCAGGGGTTCTCGATTCGGCATCGGCCGTGTTCGCGATTGCATGGTCGCTCGGCGCCTTGCCGGACGTCGACTGTGCGGACGCATGGGGATCGGCTGGGTCCTGCGGAGCGTCGGGGCGACCTTGGAGCTTGGGTGGATGTTTGATGTGCAGGTATCGGGGCAACTGCCGGTGGGCGGGTGCGGTGGTGCCCTCACGGTGGGTGAAGGCGGCATAGAAGCTGTTTTCGAAGGTGTCGTAGGAGGGTTGCCATTTGTTGTCGCCATTCTCGTCTCCGTCGACATTGCGTACGTGGAGGGTTTCGTTGTCGGCGTCGTCGACGAGGGTGTCGAAAACAAGGATTTCGCCCTCGACGTCGAGGACGTAGTGGATATGTTTGTCGACCGTGACGGCGACCCTATCGATGTCCTTGCTGTCGCGGATGATTTCGACGGCCTTGGCAATGGGGTCGGTGCCTTTGGTCTTCATCGGGCGTAGTTGGGCGCCGAGGGTTTTTTCGATCATCCGCCAGTTGTCTTCGGCGTCCCATCGGGGGTCTTTGTCGTTGGGGTCCGGCGCGGTGTCCTCGCCGAGTGCTCGGTGTACGCGGCTGATTTGGATGGCACAGTTCCGGATGACGGCGGGGTCCGGGGTGTCCGGCGTTGCGTGCTCGGTCGGCCCTGTTCCAGCTGGTTTCTGGGTGTGCGCTTGGGCCGCTGCCGCTGCCAGAGACTTGTGTGACAGCCCTCCGAACAAGCCACGGCCTCGCGTGACAATACGGACGAAGACGCGGCCCTTTCGGACAAGAAGAAGAACGGGGTAACCGGCGGCGGTGACTGCGGTAATGGTCGCTGCCAGCGTGGCGAGAGCATCGCCACTGTGTATGGTCGCCGCGGCGCCGCCGCCCACAAGCGCGCTGCTCACAAACAGGCCGAGAGCGGGGCCAGAACCCAGGAACGCGCCTTTCACGCCTCCCAGTCGGCCTCGGATTTCCGTGGGGAAGGCGCCTTGTTCGTATGTGTTAGCCCGGCTGTTCATAGCCGTCATCACCATCGAGTCCACGAATGACGCGGCTGCTATTACAGCAGCGTTGGTGGTCGCTGCCTGGAGCGCGAAGAACGCGGCCATATTGGTGAGTGCTACTGGGTAAAAGGTACTGGCCTCGACCTTGCGGGTTACCTTCCGCAGAATGCCGCTCATCATCCCACCAAACGCAGGTGCGGCAACTACCGCGCCGACGGCCCAGCCCGGCAGGTCGGAGGCCTCCAGCACTGTGGTGGTGCGGAAGCCCATCATTGCCCAAGCGGCGTTGTTGATCGTGGCGATCCCGGTAAATTCACGGAGAAATTTGTCCTGCCACAGTGCCCGTGCGCCTTCAACGAGGTCACGGAGGAGGCTGCGCGGTTTGTCGAAGGTCTGGGTGGGAAAGGGCAATTTCCACAGGTTTGGGAGATTGGTCAAGTAGGAGAGGGTATCGAGGCCGAATGGCGCCGCGGGCGCGATGCCGACCAAGGCGGGGCCTAGTGCTTGACCGGTGATATCTGCCATGGACCCGGTGGTACTTCTGAAGTCGTTTCCTAATGGCCTCTGGCGCTCGGTGAGGATGTCCCCGATAGCTGCGAGATATGCGCGGAAATAGTAGGTCGCCGCAATACCTTCGACCACACTTGCCGTAGTCAGTCCCAGTCCGAGATGGGGCGCGTGGGAGAGGATCAAGCCGGTGGCTGTTGCTGCGGCTGCGGCACCGATCGCTTGCGCGTAGACCATCACCTTTTTCCGCTCATGGCGGTCGACGACGCGGCCTGCGTGCAGGTCGAGAAGCCTCGTGCCCCATGCTAGGGCACCCGCCGTGGCGGCGAACTTCGGCGATTGCCCTTCATGCAGCAGCGCGTATGGCAGGGCACTCGTTGCGGCCACGCTGCCGATCCTGTTACCGAACTGTCCGCCTGGAAGATAAATCCTGCCCAGCATAAAATGCGCGAATGGCTTGTTGACGACGAGCAGTTCTCGTGTAGACGACGGCTCGTCGGCACCCGGATCGGTAGGTTGTTGTTGCGCGGCGGGCTGTTTTTCGGCGGAGGCAGGGGCGGAAGCGCCCGTGGTCTTGGGGCGGTTCTTGCCGCGGATCCATTGCAGGAAGGGCGAATTCGACGAAGCGGCAGTTCCGTCGGTGTTGGGGGTGCGATTGCCTTCCGGATTGGATTCCGCTGGTTCGTCCGGTCCTTCGGCGGCGTTGTTGCCGGGTCGGCCATGAATTAGATGCTGTTGTTGTACCTCTGTGGGGCCGTTGATATGTAGTGGGGCGATGGGGTGGAGAAGGCCGGCGGCGTCTTCTGCGAGGTTGAGGACGAACGCGTCTTTGATATCGGTGAAGGACGGCTCCCATCGGTCGCGAGTGCGCACGCGGGGGATCGGTAGGTCGCGGTGTTCTTCGTCGGAGGTGGTGTCGAGGCGAGTGGTGGTGGACGGTTGGGGAACGTCGGTGTCGAAGATCAGGGTTTCGCCATTGCCTACGGAGACAGCGAAGAAGACATGGGCCGCACTGCCGTCGTCGACGACGAGAACCATGGCTTTGATGTTGTTCTTCGGATTTTCCAGGGCGTCGAGAAGGTAAGCGAGGGGATATTTGTTGGTGTTGGAGGTGGTTTTGGGTGGTAATAAAACTTTGGTGAAGCCGCCGGGCAGACTGGCTCGCAGTTCTGGCCAGGTTTCCGCATCTGCGTCAGGCAGGTTCGCGCCGTCGTAGCCGACGGCCCAAGCAGCGTGCGCGGCTTGGGGGAGGCATTTGAGGACGTAATCGGATACGTCAGTGGTGGTGGAGCCGGTTGCGGCTGACACTGGCAGCTCGGTGGTGTCGGTACCTGCCTGCTGGCTCGGCGCACCTGCGGCGGTGTCATCGGGCTGTCCCGAATCCGGTTCGTCCGCATCGGTTCTCGGTTCGCTGTGGGTGGTTTCGGCCGGGTTGCCCAGCAGCACGTCCTCGACATCTTCGGTCGCGCGGTCCGAACCAAGGCCCCCGGCAACCGTGTCCACCACATTCGGTTCAGCCGTGCCCGTTTCAGTCGTGCTCGACCCGGACCCACCCCCATTGCCCCCGCCTCTGGCGCCTCCGCCCGCGGCCAACGGCATTGCGGGCCAAGTGACTGTCCGCGGATCCGGCCGCTGGGTAACTGCTTTCCCGGTGAACGTGCTTTGTTCGGATTGGTCGGAGACAACCGATGGCCCAGCCGGATGGCTCGGTTGGGCCGGCATCGGCTGCATGCCGCGGTACGGCGAATTGAGCGGCAGCCAAGGATGTTTCGGGTCCACACCGTTCGCCATCAACCCGCCGAGGGCCTCTTCACGGTATCTGGCGAAACCGGCGCCCCTTTCCTGGGCGAATCGGAGCGCGTCGAATATGACTGATCGTCCAAGTCCGCCGCGGCTACTCCAGCGGCGCGGTTTGGCGGCGATACCTACGCCGGGCAACACCTTGCAGGACAGGCCATGCACCGAATCAAGGAACGAATCCGGATGCTGCTGTTGGTAGCTCGCCAGCCAGGTGGTGACGGCTTCGATTTGTTCGAACTCGGCTACCCAGATGACAATCCAGTCGTTTCTGGGTGTACTCGGTCCGGCGATCTTTGCCCCGACGGCACCCGGAAATTCCTCCGGCTGGTCCAGTATCTCGTGCACGATGCCGTGCATCACCTCGGGTGAGTCGTCGGGGCGGGGATGGCAATAGACGACCCAACCGATCTTCGGTTGGGTACCGGCTCGCGAGAATCGAATGAAGGAGACACCGTTCGGTACAGCAGCGACGTAATCGGCGTTCTCGGGATGGATCTCCACATGTGGGCCTGACGTCTGCCCAAAGGCGATCTGCTGACCGGGCGGACGGCCATCGAGAATTCCTACAACCCGCCTGAGGTAGGACGGGGGATCCGTCACCGAGCTCGGTTCGGTCGGTGCGACCAGATGACGGAAGTAGACATCGGATTCGGACTCGATGGAATCCTGATCGTCCCAGACATCCCGGAGTATGCGCTCGAAATTCTCGCGCGACGTATCTGTCCTCGGCTCTTGCGGGGAAACGAGATTCGGCGCGCGATCGTGCGCGCGTAGCGTGTCGCTGGGGTGTGCTGCGGTGTCGGTCTCGCCGACTTCGACAGTGCTCGGTGCCTGCGAGACATCGGGTGGCGAGGAGCGTGGGGGCGCAGTGCGACCATCGGCCGATGGCGGTTCTGTCGATGCCATCTCGTCGGAGTGTGCGGTGCTGCTGTTGGGCTCCGTATTCCCTGCACCGGAAGTGGGTTTATTGCCTGGTTTCCGAGGGCCAGGATTGACCGGGCCGAAGTTGTTGATTACCCAGGGTGCGTCGCCGCTGCGCCGGTCGATGAATCCGTGGTCGGCGGCGGGATCGACGTCGTTGTAGAAGTGAGTTTCCGGACTGGGGGACTCGCTGACGGTTCGGCCTCCGGACCGTGTGGCGCGAGAGGTTTCGGCGTCGGCCGTTGGTGAACCGGAACTCGTTGTGCTGGAGTTGCCTTCTCTTGTACTCGCGGTGCTCGATGTCCGCGCGAAGGTCGCATCGGTCTGGCTGGTGTGTTGCGGGCCCGCACCGATGTCGCGCGACCCCGTCGTAGACGCGTGGTTGGGCCTGCGAAACGTCACATCGACTTTGAGGTGCTCCCCGACGGGGCCGAACAAGTGATTGACGGTCACCTCGGTGAACCCCAGGTCACTGGCCATCTTGCCGGTGAACGTCCGGCGTGCCGCATCCTCGGGGGAAAGCCACAGATCCTGTCTGTACGCGTTGAAGGTGTCGATATTGTCGGTGAATTCGTCGTCCACCGACCAGGGTTCATGGATCGCGCGGACGTCGGGTCCGATCTCGGCCATCAAGTCTCGGAACATCTGTTGGCCCGAGGGCGTGCCCTCCGCTGCGCGGATCTGGAATCGGAGGACACCCTGCTGATTCACCCATCCGTGGACGCCGTCGTGCTCTCCGGCGCGGTAAGTGTTCGAGTACATGGCGATTGCGACATCAGCGTGGCGAGCCAGGTATTCGGCGGGTGTTTCGGCCGCGGGAACGGGTTCCTGGGGGAAGTAACGGGCGCTCCACACCTCGAGTGCCTGGGCGCGGGCCGGTTGCGGCGCTCCCCGCGAGCTCGACACCTCGGTGGGATACAGCTTCGCCAAGGTCGACCATTCGTTTTCCTGCAACGGTCCGTCGATGGTGCGGGGCCGATCGAAGTCCAGTGCGGTCGCCGCGCGGGTGGGACGGTCGGGGATGCCGTCGGGAAAATGCTCGGGGAACCTGTCCGAGTCGTGTCGGCCGAGCAGTCTGCCCAAAGCCTGTTCCGCCGCGACCCGATCCGCCGCCTCCACCGGCGAATACACCAGTGCACGCGTCTGCTCCGCAGCACTCGCCCCTGGAACGAATTCGTGAATCATGCCGTCGTCGGTATCCGGATCGCGCACCTCGACGACTCTGCGGCCGTCGTAGACGAGCGTCCTGGCGTGGTCCACACCATCGATGCGCTCCAGCACTACCGCGGTCTGTCCGGGAAGTCCATCCCGCCTCAGCTGCTCGGCGATCTGGTCGACCGAGCCGAGGTCGCGCAACTCGGCCCCCGGTGTGTCGAGTGCCGCGTGTGCTTCCCTGGACAGCGCGCTCAGATCCCGCGGCGGCTCGGCTCGACCGCCGCTGTCCTCACCGTTGCTGCTTCCAAAACCATGTGCCCCGCTGCTGCTGGAGCCGCTTCCGCTTGTACGCGCGGTGCTCGAGGTCTGCGTGGAGGTCGCATCGGTCTGGCTGGTGTGTTGCCGGGCCGGTGGGTTGTAGGTGACTCCGGGACCGGCTTCCGGCCACATGTATGTCACTCGACCTTTGGCATCGACATCGAGGACGAAGGTGACGCCGTCGTGTTCGCAGTTCAGCAGCCATTGATGATTCGGTCGGTCGGGGTGCTCGGCGAAGGCGTCGTTTTGAATGGCATGCTCGGCCGCCGCCGCGACGATGGCCATGAACGCTTCCTCGTCTTCGACCCACTCAGCCGGAAACTTGGCGAATCCCGGTGCCTTGCTGTTCGGGCCGCGACTGACCAGCACTTTGCGAACGGTCCGGCGGTTTATCGAAACCCGGGTCGGTGGCGGCTGCGGTGGTGGCGATGGTGCCGCCGGGTTCCGGACGACCCCGGGTCCACTCGCGGGCCAGGCCGTGAGGATTCGGCCGTCCAACGCCACCCGAACGACCACGTGAACACCCTCATGGACTTCCTCGAGCTGCCAGAAGTGCGTGGCTCCGGTCCTTACGTCCAGTGACTCGCGCAGTTCCGGGTTGTTCCAGGCTTCAACGATGGCCCAGGTGACCTCGATGATCTTCTCGTCGTCCCAGTCCGCCGGGAATTCGGTTTTGCCCGGTTTGCCGGTGCCGTGCCGGTGCCCACCGCCGGTCGCATCGCCGTCCAAGATGTGCGTGCGTCGGTCGTCGTCCAGCCGAAGCGACTCCGATGGCGGTCGGCTGACGGTGACATCGGCCGATTGCGGCTGCGTCGTCGCGCCGCCGGGATCTTGGTCCGGGTGTGCTGCGGTGCCATCGGGTTCGGGCGTCCTTGCGCCCGACTGGCGCCGGCGTCCGTGGGGACCTGCGGGGCCATTTGATGGGTGGTGGTGCCGCCTCGAGTCGAAATCGGCAGGACCGATCCCGGTGCTGTGATGCGGCGGGCGTGCGTGGTGCTGTCGAGCGCGTGGGCCGGACGGGCGCCGACGTGCGGGTCCCGGAGCGCCGCCGGTGCCCTCGTCATTCGGACGCTCGGAGGCAAGAGTCCCACTGGCACTCGCGTCATCCGCTTCGCGGTCGTCCGGTTCATCCGAGTCGGGCGGGTCGAATACTGTGCGCAGCACGCCGCCGGCCTGCGCCAGAATCTCGTGTGCGGTGGCAGCGTCGAGCGGCAACTCGACGTCGGCCCCTTCGTTCAACTCGTCGATGGCATCCTCGATCGAAACCGACTGGAGGAAGACGAGTTCGACCAGCTGCGCAGCAAGGTCTGCGGTCGGCAGACTTGACAGGGCTTGTCTGATCCGCTCGGCGAACTCTTGGTCGATAGTGTCGAGGGTGGCGTCGTCGTCGGGAGTGGCATTTCGGTCGGCCACGTCCAGGGTCCGATCCTGGCCGTACGGCGTGTCGTCGAACGATGGGAATTTGACCGCGATGGTCTGGATCGCGAAGGACACTTCAGCCGGTGTCAGCCCGAGGGCCTGGCTGATTTCACCCTTGCTCGGTTTGGCATTCCTGTCTGCCTCTTTCTGCTTATTGACATAGGTGTAAACCCTGATCACTTGAAGTCGTGTCGGTCTATCCAGACGCGGGAACAGTGATTCGAAATAGATGGTCAGCATCACGCCCCGTGCCGAGCGCCAAGCATGGGCGGCGAATGGCGGTCCGCCTGGGATGTGGTTTGTAATCGCACTCCGAATAGCTAGGGCGAAGATTTGCATGAGATCGTCTCGAGAGAGTTCGCTCAACTCGGTCAGTGTGCGCCACTTCCAGGCGGCGGCCTTCGCGATCCACAAATACTGCAGCAAGAGTTTATTCTGGATTGCCAACTCTTCGGATGATCGGGGGGCGGTATCGAAGAGATCCCAGAAATCCGCTTCCTCCGGCCGGCCCTCGGGTGACTCTCCCGGTCGGTAGGCGGGGGTGAGGAATTGCTCCGCGATCGCACGGACATAATCGCGGGGGAGATTGAGGGCCTCGCGCATCGTCCGCAGGAAGTTAAGGGTGACGGTGCCGCCGTTCTCCACATCGAGCACGGTCCTGTTGTTGCGACCCATCCGCGTGGCGAGTTCAGTTTGGGTCAGTCCATGGTGGTGCCGGATTGCCCTGAGCAAGTCCCCGATCGACGACGGGTAGTTGTCGAGATCGGGCAGCGCCATGGCGAAGAAATCTTCGAGTTCAGGTTGGAACCGTTGGACGGCGGATCGCATGGTGTCGAGGGGAATGCCGAGGGCGACCGCGAAGTCCCGCAACACATGTGGGCGCGTCTGGCGGCTGTCGGTTTCCGCGTTCCGCAGGGTCAATATGTCTCGTCCCGCACGGTCTGCGAGTTGCGTCCGGGTCCACCCGCGGCGCTCGCGGTTGGCTTGGAGCCAGTTGCCAATCGATTGGTATTCTGGATCTGTTGGATCGAGGACTGTGAAGCGGTGCTCGGCGTCTCGGAGTGTTTCTTCGGGAATGTTGAGAGCGTTGGCGAAGTCCGTTAGGTAACCAGGAGTGACAGAGGCGCCGTTCTCCATCTTCGATATCCGGGCTCGGTCACGGCCCATGCGGTCGGCGAGTTCCTGTTGGGTCCATCCATGACGCTGTCGGTTGGCTTCGAGCCAGTCGCCGATGGACCGGAATCGAGTCTCTGTTGGGTCGGGTATCGGTAATCCGAAAGCATTTGCGAGGTGAGGTTCGAAGCGAAGAACCGCCGCCCCAATCGTTTCATCGGGGATGCCCAGAGTATCGCCGAAGTCCCACAGATAACGAGCAGTGACGGCGCCATTCTCGGTCTTCGATATTCTGATGCGAGAACGGCCCATACGGTCGGCGAGTTGCTGCTGGGTAAGTTCGCGGTGTTGTCGGACTGCCTTCAGCCAATCGCCCATCGACTCGTATTCCGAGTCGGTGGGGTCAGGGGTTCTGAAATACTGCTCGGCGTACTGAAGCGTTTCATCGGGAACGCCTAGCGCATCGGCCACCGCCTGCAAGTGATAAGCGGTGACGGTGCCGCCGTTTTCTGCGTCCCACACCTTTCGCTCAGTGCGACCCATACGGGTGGCCAGTTCCCGTTGAGTCAAGCCGTAGTGTCGTCGGACTGCTTCGAGCCAGTTGCCGATCGACCGGAATCTGGAGTCTTTCGGGTCCGGAATCGATTCGCTGAAGTAGTCCGTGAGTTGGGGTGCGAAGCGTCGTACCGCGGTTCGCAGCATGTCGTCGGGGATGCTGAGTGCATCGCCGAATGCTCGCAGGTAGTCGGGAGTGACGGTCTCGCCGTTCTCCGAATCGCGGACCGTCCCAACCGCGCGGTCGATACGGTCGGCAAGTACCTGCGGAGTCAGTCCGTAGTGTCGTCGGACTGCTTCGAGCCAGTTGCCGATCGACTGGAATCTGGAGTCTTTGGGGTCCGGAATCGATTCGCTGAAGTAGTCCGTGAGTTGGGGTTCGAAGCGTCGTACCGCGGTTCGCAGGATGTCGCCGGGAATGTTGAGCACATCGCCGAACGTTTGCAGGTAGTCGGGCGTTGCGGTGGTGCTGTCGGTCTCGGTCTTGAAGACAATGTTGTATGTGCCGCCCACGCGTTCTGCGAGTTCCTGCTGCGTCAATTGATGATGCTGACGGACTGCTTTGAGCCAGTCGCCCATCGACCGGTATCTAGGGTCGGTGGGGTCAGGAATAGATTCGCCGAAGTGGTCCGTGAGTTGGGGTTCGAAGCGTTGTACAGCGCTTCGGAGGGTGCTGTCCGGAATCCCGAGGGCGTCGCTAGAATCCCGCAGATACTCAGGCCTGACAGTGACGCGGCCACTCTCGGCGTTACGCACCGTGTCCTTGTTTCGGTGGATGCGATCGGCGAGCTGCTGCTGGGTCAGTTCCTTGTGCTGTCGGACCGCTTTAAGCCAGGCGCCCATTGATTGGTAATTCGGGTCGCTTGGGTCGGGGCTCGAATCGTCAGTGCGTAAGGTAGCTGTGTAATTCCTTGGGGGAGTCGTGTATTCGACCCAGACCGTCTTGCCGTGCCGAGTCACATCGGTGCCGACCGTGGCAGCGTTGTCCATCACGATCCGAGCGCCGCGTCCGTGCTCTCCGTCCGCGCGGTCGCCCAGTTCGTCGGGATCGGCAAACGCGGATTCTAGTGCCGCCACATCATCGAACCCAGCCAGGAATGCATCGATGTCGGCAGTGTCTACGGTGGATGATGGCGCGACCTCGTCGGCGGCATCGACATTGCTTTCGGTTCGCCACTTCGGCAATCCGACTGAGGTGTCCACGATGCTGATCCGGACGCGTGAATCATTCGCCTCGACGGTCAGCTCGGCACCGCCTCGGCTCGCGTACAGTGCCGCGTTGCCGAGCAACTCCGACATGGCCAGGACTGCGGAATCGATTGTCGACTGGGGCAGACTAGTGTTTTGCGACAGGAACTGGCCCACTTGCTTGCGCGCCCCGGCCACGCCCCGTCGAACCTCCCCCTGCTGGAAGGTCCTCCGCAAGGCAGGTTCGGATGGTGCGGGCGCCGAATCGTCCAGTCCGACAGTGAACCACCGTGTGCGCGATCCGTTGGTGTGCAGCCGGAAGCCCCACTGCCCCGATTGGTCCAACAGCTCGGTGACCTGGCCCGATTCGGTCGGCATCACCTCACCCGTGGTCTTATCGGGCTCGTCACGCGTCGGCAGGACCCTGCTCTGATCGACTACCTCGACCCGCACTGCAGCTCGGTCTGGCAGTACCCGAACCACGACCGGACCCTCCGCGGTCCGAACCAGGGCGTCGAGCATCGCCTCGGCGGATGCGATATCTGCATCGGTGGTGAGCAATTCGCGAAGAGTCGCGCGCGCTCGCTCCACGGCTGGTAGCTCCAGGGCAGGCGGTTGTCCGCTGGACTTACCGGACTTCGGGTGCTCCGCCGCAGCGGGTTCCGGGCTCACCGCAGGAGGGTCGGTGGGTGGCGGCGGCGGCGGTGGTTGGGCTTTACCGGGACGCTTCTTGGGCTCCGGCTTGGGCGGTGGTGTCGGAATCGGGGCAGGTGGTTCCGGTGGTGTCTGCGCTGGTTCCTGTGTTGCCTTCGGTTTAGGTTTGGGCTTCTTACGGTTATCGGCCGAGGCCATCGGGACCGGGCGCGCCGCGACCACTGGTTCCGGCAACGGCCCGGCGAGGCTTGTGGCAGGAGCGCCACCGCGGGTGGGCTGGACCGTGGGGTCGGGGATGTACTGGGTGCTGTCGCGGTTGAGTTGCGGGGCGGCGGTGGGATCGGTTGGGGCGCCGGGCGTTTCGAGGTTGGGTGGGGTCGCGTAACGAGCGGGTGGGGTGAGTTCGGTGGGGCGATCGGCGGGTGTAGCGGGCAGGTGTGGTGCGGGGTTGTTGGAGTGTCGGGGCAGGGGTGGTTCGGAGTCGTGTACGCGTGGCTTCTGCCGGTCCTGGTCGTCCTCGGCGGGTGCGCCGGGGATGGCGTGGTCCGGGATCGGGACCTGTGGTCGGTCGGTGAGGGGGACAGCAGGTCGACTTTCCGGCACAACCGGAGTGGATGGGCGTGGGAGGATCGGGATTGCGTTGGGGGGTGGGCCGTTTGGTGTGTCTGGTTGGCCGGGGATTTTGTAGGTGGTGCCCTGGGGTTGGGTGTATTCGTCGGGTGCGTTGTTCGGGTATTCGTCGATCTGTGGTTGTGCGGGGACGTAGCTGGGCATCGGGGGTGTGACGACGGTGCCGATGCGGTCGGGGAATTCTTCTGGGTCGCTGGGGGTTTGGTCGTTGTCGGTGGGCTGACCGCCGGACATCGCGGGTGGCGGTGCGGAGGGTCCCGAGCTGGCATTGGAATTCGATGGTCCATGCCCGCTCGGCGGCATCGCGCCGCCCAGCGCCGTCGGCCCACTGGGCGGCACGGTGCCGGCCGGTGGGATCGCCTCGGCGTCGAGAGTGCTCGGTACCGCGTCGGGAGATGGAGTGGTGTATGGCTGCTGTGGCGAGTTGGCTTGTGCGCCTCGTGGATTGGAGCTCGGGGACTGGCGTGGGCCGATTTGCGGGGTCGTCGACTGGGCGGACTCGTCGACAACTGGCTCGGAGTCGAAGAAGTCGAGATCGACGAGCGTGGCTTGGTAAGGGGCGGACGGTAGCTCGCCAGCTTCATGCGCTGCTAGTGGCTCCGCCGCGAGTTCGGTTCCGTTGTTCGAGCCGCTGAGGTCAGGGGTCGCGGCGGTGTGGGTGTTGGTATCGGCTTGGGTGGGTGTGCTGGTTGTGGGCGCGGATCCCGGAGCGGTGTCGGGTTCGCCTTCAGCGGCGAGGATGGTTCCAGCGAGACCTGGCTGTTGCGTTTCGCGGCGGCTGCTGCGGAATTTGGTGGTGCCCGAGAGGTCGGTTGATGACGGGCTCGCCGACGTCGTGATCGGGTCGGTCGGTGCGGGTGTGTTGTAGGGGCCCTCGGTGAGTTGTCGCAGGGCCGTGTCCCAGGCGCTCCAGCCGTGGTCGGGCGCGGGTGCATTGCTCGGGGAGGGCGGTGCTTGGGTCGAGTTCGAGGGTGATGGGGTGTCGCCGTCGTTGTCGGGTATGCCGAGTTCGTCGAAGAGAGCACGGCTGATCGCGTCGATATCGGCAATGGTCTGCTCGTCGATTTCGGCGATGGTCTGCGCGTGTGGCCGGGGTCTGTATCCGTCGTCGGTGGTGCGCGGGTCGGACGATTCGGATTCCGGTGCGGGCAGGAGTCCGTTGCTCGAGCTGTCGTCGAGTGATCGTTCGAGCTCGGTAATAGTCGCCTCGAGGGGGCGAACCAGTGTGTCCGTGGCTCGGGTAGGGCGGACCGCTGTAGCGAGTCCGCCGCTGATCATCTGCTCGGCGAGGTTGCGGCCGTGCGGCTCGGTTCGGTTGAGCGCGGGCACAGTCATCGCACGAGGGGGGCTGGCGAGGGTGAGTGCCAGGTCGCGTCCCGTTGTGCGTCCCGTTGTGCGTCCCGACTGTTTGGTCGCGGTCGTGCGCACCGGCGATGTGGCCGGCTGGGTGCGGTTGCGGCGCTCGGGAACTGGAATGGGCACCGGCGCAGGTGGTTTGACGGTCGGCTTGGGCGGTTCGGGCGGTGTCTTCGGTATGCGCTTCTTGGGCTTGACGGCCGAGGCTTGGGCCATCATCGGGACCGGGCGTGCCGGAGCCACCGGCTGTGGCAAGGGCCCCGCGGGCGCGGTTGGGGGGACACCGCCGCGGGTGGGTTCGGTGGTGAGAGGTGGGATGTAGTTGGTGCTGTGGCGGTTGAGTTGTGGGGCGCCAGTGGGATCAGTTGGGGCGCCGGGGGTTTCGGAGTTCGGTGTGGTGGCGTAGTGGGCAGGCGGGTTGAGTTCGGTGGGGCGGTCGGCTGGTTGGGCGGGCAGGTGCGGTGCCGGGTCGTTGGAGTGGCGGGGCAGCGGTGGTTCGGAGTCGTGGACGCGTGGCTTCTGCCCGTCCGGATTTTCTTCGGCGGGCGCGCCGGGGACAGCCGTGTCCGGGATCGGGACCTGTGGTCGGTCGGTGAGTGGTATGGCGGATCCGGTGTCGGGAATCGCCGGTGTGCTCGGGTGCGGGACGATCGGAATCGCGTTGGGGGGTGGGCCATCTGGTGCGTCCGGTTGGCCTGGAATGTTGTAGGTGGTGCCCGGTGGTTTGGTGTATTCGTCGGGTGCGTTGTTCGGGTATTCGTCGACCTGCGGTAACGCGGGGACGTAGCTGGGCATCGGGGGTTTTACAACGGTCCCGATCTCGTCCTGGTCCGGAAATTCCTTGGGATCGCCGGGAGTTCGGTCGTTGTCGGTGGGCTGCCCACCGGACATCGCGGGCGGCGGTGTCGAGAGTCCCGCGGCAGCGCCGGGATCCGACGGCCCGTGCCCGCTCAGTGCTGCCGCGCCAGCCAGTGCGGCTGGTGGGATTGCCTGGGCTGCAAGGTTGTTCGCCGCCCCGCCAGCAATTGGCGGGCCAGCGTGCGGTTGCTGTGGCGAGTTGGCTTGCGCGCCGGGTGGAGTGGCTTGGGGGTGCGGTGAGTTAGCGGGTGGTAGTGGTGGATTAGCCTGTCCGGCCTGCGGATTCGCGTGGGGTTGTGCGGGTGTGTGGGGTTGTGCGGGTGTATTGACGTGCGGTGTGGGTGTATTGGCCTGTGGCGTGGGGTGGGGTGTGGGCGTATTTGCCTGCGGTGCGGGTGCGTTGGCCTGCGGGTTCGCGGCCGGTGCCGGAGTCGGTTGTGCTGGTGCGCCGCTGGTGCCAGCCGCTGGACCAGGTTGTGCGATAGGGCTGTTCGCCTCCGCCGAGGTGGGCGTGCCCGAACCTGGCCGGTTGCCCGGCGTCGGCTCGACCGGCGTGGCGCCAGCAGTATGCGTCGCCGCGGGCGGGGTGGCGGGCTCGTTGCCGACCGGCTCGGGGTCGAAATCGAGGTGCATGATGCTGGCCTCGTCGGGGTCGGGCGGCAGTTCGCCGGGCCCGCGCCCAGGTGTGTGTGAGTGCGGACCCAGTCCGCCTCCACTGGGCGAACTCCCATGTGACGCAGGTGGGCCCGCGGTGACGCCCGGACCATTACCGCCTCCGGTGCCGCCGAGATCCTTGGCGGTGCCGAAGTGGGTGTTGTTCTCGGCGTGGGGGTTGGCGCTCATCGTCATCACCGATCCCGGTGTGGCGTTGGGCTGGCCCTCGGCGGCGAGAATGGGTCCGGCAAGGCCCATCTGCGGAGAATCGGGTCGGCTGCTGTGGAATTGGGCGGTGCCGGGGAGGTTGGTCGACGACGAGCCGCCCGGTGCGGCCATGGGATCGGCCGGTGCCGCTGCGAAACTGCCCTCGGTGAGTTGTTGCAGCGCCATATCCCAGGAACTCCAGCCGTGGCTGGGTTCGGGTGTGCCACCGGGGGATGTCGGCGATGCGGGTGGGGTCCGGGGTGTGCCCGATGGCGGTTGGTTGGGATCCGAAGGCGGCGGGGTGCCGCCCTCATCGAGTTTGCTGAATTCTCCCTCGAGTGACTTGCCGATCCCGTCGATCTCGTCGATGGTCTCCTTGGGTGGCTGCCAGGGCGCGTGACCGTCCTCGGCGGTGTGCGGTCTGGCCCAATCCGGTGCCGGTCGTTCTGGAAGCCCATCGCGCCAGTGGTCGTCGCGGCGCCCGCTGATCTCCGGGATAGTCTCCCCGCTCGGCCGGGCCGTGTCGGCATTGCTGTGCGGCCTGTTCCAGTAGGGTTCTCGGACCGGGAGCCCATCGCGCCAGCTGTCGTCGCGGCCACCGCGGGATCGACCGACCTCGGTCGCGGTCTGCTCCGGCGGCCGGACTGTGCCCATAGCTCTGGTGGCGCGCATTGCCGCGCCGAAACCGCCGACGGCACCACTGCCCGCGCCCATCAGCATCATCTCGGCGAGATTCAGTTTGCTGTGCGTCAGCGCGGACATCGTCACCGCACCCGCGGCTCCACCCGCGGCTCCACCGGTGGCGCTGGCGAGCACCACCGCAACGGCACGACCCGTCGCACGCCCCATCCGTGTCGCGGCGTTGGCCCCGATACGGGTGAGCGCGGGCAGCACAGCTCGGGTCGCCAGTGAGCCGACCAGGCCACCGGCACCGCCGGCAGCCGCCGCCACCCCCACCTGGCCCCAATCCATGCTGGTACGGCGTCCGGGTTTGCCGTGGCCCTGGACGATTTGGGCGTATTGCGCACCGGCGACGACCCCGCCCATGGAAACCGCGCCCATGATGGTCGCGCGAATGGCGAGCGCCATATGGGGGAATCGCTGCATGAAGGCGGCGGAGCGTTGGAACAGGAATGCGAGGGTGTCGCGACGGGCGGTGGTGGCGGCGACGTCAGCGGCGATGCGGTCGCTGGCGGCTTTCATCGGTACGGCGGTGTCGATGAGCAGGTTGGCGAGCAGGACCGCCCCGATACCGATGACGATGTACTGCTCGAGTTCGATCGAGTTGGCCGAGTCGTAGAGCATACCGGCCATGCCGTCGGCGAATTCGATTTGGCTGCGCGTATTGGCGATCTCGGTCTTCAGCTGTTTCTGAATCGCCTCACCGGCCTCGCCCTCGATTGCCGAGGCAACCTCGCGCGCGAGCCGTTCCAGGTGCGCGAGTGTGACTTTGAGATGTTCAGCTGAGCGTGCCCAGGCCTCGGCGGCGGCGCGGATCTCGTCGGGTTTGCCGACCGGGAAGTGGCCGATCACCCAGCGGGTCAGCCAGTCCGGGAAATGCGGTGGGATGGTGACACTCACCGGGGCGTTGACCGCCCTCTGGCGCCCTCCACCAACAACCGATACAGCACCCGCGCCGGACCACACGCGTCTTCCCCGCGCAGTTCCACTTCGGCGAATGCCGCAACCAGTGCCGAACGCGGCTGGAACCGGCCGTCGGCGACCCTATTGCCGCCCAACTGGTCTCGCCACCGCCGGAAACCGCCGACGATGCTCGCCAGAGTTTCCCCGCTGTTCCACGGGCCCTCGAGACGCCGATACTCGGTGATCAGGGACCGCTGTGCCATCCGCCAGACAGGGCGACCCGCCTGCTCCGCCATGATCCGACCGAGGTCGCCGACGATCGTCGAATACATCGGTCGCTCCTCCGACCCGGCTACAGATTCTCCGGATTGTATTGCAGCGCGGACCTTTTCGCTGAATTGAGCGGGATTCGCGACAAGCGCGCGGTCGAGCAGGATCCACGACCCGGTGCTCGCCGACTCCGACTCATCGCCTCGATTCCGGGTCACCTCGGAGATCCGGTCACCGAGGTCGGTGATCTCGATCCCGTGAAGCTCGATGAACGGATACTTACCGAGAATGTCGTCGATGGCCGCGGCCAGTTGGGTGACCATCTCCGGTCCGATCCCCGAGGTCTCGAAGCCGACGAGCCGCAGTCCGTGCCGATCGGCGAGCGCCTGCGCTGCGGCAAGCGCCGACGCATCGGTCGGCACCCGGACTACCCCCGATTCGCGCTTCTTTTTGCGCGGCTTGTCGTCTCGCTTCTGATCGGCGGGCTGCGCCGGGCCGACGCCGCCCGGATGCGGTGCGAAGACCGATGGGCGCGCGCCTGAACGGGCTCCCGACCAGGGGGTGCCCGAGGGTATCGCTGGGAAAGCCGTCCCAGGTGTTCTCGACCATGGTGTGCCCGCGGGCCTGTCGGTTACCGTGGGGTCGCCGGTCCTGGGTGGCGCCGTGGCGGTGGATGGCGTCGGGCCGGGGACGGTCGGGGCTGAATCGTCAGCGACCTGCGGTGAAGTGGCGTTCGTGCCGTCTTCGGTCGAATTTTCCGCAGCGGGCTGAGTCGTGGCGTCCGGTCCGGTCGACGGTGTACCCGAATCCGGGTAACCGGGCTGCGAACCGGCCGGTATGGGCTGGCCGATCGGGGTGTAGCCCGTGGTCTCCGGTTGTGGGTAGGCGGTCGGCGTGGAACTCGGCTGGTTGGCCGAGGTGGGAGTTGAACCGCCGGACTGTGTCGGCGTCGCGCTCCCGTTATCCGCGGTCGACCCGGAACCGGTTGTGGGCGAAGTGGTTCGGGGGGCGTTGGTGCCGTTCCAAGTTGTCTCCGGCACGACGGACACCGGCTGATTCGGTCCGGCGGAGCGGATCTGTTGGCCGCCGCTGCGGTCCTGTTCGTCGAGTGCGTCGGCGACCTCGCTGACACCCTTGCTCAGCCCGCGCAGGTTGTCGACCAGGTTCTGGTACCCCTCGAGTCCCTTCTTCGCCTGTGGCTCATACGCATCGCCGACCATTCGTCCCGGCTCGTCGTCACCCCATGGTTTTCCCTCGCGAGCCAGGGCGTCCTTCAGTTCGGCCAGGTCGTGGTGCGCGGATTCGGCGACTGCGGCGAGTTCGGTGACGAGCGCATGGATGCGATCGGGATCGATACGCAACGATTGGCCCATACCCGGTCACCCTTCAACCCTCACCAGCGAAACCGAGGAGGCGATTTGCCTGGTGAAGAATCTTACTGCGGCTTTACCTATGCCCAGTGCTGGGAATAGAGGAGGGAGTTATTCGTCGCGCCGCTCGACTTCGCCGTGCCCGCGCAGGCTCGGTGCGCCGAGTATCAGATCGGGCAGGTCGGGCATGGTACGAACGCCCGCGGCAACCGGGTCCAGGATCTGTGCGACCTGCTCCCGCATGCGGCGGGCCGCCTCGCGTCCTGCCTCGGTGACCGACCGGCCCAACTGTTCGGCGGTACTATGCGCGGCATTCGCGGTGAACCGCACGTCGATGAGGACACCCGAATTGTCGACGGTCACCTCCACCAGGCCGTCCGACGAGCTGGCGCTGCACCGTGCGGTATCCAACTTCCGCTGGGCCTCGGCCTGGTGGGCGCGTTGCTCGGCGAGTGCGTCGAGGATGTTCTCGACCTGGTTGCGTATCCCGAAGTTGGCCGCACGCAGGCCCTCTCGTTCCCAATGGTCCATGACTACCCCTTCGGGTCTCGGCCGTGACGCTCTGTATATCGCCGTTCGAAGTCGGCGATGTACGTCGGCGGATCGATGGCCGACGACGACTGTTCGAGCACACCGTCGTCGCCGAGATAGAAGATCGCCCGATCGGTCGCGACCATCCCGGCGGGCACCGGCACATGCACCATCCAACCCACGCTGAATCGTTCGGCGACCAACTGCTGGAGCGGATATCCCGTGGTGTCCAGGACTCGCCCGGTGATGTAATCGCGTACCCGGGAGATCGCCTCCGCGGCGTGCATCGGCTCCGGTGTCGGCGGCGCCAATCCGGCCAGCGAATACTGGTAGAGCGCACCGTCGAGATCGAACCGGCCGTCCTCGCCGAATACAGCCACCAGCTCCCGGCGCGTGACCCGTCCGGCCTCGGCCGCTGCCAGAAGTGCGGGAATCGCTTCCCGAGTACCAGGATTCGGCTCCGTACCGAGTAGATCGGCGACGATTCCCGTCACCGTGTCCCTGGTCCAGACCCCGGGCACCGCGACGGCGCAATCCTGCGCCGACGGCGACGCTCCGCGATACCAGCGTCCGGACTCCCACCAGTAGCAGAACGACAGCAGACCTGATGCGGCGCGCGGGTCGAGCACGGGATCGGCCACCCAATCCGGGGCGCCCGCATAGAGATTCGGCATCGGCTCGCCGCCGTTGTAGACCGCGTTCAAGGTGGGCGCGTTCCACACCCCGCCCGAGAGCACGGCCCGTCCGGCTGGGAGCGCATGCAGCGTCGACCCGTGCAATGTCGCGCCTTCGAACACTCCCGTCCACGGCTCCATCCGCGGGCCGTGCTCGGACCGGGCGGCGACGAATGCCGCGGCGACCGTCGCCCAGCGTGCCCACATCTGTGGGAACGGGGGGAATTCGTATTCCGCCAGCGTCGCCCACACTTGACCGGATCGATCGGCGCGCGCCTGGGCGGCGGCTTGCTGCGGTGTGCGCCGTTGCCGGTCGCCATGGCCGATGTAGGCGCCCAACCATACCGGTATCTCGGCGCGCGGATACGCCTCGAGGTCGGCGCGATAGGCCTCGGGAGCGAACAGCTGCCCGGGCGGGAACGGCTGCTCGCCGTAGTCGTAATCGATATCGATCGCGCCGGAGTCGGCTAGTACGACCAGCATGCGCCACCATGGTCCGCCGTTGGAACGTGCCGCGAGCGCCCGGATTTCCCGAACCAGAGCCAGGACCGACTCCGGAGGCGATAACGGAACAACCTGGTCGCCGACGGAGTACGCGAGCTGCCCGACCGCACCCGCGACCGTGACCGCGAATACCGCATCCGCCTGCTGCCAGCCCGCCGGTCCGAGTGCTTTCAGCACATCGGCGAGCCGCTGTTCGGCGGCTGGTTCGCTTGGTAGGTCCGCCAAACAGTCCTCCTCATGCGAGCGCGGTACACCCGGCCCCTAATTTTGGGGTCTTCCCAGAGCTGGGACGGCGCTCGAATCAGTCGGCCGAAACCTCGCTGCGGTCGCCGCTCCACAGCGTGTGGTACTTGCCGGGCGCATCGATGCGCTCGTAGGTGTGCGCGCCGAAGAAGTCGCGTTGCCCCTGGGTGAGGGCGGCGGGCAGCCGTTCGGCGCGCAGGGCGTCGTAGTACGAGAGCGAGGATGCGAACGCGGGCACCGGGATGCCGAGCAGGGTGGCGGTGGCGACCACGCGTCGCCAACTGTCGATGGCCGTCTCGATCGCCGCCCGGAAGTAGGGCGCGAGGATCAGGCTCGGCAGTTCCGGATTCTGGTCGTAGGCCTCTTTGATCCGGTTCAGGAAGCGGGCCCGGATGATGCAGCCGCCGCGCCAGATGGTGGCCATGTCGCCGGGACGCAGGTTCCAGTTGTATTCGGCGCTGCCCGCGGCGATCTGATCGAAACCCTGGGCGTACGCGACGATCTTCGACGCGTAGAGCGCCTGGCGGATGTCCTCGGTGAATTGGGCGACGTCTGTGGGCTTTTCGCCGAGCTTGCCAGCGGCAAGACCGACCGCGGCCTTGCGCTGCGCACGTGAGCCCGACAGCGCCCGCGCGAAGACCGCCTCGGCGATGCCGGTGACCGGGATGCCCAGATCGAGCGCGGACTTCGCAGTCCAGCGACCGGTGCCCTTCTGCTCGGCCGCATCGACGATCACATCCACCAGCGGCTGACCGGTCTTCGCGTCGACCTGCTCGAGCACCTCGGCGGTGATCTCCACGAGGTAGCTCTCGAGTTCGCCGGAGTTCCACTGCGTGAACACATCGGCGATCTGCTTGGCGTCGAAGCCGAGCGCGTCGCGGAACAGGTGGTAGGCCTCGCCGATCAGCTGCATATCGGCGTACTCGATGCCGTTGTGCACCATCTTGACGAAGTGCCCCGAGCCGTCGGGGCCGATATGCGTGCAGCACGGCGTTCCGTCCACCTGCGCGGCAATGGATTCCAGCAGCGGGCCCAGGGATTCGTAGGATTCCTTGGGGCCGCCCGGCATGATCGCCGGACCGTTGAGCGCGCCCTCTTCACCGCCGGAGATGCCCGCGCCGACGAAGTTCAACCCGCGCGCCTTCATGGCGGCCTCACGGCGAATGGTGTCGGTGTAGAGGGCGTTGCCGCCGTCGATGATGATGTCGCCGGGCTCCATCGCATCGGCGAGTTCGGCGATGACGGCGTCGGTCGGATCCCCCGCCTTGACCATGATCAGTACCCGGCGCGGCTTCTCCAGCGCCGCGACGAACTCCTCGATCGTTTCGGTGCGCACGAAGTCGCCGTCGCCGCCGTGTTCGGCAAGCAGTGCGTCGGTCTTGGCGATGCTGCGGTTGTGCAGTGCCACCGTGTAACCGTGCTTGGCGAAGTTCCGGGCGATATTGCTACCCATGACCGCCAGGCCGGTAACCCCGATCTGTGCGGATGCTGTTGCGGACGCCATATATCAGCCCTCTCCGTTCGGCGTTGTCACCTTCGGTGGAAGCCTAGTCCTAGTCCCGTTTCGCCTTTCGCTGGTGTTCGCGTCAGCTACTCGATATCCAGAGCGGGGACCCATCCGTCGAAGATATGGTCGGCCATCTCGCGCAGAGCAGATGTGCTGGTGGATCCGGATCGTCCTGATGCCTCCGCTTCTCGAGGCGTCGGGCACGGACCACTGTTCGGTCAGCGTCTTCGGGATATGTTCACTCGCGCAAGGCATTTGAGCGCGATTTCATCGGCGTCGAAGCCGGCACGTGCGACGCGCAATTCGTGCAGCACCAGCTTCAGCCACAGCTCGGTGGTCTGGTGCTGAATGATGAACAGTAGGTCATCGTGCTGCTCCGGTCGGCTGACTAGTTTTGTGTCATATGCCGGTCGGGCGCGACGGCGTCCGTGGCGCCGAGGCTGGCCAGCAGGCGCAGGTTGTCGTGGGATTCGCTGCCCGGTTCAGCGGACAGGACGACGAGCTCGGTGCCGGTTTCCTCCGGTAGCGCGAAGTTCTCCTGATGTAGGTCCAGGGTGCCGACCAGGGGATGGACGAAGGCCTTGCGGCCGTGGGTTCGGGAGCGGACGTCGGCGCGGGCCCACAGCTTGCGGAAGCGGTCGCTGTGTACGGCGAGTTCGCCGATCAGGGCCGACAGTTTCGGATCGTCGGGATACTTGCCCGCCGCGAGGCGCAGGTGGCCGACGACATCGCGGGTGCAGACCTCCCACTGGGCGTAGAGCGAGCGTGCGCCGCAATCGTCCAAGAAGATGTGGCGGGCGATATTCAAGCCCCTCATGGGGCTTTGTCCGTACAGCAGTTCCGCGAGCCGGTTGCCCGCCATTACCTCGAGGCGGTGATCGACGATGAAAGCGGGTGCGTCAGGGATCAGATCCAACACCCGCCGCAATTCGGGGCGAATGCGGACGTTCGGAACCGGCTTCACCGGGCGCTGTGGACGGCGGGCCAGCCGGTGTAGATGCTCGCGTTCCACCTCGGCGAGGCCGAGCACCCTGGCCAGCGCATCGAGGACCTGCGCGGATGGCTGCCGGGCGCGCCCCTGCTCCAAGCGTACGTAGTAGTCGACGCTTACCCCGGACAGATGCGCGACCTCCTCCCGGCGTAATCCGGCCACCCGACGGCGTGAATCGGTCGCAATGCCGACGGAGCCGGGATCCACCCGGGACCGCCGCGTGCGCAGGAAGTCGCTGAGCTCGTCCATCCCTCCAGTATTGCCACGATTTCGCGGGGCAAGGGTGGTCCTGCTGATACCAGGAAGTCCCGTCCGATGGAAAAAGCGTCCCTGAACGGCGGCCGCACAGACGCCGAATATCGAACACATCCGATCCGAAGGAGCAGCAAATGCGGACACTCATCGTTCACGCCCACCCCGAACCGCAATCACTCAACGGCACGCTCACCGGCATCGCGGTGACCACCCTGCGCGAGGCCGGGCATGAGGTGCAGGTCAGCGACCTGTACGCGATGCGATGGAAGGCGACCGTCGACGCCGACGATTTCGGCGGGACGAGCGGCCCGCTGCGGGTCGCCACGGACTCCGGCCGCGCGTACGACACCGGCACACTCACCGCCGATATCGCGGCCGAGCAGGAGAAACTGCTCTGGGCCGATACCGTGATCTTCCAATTCCCGCTGTGGTGGTACTCGATGCCCGCGATCCTCAAGGGCTGGGTCGACCGAGTCTTCACCTACCACTTCGCCTATGGCGTCGGCGAACACAGCGACACCCGCTACGGCGACCGCTACGGGGAGGGCACCCTAGCGGGCAAGCGGGCCATGCTGTCGGTGACGATCGGCGGCCGCGAATCGCATTACACCGACCGCGGCATCAACGGCCCCATCGACGATCTCCTCTTCCCGATCCAGCACGGCATCTTCTACTACCCCGGCATGGACGTGCTGCCCCCGTTCCTGACCTACGGCGCGGACCGCCTTTCGCCCGAAGACTTCACCGACACCGCCAAGGCCTGGGAGCAGCGCCTTCTGTCGATCGAACAGACCGACCCCATCGCCTTCCGCACCCAGAACGGCGGCGACTACGAAATGCCGTCCCTGCGCCTGCGTGAAGGTCTGGAAGCCAAGGGCCGCACGGGCTTCGGATTACATATTCGCGCCTGATCGACCGCGCGGCCACGGTCGAGGCGCGTCGCGAACTACACGGGCATTGGGGCGGTCGTCGGATTCGTCCATCGAAAAAGGATGCGGGGTACTCGATCGCCGATCCCACTTGTCGAGGTGCGCCCGCGGTGCAGCCGCACCAGTGCGAAGACGCGCTCGGCCTGATCGGCGTCGAACCCGGTTCGGTTCGGGAGCTCTCCAGGCGACCCGCCTGCCGCACCGGGTGAGCGGCGACTGCGGTTATGCCAAGTGGCTGAGAACTGCTGTGGCGATGTCGATTCCGAGCGCGCAGGTGTCGACGACGGGTGCCGTGTCGCTGCCCGCGCCCGCGATTGCGACCTCGACGTTGAACGATCCGCCGGTCGTTGTGGCGACGGTGATGGTGCAGCCTGCCTCCTTGCCTTGCGGGAGGGACTGGCGGATCTGGACGGCTCGATGGTCTGCGACGGTTATCGCAGTCGCGCCCGGGACGGGCGGCAGCGGTGTTGTCAGATCGGAGGAGGGGTGGGGGTAGAAACTGAATCCGGTGGTGGGGGTTGTCCAGAAGCATCCGCGAGCGGCGCCGGGTTGTTCGGTGCCGGGGGCGGTGACCCCGAATCGGGTGGTATCCGCGACATCCAAGGCGCTGCACGGGTGAGTTCCGAGATCGGCGAAGGTGTGCGGCGTGGTGCTGGTCGGGCTCACCGCGGGCGAATTGGTGCTCGGCGATGCGGTTGAGCTCGCGTCGTGGGTATCGCAGGCGGTTGTGGCAAGCAGTATGAGCAGCCCGATGGTGGTAAGCGTTCGATAACGCGAAAGATCGAACATGATGATTGGCTCCCTCCCTGAGCGCGTACGCGACCGATCCTATGCGGAGCAAGTCCGTGGTGCGCCGTATGCGCAGAGATCATGCCCCCACGCATCTTCTGTCACGCCGCGCAGGTAATCGAGGAGCGAAACATGGGAGGCGTGGAATCGGTGCGCGCGAGCATCCATCGGGCGGGGTCGTCCGTACGTACGACACGACAACGCCGACAACCCACCGTCGCCCGAGGACCACAGCATCCTCGTCGGTGGGTCGCGGGTGGGGCCGGTGCTGCGTGTCGGTGCGAAATGGCGGCTGGTGCCGACGCGGTCGAGGCCACGCAGTTCAGAGTTTGCGGGTTGACGCTGGAATCAATAGGGGGTGCGCAAAGCTCCAGATCTGTTCTGCGGCATCGAATTCCAGGGTGACGGCAGAGCCGGGAGTGTCCGCCCATTCTGCGGGAACAGGGGTGCCCGGCCAGGTGTGGCCGCCTTCGAAAACTGTCCACGCCGAGACCTGCGTCCCGCCGACGCCACCGGTCACCGTGTGGCGGCTCGAGTTCTCCGTCGTAATCGTGCCCCCGTCGTCCGCACAGCGATCCAGGCCCTGCCAGTGCCGGGCTGTTTCGCTCAAACCCAATGTGTGGCCCCGAGATTCGTCGTTCGCGCTGCTTCGGCGTGAGTAGCCACCGGTGATCGGTTGAATCGGGTCGGCATCACCGTTGATGAGCATCGCCGACACCGCATGGGTGGGCCGTATATCGAGCAACGCCGCGGGGAACCCACCGGCGACCGCGGCCAATACCGGCACTCGATCGGCGGCTTCCAGCGCGAATCGGTGAGACATGAACGCGCCGTTGGATATTCCGGCGACGAGTGTCCGATCCGGCACGGTGCCGAAGCGGTCGCCGCACCAATCGATCACCGCGCACAGGAACGACACATCATCCACTCCGGACTCGTCGGCCGTTGTGACGCCGCGCCCGTCGGCCCAGCAGCCGCCGTGACCTTGGGGGTACGCGACGGCAATGCCCCATTCGTCGGCGTGGGCGGCGAAACTGGTCCAGTCGTACATGATCGGCCTGGCATACGTTCGCGCGCTGCCCGAGAAATTGCCGTGCAGCACCACGACCAACGGCGCATTCTGTTCGCGCGGTGGGCGCACGGCAACGCTGCGCATGAGCCCGTCAACGGCCAACTCCCCGGTCACCAATTCGTCGTCCACCAGCTGAGGTATACCACTGTTCGAATCACAACCTCGGGCACGTAACGAGCTTTTCAGTTGCGCCAGTGCGGTGTCGAGCTCGATCGCCGCCGCCAACTTGATGGCCGTAGTAGGGACGGGATGCGGTAGAGGGCAGTCGAAGTGGATTCACAGAGTGACTGTCGACCCACTGCTGTCGAGCGGTTCGATTCGGATGACGAAGGCCAGAGCGTCACCCGACCCGGTTTTGCGGCACATCGCCCGCCGGACAGACCGGATGCAGCGCAGGTTGCACTGCTCGATGTCACGCATCGACCAGATGTACCGCGCGGCGCTGGGCAAAGCGCGCTATCGGCCCGATGCCGAGTCCAGCGGTCAGCAGTACGCCGCCGAGCAGAACCCATCCGGCCGGCCCGCGATCAATGCAGACCACGCTGAGCAAAGCCGGGGCTGCGGCGACGAAGACTCCCGTTCCCATGCCGAAGATTCCCTGATAACGGCCTTGTGCATGATCCGGCGCAAGGGTGAAGCTGAGCTCGAATTCTCCTGCGGCGTGGCATATTTCGCCCAATGTGTGCACTATCACCGCGAGCGTCAGCACCGAAGCGGCGAATACCGCCGAGCCGGTACCGCTTACGCAGAACAGTAGGCAGCTCAGCGCTAGCAGGACAGCGGCCCGACGGGTGATCGTAATCCCGTCGGCGATGGAATCGACGCGACGGCCCGCTCGCACCTGAAGCGTGACGACAAGTAGCGTGTTCGTCAGCAGCAGCGGTGAGATCAGCCAGGCCGGAGCGCGGGTATGAGAGACGATCCACAGCGGCAGCGCCACTGTGAGCACCGCATACTGCAGCGACAGCACGCCGTATACCGCCGTGACGGCCAGGAACGGCAGGTCCAACCGGCCGCGGCGCATGGTGCGGCGCTCGGGCCGTGGCAGCGGCGACTGTCGCGGAATCCGAGCGATTACCAGCGCGGTGAGCAGGAAACTCGCGGCATCGACAAGGATCAGCGTCGAATATGCTGTGCGCGTATCGGATCGGATGGCCAGACCCGCACCGGCGGCACCCAAAGCCACGCCGATATTGGTGACAGATCGCAGATAGCCGCGCAGCCGCGCTCGCGTATCCCCGCCGATCCGTGCGATCAGCGCACCACGCACGGCTCTACTGCCCTGCTCGGCAACGCCGACCGCGGCCGCGACGACCACGAAAACCGCGAAACTGTGTACCAGGACGAGACTTCCTGTGGCAAGCGCCTCGGCGGCCAGCGTGACCAGATAGATCTCGCGCGCACCGAAGCGATCGGCGAGGTGACCGACCACCGGCCCCGCGCCCAGTCCGGTCACGCCCGCCATCGTCAGTCCGATCCCCACGTCGGTGCCGCTCAGCCCGACCGAGCGGGTCAGAAAGAGCACCGCACCGGCGAGATACAGACCGTTGCCGAAGGCGGTGATCAGCACCGCACAGGCCAGTGCCCGAGCGGCCCCGCTCACCACAGCACCATGGCTTGGGCAAGTCCGGGACACGGCAGATCCGCCCATTGAACAATCGGGATCTCGGTGAGTGCGCCTATGAGCGCCAATGCCGTATTCGCGTGCGTGACCACGATGAGCCGACCGGTGCTCCGCGGCCGCCCGGCGCATTGCTCGAGCACTACGGGAACAGCCCGCCGCGCCACCGCCGCCAGTCCTTCTCTACCGTCGAATGCACCGATGTCACCAGCCAGCCAGCGGGCATAGCCGTCCGGGTTGGTGCTGGCGATTCGGCGCTGAGTGCGGCCTTCCCATGATCCGAGCGATTCTTCGCGCAACCTGCTGCTGATCGCGATCAGGCGCGGGTCGACCCCGGCGGCTAGGGCGATTGCTTCAGCAGTCTGTCGTGCCCGGATCAGGTCGCTGCTGACGATGCGTTCCGGTAGCGGTTGCCGCAGTGCCCTGCCGAGATCGGCGGCCCGGGTTCGCCCCTCCGCGGATAGTGGAATATCGGTATGACCGCTGAATCGCCCGGCTCGTGACCATTCGGTCGGGCCGTGCCTGGCAATGACGATCTGCCAATCAGGTCCGGCCACCCGAACCGCCCGAGACATCGATGGAACTGCCGGTCACATAGGAGCAGATCGGCGAAAGCAACAGTGCTGCAACGGGAGCCACGTCCTGCGGTGTACCGAAGCGCCCCAGCAGTATCCCCCTTCGGCTCGCCTCGGACGCGCACCAGTCATCGAAGGGCTCGACTGTCCCGGAGGCGAGGTATCGCGCGTGCTGGCGGTCGGTCGCGATGGCACCGAGGCTGATCGCATTGACCAGAACCCCGGACGGCGCGAGTTCAATGGCGAGCGAACGGGTCAGGTTGGCCACGGCGGCCCGCGTCGCGCTGACCGCAGCCATGCCCGGCTCGGGCGCGTGCGCGGTGACACCGTTGACGACCACCACCCGTCCAGCGTCCGACTCTCGCAGCGCGGGCAGCGCCGCGGTAACGAGGTTCAGCACCGATCCCACTTTCATCTGGAACTGGCTGTGCCACTCCGATTCCGGTGTCGTCAGTACACCGCCGGACACCCCGGCACCCGCATTGGCCAGCACACCGTCGAGCCGTCCGAACTGTTCGAGCGCCCGCCCGACGGCCTCTCCCAAGGTCAGCGCATCCCGAACGTCGGCGGTGTGGGTCAGCAGCCGGTCGGCGTGCTCAGGTGGTAGCGCGGCCCGCATCCGCTCCAGCGCCCCAGTGTCTCTGGCACAGGTCGCGACAGCGGCCCCTTCGGCGAGCAGCAGCGCCGACACCGCTGCTCCGATGCCGCGGCTGCCCCCGGTGACGTAATAGGCGCGTCCGGCGAGTCCGAGATCCATCGCGGGTCAGCACCGCCCATTCGCGGACTCGGGCACCAGGTGCTCGTCCAGCCATTCGATGACCGAGTCGTACACCCGGCGGACCCCCGAATGGTCGTCGTCCGCCAGCAGCGCATCGATCACATAGTCCGATACCTTCGCGGCACGGCCGGGACGATCGTCCCGGTGGAACCGAATGACGCCGGGCAGATCGCAGCGCAGACCAGCGGGCAGCGATCGCGGAGACCGCGGCACGACGATATCTCCATAGCAGCGACCGGATTCGGGCACCGTGCGTTCCACCGGCACGTCTATACCGGCCTGCCCGAGACAGGAAGCCTGGTCCAGATCGATACCGAGAGCTTCGCGCGCGATCAGGTTCACATTGCCGCCGCCCGTGCGGCAAGCGATCTCGCAGAGGATCGGGCCGTGGCGGGGATGATCGAAGAGCTCGCAATGAAAACTCATGGTCTCCTCTGGGGCAGGCAGTGCGCGCAGCAGCCGGTCGAGGTAATCGCGGGCCGAGGCGACACGCGGATCGTGGGCGTCGAGCAGCAGAATGCCATGCGGCTCCAGTTCGACCAGCGAACGCAGGCAGGTCCGGGTGTAGGCACCGACCATTGCGGCCTTGACCCGACCCGCTCGCATGAGTCCGTCCACCGAAAGCATCGGTGTCGCAACCCATTCTTCGACGAGGTAGTCGGCGGGGTCGTCGGATGACAGCGCGCGGGCATGCGCCCAGGCCTCGATCTCGGTTCGGCCGTGCAACACCATGACGCCGACCGAGCCCGATCCGTCAACCGGTTTGACCACGACACCATCGGGGTGGGTGTCCGCGAAGTCCATCAGGGTGGCAACCGAGTCCACGAGGCGGTGCTCCGGAATGCGCAACCCGGCTCGGCCTGCCAGCGACTTCATGACCGACTTGTTCCGGAACGCGGTGGCCGATGCCAGGCTCTGTCCCGGAATATCCAGGTAATCGCGAAGTTCGGCGGCTCGGACGAGATCACATTCGCTCAGCGCGATGATCCGGTCGAAAGGCTGTTCGGCATGCTCAGCCGCCACCGCTTGGTCGACAGCTCGGTTGCGTTTCCAATCCGGAAAGAGGTGCCAGGTCGCGTATTGGTGTTCCCCGGACAAAAAGGTGCGACTCGCGGGCGTGTCCTCGGCGAAAAGGGTTGTCCGGCATCCCGATAGCCAGCGGTCGTACCGATGCGTGGTCAACGGCTTCTTCGACAACACGGCCACCCTGCGCGGAGGCTCGCGGATCAATTCAGCCACCGCGCCTCCTCGGCCCACCAGCGTGTCGTCTCCTGGATCCGCTCGCGCACCTGTTCGGCGGTGTCGGCATACACCGCGACCGCCGCCGCCGAGTGCGCGGCGTATTCCGGTCCTTGTGCGAAAGTGCCTGCGGACATGTGCAATTCGAACTCCGCTCCGGAAACGGGGCATGCGCCGGTTGGCGGTTCGAATCTGCCGTGTCCGGGTGGGAAGAGCACCCAGCCACCGGCTCGCCGAGGCACGGCGGGTTGATGCGTCAGTTCGAGGCCAAGTCCACACTGTCCGCGCAGATTCTCCCGGGAAAGATGCACGCCGAACGCTTCCCGATAGGTTCGGGCGATAAGAGCACCGCCGGTCCGCGAGGCGACCTCACACAGCACCGGCCTTCCGTGCGCAGGTATCCACGCCTCCAGATGGAAGCTCGTCGGAAACGAAGGCGTCGGCATAGCGCGATGGACATCGGCGGCAAACTCTTGCAGCACATAGGTTCTCGGGTCGTCCGCAGCAAGCGGCACACTGGACAGTTCGGACCCGGTCTGTGCGGCTTCGGCATTGCCGCTGTTGTACTGGCTCGGCCAGCAGTGCACCACTGCCGCATCGGCTATTACGCCATCCACATGGAAGAAGTCGCCGTCTATGTATTCCTCGGCGATCAACCGGCCCGAACGCTGTGGCGCCGCGGGCAATTCGCCCGATGCCAGGAATGCGGTGACGTCGGATCCGTCGCGCAGGATGCGCACCCCGATGGATGCGGCGCCGCGGCGCGGCTTCACGACGACGGGAAGTCCCACCTCTTCGATGAACTCCATCAGGTCGGTTGGCCGGTCGATCGCTCGCCGCCCAGGGACCTCGACTCCGGCCCGTGCCGCCCTATCCTTCATGATCAGCTTGTCGCGGTAGGCGCACGCGGATTCGGTTGTCTGCCCCGGTAATCCTAGACGGACCCGCAGTCGTGCGCTGCGCAGCACATCGTCCTCGCTGGAACTGGCGACGAGTCCGACTCGGTGCTCGCGCGCCGCGCATTCGGCCGTCCATTCCGTGGACCACGACTGGTAATCCGTTACGGTGCGGCAGTCGCGAAACCGGCCTCGAACATCCGCTCCGATATCAGCCAACGCCCCGGGCACGGTGATGAGAACAGTGTCGGTCACCACCTCCGCGAGCCACTCGTGCAGCGGACGCTCGACCAGCGGTTTACGCGAAAAGAGCAAAATTCGCTGCGGACTCATTCGGCATTGATGACAGCGAGCGGCAATAGTGACGCGGGTTTCCACTCGGGCGCGGGGTTGACCACCGCGGTGGGGGAGGACCAGTTCAGCCGGGCTGGGCACGATGCGACACCGTTGGCGTCCATGATCTTCGGATACAACTCCCGGCGGCGTTGGACGCACGCGAGCAGCCCACCGTCCTCGGGAAACCAGCTGCCGAGGTATTCGTCGGAGAAGTTGCACACCAGCGCATGGCCGCAGGGCTCACAGTAGATCTTGGCCACATTGGCGCAATCCTTGACGGTGAAGCCCAGATTCCGCGCGGGTGGATAGCAGGAGACGGTCACCTCGGGACCCCCGGGCTGCTGGATTTCCTCGTAGAGCTCTTCCATGATTCCGGTGAACCGATCGAACAGCACCGGGGGACTCAGGCTCAGCTCGGTCTGATTCGCCGCCGCGAGTCCGGACGGAATCCATGGCTTGATCTGTACGACATCGACGCCGATCTCGCGCATGATGCGATAGATCCGCGGTGCCTCGTCGAAGTTGTGCTTGCCGAGCCCGATTCGGATGAAGACCCACAGTCCGGCATCCTTGGCCAGCCGGATATTGCGCAGAATCCGTTCGGCGTCATCGGATTTCGAGCCCTTCATCAGGGCCGCCAGTCGGGTGGCGTCGGCGGTGTTGTAGGTGACCTTCACCCCGGATAACTTCATATCGACCAGTCGGGCGATCCGCTTCTGGTCCAGCAACGTGCCATTGGTCACCAGGCGCGTGGTGATGCCGCGTTCGCCGAGCGGTCGGAAGACCTCCTCGACCAGATCCAGCGCCATCAGTGGCTCGCCGCCGGTGCCGTAGACCGCCTCGGGCCGCTCCGGCTCGGTGGGCGAGTCGATCCAGTCGAACAGCGACTGCGCGAAGCGACCGGTGTCCAACGGATTCAACCGTTTCCCGATGTAATCCTCGTTCACACAGAAGATGCACGACCGATTGCATCCATCGAGAAATTTGACTTCGATGCCGTCGACGGGCAGATAACCGGCCAAATCGGTTTGCGGGAAATTCTCGACCCTGAACTTGCGGTATCTGTCCGAGAGCGCGTCCCGCTCGCTGGTCACGATATCTCCTCTGCTGGAGTCGATTCCGCAGTCGTTGCGGCCCCACTCGGTGCTGTGACTCGTAAAGCATTGGGGTGCAAAGAAAGCGGGCCCACTGGGAGCCAGAAGAGATTGTCCGGCATCGCCGCGACAACGGCTGTTCCCTATGCTGAGAAACCCGCCGGAGATTCAGTGGGAAGCCGAGATTCGGATCACCGCCGATTCTCCCTGGTGTTCATCGGGAGGCGCGGATCGATTTCCATATCGGTCCAGGTGCCGCGCAGCCACGTCTGCGCCGGGTCGTCGCTGATCCGCCAAGCCCGCTCCGGTCCGGGACCGGCCATGATGTTCAGGTAGTACATGTGATAGCCGGGTGCGGCGATGGATGGTCCATGGTAGCCGTGCGGCACCAGCACTACATCACCGTCGCGGACCTCCTCGAGCACATCGATCGGCCGCTCGGGAGTCCCGTACACCCGGTGGTAGCCGAATCCGGGTGAATCGTCCGCGCCACGGGCGAATTCGAAGTAGTAGATCTCCTCGAGCGGAGTCTCGGTATCGGAGAGCTCATCGTGTTTGTGTGCCGGATACGACGACCAGTTACCGCTGGGAGTGATCACCTCGCAAGCGATGATCGAGTCGGCATCGAAGGCGTCCGCGGTCGCGAAATTGTGTACCTGACGGCTGCAATTGCCCGCACCGCGCAACTCCACCGCCACATCGGTGGCGGGCACGTAGCGCAGTGGCAGCTGCCGCTGCGCCCGGGCCCCGCCGAGTGCGAATCGTCCACCGCTGGTGCTGGTCACGGTGTAGGAGCTGTCCCGCCCGATATACGCGAAATCTGTTGGTCCGTCGAAAACGCTATTGCGCCCGGATAATTCGTACCGCTCGCCAGCGCTGGCCACCAGGCACGAACCGGATAGCGGCACCACGACGATCTCGTCGGAACGGCTGTGCGTGCGATGCGACTGTCCCGGCGCGAGCTCGATGACGTGCAGACTGGCATGATTCCACCCGGCCGCCTCCGGGGGGAGCGCCACCGTGTACGGCGCACGGTAGGTGCGGGCGGCGGGCACGTAATACATGCTGTGCATCGCGATCACCGCACCAGCGAAACGGCCGTATCCACCGCATCCGTGACATTGTCGTCCGGCGGATACAGCAGTGCACGACCCACGATCAGGCCCCGAACGCCCGGCAGCGCAAGGGCTTTCGCCCAGCGCGCATAGGTTTCGTCCGGGCTGGTCTGTGGGTCGCCGCCGAGCAGCAAGGTGGGCAGCGTGGTGGCATCCATGACTCGCTCCATCTCCTCGACGACGGGCAGCTTCAGCCAGGTATACGCCGAGGTGGAGCCCAATCCCTGCGCCAGATGCACGCTCTTGATGACCGCATCCGGCGACAGATCGTTGACCACCGCGGTCCCCGGCCCATCCGGCCGGTGCGATATGAACGGCTCGAGCAATGCGGTCAAACCGAGCGCGGCGAGATCATCGACGGCCGCGGCGCTCGCGGTCATCATCGACAGCGTGCCCGGATCGGTGAGATCGAACCGGTTGAGCATTTTCGCGCCGTTGAGCCCGGCCGCGGCAGTGGCCCGCGCGGTATATCCGGTCATCCGGTCGTCGAGCTCGAAATCCGCACCCGCGATACCACCGCGGTTCATCGAGCTGAAGACGACCTTGTCCTCGAGTGCGCCGAGCAGCAGTAGATCCTCGAGGATGTCCGCGGTGCCCAGCACGCCGTCCACGCCCGGCCGAGCCAATGCCGTGACCAGCCGGTCCAGCAGTTCCTTGCGGCTGTTCATGGCATAGGGGTTGCCGGATGCCGACAGCGCGCCACGGGCCGGATGATCGGCGGCGATGATCATCAGCCGCCCGTCGCGGCGCACCAGACCCCGCCGGGTACGCGTCGCGAAAGCTCTGGCGATGGCGCCGGGATCGGCCGCACGCAACTCGGTCAGCTCGGCATAGGACCGCACGCTCGCGGGTGCCGAGATTGATTCGCGCTCGCCCGTCGCACGGCCACCTCTCATCGAATCGCTGCGCGATGCTCCCTTCATTTCTGGGCCTCTCCGGTCAGTGACAGTGCGACGAGATCATCGATTTCGTCGCTGGTCGGCATGGCGGTGGAGCATTCGAGCCGGGCGGCCACGATCGCACCGGCGGCATTGGCGCGGCGCAGGATGGTCTCCAGATCCCATCCGGCCAGCAGACCGTGACACAGGCTGCCGCCGAAGGCATCGCCCGCGCCGAGGCCGTTGACCACCTCGACGGTGGCCGGTGGCACTACGACCGATTCGTGGCGGGTCTTGCCGAGCACCCCGTCCGGGCCCTGTTTGACGATGGCCAGTTCGATACCCAGATCCAATAGCGCGTCGGCGGCACGATGCGGATCGGTCTCGTCGACGGCGATGCGACACTCCTCGCGATTGCCGACCGCCACCGTCACCCGGGTCAGGGCCTCGCGTACCTGTGCGCGGGCCTGGTTGTCATCGGCCCAGAACATCGGCCGGTAGTCCAGATCGAGTACGGTCAGCGGCCGCCGTTCCCGGATCGACCAAGCATCGAAATGCGCTGCACGAGACGGTTCTTGGGACAAGCCGGTGACCGTCGACCAGTACACGCCCGCCTCCCGGATGATGTCGGGATCTACTTGGCCGCCGGTTATCTGCAGGTCCGGTGCGCTCGGCTTGCGATAGAAGTACAGGGGGAAATCGTCCGGCGGGAAGATCTCGCAGAACGTTACCGGGGTCGGCAGGCCCTCGCTGGTCTGCACGAGGGCGTCCGATACACCGAGCCGGACCAATTCGCGCCGCACATATCGGCCGAAGGGATCGTCGCCGACTCCGGACCACAGCGCGGTGCGCCGCCCGAGCCGCGCCGCCGCGACGGCGACATTGGCGGCACTGCCACCGAGGAACTTTCCGAAGGTTTCGACATCTTCCAGACCCACGCCGGACTGGAGCGGATAGATATCGACGCCGACCCTACCGGTCGACACGACTTCGAATTGAGCGTTCACAGGCTGACTCCATGGTCCGAGGGGACGGGCATCGCCGCGTATCCAGACTGTGCGCCCGTCATATCTACTTGTCAAGACTTTGTCAGGACATACTGTCGTACAGACAATAGGCCTACTATTGTGCCTAGAAATGGACGCTGACCCGCGTCTCGCTCGCCCCGAGGAGCCGACGATGCCAGTGCCACTGGATATCGCGATCGACCGCACGAGCCCCATCCCGCTGTATTTCCAACTGGCACAAGGCATCGAGAACGCGATCCTGGAAGGTCGGCTCGCTCCGGGAGACCGCCTCGAAAATGAGCTGGACCTGGCCAAACGGCTCAGACTGTCACGGCCGACCACGCGGCAGGCGATCCAGGCGCTGGTCGAAAAAGGACTCTTGATGCGCAGGCGCGGGGTGGGCACGCAGGTGGTGCAGAATCAGGTGTATCGCCCGGTCGAATTGACCAGTCTGTACGACGACCTGCTCACCGCGGGCCAGCAGCCGACCACCGAATTGCTCGATTACCGGATCGGCGCTCCGGACCCCGATATCGCCAAGGAACTCGGTGTGCCCGAGGACGCGCGTTTCGTCACCTTCCGCAGGCTGCGCCGCGCCGGAAGTGAGCCGCTGGCCGTCATGACCAACTACGTGCCCGCCGAATTCGCGCCCGCCCCCGACCAGCTCGAACTACACGGATTCTATGAATGCCTGCGGTCCAGGGGAATTCACATCGCACTCGCGCGTCAGCGGATCGGTGCGCGCGGTGCCACCCGGGCCGAGGCGCAGCTGCTGGATGAGCGCACGAACGCCCCCTTGCTGACCATGCAGCGAGTCGCCTTCGATGATTCCGGGCGTCCGATCGAATTGGGCAGGCATATGTACCGGGCCTCTAGGCATTTCTTCGACACCACCGTGCTGAGCCGCTGAGGATGGCGAGTATCGGTCCGGCGGCGATTGCCGAGCCTACCGAAACCTCGGCAGCAGACCGGCTGTGGACTGCGACAACCGTTGTGCCGAACAACGGGGCTGAGAGCACTTGGCCGAACTGCTCGAGTAGGCGGTGAATGGGGGATCAGCGGACCCCGCTGCACGAATCAGTGTGGTACCAGGTGTGTAGTACCGAAATGAAGGTGAACGTGTCGCCGGGATTGCCCAGTAGGGACTACGCGTTTATGTCCGCGTCGGCGGCCGCGCTGACTCGGGTTTCGGATCGGCTCGACATGTGCACGAGGATGAGTCCGATGGCGGCGATGAGGAAGTTCTGCAGCGCCGCTGACGTGGCGTTCACCTGTTTGTTGGCCCACATCCGGAACCACTCGCCGCCGATGGTGAGGAAGCCGCCCGCGAACAGCAGCACGGCCATGGTCCAGCCGAGACTCGACAACTTCGCTGCGAGTGCGGATCTGGCCGCGTTCCGGCCGAACAGTGCCCACCAGCCGGTCGCTGCACCCGCGAGCAGCATGAAGCCGGTCAGATACTCCCAGGTAACGATAAGTATGTAGGCGATAAGGATGACCGTGCTGTTGGTGATGGCATGCCAGTCGGTACCGGAGTGGTGAATCGTGGCCTGCATCGACAGCACCGCTTGCACACCGCGCCGATTGGTATCGGTGTCGATACAGTTGGTGACCGCCACGATCAGGTAGTACAACGCGGTAATCGATGCCAGCACCGTCACGGCCGTATCCCTGCTCCCGGCCACATCCAGGAACCGCTTACCGCTCAGACCCATATCCGCCACCTCGGTCGATTGGCACAAGACTTCGATACAGCCGCCTGCGACTCCGAGCGACCGCCCGAGCCATCATACTTCACTCCCCACACTCCGAAATGCCGTGATCCACAAGGCCTTCGACACACCATGAACCTCCCGCGATCAAGATCGGCTGGAATCTATGGCGGCATAGGTCGAAGCCACCGACCTCAGTTCCACCTGATCTCGATCCGGGGGCTGCCGCTGCGGGTCGGCGGTCGCGGGATTTCGGCGGGCGGACGATTCGTCGCAACTACTCGACTGTGCCGATGAAGCGCGGCGATGGGCTGTTGCGTCCATCGCCGCTCTTACGTCATCGGGATGTGTTGGGCCGCAGAGCGTTACTGGCCGGACTGGCACTGCGGCGGTGGACCTTGCGGGTGCTCGCCGGGCGGCGGGCCGTCTGGGTGGTCACCGGGGGGCGGGCCCTGGTGGTCGCCGGGCGGCGGGCCGTCCGGGTGGTCACCAGGAGGTGGACCCTGCGGGTGATCGCCAGGAGGCTGGCACTGCTGTCCGGGCACCGGTCCCTGTTGTCCGTCGGCGCTCGCCGCACCGGCTCCGATGCCGAGCATGCCGAGCGCGACGGCACCGGCCGCCGCGGTCATTGCCAGCTTCGATGTGAAACTCATCTGCATTCCTCCTGTTGTCGGATCAGATCCGAAACTGTCGGCCGCTTGTCCGCGCCGACCCCGAGAATCGTTGAGCCCCAACATTTGTCCATCGTTGGCGGAACTTAAGTGCCAGCTGTGAACCGACCAGTTGCCGCTTCGACTCCGCCGACCGCCCCTCCCCGCTCCGGACGTACCATCGCCCAACTGGCCGGGCCCGCCGCCTGCTCGGCTCGGGCTGCCGCTTGCCTGGCTGGGCTGCCGCTCATTGACCGCGGCCAGGGTCTTCTTGGTAGACCAGGTGCCCACCTGCACGGGCTCTGGTGCGCCCCAGACCCTGTCGGGTTCCGTTGGCGGCTGTTGCGTGGGATGACTCACGGTGCTCCTTGTGGTGCGGACCGGATAGATACTCGGATCCGACCGTGGCCCGCCTGTCTTGGAGTCGGCCGTACGCGAGTTCTGGATCGGCGGGGTATGGGCTCACAGCTGACACACAGATTCGGCACAGCTACCGCATAGCGTCCGGGGTCATGGTAGGACGATGTCCGCGATGAGCGTCGGGAACGGCCCGGCCGAACGAGTAGTCATGTGCCGCGCCGACGGCAGCCCCATCAGCGTGCTGGTCGTCGACGACGAGCCCGTACTGGCCGACATGATGTCGATGGCCCTGCGGTACGAGGGGTGGGAGGTCGCCACCGCGGGCGATGGTCGAACGGCCGTTACGAAGGCGCGCGAGGTTCGCCCGGATGTGGTGGTACTCGATGTGATGCTGCCGGATATGACGGGGCTCGAGGTCCTGCACAAGTTGCGCGCACAGTTGCCGTACCTGCCGGTGCTCTTGCTGACGGCCAAGGATTCGGTCGAGGACCGCATCGCCGGGCTGACAGCGGGGGGCGATGACTATGTCACCAAACCCTTCAGCATCGAAGAGGTGGTGTTGCGGCTGCGTTCACTGCTCCGCCGCACCGGCGTGGCCACCGAGGGCAGCGGCGCACAGCTGGTGGTCGGCGATCTGGTACTCGACGAGGACAGCCACGAGGTCACCCGGGCCGGGGAGCTCATCGTCCTGACCTCCACCGAATTCGAATTGCTGCGGTTCTTCATGCGCAATCCCAAGCGAGTGCTGAGTAAAGCGCAGATTCTGGACCGGGTGTGGAGTTACGACTTCGGCGGCCGGTCCAACATCGTCGAGCTGTACGTGTCCTATTTGCGTAAGAAGATCGACAGCGGACGGGCACCGATGATCCACACCCTGCGCGGCGCCGGATATGTCCTCAAGCCCGCAACCTGAGATGGCGCGCCGGGTGCTGAAGCCGCGGCGCTGGTCGCTGCGAGCCCGCCTGTTGGTGGGGCAGGTATTGTTGCTGGTGGTCGTGGTCGTCGGTATCGGCGCCGCGACCGAATTCGCATTGCGGCAGTTCCTGGTGCACCAGTTGGACACCGAACTGATCGATGTGCAGAAGCGTTCCCTCGGTGACGTGGGCGGCGGTCCGAGTCTCGGACCACGCCCGAGCGGCCAGCCGTCGATGCCGCCTCCACCTCCGCCGCCATCGGGTTCCGGTCCGGGACCGGACTTCCTGGACCGGCGCGGCATCCAGTCCGACACCATCGGCGCCATCGTGAACCAGGGCAGTGTCACCAAGGCGGGCCGGATCGGTGCCGACGGCACGCAGCGTGCGCTCTCGCATACCGCACAACAGCAGCTCGCCGCAGTGCCGGCCAACGGGAAGCCGGTCGACCTCGCGCTCGACGGTCAGGGCCGCTATCGGGTGGTCGCGGATACGGCGTGGTCGGGTGAGATCGTTGTCACCGGTATGCCGTTGACCGCTGTCGACGCCACCCTGCTGCGCGTCTTGCTGATCCTCGGGATCGTCACGGCGATCGTGTCGATCATCGCGATCACGGTCGGCATCTGGCTCATCCGGCACGCGCTCGCGCCCCTGGATCGAGTCGCCGCGACGGCCGCGCGGGTGGCCGATCTGGAACTGGATCGCGGCGAAGTCGTACTGCCCGTTCGCGTTCCGGCCGCAGATGCCGACCCGCTCACCGAGGTCGGTCAGCTCGGTTCGGCGGTGAACCGGATGCTCGATCACATCACCAGTGCGTTGTCGGCGCGGCACGACAGCGAGACCCGGGTCCGGCAATTCCTCGCCGATGCCAGTCACGAGCTGCGCACACCGCTGGCCGCCATCCGTGGCTATGCCGAACTGGCACAACGCAAACGGGCGGAGGTGCCCGGGGAGGTGGCCTATGCCATGGGCCGCGTAGACTCCGAATCCCGGCGCATGACCGGTCTTGTCGAGGACATGCTGTTGCTCGCGCGGTTGGATTCCGGACGTGGGCTCGAACACGAGCCGGTGGATCTGACTCAGCTCACGGTGGACGCGGTGAGCGACGCGCATATCGCTGGTCCCGAACACCGCTGGGATCTGGAGTTGCCCGACGAGCCGGTCGTGACGACGGGTGACGCGGCCCGGTTGCATCAGGTGCTCGCCAATCTGCTGACCAACGCGCGCGTCCACACCGGTCCCGGCACCACGGTGCTCACGATGCTGGAATCCAACGGCGATGGGGGAGCCGTGTGGCGCGTCACCGACGATGGACCCGGCATCCCGGAAGCCTTGCAGCCGCTGGTCTTTCAGCGTTTCGCCCGCGGTGACTCGTCGCGCTCCCGACGGGCGGGCAGCACCGGTCTCGGGCTGGCGATAGTCGCGGCTGTCGTCAAGGCACACGGCGGCGATATCTGCGTCGAGAGTGCGCCCGGCCGTACCGAATTCACCGTGCGCCTGCCTGGTGCCGCAGCCGCGAACTGAGTGCTGCGCCACACAGCGAACTCACAGTTGCGGCAGAGCTTGCAACTACCTCCGGCCGCGACGATCGAAGCATGACAACAACATTGCTGGAAGCTCCAGCCGCCCCGGCCGTCGAGCCACTGGATGCGCGGCCAGCCGGGCGCGGCTCGCTGGCGCGGCGGGTATCGCTCGCCATACTGCTCATAGCGACGGCACTGCTGTACATCTGGAATCTCGCTGCCAGCGGCTGGGCCAACGACTTCTACGCCGCCGCGGTGCAGGCGGGCACGCAGAGCTGGAAGGCGCTGCTGTTCGGTTCGCTGGATTCGGGCAACGCCATCACCGTCGACAAGCCACCCGCATCGCTGTGGGCCATGGGCTTGTCCGGCAGGCTGCTCGGCTTCAGTTCGTTTTCCATGCTGCTGCCCCAAGCCCTGATGGGAGTCGCATCGGTCGGCTTGGTATATGCCGCGGTACGCCGCTGGACCGGCACGGCCGCCGGATTGCTCGCGGGCACCGCGCTCGCCCTGACACCCGTTGCGGCACTGATGTTCCGATTCAACAACCCGGACGCTCTGCTGGTGCTGTTGCTCGTCCTCGCGGCCTACTGCACGGTCCGCGCGACCGAGCGCGGCAGTGGAGGCTGGCTCGTATTGGCCGGTGTGGCAGTGGGATTCGGCTTCCTCACCAAGATGATGCAGGCCTTCCTGGTGCTGCCCGCACTCGGACTGGTGTTCCTGGTCGCCGCACCGATCGGTTTCTGGCGTCGCATGGCCAAGCTCCTCGCCGCCTTCGTGGCAATGGTGATTTCGGGTGGCTGGTTCGTCGTCCTGGTCAGCCTGTGGCCCGCTGACTCACGCCCCTACATCGGCGGCTCGACCGACAACAGCCTGCTCGACCTCGCGCTCGGCTACAACGGTCTCGGCCGTGTCCTCGGCGGTGAGGGCAATGGTGGTGGTGGCGGTGGCGGTGGCAACACCGGCTTCGGCGGCAGCACCGGGATCACCCGATTGTTCGGGGCCTCGATGGGCACCGAAATTTCCTGGCTGCTACCGGCTGCCTTGATCGGTCTGGTGGCTGGTCTGTGGTTCACCCGTCGCACCCCGCGCACCGGACGCACGCGCGCGGGCTTGGTGCTGTGGGGCGGTTGGCTGCTCGCCACCGGTGTCGTATTCAGCTACATGCAGGGCACCATGCACCCGTACTACACCGTCGCCCTCGCTCCGGCGATCGCGGCGCTGATCGGTATCGCGGTGGTCGAGTTGTGGCGCGACCGCCAATTCGTCACGGCGCGTATCGCACTCGCGGCGATGTCCGCCTCGACCGGCATCTGGAATTTCATCCTGCTCGACCGCACACCCGACTGGTACCCGGCGCTGCGCTGGATCGTGCTGATCGGTTCGATCGTGGTCGCCGCCGTCGTCGCCGTGGGCGCACACCAACTCGGCAGGTTTACGGCAGTCGTCGCCATCGCCGGGCTGCTGTTCGGCCTCGCGGGGACCACCGCGTACGCGATCGAGACCGCGGCGACCGCGCATTCCGGTTCCATTCCGACCTCCGGCCCGGCCATTGCGGGTAAGGGGATGGGTATGGGCGGAGGGGGAGCGGCCCCTAATGGTTCCGGCGAATCAGAAACCGGCGCACCATCATTCGATGGCGCGGTACCTGGACAAGCGGGTACCGACCAACCGAGTGCCGAACGGGCCGGTGCCGAGCAGGCAGGAGCCGACGCGACCGCTGACCGAGACGCCGCAGGACCGGGCGGCTCGAATTCGTCCAACACCGCACTACAGGAGTTGGTACGCAAAACCGACACCCGCTGGGCCGCTGCGGCGGTGGGTTCGATGTCGGCGAGTGGACTCGAATTATCCACCGGCGCTTCGATTATGGCGATCGGCGGTTTCACCGGCAGCGACAATTCGCCAACGCTGGCGCAATTCCAGCAGTACGTCGCCAATGGCGATATCGCCTACTTCATCTCGGGCGGCGGTATGGGCGCAGGCCCCGGCGGCGGATCCAATAGCAGCGCAACCGAAATCACCGCATGGGTCAAGGCGCACTACACCGCCATCACGGTCGGCGGCAGCACGGTCTACGACCTCAGTCAGCCCACCGCCTGACCTTCACCACCCGAGGCGCGCCGGCCGCGAGCAGGCGCGCCTTTCGACCGAAATAGCGTGTATAATACATGTCACGTGTAGGGTGCACATTCAAGGGTGTAGCGCACGTCGTGTGTGATACACATGCGTCATAGGCGACGCGCATATCGGCAGAAGGGTCGGGATGGACAAGCCCACGCATTTGATCGAATTCGAGACCATGCTGCTCGGCCGGTACAGCCTGGCGTCTCGGCGCGGTGCCAGTCGCATGGAGCGCAGTGCCTACACCCTGCTCAATCGACTGCACGGCGAAGGTCCGATGTCCATCGGTCAGCTCAGCGAGGCGCTGGGATTGGAAGCGTCCACGCTGCGTCGGCAAACCGCCGCGATGATGCGCGCGGGTCTGATCGAACGGATCCCGGACCCCGAGGGCGGCATGGCTCGACTGTTCCGCATCACCGCCGAGGGCAGTCGCCAACTCGACTCCGACCGCACGAAGAGCGTCCGCGATCTGGACAACATCATGGCCGACTGGTCGCCCGACGACGTCGCCGCCTTCGCGGCCTATCTCGAACGGTTCAATACCGATATCGAGCGCTACCATGGCCGTCCCTGGCCGCGACATTCCACCATCAGCCGTTGATCACGCCTCACGAAGACGCTGCCTGATCCGGTACTTCTGCACCTTGCCGCTCGGGGTGCGTGGAAAGTCCTCGACGACCAGGAGCTGCTCCGGCCATTTCTGCTTGGCCAAGCCCGCCTCGGCGAAATGCGCTTGTAGATCCGCCAGCGTCGGGGCGTTCGAACCCGGATGCAGTCGCACCACGGCGGCCACGTGCTCGCCGAGCCGGGTGTCCGGCGCGGCTACAGCAACGGCCTCGGCGACCACAGGCATGGTCAGCAGGACTTCCTCGACCTCGAGGGCGCTGATGTTCTCGCCGCCGCGAATGATCAGGTCGGAGGTGCGATCGGTAATGGTGAGGAACCCGTCCTCGTCGAGTACGCCGATATCCCCGGTGTGATACCAGCCTTCCTCGTCGAAGACCTTCGCGGTGAGCGCCTCATCGGTGTATCCGAGACACAGATCCGGTCCCCGACTGAGGATTTCGCCGTCCTCGATGATCCGGATCTCGACGCCGGGCTGCGGATCGCCGTCGGTATAGAGCCGCTTGGGCTCCGGGGCAGTGCAATCGGAGGCGGTGATCGAGGGGTGTTCGGTGCTGCCGTAGGAGCGATAGACGATGAGGCCGAGTTCGGTCAGCCGCTCGGTGACCGAGCTCGGCACCGATGCGCCGCCCATGCCCGCGTACTTCATGTGCAGCAGATGTTCGGCGGTGAAGTCGGGATGATCGACCAGGCTGGTGAGGTAGTAGGGCACGCCGCCGGCGACGGTGATGCCGTAGGTGGTCATCAGGGTCAGGATCTGTTCCGGATTCCAGGTGTCGACCAGGTTGACCGCGATGCCGTCCCGGATCGGAATGAGGAAGGCATTGAGCATGCCGATGAAATGGCCGACCGGCGCGGCGGTGATCTGCGGACCGAGATCGGCCGGGTAGTGCTCGGCCAGCTGGCGGGTCTCGCAGCCGAGCGTTTGATGACTGTGGATTACGCCCTTGGGCGCGCGGGTAGTGCCCGAGGTGAAGGCGATCAGCGCCGGACCGGCGGGGTCGACCTCGACGACCCCGGCGAAGGGCTCCTCATCGAGCAGATTGTCGAAGGTGCGGCCCACGACGCCGACGATCGGCACATCCGCGTAGACGGCCGGGTCGTAGTCGATCGAACCGAATCGGTCGGTGGTGACGAAGACGCGCGGACGTACCACCCCCAGGATGTAGCCGACCTCTCGGGGTCCGTAGATATGCACAATGGGAACCACGGTCGCGCCGAGAAAGGTTGCGGCCCAGAAGGTTGCCGCGGCCTCCATCCAGTTGGGCAGCTGGAAGGCCACCACATCACCGGGACCGACACCCCGCTTGTGCAACCCCCTGGCCAGTCGGCAGGCAACCAGTTCCACATCACGGAAGGTTCCGGTATAGGGCCGGACCGCCGAATGCACGCGGAACCGGGCATCGGGGGCGGCGGCCAGACCGCGGGCAAGCAGGTCGCCGAGCGAATCGCGGGTCCACCACCCTTCGGCTTCGTAGCGTTCGACCAGTTCGGCGGGGATTGTGCGCATATGGACTCCAAATACCCGGCGCGCGGGCACGAGTCGGCCACACCCGCGGCGCTGTCGGGTGGTTATGGGATGAGTGTCGGGGGCTGCCGCTCTGAATATACTATTCTCCAGAAAGTAGAATACCAATATCTGAATTGGAGAACTGACATGATAGAGCTCGAGCTGAGCGACGGGCTTGCGGTCGTCACCATCGACCGCCCGCAGGCGCGCAATGCCATCGCACCGGAGACGATGGACCAGCTCGAGAAGGCGCTCGATGCGGCAGAGGGGGCCCGCGCGCTGGTCATCCGTGGCGCCGGCGACAAGGCGTTCGTCTCGGGCGGAGATCTCAAGCAGCTCGGCGCGATTCGTACCCTGGAAGCCGCCGAAGAGATGGCCTGGCGGATGCGGGGCATCTGTGACCGCCTCGCGGCCTTTCCGGCGCCGGTGATCGCCGCGATGAACGGCCACGCCTTCGGTGGTGGCGCCGAAGTCGCGGTCGCCGCGGATATCCGGGTCGCCGCCGACGACATCAAGATCGCATTCAACCAGGTTGCGCTGGCAATCATGCCCGCATGGGGCGGGGCCGAGCGGTTGAGCGCATTGGTCGGTCGCAGCCGAGCGCTGCTGCTCGCGGGTTCGGGCACTGTGCTCGACGCCGCCGACGCCGAACGCCTCGGCTTGGTGGACCGGGTGCTGCCTCGTGCGTCGTTCGAGGAGGGGTGGCTGGCGCTGGCTCGGTCGCTGGCCAACCCCTCCGCGGGTGAGATCAAGCGGGTGTTGTCCGGGGTTTCCGCCGCGGAGGCTGTGAATGCCTTTGCGCACCTGTGGATTTCGGACGAGCACTGGGCGGCGGCGGATAAGGTGCTGAATCGGCCGCGCTGATCACCTAAGAACCGGGCGCGCTCGTGTACGTCGCGCCGAATTCGGCGATGAAGTCGAAGGTCGCGGCGGCCTCGCGCGTGCGACAGGAGACGACGACCCAGTCGACGCCGGCCTTGGCCAATGCCGCGAATGCCTCGCGGTGCCGGTCGGCATCGACCGCCGGGGTGCCGATGCTCGCGTCCGGATAGGAGTAGACCAGATCGATGTGCTCGCTTCGGTCTGCGTCCTGTGCCGCCGATCGCACCTCGGCCATCTTGGCGGCGAGCTGGTCGAGTGTGCCGAGTTCCGGTGTGCGGGCGGTGGTGCTCAGCTCCGCGCCGCCGGTCATCGGGATCCAGCCCTGGGCGCGCGCGGCGACCCGACGGCGGCTCAGCTTCGAATTGCCACCGATCCAGATCGGGATCGGATTCTGCACCGGCCGCGGCCGGGCGATCACATCACGGGCGCTGAAATGGCGACCCTGGTAGCTGAACGGCTCGCCGCTCCAATGCAGCGCCAGCACTTCCAGCGCTTCGTCGAATAGTGCGTTGCGCTCATCGAAATCGACTCCGAGAGCGTGGAATTCACTCTTCTGATAGCCCGTGCCGAGACCGATGATCGCCCGTCCATCCGACAGCTTGTCCAGCGTTGCCGCGGCTTTGGCCAGCAGGAACGGATTGCGGTATGGCAGGACCGCGAGATAGGTGATCAGTCGCAGGCGTTCGGTCACACCGGCGACGTAGCCGAGCGCGACGAACGGATCAAGCGTCTGATGTCCGCCGGAAGCCAGCCATCGAGCGCCCGGAATTGGATGCTCACTCAAAGACAAACCGTCGAAGCCGGACCTTTCGGCCGCGATCGCCACATCGCGCAGTGCGCCGACGTCGAGCATGTCACCGTCATAGCCGGTGGTCTCTGGGTAATGCAGGATGAATCGCATCGGTGGGTGGTCCTCCCTGTGCCCTGCGCGCGGCGGGGTCGAGGCGTGCGAGTGCTCGTGACCGGAAAGGACCGCGCAGGCCAAGAATCGCATTTCCGGTAAATGGGAACCGTACTCTTCGGCGCTGTGCACCGGCAAGCGGCTCCCCGCCGTTCGGGTCCCAGCGCTGCTCGGTCGAGGTCGCATGCCAGCTGCCCGACGTGGTCAGCGCGTATGTGCGCGTTCATCCTCGCCGATCGCTTCACCCCGGACCCTGTCGCTGCGGGCGTGCAGCGGCGGGCGAACGATATCCATTGCCGTAGCAGCCCGCGACCGAAAGGCTTGTATGCCAAGGCTCGTCGCGGCGAACTGCTCAACTTCACCGGAATCGACTCACCGTAGGAGACGCCGCTCGCACCTGGATGCCAGCGGTGCGTAAACCCCCGAGACGCTGGCCGATAAGGTCATCGAGCGCCTGCGACAAGCAGGCATACTCGATCCCGCCATCGGACAGTAGGGAAGTAATGGACGATCACACGCTGGCAGCGGTGCTGGCCGAGGAAGCAGGCGAACTCCTGCTCGATATCCGCTCCGAAGGTGGCGCGGTCGGCGACCGGAAGTCCAATATCCTGCTGCTGGACCGGCTGCGGGAGGCGCGTCCCGAGGACATCGTGCTGTCGGAGGAAAGTCCGGACGACCCGAGCCGCATCGAACGGTCCCGGGTGTGGATCATCGACCCACTCGACGGCACACGGGAATACGGCGAACCGCCGCGTGCGGACTGGGCCGTGCATGTCGCCCTCGCGGTGGACGGCCGAGCCGTGGTCGGGGCGGTGGCATTGCCCGCTGCGGGACTGGTCCTGCACACCGGGCAACCGCCCGCGCTGCTAGCGCCGCAATCCGGTCCCATCCGGGTGGCCGTATCGCGCAGTCGGCTTTCCGAGGAGGTCGCGCACCTGATGGCCGAACTGTCGGCGACGCCGGTGCCGATGGGGTCGGCCGGCGCCAAGGCGATGGCCGTCGTGCGCGGGACCGCCGATGTCTACGCCCATTCCGGCGGTCAATACGAATGGGATTCGTGTGCCCCGGTCGCCGTCGCCGCGGCGGCCGGACTGCACGTCTCGCGCCTCGACGGCACACCGCTGCGCTACAACCGCCCCGACCCCTACCTGCCTGATCTACTCATCTGCCGTCCGGAACTGCGCGACACCGTGCTGGCTGCCATCCGTTAGAGAATGTAATTCTCTAAAATGTAAGCTATATTATCGCGGTGTTGAAGGCTCGGTTCCGCGGGATCCGGACGAGGATCCTTGTTATTGCGCTGGTACCCAGCCTGCTACTGATCTGCCTCGGGGTGGGTACCTCGGTCTATCTGTTCAATGACGCGCGGCGCGCCGAGGACTTCGCGCGCACGCTGGACAGTCATCTCACCCCGACACGCGAATTGGTCCTCGCCGTGCAACAGGAGCGACTGCTGTCGGTATCGCAGCTGGCCGGTGAGGTCGTCGATCCCGGTGCGTTGGTCGCGGCGAGGATGCGGTTCGATAGCGCGCTGAATACGCTGGCAGCCACCGAAGTCGAATTCCAACGCGTGGGCGGCAGCGCGATGGGGAACGTGGTGGCGGCCTTCGAAGAGTTGAAGACTCGGTTACCGGAGCTGCGCGGTGCGATCGACGCCGGTCGGCTCCCGGTCGCCGACGCCTACGACTTTTACTGCCGATTATTGGACGGCATGGACGAGGGATCGGCAACGATCGGACAATTCGCTCCGGATGCGGCCATCGGCTCCGAACTCACCCGCAATCTCGAGCTGTTGCACGTGGTCGAATCCATGTCGCGCGCCAGCGCGCTGACCGCGGCGGCCGTCCGCCCGCAGGGCCTGCCGCCGAACCTGTCCGCCGAATACCGCAACCTGGTGAGTTACTACCACGTCGAGATGGCGCGATTGGCAACCGAACTCGACGCCGCCAACGCGCAACGTGCCGCGGATCTCACCGCTTCGCCGGCCTGGCAGCAGGTCAGCGCGGTGGAAAACGCCATTGTCGAGGTGCGGTCGACAAGTGCACCGCAGTTGCCGATCAGCGTCGCGCAGTGGCGCGCGGCCGCGGACGAGGTGATCCAGCGGTTGGTGAGTCTGTGGGTGGGGCACGCCAAACAGGGCCAACAGCACGCCGCCGACGCGGGTGCCCGGCACGCGCGCGACTCGTTGCTGGTCGCGAGCGTCGTGAGTACGGTCGCTGTGCTGGCGTTCCTGTTATCGCTGTGGCTGGCCAACCAGCTGATCGGACGCCTGAAACGCTTGCGCTCGGAAACGCTTGCGGTGGCGGAGGTTCGGTTGCCGCAAACCTTGCGTCGCCTGAACGACGGTGTGCGGATCGACCCGAAAACCGAAGCCGCACAATTGGATTTCGGTACAGACGAGATAGGTCAGGTCGCACAGGCATTCAATCGGGCGCACGGCGCCGCGGTCGCGGTCGCGGTCACCGAGGCGAATACCCGCGAGGGTGTGCGCGCGGTATTCAGCAATATCGCCCATCGCAGCCAGATCGTCGTGCACCGACAGCTGGAGATTCTCGACGCGGCCGAGCGACGGCAGGAGGATCCGGCACTGCTGGAAACACTGTTCCAGCTCGACCATCTCGCCACCCGAGGACGTCGCAATGCCGAGAATCTGATCATCCTCGGTGGCGGCCGCCCTGGCCGACAGTGGCGACGTCCGGTCGCACTCGGCGATCTCGTCCGCGCTGCGATCGCCGAAACCGTTCAATACACCCGGGTGTACGCCAACGCCGGGCTGCCGTCGGTATTCGTCAACGGTGCGGTGGTAGCCGATCTCATCCATCTACTGGCCGAACTTGTCGACAATGCGACCGCGTTCTCGCCGCCGCAGTCGCGTGTGGATGTCAGCGGCAACCTGATCGACACGGGCGTTGTCGTGGTGATCAGCGATCAGGGCATGGGCATGTCGGATTCGGAACTCGAACGCGCCAACGAAATGCTCGCCGACCCACCGGGTTTCAGCGTCGCGACACTGTCGGCGGATTCTCGGCTCGGGCTGTTCGTGGTGGCGCGGTTGGGGATTCGGCACGGTATCTCGGTGCGCCTGACCGAATCCGACTACGGCGGCGTTCGCGCCATCGTCGTGATCCCGACGGCGGTGCTGGCGGCGGAGAACGCGGTCATTGCCGCGCCGACCACCGCGCAACCGTGGTGAATTCGAATCAATGGGACCGGGCGTCGGTCATCGTGGTCAACGCCACCGGGCCGCTCCACCCGCACGGCTGCCCGCACGTGGCGACGAGTTGCGATTCGGTGGCGCCGTCGGCGAAGGTCTGGATCATCGCCGACGCGTTGGCCGGATACCCACAGCGCGGGCATTTGCCGAAGTAGTGCAGCACGTCGACGACCGAGAATCGGATGGGCGTATTCATGGATAGGCCTTAATGTTGCGCGGACTGCGCGTCCGCCCAGCGCGCGATATCGGTTTGGTCGGCGCTCGGTCCCAGGTCGGCCGCGGCGCGCGTCCACAGCTCGACGGCGCGCTCACCGAGTGCGGCCGATATGCCGAGCGAGGCCGCGAGGTCGGTGGCGATGCGCATGTCCTTGAGCATGAGTCCGAGTGCGAATCCGGAATCGTAGGTTTTCGGCAGAATCGCCTGCGGGAATTTGAGTTCGGTCGCGGCACTGCGGCCGCTAGCGGAATTGATGGTCTCGATGATCACGGCGGGGTCCAAGCCGAAACGGCGTCCGGCCGCGACGCCCTCGGCGGCGGCGAGCAGGTTGACCGCGGCCAGCAGATTATTGATCGCCTTGACGGCATGACCGGCCCCCGATGCACCTATGTGGCGCAACCTGCCCAGCGGTGCCAGCACCGAATCAATTTGAGCGATAGTGTCTTTCGGGCCCCCGACCATGATCGTCAGGGTACCGTCCGTCGCCCCGCGCACACCGCCGGATACCGGCGCGTCGACCAACGTGATCCGACGCTCGGCCAGCGCCGCCGCCAGCCGCTGCGTCGACTCCGGTTCGGAGGAGCTCATATCGATCACGATCGCGTCGGGGCCCAGCGCGGTCAGCACCTGTTCGTCGCCGAGTACGGATTCGACGACCGCGGAAGTGGGCAGCATGAGAATCAGGTGCGTGGCTCCGGCGGCGGCCGCGGTGGCGCTGGTCGCGACCCGTCCGCCGACAGCCGCCAAGCTCTCGCGGGCGGTCTGCGACGGATCGAATCCGACGACATCGAAACCCGCTGCTACCAACCGCCGTGACATTCGCGCGCCCATAGTGCCGAGGCCGAGGAAGGCGATGTGTCCACGTTCAGGCATCGGCGTGCTCCTCGAGAATCGGTCCGGCGATTCGGAAGGCCTCGACTCCGGCCGGGACGCCGGCATAGACGGTCGCGTGTAGGAGCACCTCCCGGATCTCATCCGGGGTGACGCCATTGGTCAAAGCGGCCCGCACATGTGTGGCGAATTCCGTGGAACGGTTCAGCGCGGTCAGCATTGCCACAGTGATCATCGACCGGTACCGGCGGTCCAGGCCGGGGCGGGTCCACACCGCGCCCCAACAGTATTCGGTCACCAGATCCTGCAGCGGCTCGGAGAATTCGGTGGCGGCGGCCAGCGCCCGGTCGACGTACTCGGCGCCGACGACCTCGCGGCGGATCTGTAACCCGGCCTCGTAGCGCGACCGTTGATCGGGATCGATTGTCATATCCGGCAATCCTTTCGGCGAATCAGTCGAGGAACAGATCAGGTGTCGGGTGCGCGCCGCCGCCGTAGCGGGACAGGTCCCGCACCTCGCCGAATCGCATCAACGCCTCGGCGTCGATGAAGCAGTTGCCGGTGATATCCCGCGCGGGCTGGGACACGATCTCGACCGCGGCATCGGCCATGATCTCCGGGCTCCGCGCGGACGCGAGTTGATTCGTACCGTCGTCGAGGTTGGCCACCGCGGAGGTGGCAATGAAGGTCTGCGGCCACAGACAGTTGAAAGCGATTGCGGCCTCGGCGAATTCGACAGCCCAGCCCTGCGAGAGCAGTGTCATTCCGTACTTCGAGAGGGTGTAGACCGGGTGCGTGCCGAGCCACCGCGGGTTCATATTCACCGGCGGCGCGATGGTGAGCACATGCGGGTTGGCCGAGTTGCGTAGGTGCGGCACACAGGACTGGGTCAGCAGGAAGGTGCCGCGGATATTGATGTCCATCATCAGGTCGAACTTCTTGGGCGCCAACCGCTCGGTCGGTTCGGTCGCGATGGCGCTGGCATTGTTCACGCAGATATCGATGCCGCCGAACTGTTCCAACGCGGTGCCAACGACCCGTTGCACATCCTCGGCGCGGCGCACGTCACCCACCACTGCGGCCGCCTTGCCGCCCGCGGCCTCGATTGCGGCCGCCGCGGTGTAGACGGTGCCGGGCAGCCGTGGATGCGGTTCGGCCGTCTTGGCCAGCAGCACCACGTTGGCGCCCCGCTGGGCGGCGGCGACCGCGATGGCCAGTCCGATACCGCGGCTGGCGCCGGAAATCACCATCGTGCGGTCGGTCAACGGTCGGTGCTGCTCGGGCATCGTGCTCCTCGGTGAAACAGTTTGTGAGAACTCACTCGCTTCAGATGGTATTGGCATTCTCTTTTTTGGCAAGTAGCGTATTCACTGATGAACGACCAAGTGCAGACCTCGTCCGGTATCCCGCTCGAGCCGGTCTACGGACCGGACGACCGGCGTGCCGATCCGCCCCAGCCGGGCACATATCCCTTCACGCGTGGCAACTTCGCCTCCGGCTACCGGGGTCGGTTGTGGACGTTCCGGCAGTACTCGGGGTTCGGCACCGCCGAGGAATCCAACCGGCGCTACCGGTATCTGCTCGACCAGGGCGGTACCGGACTATCGGTGGCATTGGATCTGCCGACTCAATGCGGCTACGACTCCGACGACCCGGAGGTGAGTGAGGAGGTCGGGCGGGTCGGCGTCGCCGTCGACACGCTCGCCGACGCCGAGGTGCTCTTCGACGGCATCCCGCTGGACAAGATCAGCACCAGCTTCACCATCAATGGCACCGCGGCGATCCTGTTGGCGTTCTACGTGGCGGCCGCGGAGAAAAAGGGGGTGCCGCGGGAAAAGCTCACCGGCACCATCCAGAACGACATCCTCAAGGAGTACGCCTCGCGCGGCACCTGGATCTGGCCACCGGAACCGTCGCTGCGATTGATCGCCGACACCATCGAGTTCTGCGCGGCCGAGGCGCCGCGATTCAACGCGATCTCGGTGGCGGGCGCGCACTTTCGCGATGCCGGGGCGACCGCGGTGCAGGAGATGGCCTTCACCCTCGCCGACGGCGTGACCTATTGCGACACCGTGGTGGAACGCGGCCGGATGACGATCGATCAATTCGCACCGCAGATTTCGTTCTTCTTCTACACCCATGGCGATTTCTTCGAGGAGATCGCGAAATACCGTGCGGGTCGGCGTCGTTGGGCCACGCTGGTGCGCGAGCGCTACGGCGCGAGTACGGACAAGGCGTCGATGTTCCGGTTCGGCTGTGTCGCCGGCGGCGCGTCGTTGTATGCGCCGCAGGCGCAGAACAATCTGGTGCGGGTCGCCTACGAGTCGATGGCCTCGGTACTCGGCGGTGTGCAGTCGATGTTCACCGCGGCGTGGGACGAGCCGTTCGCGTTGCCCAGTGAGGAGTCGGCGACGCTGGCGCTGCGCACCCAGCAGATCCTCGCCTACGAGACCGGCGTGACGCGGGTGGCCGATCCGCTGGGCGGCTCCTACTTCGTCGAGGCGCTCACCGACGCCACCGAGGAACGCATCGTCGAGATCATGACCGATCTGGAGCGGCACGGCGGCATGGTGCGCTGCATCGAAGACGGTTATCTGCAGGGGTTGATCGCCGACGAGGCCTATCGGCTGCATCAGGAGGTCGAATCGGGTTCGCGTCCGGTGGTCGGGGTGAACCGATTCGTCTCCGACGAACCCGCACCCGATATCGGCACCTACGAACTCGACGCCACAGGCCGGGAATTGCAGCTGAAACGCCTGGCTCGAGTGAAGGCCGAACGTGATCCGGCCGCGGTGCGCGCTTGTCTCACCGCTTTGTCGTATGCCGCCGAAGGAGACGGAAACCTGATGCACAACCTGATCGACTGCGCCAACGCGTACTGCACGGTCGGCGAGATGACCGCCGCACTGAAATCGGTATGGGGCGAATTCCAGCAGCCGGTGGTGTTCTGATGCCCGCGCGCGTACTGGTCGCCAAGCCGGGGTTGGACGGCCACGACCGCGGCGCCAAGATCGTCGCTCGCACGCTGCGCGATGCCGGATTCGAGGTCATCTACACCGGGATTCGGCAGCGCGTGGAGGACATCGTGTCGATCGCGTTGCAGGAAGACGTCGCCGTGGTCGGTTTGAGCATCCTGTCCGGCGCGCATGTGTCGATGACGACGCGCGTCGTGGACGCGCTGCGGGCCGCTGGCGCCGGTGATATCGCGGTGGTGGTCGGTGGCACCATTCCGCAGGCGGATGTGCCGCGTCTGCTGGAAGCCGGTGCGGCCGCGGTCTTTCCGACCGGTACCGCGCTGGAGACGCTGGTCACCGAGATCCGGGCGCTGTGCTTACCCACCCCGTCGGCTCCGCCGACTGCCGTCCCCGAGTGCTCACCCACCCCGTCGGCTCCGCCGACTGCCGTCCCCGAGTGCTCACCCACCCCGTCGGCTCCGCCGACTGCCGTCCCCGAGACCGAAACCGCGACACCGTCGTAATCCTGAGCGATAGCCATCGTTTGAAAGAGCTTGGAAACTGGAGGAATCGTGCGAATCGGAGTGATGATCGGGCCGGAGAAGGGGGACTCCGCGCGCAAGCTCGCCAGGATGCTCGATGACATCGAATGGGCCGAAACCGCGGGACTGGACACCGCATGGATTCCGCAGATACCCACCGATTTCGACGCGCTGATCACCATCGCGCTGATGGGTATGAAGACGACCCGCATCGAATTGGGCACTGCGGTCGTGCCATTGCAGGCGCAGCATCCGATCGCTCTTGCCCGCCAGGCGCTTTCGACGCAAGCCGCTGCCGGGGGGCGGCTCGCGCTCGGTGTCGGTCCCTCGCATCACTGGATCGTGCAGGACATGCTCGGGCTGCCCTATGCCAAACCGGCGGCCTACACCCGCGACTATCTGGCCGTGCTGAATGTCGGTCTGCGCGGACCCGGCCAGGTCGATGTCGAAAACGACAGCTTCACCGTCCACAATCCGCTCGACCTCGGCCCGGTAGCGCCGGTGCCGGTGCTGATCGCCGCACTCGGGCCGGTCATGCTGCGCATCGCCGGGGAACAGGCCGACGGCACCACTCTGTGGATGGCTGACGAGCGCGCGGTGTCCGATCATGTCGTCCCGAAAATCACCAAGGCCGCCGCCGACGCCGGGCGGCCCGCCCCACGCATCATCGCCGGGCTACCGGTGTGCCTGTGTGCGCCGTCGGAAGTCGACGAGGCCAAGGCGCGGGCCAACCGAATTCTCGGTGAAGCCGAGGTTTCGCCCAACTACCAGCGGCTGCTGGAACAAGGTTCGGCCCGCGATATCGGTGACATCTGCGTCGCGGGCGACGAACAGGCGATCGCGGCGGGACTGCGGCGCTTCGCCGACGCCGGTGCCACGGACCTGTCGGTGCGGTTGCTGCCCATCGGCGACACCCGCGACGAACTCATCGCCTCCAAGCGTCGAACCCGGGAGATGATCGCCGAACTGGCGAAGGAATTGCGGTGAGCGAGCGTCAGCGAGGCGCGGTCGTGAGCCAGCCGGTGTCCAGCGCGGCGGCCGGGCCGTTGGCGGGGATCCGGATACTCGAGGTCGGCACCATGCTCGCCGGTCCCTACGCCACCATGATGCTCGCCGATCTCGGTGCCGAGGTGACCAAGATCGAACCGCCGATCGGGGAGATCTCACGCCAGGTCGGCGACTCCTATTTCGCCAGCCTCAACCGCGGCAAGCGCAGTATCCGACTCGAATTGGCCAGCACCGCCGGACAGCGTCGACTGGCCGAGCTCGTCGCGCAATCCCATGCACTGCTGGTGAATTTGAAGCCGTCGGCGATTCGTCGCCTCGGCCTGACCTACGACTCGCTGCGGCAGTTCAACGAACGAATCGTCTGCGTGGCGATCACGGGTTTCGGCTTGGACGGTGGTGACGACCCCGCCTTCGATTACGTGATCCAGGCGGCCGTCGGCATTGCGGCGATGACGGGCGATCCGGAGGGGCCGCCCACGCTGCCCGGGTATTCCTCGGCCGACAACTCGACCGGTCTTACCGCCGCGCTCGGTTTGCTCGCTCAGATCGTCTCCGGCCGGGGCGGGCAGGTGGATGTCTCGCTGTACGAGGTGATGCTCTCGCAGCTGAACTACCATGCCTCGGCCTATCTCAACGACGGCAAACAACCGCTACGTCGAAAGTTCGGCGCACATTCGTATTACGTTCCAGCGCAGCTGTTTCCGACCGCAAACGGCCATCTTGCGCTGTTCATCACCCACGACGGTTTCTGGAAGGTCTTCGCCGCCGAGGCCGGTATCGACGGATTCGGGACGATGGCCGAGCGGGCGGCACATCGCGACGACGTGCTCGCCGCCGTAGCCGCGGCCCTGGCCACTGATACCGCATCCAGCTGGGAATCTCGCCTGCGACCGCTCGGCATTCCGGCGGCGGCCGTACGCACCCTGCCCGAGGCATTGGCCACCACCCCCGAAACCGTAGTCACCGTTGGCGATTTCCGGTTGATCCGCAGTCCGATCCGGATAGCCGGATACCAGCCGCAATACAGTCCGCCGCCCGTTCTCGGGCAGCACGAGCCGTAGTCGTGCCGCTGGGCTCGGCGTGCCCGAATGGCGGGATGAGTCAGGTTCGAAATATTGCTCACAGCTGCGGCAGCCTGTTGTGAGTTCCGTGAAATGTATCGGCCACGAATGGAAAACGGGCTGCGATCGCCGACTAACGGGATGGAAACCGACCGGTGCTGTCCTGAATGCATGGAAATCATGTCATGGTTCAAGTCCAAGTCCGGCGCGGCCACGGTCGCCGAGCCCGGCACAATCTATGAGCAGATCGGCGGTCAGGAGGCGCTCGAGGCGGTAGTCGAGGACTTCTATGTCCGTGTCCTCGCCGACGAGCAGCTGGCGCCGTTCTTCACCGGTACGAATATGTCTCGGTTGAAGGGCCGTCAGGTCGAGTTCTTCTCCGCCGCGCTCGGCGGCCCGGGCCCCTACACCGGTGCCCCGATGAAGCAGGTGCATCAGGGCCGTGGCATCACGATGCACCATTTCACCCTGGTGGCCGGACATCTGACCGATGCGCTGACCGTCGCCGGGGTACCGACGGTGCTGGTGGAACAGATCATCGGCGCTATCGCCCCGCTGGCCGACGACATCGCGTCCGCCTCGGCCTCCTAGTCATCGCGCTGACCCTGCCTCGTTGACCGCCGCCCAGGCTCGGTGAGCACAAGTTGTAGGCGTTCGGGATCGTAATGCCCTTACCTGGCAGGGAACACTGTGCGACCGGAGATGGACAAGGGTCGCACCGCTTCGTCGGCAAGCCGAGGTATGCGACGTGGGCGATGCCTGAGAGCGACCACGACGCGGCGATCGACTGGATGATCGCGACTTTCCGAATCCGACGAATCCGGCCGTGGCCGAGCTGAATTCGCCCACGAGCGGTTCCGCGGACCGGACCGGTGGAACCGACTGCGGCTCAGGGCAATCGCGGGGGAAGGTCGAAGAGCTGGAATACCTCCTCGACCTGGTAGGCGACCATATGTGTGATGCGGCCGCCGCCAATGGTGAACACCTGCAAGGTGTGCAGCATGTAGCCGCCCTCGGCGTCACGGACGTAGGCCGCCAAGGCGGGTCCGCCGTTGGCCCCGACCGGCACCAATTGCCAATCGGTGCCGCGGGTGTCGAAGACGCGGGCCATGAATCCGATGTAACCTTCGCGGCCGCGGTACCAATTGAGCATGGGCGGCATTTCCATGATCACGTCGTCGGCCAGCAGTTTCTCCAGCCCAGCCAGGTCGGCGTTCCGGAAGGCGGTGACATAGCTGTCCAGGACGGCCCGCTGCTCCGCGCTCTCGGTGACCTCGTCCTCTCGAATTCCATTCTGGTTCAGCGCCTTCCGTGCCCGCTGCAACGCGCTGTTGACAGCCGCGGGTGTCATGTCCAGCGCCTGCGCCACCTGCGCTGCGGGCCAGTCGAGCACCTCCCGTAGCACCAGTACCGCCCGCTGGCGCGCGGGCAACAGCTGCATGGCCGCGACCAGCGCCAGTCGCAGACTGCCCTGCGCCAGTGCGGCTTCCGATGGATCGATCAGCATGGAGTCCGGAATCGGCTGCAGCCAAGGGGTTTCCCCGCCGTGGACCAGTGCCTCGCGGGGATCGTCACCGGGTGCATTGCCGAGGCCGGAGGGCATCGGCCTGCGCCCGCGCTGCTCCAGTGCGGTCAGGCAGGCATTGGTGGCGATCCGGTACAGCCAGGTCCGCATCCCAGCCCGGTTCTCGTCGTAGTCCTCTCGTGCCCGCCAGGCTCGCAACAGCGTCTCCTGCACCAGATCCTCGGCGTCCTGCACCGACCCGAGCATGCGATAGCAATGTGCGAGCAACTCCCGCCGATACCGGTCGGTGCCCGCCGCGAAAAAATCCACGTCCGCCATGCCCTCAGCTCCTCGAAAACGCCCCCACCGAACTTTTCTACACCGCGAGCGATGAATCGGGCGCGGCCCGCCGGTAGGTACTCGTGAGCCGTTCACCGCGGCCATGACCTCAGGAGGAAACCATGACCGACACTGCAACGCGCACCGACCGCGAGGCCGTCCTCGACGTGCTGAACAACCTTTACCGCGCCTGGGCCGCCAATGACGCCGACGCCTTCGTCGCCGACTACGACCCCGACGCCACCTCCATCCTGCGCGGCGTCTTCAACTCCGGCCGCGACGCCGTCCGATCCCGCATGGCCGCAGGTTTCGCCGGCCCGCTGCGCGGCTCGAAAACCGTGGACGAGCCCCAACTCGTCCGTTTCCCCACCCCCGACACCGCCATCGTGGTCAGCCGCAGCGCCGTCCTGATGGCAGGGGAAACCGAGCCATCCGCCGACCGCTGGGTCATGGCCACCTGGACGCTGATCCGCCGAGACGAGCGCTGGCTCCTCACCGCCTACCACAACTGCCCGGCCTAGTACTGCGAATGCACTGGGCGGTCAGGTGATTGGGTAGTTCGGTGGGGGGGGGGGGGCCGCCCCCCCCCCCCCCCCCCGCGCGGCGCGCGCGCGCCCCCCCCCCCCCCCCCCCCCCCCCCCGGCGCCGACCAACCCCCCCGCCGGGCCCGCTCCCCCCCCCACCCGCGGCCGGGCCCCCCCCCCCCACCCCCCCCGCCCGGCCCTATTAGTGCAACTCCCGGGGGGGGGGGGGTTTTGGGGGGGGGGGGGGGGGGCGGCCCCCCCCCCCCCACCGAACCATGGCGCTCGAGCGGCTCGCGACCGGCGCAGGAGCCGCCGTCGACCTCGCCCTTTACGCCTCGCCCGAGCATCGGACGCCCGGCGGTTGAACCCGGCATCGCTGGCCGAAAGTCCGCCGTACGCATGGCGCGATCTTGTTGATAGGGGGCATTTCTGCCACTATCGGGGATGCCGAGCCAGCAGCCATGATCTTAATGTTCGCAAGAAACGCGCGAGACAAAGGAACGTACTCCATGATCGTCCGTTCACTGAAAGAGATCATCGGCACCGCACGAGAAGTGAAGGGCCCCAGATGGAACAGCCGTCGCTTGGTGCTCGCCCAGGAGAAGGTCGGGTTCTCCTTGAACGACACCGTGGTGGACGCGGGTGCTGAGATCAAGATGTGGTACGCCAACCACGTCGAGGCCGTCTACGTCATCGAGGGGCGGGGCGAACTGGTCGACGACGAGACCGGTGCAGAGCATCGTCTCGAGCCCGGGGTGATGTACCTCGTCGACGCACACCAGCATCACACTCTGCGCGCTCACACCCGGTTCCGCGCGGTCTGCGTGTTCAACCCGCCACTCACCGGCCGCGAGGTTCACGATGAGAACGGCGCCTTCCCACTGCTGACGGAAGAGGATCAGTGAGCGACACCTTTCCCGAGTTCGAGCCGCTGCGTGGTTTCGCCAGTGACAACAACGCCTCCGTGCACCCGGCCATCATGGCGGCGCTGGCCGCCGCCAACGAGGGCCACCAACCTGCCTACGGCGCGGACGTCCACACCGTACGGCTGCGCGAGCTGATCAAGGACCATTTCGGCGAGCGTGCCGATGTCTATCCGGTGTTCAACGGCAGTGGCGCCAATGTGGTTGGGCTGCAGGCGATGTGCGACCGGTGGAGCGCGGTGATCTGCCCGGAGTCCGCACACATCAACCTGGACGAGTGCGGCGCACCCGAGAAGGTGGCCGGGCTCAAACTGATCCCGGTATCCACCCCCGACGGCAAGCTGACGCCGGAGCTGCTCGACCGGTACGCGTGGGGCTTCGGCGAGGAGCACCACGCCCAGCCGAAAGTCGTCTCGATCACCCAGAGCACCGAGCTCGGCACCCTCTACACACCCGGCGAGATCGCCGCGATCGGCGCGCTGGCGCGCGAGCGCGACATGCTGGTGCACGTGGACGGCGCCCGGCTGGCCAACGCGGCCGCCGCGCTCGACCTGCCGCTGCGCGCATTCACCACCGACGCCGGGGTGGACGTGCTGTCGTTCGGCGGCACCAAGAATGGCTTGATGCTCGGCGAGGCGATCGTGGTGCTGAACCCGGACGCGGTGCGCGGCATGAGGTACCTGCGTAAGGCGTCGATGCAGCTGGCCTCCAAGATGCGGTACGTGTCGGCGCAACTCGTCGCTCTGCTGGAGGGCGACCTGTGGCTGCGCAACGCCCGGCACGCCAACGCGATGGCGGCCCGGCTGGCAACGGCCGTCGCCCGGGTGCCCGGCGTCGAGATCGTACGGCCGGTCCAGGCCAACGCCGTCTTCGCCATACTGGCCCCGGAAGTCACCGAGCGCCTGCAGAAACGGTTCCGCTTCCACACCTGGGACGAACGCACCGGCGAAGTCCGCTGGATGTGCTCATTCGACACCACCGCCCCCGACGTAGACGCCTTCGCCTCCGCCATAGCCCAAGAGGTCGCAGCCTGAAGGTTGCTGCTGCCGCGCACCGATTCGCGCGCCACGCATGCTTTCGCCCGGCAAATTCGTGCGCGGCACCTGAAAAGGTGCGCCGCGCGATTTCGTTGGCCGCCAAGCGTATTCGAGGCGGCGCAGGGCCGGGGGAGAGAAGTCCCGAGCAGCGAGTCGTCGGAGGCTCGCATATTCAGCGCTTGGCGGTCAATTTGGCGATATTGGCACGGAAGTCCGCGCTCTGGAACGTCAGATCCTCGGCCGCCAGGGCGTAGTCGAGCGTGGCCAGCACGGCCCGCTCTAGTTGCAGGTTGAGCACGCGCTTGGTGCTTTCCACCGCCTGCTGCGGAAGTTCCAGCATCCGTTGAGCACACGCCATCGCCTCCGCGACGGGATCTTCGACGACGTGGTTGACCAGGCCCATCTCACGGGCCCTCGCGGCGGGGATGCGCGCACCGGTGATCGCGTATTCCTTGGCCAGCAGCAGGCTCGTGTGCAGTGGCCAGGTGAGCGGGCCACCATCGGCGGCGACCAAACCGACCTGCACGTGCGGATCGGCCAGATACGCGGTTTCGGCGATGTAGACCATATCGCTCAACGCGACAAGGCTGCAGCCGAGGCCAACCGCCGGACCGTTGACCGCGGCGATCACCGGGATCCGGCAGCGGGCCATGCCGAGCACGATGTCGCGGCCGTCGGCGATGGTCTTCGTGCGCAGCGCACTGTCGCGGCTGAGTTCTTCGAGGTAGGTGAAATCGCCGCCCGCGGAGAAGGCCCGGCCCGCGCCGGTCAGCACGGCTACGCGCGCCTGCGGGTCCGCGCTGAGCCGCGGCCACAAGCGGGCCAACCCGTTGTGCAGTGGGTCGTTGACGGCATTGAGGGCATCGGGCCGGTTCAGCGTGATGATTCGGACCGGTCCCTCGGCGCGGACATCGATTTCGGCTGGCATCTCATACATTTCGAACTCCCAATCCCAGGATGCGCGCGGCGATGATGTTCTTCTGTATCTGCGAGGTACCGCCCATGACGCTCTGTGCGCGGCTGTAGAAGTAGGACCCGAGCAGTTCCGGATCGCGAGTACCGCCGACGGCCAGCGCCGCATGGCCTACTGCCTGGTCGACCCAGGTCATGAGCAGCTTGTCCAGCGACCCGTCGGGCCCGTGGGTGACGCCGTCGAGTTGTTCGGAGAGCCGGCGCCGCACGTGCAGGCGCAGCATCTCGGTCTGCACCGCCGCCCAGGCGAGTTCCTCGGGCGCCTTGCCCTCGACACGAGCGGCCAACTGGCGCACCAGCTTTCCGTATCGCGCCGCGAATCCCAAAGTGGACGGCTCGCGTTCATGTCCGACGACCGTCATCGCCAGCTGCCAGCCCGCACCGGGCGCACCGACCAGTTGATCCGCGGGCACGATAGCCCCGTCGAATTCCACCTGGCCGAATTCCCGGGTCACCCCGCTGATCATCCGCAGTGGCCGCTGCCGCACACCCGGTTGCTTCATCGAGATGATGAAGGCCGAAATACCTTTGTGCCGTGGCGCATTCGGATCGGTGCGCGCCAAGAGCAGGCACCAGTCGGCGACATCGGAATAGCTGGTCCAGATCTTGTGGCCGTTGACGACGTAGTGATCGCCCTCGCGCGTCGCGGTGGTCGTCAGCGCGGCCAGATCCGAACCGGCCCCCGGCTCGCTGAAGCCCTGGCACCAGCGCTCGGTGCCGTTGATCATGCCGGGCAGGAACCGTTGCCGCAGTTCTTTGCTCGCGTGCCGTCCGAGGCCAGCGACCAGATAACCGAGGCTGGGCCGCGGTGGCGCGCCCGCGATCGCCAACTCCTCGTCCAGGATGACGTCGTAGACCGGCGAGAGGTCGTGGCCGCCGAATTCTCGCGGCCACGACAGTCCGAAGAATCCGGCCGCGTAGAGCGCCTGATGCCATTCGCCCTGCCGCGCCCAATATTCATCACCCGAGGTCGGAAAGGTCCCGGCCACCTCGGCCAGCCAGGCGCGCAGGCGGGCCCGGAATTCGGCCTCCTGCGGTGCGTCACGAAAGTCCAAGGTCGATCTCCTCCAGGCTGACGGGGAACAATTCGGTCGAGGTCAGGGCCCGACGCAGGTAGACGTGCGCCAGGCACTCCCAGGTGTTGCCGATGCCGCCGTGCACTTGAATCGCGGTCTCGCACACCGTCCGCGCGGCCCGCGCGCAGTACAGCTTCGCGATCCGTGCCGCCCGCATCGACTCGGCATGCGGCAGTTCGTCGACCGACCAGGCCGCGTGGCGTGCGACGCTGATCGATCCTTCGATCAGGGCCTGGCTCTCGGCGAGCAGGTGTGCCACCGCTTGATACGAGCCGATTGTATTGCCGTACTGCGCCCGGACTTTCGCGTATTCGACGGCTAGGGACTGTGCGCCGCGGGCGATGCCCACCAGATCCGCGGTGGTTGCCACCAACGCCAATGCCTGCCACTGAGCCACCTGCTCGGCGGACAGTTCGCCGAGGAAGTCGAGTCGACCGGTGAGTTCCGCATCGACCCTGGTGAGATCGGCACCGGGCAGTTCAGCACCGACGCGGCCGACAAGCAGTCGGCCGTCGTCGATCACCAGCGCGCGCTCGGCGCTGTGCGCGTCGATCGCCCGGCCCGTCACCGCCATGGTCCAGCGGTGATCGTCGTCGGCCGGGCCGCGCAGATGGTCTGCCAGTACCGGCCCCAGGAACGGCACATCGACCAAACCGCGCCCGAACTCCTCGGCCACGATCGCCACCTCGACTCCGGAGGCGCCGTCCGAACGCAGCGCCCGCCAGCCGGTCTGGTCGACCGCCTTCTCCAGCCGGGTCACCCGCGCCGCGTCGTCGAGGTCGAGCACCGAGCCGGGGCCGAGGTCATCGGCCAATTTCGCGGCGGCGTCGCGCAACTGTCGTTGTTCACTCGTGAGACGAACGTCCATACTGCTCCTTGAGAATTCGGCGCAACACCTTGCCGGAGGCCAGGCGCGGGATTTCGGGGACGAAAACCACGCGGCGCGGTCGCTTGTATCCGGCCAGCCGGTCGCCGACCAGTGCGATGAGTTCGTCGGCGGTGACGGGCGCGGTGCGGGCGACTGCCGCCACGATCGCCTCCCCGTCGGCGGCGTCGGCGACGCCGAACACCGCGCAGTCGCCCACCGCGGGATGTCCGTGCAGCACGGCCTCGATTTCGGCGGGTGCCACCTGGAAGCCGCGGACCTTGATCATTTCCTTGGATCGGTCGGTCAGCTGGACCCAGCCTTCGGCGTCGATTCGGCCGATATCACCGGTCCGGTACCAGCCATCGTCGAAGGCGTCGCCGGTCGCCTCGGCCGGTAGATAACCGGCCATCAGCGACGGCGACCGCGCCTGGATTTCACCGATCTCACCTGGGCTCAGAGGTTCCCCGGTCGCCGTCGACACCACCCGCAGTTGCACGTCCGGCGCTGCTTTTCCAACGCTGTCGTAGCGCACATCCCCGATCGGACTGCACGCGATGACCGGCAGCTCGGTGGTTCCGTATGCGGGCAGCCAACCGACACCGGTTCGGGCGGTGACGGTTTCGGCGACTGCGGCGGTGACCGGCGTCGCGCCCCACATGATGTGGCGCAGCGAGGACAGGTCATAGGACTCGAGCTCGGGATGCGCGGCCATTGCCAAAGCGATGGGCGCGACGGCCATTTCGATGGTGATCCGGTCCTCGGCGATGCACTGCAGCATCCGTTCCAGATCGAAGCGCCGGTGCAGCCGCATCCAGGCGCCCGCTGCCAAGACGGTCACGATATTGAGCAGCCCCAGGATGTGCGAGGGCGGCGTGACGATCTGCAAGCGGTCGTAAGAGTTCAACTCCAGTACCTGGGTCCAGTGCCGCACCGCCGCGGCGAGCGAGGCGTGGGTGTGCCGCACCGCTTTCGGCAATCCGGTAGTGCCCGAACTGAATACGAGCACTGCGTCGGATTCCGGATCGGGTCGCCCGAACGTGCGTGTCAGCGGGGTGATCGGGTCATCGAGGTGACGGGTCGGCAGCAGCTCGGCCAATATCGGCGAATCGCCGAGTCCGTACACCGGTTCGGTCAGTGCCAGCGCATATTCGACCTCGGCACGTTTCCAGGCCGGACTGATCAGGACCGGTGTAGCGCCCAACCGCCACGTCGCCAGCAAGGCGACCACGAATTCCGGCCGGTTCGACGACATCAGCGCGACGCGATATCCGGCGCGCACACCCCGCCCCGCCAATTCCACGGCCAGACCAGCGGCCAGCCGGTCGAGCTGCCCGTGCGTGTATTCGCGGTACTCGAAGGCCAGTGCGACCGGTTCGGTGCGCACGGTCGCGGCGGGGGCGGCACCGCGGTGGCTGTCGTTCGACCCCATTTGAGAAGATCCTGTCTCGCTAGTGAGAATATAATTCTCCTTGTACTAGAATCTTAATACCAGGAGGAGGCAGTTCATGGCGAGACCCCCGTTGTTCCAGCGCGCGACCGTAACGCGGATCGTTAAAGAGAGCGCCGACGCGCGCACGTACGTGCTCGCCCCCCATGACGGGCCGATCGCTTATCAATCCGGGCAGTTCTGCACCTTCCGAGTACACGTGGACGGTAAGGACCTGTTCCGCTCCTACTCGATGTCGAGTGCGCCGGAAACCGACCGTGAACTGATGACCACGGTCAAGCGGGTGCCCGGCGGACAGGTCTCGAACTGGTTGCACGACAATGTGGTCGAGGGCGACGAATTGGAGCTGACCAGGGCGGCAGGCCGATTCTGCTTACGACCCACCGAAGTACCGCTGCTCGGTTTCAGCGGCGGCAGCGGCATCACGCCGATCCTGTCGCTGGCCAAAAGCGCGCTGGTGAGCACCTCTAGGAGGGTGCGGCTGCTATGCGCGGATCGCGATCGCGAGTCGGTGATCTTCGAGGCCGTGCTCGCGGAATTGGTCGACCGCTATCCGGGGCGGCTCGAGGTGATCCGTCACCTCGATGCCGACCTGGGTTTCCTGACTCCCGACGCGATCCGCGATTTCGTCGGAGGGGACGGCAGCGGCGACAGTTATGTCTGCGGACCCGAGGCCTTCATGGAGATGGTCGAGAGTGCGGTGCCCGGACCGGGGCTGGTGTTCAGTGAGCGATTCGGCGCACCGGCTCCGGTGCTGCCCGTAGCCGTCGAAACCCCAACGGCCACAACCCCCGTCGCGACTGTCGAAACGCCCACCGCCACCCCTGGCGCGACCACCGACAACACCGTGACGATCATCCTCAACGGCAAGAAGAAATCGGTTCCACGCAAGGACGGCGAAACACTACTCGACAGCGCCCGCCGCGCCGGTCTCACGCCCCCGTTCTCCTGCGAAGCCGGTAACTGCGCCACCTGCATGGCCAAGGTGACGAAAGGCCATGCCACCCTCCGCCGCAACGATGCCCTGACCGACGACGAACTCGCCGAGGGGTATGTCCTCACCTGTCAGGCCGTACCCGACACGGACTCCATCACCGTCGACTACGAATGAGCGCTGCGCACGCCGCTGCCGCCGACATTCGCCCGAAGGGGGCATGCCGATCGGTGACCGGAGAGCCCCGAAGTCCGTCCGTCTTCGGGGCTTCCCGCGCCGATCATCCCCTCGGGATCAGCACTTCCGAGCGCTGCACCGTGCCGGTGATCCCGGCCGCATCCTGGCCCGCCAACAGCACGGCGGCACGGGCGATCGTTTCCGGTGGCTCGACCATGTTCGGTGGAATTTCCTGGCCACCGCCGCCGGCTTGCCAGCCTTCGGTGAGTACGACCCGAGTCGGACTCAGGCAGTTGACCGCGATGTTGTCGTCCTTCAGTTCCGCGGCCAGGCCGAGGTAGAGGCGTTCGACGGCGGCCTTGGATACCCAGTACGCATTGGCGCCGCGGATCATATCGACGCCGGTGGTGGTGATCGCGATGAGTGAGCCACTGCCGCGGGCTTTCAGATGCGGTATGACGGCCTTGGTCGTGAGGAAGACGCCGGTCAGATTGACGTTCATGCACAGCTGCCAGCGCTTGAGTGGTGTGGTCTCGATCGGGCCCAGCCACATCACGCCCGCGTTGGCGACCAGGATATCGATGCCGCCGAATTCGGAAACCGTTGTGGCCACCGCATTTTCGACCGACTCCTCGCTGGTGACATCGCACACCACGGGCAGTGCCGTTCCGCCCGCGGCGGTGATCCGGTCGGCGACCGATCCGATGGTGCCCGGCAGCTTGCCCTCGGTTTCCGAGCGCGCGGCGACGGCCACCGCCGCACCGGCACCGGCCAGTCCGGCGGCTATCGCCGCGCCGATGCCGCGACTGGCGCCGGCGACGAACGCGACCTTGCCGCTGAGTGTTTCGCCTGAACCGGGATACGGTCGCCCGTTCATTTCGGTGGGAAGCGCAGCGCGCCGTCGAGTCGGATGATCTCACCGTTGAGGTAGTCGTTCTCGATGATCGACTGGGCCAACTGCGCGTATTCCACCGAGCGGCCCATCCGCTTGGGGAAGGGCACCTGGGGCCCCCAGTAGCCCTCCAACTGGTCGGCGGCCTTGCCATAGGCGGGCGTATTGACCGTGCCCGGCGCGATGGTGACCACCCGGATGCCGAGCGGGGACAGGTCACGGGCCGCCACCAGAGTCATGCCGATGACGCCCCCCTTGGCCGCCGAGTAAGGGAGCTGGCCGATCTGGCCCTCGTACCCCGCGATCGAGGCGGTGTTCACGATGACGCCGCGGGCACCCTCGTCCAGCGCCTCGGTTCTGGCGATGGCCGCCGCCGACAGGCGCAACACATTGAATACGGCGGTCAGATAGAACTCGATGGTGGTGCGGAAACCGTCGAGCGCCAGTGGTGAGCCGTCCTTGCCGACCAGGCGGCCACCGGTAGCCGGGCCACCGTGGGTGTCGACCGAAATGCGGAGCGGTCCAAGGGATTCCGCCTCGGCAATAGCGGCGAGCATCGACTCCTCACTGGTCGCGTCGGTGTGCACGTAGCGGATGCCGAGTTCTTTCTCGAGTTCCTTGCCCTTGTCGTCGGCGACATCGGCGACCACCACCTTCGCTCCGGCGGCGTGCAGGCGACGCACGGTGGCCTCGCCGAGTCCACCGGTGCCGCCGACGACGATGGCAGCGCTCCCACTGATCTGCATATCGCAATCCTCTCTTGCAACTAACACTCTCCTATTGAGAGAATAATGTTCTCATGAACATCAGCATGATCCTAGACATGGCCGCATCGGCGGGCGATCGGACCGTGATCACGGTCGGCGATCGCTCGCTGACCGCCGCCGCCCTGCTCGGCAATGCGCGGCGCGCGGCCGTCCGGTTCCAGCGGCACCCCGCGGTGCTGTATCTGGGGGCGAATCACCTGGCGTATCCGGTCGCGCTCTTCGGGGCGGCGCTGGCCGGGGTGCCATTCGTGCCGCTGAACTATCGACTCGGCGAGCAGCAGTTGGTCACGTTGCTGGATCGTCATCCGGGGGCGCTGGTGCTGCGGCCTGAGGACCTCGACGCCTTGGTCCAGGAGGGCGACGATGTGGCTGAACTCGAGGTGCCATGGGATGGCGATGCGGTCGCCGCGATCATCTACACCAGCGGCACCACCTCCGAACCCAAGGCGGCGCTGCTGCGGCATCGGCATCTGATGGCCTACCTGCTGAACACCGTCGAGTTCGGCGCCGCGGACGAGACGGATGCGGCGCTGGTATCGGTGCCGCCCTATCACATCGCGGGCCTGACAAATCTGCTGTCGAATCTCTACTCGGGCCGCCGCGTGGTCTATCTCGCCGCGTTCGACGCGGCCGGCTGGCTGGAAACCGTTCGGCGCGAACGAATCACCCACGCCATGCTGGTGCCGACCATGTTGGCGCGCATCGTCGCGGCCGTCGACGGCGCTGACGCGGGTGTGCCGACGCTGGCGAGCCTCGCCTACGGCGGCTCGCGCACACCGCGCCCGGTGCTCGAGCACGCGCTGCGGGTGTTCCCGGATACCGGCTTCGTCAATGCGTACGGACTCACCGAGACCGCATCCTCGATCGCGGTACTCGGACCCGACGATCACCGCGCGGCCTTCGGCTCCGACGATCCGGCCGCCCGCGATCGACTCGGCTCGGTGGGGCAGCCGCTACCCGGGATCGAGATCCAGATCCGCGCGGAATCGGGTGAGCCCGCCATGGCGGGGGAGATTGGGCTGGTATTCGTGCGCGGCGAGCAGATCTCCGGTGAATACGGCGGCCGCAGCGCGCTGGATGACGAAGGTTGGTTTCCAACAAGGGATCTGGGCCGCCTGGACGCCGATGGCTATCTGTTCATCGAGGGACGCGCCGACGACACCATCATCCGCGGCGGCGAGAACATCGCGCCCGCCGAGATCGAGGACGTGCTGCTGGAATATCCGGGCATCACCGAAGCCGCGGTGATCGGGGTGCCGGATCCGGAGTGGGGGCAGCGCCTGGTCGCGGTGCTCGTCGGAGTCGGCGAGCCGGAGGAGATCAAACAGTGGGTCCGCACGCGGCTGCGGTCGTCCAAGACGCCCGACACCATCGTGTTCCGCAGCGAACTGCCCAAGACCGAAACCGGAAAACTGCTGCGCCGCAATCTCGTCACCGAAATGGAGAACTCCAATGCCTGAAGCTGTCATCGTGTCTGCCCTGCGCGCTCCGATCGGAACCGCCCGCAAGGGCACGCTGCGCGATACCAATGCCTTCGACCTGGCCGAGCATGTGGTGGCCGCGGCCGCCGATGGGCTCGACCCGGCACGTATCGATGACGTCGTTCTCGGTGAGGGCCGCTACGGCGGCGGCGTGCTGGCTCGGCACGCGGCGATCACCGCTGGACTGACCAACGTCGCCGGTGTGGCGCACAACCGGCACTGCGCAGCGGGCATGGCCGCTGTGCAGACCGCGGCCGCCGGTATCCGGGCGGGGATGGACGAACTCGTCATCGCCGGTGGCGTGAATTCCGAATCCACCGCGCCGCGTGTGCGTTTCCGGGTCGGCGCGGACGAATGGATCGACCCGTGGGTCGCGCCGAGCCATCCGGACCGGCCCGACGCGCCCTGCTTGGACATGTCGATCACGGTCGGCTGGAACACCGCGGTGGCGTCCGGAATCTCGCGGGCGGAGATGGATGCGTGGGCGTTGCGCTCGCACCGCAATGCCATCGCTGCCATCGACGAGGGCCGGTTCAAGGAGGAGATCGTGCCGATCGACACTCCGCACGGACTGTTCGCGGTCGATGAGCACCCGCGCCGGGACACCAGTCTGGAAAAGCTGGCCGGATTGAAGGTGCTGCACCCGGAGATCGAGGGCTTCAGCATCACCGCGGGCAACGCGTCGGGCTCCAATGACGGCGCCGCGGCCTTGGCCATTGCCAGTGATCGGCTCGGCTTGCCCGCACTCGGCATTATCCGCGGGTGGGCCTCGGTCGGCGTCGATCCGCACGACACCGGGCTGGCGCCGATCGAGGCGATCACCAAGGCCGTTGCGCGGGCCGGTATTTCGCTGTCGCAGGTGAGTCTGTACGAGATCAACGAGGCGTTCGCCTCGGTGCCGATCGCGGCGACCAAGGCGCTCGATATCGATCCTGATCGAGTCAACTTCAGCGGCAGCGGCTGCTCGCTCGGCCATCCGGTCGCCGCCACCGGCGCCAGGATGATCGTCACGCTGGTGCACGAATTGCGTCGTCGTGGTGGCGGTTTCGGAATCGCGGCACTGTGCGCGGGTGGCGGGATGGGATCGGCCACCGTCATCGAGGTTCCGGCCCCCTAGCGCGTGGGCACTATCGCGGAGCTCATTGCCGCCGCGCGGGCCGGATCGGTGCGGGCGGCGGGCCGGTTGCTGAGTGCGGTCGAGGGACCGCAGCGCGCCGAGGTGCTCGCATTGCTCGACGCGGTCCCGGTTCGGGTCATCGGAGTCACCGGGCCGCCGGGCGCGGGGAAGTCGACCACGATCGCGGCGCTGGTCGCCGCCTACCGCGAGCAGGGCCTGCGGGTGGCGGTGCTCGCGGTCGATCCGTCCTCGCCGTACAGCGGCGGTGCGTTGCTCGGTGATCGAATTCGGATGGCGCAGCACATCAATGATCCCGATGTGCTGATCCGCTCGGTGGCCACACGCGGCCATCTCGGCGGTCTCGCGGCCGCGGTGCCCGCCGCCATCCGATTGCTCGGCGCGCTCGGCCATGAGCTGATCCTGCTCGAAACCGTCGGTGTCGGGCAGTCCGAAATCGAGATCGCCGCGATCGCCGACCCCACCCTGGTGATTCTGAATCCCGGTGCGGGAGACGCGATTCAGGCCGCGAAGGCGGGCCTGCTCGAGGTCGCCGACATCCTGGTCGTCAACAAGGCCGACCGGGACGGCGCCGACCAGACGGTACGGGACCTGCATCAGGAGTCGGCCGCCCCGATCCTCGCCCTGGTCGCAGCGAAGGGCGTCGGGATCACCGAGCTGGTGGCCGCGATCGACGCGCACCACCGCGCCGACACTCTCGACCGGCGGACCGCGCGGGCGCGGGCGCAGATCCTGTCGCTGGCACAGACCCGCTTGCGGACCGATCCGACGTTGGCGGCACTGGCGGACTCGGTCGCGGCCGGACGGCTGGACGCCTACACCGCGGCGGAGCGACTGGTTCGCATTTCGCCGGAAATAGCGTATACATCTTATGAGAATGACATTTCCATCTAATGGAGGACGGCATGGCAAAGGCCCTCGCGCCCGATGTCTCGACGTGGCCGGCGCAGCACCCGCAGTTGATCGGCAGCCGCTGCGCCGCATGCAGCGCGGTCACCTGGCCCCGACAACCGCGCTGCCCCAGGTGCAGCGGCCCGGATATGTCCGAACGGCTGCTGCCCCGACGCGGCACGCTCGTGGCCTGGACCACCCAGGGCTTCGTCCCCAAACTGCCGTACGCGGGCAAGGAGTCGGCCGAGAACTTCGAGCCGTTCGGGATCGGTCTGGTCCAACTGGGCGATGACGTGCGGGTGGAGGCCCGGCTAACCGTGGCCGATCCGGCCGAGCTGCGCTTCGGGATGGATGTCGAGCTGGCCTTCGTCCCCCTGTATGTCGACGACGACGGGAACGACGTCGTCACTGTCGCTTTCGCACCGGCCTGAAGCACGGCTACCGAGGAGAAATGACATGAACGACGTTGCCATTATCGGCGTCGGCCTGCACCCGTTCGGCCGCTTCGCCAAGTCGGCCATCGAAATGGGCGCCGACGCAATCCAATTGGCGCTCACCGACGCCGGTGTCGAATGGAAGGACATTCAGTTCGGCTTCGGCGGCAGTTATGAGGTCAGCAATCCCGACGCCGTAACCCGGCTGGTCGGGCTGACCGGAATCCCGTTCACGAACGTGTTCAATGCCTGTGCCACCGCCGCCAGTTCGATCGAACAGACCGCGGAGGCGATCAGGTCCGGACGATACGAGATCGGCATCGCGGTCGGCATGGACAAACATCCCCGCGGCGCATTCACCGATGATCCGGCGAAGCTCGGGCTGCCCGCGTGGTACGCGGAGAACGGACAGTTCGTCACCACCCAGTTCTTCGGGATCAAGGCGAACCGCTACATACACGAGCACGGCATCTCCCAGCGCACCCTGGCCAAGGTCGCCGCGAAGAACTTCCGCAATGGCGCGCTCAATCCGAATGCCTTCCGGCGCAAGCCGATTCCGGAAGACGAGATCCTGAACTCGACGATGCTCAACTATCCGTTGACGCAGTACATGTTCTGCTCGCCGGATGAGGGTGCCGCGGCCGTGATCATGTGCCGCGCGGATATCGCGCACCGCTACACCAGCAACCCGGTATACCTGCGCTCGACCGCGATCCGCACGCGACGCTACGGCGCGTACGAAGTGCACAGCACCTGGGCGGCGATCGATGAGGACGTCTCTCCCACGGTGTACGCATCCAGAGCCGCCTTCGAGGCGGCCGGAATCGGGCCCGAGGATGTCGACGTGATCCAACTCCAGGACACCGACGCGGGCGCGGAGGTGATCCATATGGCCGAGAACGGTTTCTGCGCCGACGGCGACCAGGAGAAGTTGCTCGCCGAGGGCGCGACCGAGATCGGCGGACGCCTGCCGGTGAACACCGATGGTGGCCTCATCGCCAATGGCGAGCCGATCGGCGCCTCCGGTATCCGGCAGGTCTACGAACTGGTGCTGCAATTGCGCGGCCGAGCGGGCGAGCGTCAAGTGCCGGGTAATCCCCGTGTCGGCTATGCGCAGGTCTATGGGGCACCCGGTACCGCGGCGGCATCGGTTCTCAGCCTCTGACAGCGTTTCGACCCACCCGGCAAGGAGGATTAGCCCGATGCTGATACGTGAGGGACAGGTCGCCGTGATCACCGGCGGTGCGAGCGGCATCGGCTACGGCCTGGCCGAGGCGCTCGCCGCGCGCGGCGTACGGCTGGTCATCTCCGATATCCGCGAGGACGGCCTGATCGCGGCGGCGGCAGCATTGCGCGACGTCGAGGTCACGGCCGTGGTGGCCGAGGTGAGCGATGAGACATCGGTGCGCGCGCTGGCCGAGCGCACCATGGATGCCTACGGCCGGGTGGATCTGGTCTGCAATAACGCCGGTGTGGTGTGTCCGGCCGCGCCGCTGTGGGAGCAGGACGCGGGCACCTGGCAGCGGATGATCGGGGTCAAGATTCTCGGTGTCGTCCACGGCGTCAAGGCATTCGCGCCGTTGCTCATCGACCAGGGCACCGGGCATTTCCTCAACACCGCCTCCTCCGGCGGCCTGGCACCGCTGCCCGGGCGCACGCCCTACACCGGCACAATGCACGCGGTAGTCGGTCTGACCGAAACGCTCGACCTCGAGCTCAAGGAGGCAGCCCCCGGGCTGGGCGCGACCGTGCTGTGCCCGGGACTGGTCGACACGCCGCTCGGGCAGAACTCCGCCGCGCTGGGCGCGATCGAACTACCGGCGGGCGCGACCCCGTCGATGCGCAGCCTCGCTGCCACCCGCGGCGGAATCCTGTCCCCGCGTGAGGTCGCCGAGTCCGCGCTCGCCGCGATCGAAGCGGGCCGTGTCCACGTGGCTCCCGGCGACGGCGTGGTCGCCCGAGCGCGGGCACGGGTGGACTCGCTGCTGGCCGACATCACCGTCGCCTGACCGCGAATAGTCACTGCCGCAACACGTGCGGGCCGCCACCGCTGCTCGTTGACCGCAGCCCAATGTGCAGGCATCACTGTTGTCCGGTTTGCCGAATCGGTCCCTGCGGCAACAGATATCACGGGCACCCGACAACGGCTCAACCGTGTGCGGCTGCGATATGCTCAGCCGAGCGCGACCGCGATGCGCACAATCACTGTTGCCTGTCCGCGAACTAGCCACTGCGGCAGTAAATCGCATGGGCCCGATAACCGCTCAGACGAGCGCGGCCGCGAGGTACTCAGCCGAGCAGGGCCACGATGTGGCATCGCCGGTCGCTTGGCGCGCGAACTAGCCACTGCGGCAGTAAATCGCATGTGCTCGACAAACGCTCAGCCGAGTGCGGCCGCGATGTGCGGTAAGTCGAGCGTCGACCGAATCCCGGGCTCGGCGTCGCACACCGAAGGGATAGCATTGACCGCACGGTTGGCGGTATAGGCGGGGGATACGGCGGCCATTTGTTCGAGGGGGATCGGGAAGCGCAGGTCGACTTCCAGTGGCGCGTCGCCGACCACCGATATGTGCCATCCGGTATCGCGCAGGTCCCAGTCGGGCTCGATATCGGTGGTGCAATACCAGTTGGCGCGAAAGCTCAGCATCGGTTCGCCTGCCACCAGGCCCGAAACCGTAGTGCGTTGGGCCGCGACGGTTCCCTGCTCGATCGTGCCCGCCGCGATCCGGGTGGTTGTGCGTGCCACCGCGACCGAGCCGTGTGCCTCGATCGAATCCAGCGGGCGGCCGAGTGCGTCGCCGACCAACCGAAGTGACGGTCCGAAACTCGCGGCCAGATGTTGCGCGCGGGCCGCGTCGGAATCCCCCGGTGGCCGTCCGAAACCCATGACGTCGAACAGCATGGCGGGCGAATCGCGTTGCGACAGATCCGCGTACTCATCGATCATCAGCCGGTCGAGTCGGCGCTGGATCGAGGACAGCACCAGCGGCACCGCCTCGGTGATGAAACCCGGACTACTGCCGGTGCTGTGGATCGAGGTGCCACCGAGTGCACAAGCCTGCTGAATGCTTTGGCGCAGAACAGGATCCATACTCGCTGGGTGGTGGGACAGGCCGCACGTCGTCACCACATTGGTGCCCGATGTCAACAGGCGGATCACCGCCTCCGCATCGAACACGAGCGGCATATAGAGCACGCAGTCCGCGTCGAGCTCGATGATCCGGTTGATGTCATCGGTGGCCAGCACACCGGTGGCCGGGAGATCGCAGAACTCACCCGCATCGCGCCCTACCTTGTCCGCGCTGTGCACGAACAGGCCGACCAACTCCATCCGCGGATGTTCGACCACACCGCGCAGAGCGCGCGCGCCGATGGTGCCGGTGGCCCACTGCACCACCCGGTGCTTGTGGTTTTCCTCGCCAGATCTGTCGATCACCATTCGATTCACGACCACTTCCTCACCCGACCTCGGAGGGGAAGCGCACCATGGCTTCCTGTGCGTACGAGGCGACCAATCGACCGTTCTCGGTCAGCACATCGCCGCGGCCGAAACAGCGGCTGCCCGCCATGAGCGGGCTGTGCTGACGCAGCAGCAGCCATTCGTCGGTACGGAACGGTCGATGGAACCAGATGCTGTGCGAGGTCACCGCCGAATGGAATGCGGTGCCGTTACCGCGCTGGCATACACCCTCGATCGGGCGCAGCGCCGTGCCGATGAGGTTCAGATCGGTCGCGTAGGCGGTGATCGCCGCGGCCAGTCGCGTATCGACATCCGGTGTGCGCATCCAGAACTCGAATTCGGCTGGGGCGGAGGCGGTGTCGTCGAGATCGACCGCGGACCGGGTTTCCCAGGGCAGCAAATTCCACGTCACCTTGTGCTCGGCACTCAGCAGCGCGGGCACGGCGGGCACGCTCTGATGCTCCGGCCCCGCCGCCTCCGTGTGCAGCGATACCGATGCGGTGGCCACGACCCCGTAGCTCTGCTCGGCGACGATGGTCACGGTGGCGAAGGAGCGGCCCTCGTGATGACGGCGCACCCGATAGCGGATCGGCTCATCGGTCCTGCCCTCGCGCGGGAACAGTGCGTGCAGTGACTTGACCGATTTGTCCGGGCACGTCAGGTCAGCCGCGCGGATGAACTGGCCGAGTAATTGCCCACCGAAGACGCGATAGTACTCGAGCTGCTGATTGCGTCCCTCGAAGACGGATTCGTCGTCGAGGGACGGCTGAGCGGTCAGGTCGAGACAGCCGAGAAGATCATTCCAAAGGTCGGGCATACCCCCGAGTGTAAGTGAAACTCTCTCTTACTGAGAACGATATTCTCACTCCTTGGTGAAGCCGTGTGCGCAGAAGTTCCAGACCTCGGTCGCGGTGATCGGATGCACGGTCTCCTCATCGGTGCCACCGGTGGACTGTGCGATGAACATGACCGTCTGCATGACCATCGCCCCGGTCCGTCGCGGATTCGCGTCCGAACGCAGCTGATCGGCGTCTTTGGCCTGCTCCATCAGCTCGGTGAACAGCGCGAGCAGCGGTGCGTGCGCGACCTTCACCTGCGCCGGATGGGTGACGAGCAGCTGTGGTGCGAAGTCGGTGAACAGCGGGCGCTGCGCGGCCGGATCGGGCCGGGACAACTCGAATAGCAGCTCGACGGTGACTCGCAGTCGCTCCAGCGGATCGGCCTTGGCGTCGGCGGCGGCGCGCAGTTGGTCGGCGGTGCGCACGAGCGCGTCTTCGAAAAGGGCGAGGAGTAGTTCGTGCTTGCCGTCGAACTGCAGATAGAAGCTCCGCAGCGATTGACGTGAACGATCGACGACCTCCTGCACGGTGAAGTCGGTGCTGCCCTTCTCGGTGATGATGGCCTGCGCCGCGTCGAGGAAACGCTGAACGCGCTGTTCGGCGCGCAGTTTCGCGGTTCGTAACGAGCGCTCGACGGCGCGCTGCTTCCAGGCTGGCTCTTCGCTCGGGCTGGTCACCGGCGCTCCGGTCCTCGGTCATGTAGAGAGAACATGGATGCACTGTACCGGAGAACGTGGTGTCTCCGTGTTGGCTGGACGCAGTGTCAGTGAACAAAGATGAGACTATTACTTTCCGTATCCGAGAATGTTATTCTCGGATACGAGTGTGTCGGAGTGGCAAGGAGGCAGGCCGGATGCTTTTGGAGTTCGACTCCGATCAACTGCTGTGGCAGCAAACCGTCCGTGAGGTGGTCGCCAAGCAGTGCCCGCCGACGCTGATCCGCGAGGTGGCCGATAAGGGCGCGGATTCGGAGGGTCTGTGGCGCACCTATGTCGAACTGGGATGGACGGAGCTGACCAACCCGGCCGACGCGGTGGAACTGGCAATCGTGCTCGAGGAGTTGGGTCGGGCCACCGACCCGACCCCCTATCTCGCTACCATGACCCAATTCGCCCCGCTCGCACCGGATTTCGTGCGTTCAGGGGAACCGGGTGCCGCGGTGTACGACGGGGTGTCGGCTGTGCGTGACCGGGATGGCTGGCTGCTGAGCGGCACCGCGCGTCATGTGCTCGACGGCGATCGCGCGCGGCAGTTGGCAGTGGTGACCGAGGCTGGTGTCTTCGTGGTGCCCGCCGCCGAGGTGACCGTGCGGCGGGCGACCGTGTTCGATCCGGTACTGCATCTGGCGGAGGTGAGCTTTGCCGATGTGCGGGTGACCGACGATCGCTACCTGCGCGTCGATCCGAGTCCCGCACGCCACCTGGCCATGACGGGACTGGCGCTGACCATGGTCGGCGCATGTCGACGGGTATTGGACATGGTGCTCGAGCATGTGCGCACCCGACAGCAGTTCGGCGTGCCGATCGGCTCGTTCCAGGCGGTCAAACACAAGGCCGCCGATATGCATATCGCGATCGAAAGAGCCCGCGCCCTTGCGTATTTCGCGGCCATGACGATCCGGGAGAACGATCCGCGGCGACGGCTGGCGGCGTCGATGGCCAAGGCCGCGGCAGGTGAATGCCAGTCGCAGGTATTCGGCCGGGGCATGCAGTTATTCGGCGCCATGAGCTTTACCTGGGAAAACGACCTGCAGTTCGCGCTCAAGCGGGCCAAAGTCGGTGAGCTGCTGCTCGGCGGCGCGGCCGAGCACCGGGCGCTGATCGCCGAGGAGTACCGTGCGTCTGACTTTTGATACCGAGGTCGAGGAGTTCCGGGCCGAATTCATCGCCTTCCTCACCGAATTCATGCCCGATGAGGCGGTGGCCGCCCAGGATCGCCCGATATCCAGTGCGGAGGTTCCGCCCTGGGCACGGGAATGGCAGCGGCTGCAGTTCGACCACGGCTGGTTGCTGCCCGGCAACGCACCGGAATTCGGCGGCCGCAATGCCGGAATCCTGCAGCAGTACGTGCATTTGGAGGAGCTGTCCAAGCGGCGCATGTATCACAGCTTCAATCCGCAGGGGCTCGGCATCATCGCCGCCTCGCTGTTGTCGTTCGGCAGCGCGGAGCAGAAGAAGCACTGGGCGGTAAGGATTTTGCGTGCCGAGATCACCGCGGCGCTCGGCATGAGCGAACCGGGTGCGGGCTCGGATCTGGCCGGGCTGCGCACCCGGGCCGTGCGCGACGGCGACTATTTCGTGGTCAACGGGCAGAAGGTATGGACCTCGGGCGCGCACGACGCCGACGTACTGCTCACCTTCGTGCGCACCGATCCGGATGCGCCCAAGCACAAGGGAATCAGCGTGCTGCTGATCCCCACCGACACTCCGGGCGTAACCCGGCGACCGTTCGCCTCCATCTGTGGGCCGCACGATCTGGACTTCAACGAGGTGTTCTTCTCCGACGTCCGGGTACCCGCAGAGAATCTGGTCGGCCCGCTGCACGGCGGCTGGGGCGTGGCCAATGGTTCGCTCGGACATGAGCGCACGCTGCTGTGGCTCAGTTTCGCCGACCGGCTGCAGGAGCTGATCGAGGACTTCCATCCGCGCACCGTCATCGATCGCGACCGTTACGCGACGCTGGTCATGGATGCCCAGGCGCTGCGGTTGCTCGGTTCGGCGGCGCTGGCGCGCGAGGCGCGAGGTCAACAGGATGTGGCCGCGCTGTCGGTGCTGAAACTGCTCGGTTCGGAGGCGGTGCAGAACGGTGCGGAACAGGCGCTGTCCGCGCAGGGGGCCGACGGCCTGATCCATCCGGCGATGACCGCGCCGTTCAACCCGCTGAACAATGACAATTTCATCAGTAGTTGGTTCGAGCGGTACGTCCGCAGCTTCGCCGGAACCATTGCCGGCGGCACTTCCGAAATTCAGCGCAATATCGTCGCCGAGCGGGTGCTCGGACTGCCCAGGTAGCGGAGTTCGCCATGCACATCCTGTACGCCGTCGCCGATAAGATCGCGACCATCACCCTGAATCGTCCCGAGGTCGCGAACGCCCAAAACGGTGAACTGCTGGACGAACTCGATGCGGCCTGGGCGCGGGCGGCGGCCGATGACGATGTGTCGGTGATCGTTTTGCGGGCCGAAGGCAAGCATTTCTCCTCCGGTCATGATCTGCGCTCGGGCGGGCCGCTTCCGGACAAGATCACCCTGGACATGATCTACAACGTCGAATCGCGCCGCTATCTGGAATATTCGCTGCGCTGGCGAAATGTGCCGAAACCCTCCATCGCCGCGGTGCAGGGCCGCTGTATCTCCGGTGGGCTGCTGCTGTGTTGGCCGTGCGATCTGATCGTCGCCGCCGAGGACGCTCTCTTCTCCGATCCGGTCGTGCTGATGGGTATCGGCGGCGTCGAATATCATGGGCACACTTGGGAATTGGGGCCGCGCAAGGCCAAGGAGATCCTGTTCACCGGGCGCCCGGTCACCGCGCGCGAGGCCGAACAGGTCGGCATGGTGAACAAGGTGGTGCCGCGCGCCGAGTTGGATGCGCAGACCACCGCGCTGGCCACCCAGATCGCCAAAATGCCGCCGTTCGGACTGCGTCAGGCCAAGCGCGCGGTGAATCAAACGCTGGACGTCCAGGGCTTCTACGCCGCCATCCAGTCCGTCTTCGATGTGCACCAGACCGGTCACGGCAATGCCCTCAGCCATGCCGGGCTGCCGATTCTGGCGTATCTGGACGAGATGAAGCAAAAGCTGCAGTAGTCGACCGCGGTGCGTGCAGGCGACGCTGGAGCTGATTCTGGTTGTGGCGGAACGGCTTTTCGCCGATTACGGCTGGTAGCGGAGTCGAATCGGGAGACAACCGAGGCGGCGAGAACGATCTCTCGGTTGCCGATCTGGTGGCGTTGCTACCAGGCGCTTGCTATCAGATCGAGCAAGAGCGGAGCAATGGCCGGGCTTGCCGCGACGGTATGTGCCGCAGTCAGGCTGTGCGGGCTGCCATCGGAATCGGTTACGACAGCGCCACCTTCGCGTGCGATGAGAACGCCAGCGGCTTTGCCAGCCGGGACCTGTTGCGGGAGTTGGCCTCCAGTCAAAACCACTGAAATCAGCCGGATTCCGAGGAGATCGGTTCTACTAATTGTCATGTCTTCCACTTCCACAGTCAGCGGCCTGCCCCCGATGGTCGCCGGCCGCATCCGCAATACCAAACGTTTTGTCGTCGACCCGATCTCGTTCCTCTCCGACTCCATGACCCACCACGGCGATGTCTTTCGGTTCCAACTGATCAACGGGAGCATGGTCGGGATCACCCATCCCCACCACATCAAATACGTCTTGCAGGAACGCATGGCGAACTTCACCCGCGAGACCCAGATGTACGACATCATCGAGCCGTTCGTGGGGCGAGGGCTGGCGACCATCGCCGACCACAACCGGTGGAGACGCAACCGGCGCCTCGTCCAACCGGCCTTCCACCACAAGAAGATCAGTGCGCTGAGCGAGATCATGGTGGCCGAGATCGACTCCATGTGTGACGAATGGGCCGAACACGCCCGCGCCGGACGGACGGTCGACATCGGTGAGCAGATGAGCCACCTCACGCTGCGGATCGTGGTGCGGGCGCTGTTCGGATTGGATCCCAACGGCCCGGAGGTCACCGGCTTCGCCCGCGCGACGCAGAAGGTGAACGCCGAGTTGGGGAAGTTCGTGCGAATGCCCTTGGTTCCCTTGAAGTTTCCGACACCCAGCCACCGCCGTTTCTGGCGCGGGATCGTCGAAATGGATGCCATCGTCTACAAGGTGATCGACGACTTGCGCGAATCCGGTAGCGGTGGGCTGCTGTCTATGCTCATCAACTCCACGGACGCCGATACCAACGAGAAACTCACCGACCTGGAACTGCGTGACGAGGTCGTCACTATGCTCTTCGCCGGTCACGAGACCAGCTCCTCGGCATTGACGTCGGCCATACTGCTGTTGCAACTGCATCCGGAGGTGCGCCAGCGGCTGCGCGATGACGTTGACAGCGCCTTGACCGGCAAGCATGCCACCCTGGCCGACCTGCCCACGCTGCCCTACAGCAAGCAGGTACTCGAGGAGGTGTTGCGGCTCAAACCGCCGGCATGGATGGGGCAGCGGCGCGCCGCCGAGGACGATGAGATCGGGGGCTACCACATCCCGGCAGGCACTCCGCTGATGTACAGCTTCTACCACGCGCACCGAAACCCCGAGTGTTGGGACCGGCCCGACGCCTTCGACCCGGACCGCTTCGCCGCCGACGCGGTCGCCGGCCGTGACCGGAACTTGTGGCTGCCCTTCGGTGCGGGCGGACACCTCTGCATCGGCAACGCATTCGCGATGATGGAGATGCAGCTGGCGCTCTCGACCATAGTCAGCCGGTTCGAGCTGACCATCGACAACCCGGACCTCACACCGATCTCCGCGCTGACCCTCAACACCAAGTTCCCGGTCATCGCGACGGTGACCGAACGGCAATAGCCTTGTGAAGAGTTGGTTGGAAGCAGCCGAATCAGCGGTTCATCCAGGAGTACGCCGGCGGAACCATCGAAGACTTCCTGGTCATCGTCGCGCCGCATCTCAACGTATCGCTGGAAGATCCGGATGGGACGGGATGGTTCAGGAGACGCTGACCGCCGAGATTACGTGGGACGGCGCGGACAAGTCTGCCGAGCTGGAAGGGACTTCCCCGCGCCTGATCACCTGGGGACTCGACACCTGGAACGAGGTGATAATGCGGACCTGCTCGTGTCAGATTGGAGTGCTGGTCTGGGGAGGCAGGTTAGCGCATCGAATCACCTTCGTGCGTAACTGCCGACCCTCTCAGGCCTGTTGGCCTTCCTCACTTCAGGCTAGCGGTTTCGTCACCGGCTAGTGCAGTTCTCCGATGGGGTGGTCGGGCACTGTAACCCCCGCGCTGTTGAAACAGAACCAATACCAGTCGCCGCTGAGGTGATGGGATTTGCCTGTCGCGGGCCGGTGGCCAGAAAGATTGGCAAAGCCACTTCCCATCGAGCAATGGGCCGCCATAGGGCCAGTCCTGAAGTAGATGCCGCCGCTGAGGCGTTCCACACCGCGAATGCGATAAAGGCCGAGGCGGTCACCTTCGAACGTCCGTGGATCGACACCAGCACTCATCTGCTGTGCCGCATCGTCGAAGGCGTGCGCCGAGAGGTGCCAGCGCACAGCCATTGGCAGGTCTGCGCTCCATAAAATGGGCGTGAGCGCGATTATCACTGCGGGAGCAGCCAGGGGTCTGAGCTCAGGTACCCGAAGCCGCCGGGATCGGACTGCCAGGATCGGGTAGACGATGACCATGCACCACACCACAACCACCACGAATGTCCCCCCGAGGATCAGCAACGGCGACAACGACATCAGCTCGGTGCTGGCCGGATCGCTAGCCGAGACGAGTATCCCAAGGCAGGCTACGACGGTGCAGACGAGCAGAAGATGTCTGCTAAGCAGTGACCGGTATCGTCGGTTCCCCGGTCGGCTTTTCTCGGTTTGGGCCGTGCTCATGCCGGGAGCCTAGACTCCAGCCTGGGATCGTGGGTGTGGGCGTCTCGCCGCCGGTGAAAGGCTGGCACCGCGCCGTCAATGCCGAGCGAACCTTCCCTCGGCATTGACACACACACCTGTCGAATTTGTCTGTATACAACCAAATTCGCCGTGGCGGTCGCGCGCAGCCTCGCGGATGATCGGTGGCAGGCCGATTTGGAGGACCCTGACGGGTTCTGGGCTCGGAGTTGCCGGACAAGAACTGCCCGCTATTCATCGCAGTCGTTGTCGCGGGCGGGGTGATACTTCGCCGACTGGCCCGACCACGGATAGGCGGCGAACTCGGCAGGATCGACCTTCAACTGCTGGCCATATACGACACCACCGAGGCCGGGAACTCTTCCGGACCGCGAGTAAACCGAGCCTCCAGTTCGAAGAATTTCAGACAAAGCCCGAAACCCAGCCGTGTAGCCTCGGTCTTGTTCCCGCCCGCTGCCAGTCGTTCCCGACCAGCGTCCACGACCCGATCAAATCCTCGGTCGACCACTCCTGACGCACGCCCGGTCACGCTAGACCAAACCCGCTGCCGCCGAAGCTACTTCGCACTTCCTGATAGGTTCAGGATTCCGGGGCCGGATCCGCACGTCGGGCAATCACCGACCCGCGGCTCGTTGATCCACTTCCCATACCGTTCGCTGTCAGCCACGAGAGGTTCGTCCCTCGCCTGTTCGGAACCGAGACAAGATTCTCCGATCCACACACCCTCACCGGCAGCGGATTCCTGCACCACACCTGTCGCGATCTGCTACCGTCTCCGCCGAAGCCGCTGAGCTGCACAGACTTTCCAGATTCCGGGCTTCACTCCCGCCGGACCCCGGAGAACCCGGATACATCGCTGCGGAGATAGCCGATTGCGGTTGGAGCGAATTTCATGGCAGGTGCCTCGGAGGATTGGTTTACAGATGAACCAGGCGCGGTGCCGCGCCGGAAGTGCGGATGCGGGTGCCCGCCTCACGGGTGAGTTCCCTTGTGCTGCCGAACAGTCCGTCCAGGATCAGCACGCGGCGGATATGCCGCTGTAGGTCGTGTTCGGCGGTGAAGCCGATACCGCCGAGCGTCTGCTGACAGTGTCGAGCCGCGATCAGCGCCGCGCGTCCGGCTGCGGCTTTGGCGAGCAGGGCGCCGAAGTCGTCGTTGGCGGCCGTGAGTGTGGCCTCGGCGCCTTCGATGGCGACCAGCGTCTCGGCGAGGCGGTGTCGGATCGCTTGGAATGATGCGACAGGGCGCCCGAATTGCTTGCGGTCCAGAGCATGTCGGCGGGCCAGCGCCAGCATGGCGCGGCTACTGCCGAGCAGCCACCAGGCCAGGGCGCGACGACCGGCCGCCACTCCGACAGCGTTTCCGGTTCGTACCGGGTGCAGGGGGAGTTCCTCGTCCACCGTGGTGCCGGGGCGATCGGTGCGTTCCCAGACCACCCACGTCCCGCCCGCGAATGGCAGCGGGTGCGTGGTGCCGAGCGGTGTACCGGTGGCGTGGGCGATGACGTCGTTGAGCAGTGGCGCGTGCGCACCGGTTTCGCCCAACAGGCGGAACACCAAAGGTATTGCTACGTCGGGCATTTCGGTGAGCAGGTCTGGCCAACCGAGGTCGGCCAGCGCCTGATCGAGTTGCCGACCCGACGACACCGTCATCGTCTTACGCAGTGTGTCGGTGAGCAGCTCGAGCTCGGCGGTATCGGTATCGATGCTGGCCACGGCTTACTCCTTGCCCAGGTCGAGCAGACGGCGCGCGATGATATTGCGCTGGATCTCGGCCGTGCCGCCGTAGATGGTGGCCGCGCGCGAATAGAGGAATTCAGTGCGCAATTCGGGATCGGTCAGCTCTACCGAGCCGGGCAGCACGTCGCGAATGGTGTCGAACAGTTGCTGTTCGGCGCTCGCCAGCAGCACCTTGTCGATCGAGGTTTCCGGTCCCAGGTGCTGGCCGTCCGCCAGCCGCTGTTGGGTCAGCCGGGAGCGGCAGCGCAGCGTATGCAATGCCAGATAAGCGGCACCGAGGTCGGCATCGTCGGCCACCGTCGCCGCCGCCGCCAATCGGTCGAGTCGGGTGAAAAGATAAGCGCCCCGGTGCCAGAAGCAGGTGGAGCGCTCATGCGGGAGCAGATCCATCGCGACCCGCCAGCCATCACCGGGCTGCCCGAGCATGCGGTCGCCGGGCACCACGACATCGTCGAAATACACCTCGGCGAATTCGTCGACGCCGTGCATGGTGCGCAGCGGACGTACCGTAATACCGGGGGAGTCCATATCGAGGAAGAACGCGGTGATCCCGTCGTGCCCGGGGGCGGTACGGGTCAGCAGTACACAACGCGCCGAGTACTGGGCGAGGCTGGTCCATACCTTCTGGCCGATGACCACCCAATCATTGCCGCGCGCAATGGCTTTCGTTGTCAGCGAGGCGAGGTCGCTGCCCGACCCGGGCTCCGAGAAGCCCTGACACCACTGCTCACGCCCGGAAAGCAGCAACGGCACCATTTCCGCCGCCAACCCCGGGCGCGCATACGAAATCATCGTGGGCGCAAGCACTTCGACCATCGAATAGAGTCCGGGCTCGGCCAGGTCACGGGTGGCGACCTCCTCACCGAGTATCGCGCGGAGCATGGCGGGCCCGCCGAGACCACCGACTGCGGCGGGCCAGCCGTAGCGCATCCAGTCCGCGTCGAAGAGGGCCCGACGCACGCGGGCCAATTGCGCGACCTGACCGTCCAGCGAATGATCCGGACCGGGGGACAGATCGTGCTCGTCCAGCCAGGCCCGCACGCCGGACCGGAATTCGGACACGTCCATGGTCATCCGCGGGTGTTCTCGAAGGCGTGTGGGATACCCGAATCGTGCACACCGCTGCGGCGGATGAAGGTCATTCGGCGCGTTTTCAGCCGCCACCCGTCCGCGGTCCGCACGATGCTGTCGGTGTAGTAGCCGATGCGCATATCGTGGGTGCTGTGGTCGATGAAGCACAGCGGCTGGGTGCCAGCGGCCGTATCGCCATCGATATCGAGAACCGGTGTGCCCGTGAGGAAAAGCCCCTTCGGCGCGGCCGCGACCAGATCCGGGAACAGGTCGAGGGTGTAGGTGTCACCGAATGCGCTGTAGGTGCCGTCGGGGGTGAATACCGCGAGCAGGCCATCGATATCGCCCTTGGTGATCGTCACCGCGTAGCGGGCCAGCAGCTGCTGGATCTCCAGCAGATCGTCATTTCTGGACATGGACCTTGCCGCCTTTCATGACGAACCGCACGTTCTGGGTGACGGTGATATCGCGCACCGGATCGCCCGGCACGGCGATGATGTCGGCCAGCTGTCCCTCGGCCAGCCGTCCACGGTCGGTGACATCGATCAATTCGGCCGCGCGCACGGTGGCCGCCCGCAGCACATCGATCGGGCTCAGGCCGCGTTCGACCAATGCCACCAATTCGTCGGCATTGCGGCCGTGCGGAATCGCTGGTGCGTCGGTGCCGACGGCGATCTTCACCCCGGCCTCGTAGGCCGCCCGCACCGACGTGCGCGCCTTCGGGAACATCTCGGCCGCCTTGGCCTGCAAGGCCGGATCCGCCTTGGACACATCCATCGCATCGGCGAGCCGGGTGGTCGGCACCAACCAGGTGCCCGCCGCCACCATCATCTTGATCGCCTCGTCGTCGATGAGGAATCCGTGCTCGATGCAGTCGATTCCGGCCTCGACGGCATGTTTGACCGCCTCCGCCCCGTGCGTGTGCGCGGCGACTTTGAGCCCGCGCCGGTGCGCCTCGTCGACGATCGCGCGCAACTCCTCATCCGAATAGTGTTGTGCCCCGGGGGCTCCGGTGAGCGACATGACGCCACCGGAGACGCAGATCTTGATCAGCTGCGCGCCGTGCTTGATCTGGTACCGCACCGCCTTGCGCACCTCGTCGACGCCATTGGCGATGCCCTCCTCGAGGGTCAGCTTCAGCACGTCGGGCGCGAAGGCGGAGAACATGGTCGGATCGAGGTGGCCCCCGGTGGGGGTGATCGCATGTCCTGCCGGGACGATGCGCGGGCCCTCGATCCAGCCCGCGTCGATCGCCTTGCCGAGCGCCACATCCAGCAGGTAGCCGCCGGTCTTCACGAACAGTCCGAGATTGCGCACGGTGGTGAACCCTGCCCGCAGCGTGCGGCGGGCATTGCCCACCGCACGCAGCATGCGCAGTGCCGGATCGTCTTTCACACTGGAGGCCAGGCCGGTCTCGCCGCGACCGCCCATGAGGAGGTTGACCTCCATATCCATCAGGCCGGGCAGTAGCACGAGGTCACCGAGATCGATGACCTCGTCGGTGTCGTCCGTGCTCGCGCCGACGCCGACGATCCGATCGCCGTCGATGCGAACGATGCCGGGTCGGATTATCTCGCCGGTGTCGATATCGAGTAGACCGGCCGCCTTCAGTGTCAGCATGGGTTAGACCACCGGCTCCTTGATGACGTCGAGGTAGGCGGCGCCGGAGTCGGGCACTCGCGGCTGCTTCCACACCTCGATCGGGAAAGACACCATCACCAGCGACTGCAGCAGGTGGAACAGGTGCCGGGCGTCATCGGGCAGCTCGGACAACTCGAACTTGTCGCAGTAGTCCAGCGCCGCCTGCAGGCGCGGGAAGACGGTGTCGTACAGGTCCTGCATCTCCGCCATCGAGGAGGCCAGCCGCTTGGCGTAACGCTCGGGCTCGGTGGCCAGGATCCAGCCCGAAAACCGGTCCAGGTCGGCGAATTCGGCGGGCAGCGCCTTCTCAGTTGTTTCGGGCATCGCGGTACTCCTTGACGATCTTCTGGACGGTGAGGTGCAGGTGGCGCAGCAGCACCTCCTGGTCGTTGAGCGGGAATTCGGTGATCACACCGGTCTCGAGCATGGTCTGGGTCGCTTCGAGGGTGTTGGCGTCCTGCAGCGCGTATTCCTTGAATGTGACCGCCGCCAACTCCTTGCCGAGCCGTTCCCGCGCGCTCTTGGACGGCACGAAGTACAGATTCGCCTCGAAGATGTGCTTGTTCACCGCGGTTGGCCAGTAGTGGTAGGTCAGATACCAACCCGGCGCCCAGATCAGGATGCCGAAGTTCGGGAAGACCTCGAATTCGTCGACGCCCCAGGCCTTGTGGCCCGCGGGATTGACACCTGACGGCAGCGGATCCAGGCCCTCGATATCGGGCCGCTCCCACGGACCGAACAGGCCGCTGCGCAGTTCCCGTTCGATCGGCTTGACCATATTGATGTCCTTCGGCGGGGCCATACCGCCCCACGAGGACACCATCGAATGCGGGGTCCAGCACTCGTAGTGCAGTGCCTCGAAGCCGACATTGAGCAGCTTATCGGCCTCGTCCTTGACCGCCTGCTTCATATGCAGCACCGGCGCGTGGTAGAACTCGGCGAAGGCATCGATGAACAGTTTCCAGTTGCTGCCGATCTCGGCCTTGTAGCTGTAGACCTCGGTCATCTCGTGGAAGGGGTAGCCCTCCAGGCCTTTCGCCCATGCACCGAGATATCCCTCCAATGGCTGGGCGTTGTCGTCGAGGTTGACGAAGATGAAGCCCTCCCACACCTCGCAGCGCACGGCCTTGAGCCCGAACTTGCTCTTGTCGAGGTCGAAGAACTCCTTCTCCTGCTGGACGAAGGTGGCCTCACCCTCGAGGGTGTATCGCCAGGCGTGATATTTGCAGGTGAACTGTCGGCAGCTCCCGGCGGTCTCCTCGCCGGGGAAGTCGTCCCAGACCAGTTTGTTGCCGCGGTGCCTGCAGATGTTGTAGTAGGCCCGCACCTGCTGATCGTGGTCCTTGACGATGATCAACGAAGCGTTGACGCAGGCCAGCTCCCTGGTGAAATAGCTACCGACACGGGGCAACCGCTCGACCCGGCCGACATTGAGCCAGCTCTTTTTGAAGATGGCTTCCTGCTCGTCCTTGTAGAACTGGGGATCGGTCGAGTCGGTGAAGTCGACGACCTCGGTGCCGAGTTCGGGATAGTTCTCCGTCCAGCTGCCCGCCGTCGGTTTGGTGAAGTGTGGCAAGGGATTACCTTTCAGGGTCGGGCTGTACGCCGAAGGTGTTGAGCGCGATGGCCAGCAGGATGTAGCCGCCGACCGTGAAAACCAGGTCCATGCGCTGCTTTTCATCGAGTCGTTCGGCAAGTGCCGCCCAGGTCTGGTCGGACAGTTCGGATTTGTCGTCGAGTTCGTCGACGGCGGTGAGGACGAGGCGGTCGAAGTCGTCGGCGGCCTCACCGCGGGTGACGGCCTCGATCTCCTCGAGGGTCAGTCCGGCCTCCTGGCCGAACTGCAGATGATGAGCCCACTCGTAGGCGCAGCCGCGCCGGTGGGCGACCCGCAGGATCGTCAACTCGCGCACCCGGGGCGGCAATGTGGACCGGAACAGCAGGTAGACGCTGAATCCGAGGTAGGCCTCGGTCAGGTCCGGGTGCCGGGCCAGTGGCCCCATCGCTGGGCCCGCTCCTTCCGCATTGCGGATCGCGCGCGGCAGCAGCGTCTTGAAGGCGTCGCGGGTCCGGTCGTCCCATTGGTCCGCGGGCAACGGCGGCAGACGCACTCCTGTCCTCCTTTCGTGAGAATCAGATTCTCCAAAACTGAAGACTAGATTTCCATGGACGTCTGCGATAGTCAACGTCGGCGTTGCAACCGGGCGAAATCCCAGCTGATGATGTGGTCGGGCGTCAGTCGCAGCCAGCCGTGGCGGCCGTCGTAGCGAAAAGGCTGCCCGCCCATGTACTTGTCGGCGAACAGCCGCTCCGGTTCGATGAGGTCCTCGACCGGTGTGCCGGTGCGCGGCGTTTCGCCGACCACTTCGACGCGTCCGCGCAGTTCGACGCCGCGCAATTGCAGGAAGTCGGTGCCACCGTTATCGACGATCGCGCTGATCCGCGGATCGCGGGTGATATCGGTCCATCTGGCTGCGCACCAGCGAGTTGAGCCATAAGGCCGTGCCGTCCCAAGCGAACCACAGGGGGCTCGTATGCGGATGCCCGCCGGGGCCGATGGTGGCGACCCGGCAGATCGGCTGGTTCTGCAGGAAGGCGTCACGTTCGGTGGCGGTCATCGCGATGGCCTGTGCTCGTCGCTGTTCAGTCATGCCTATTTCCGATCAGATGTTGATTCTCCTATATTGAGAATATAGTTTTCCGATAGAGAGAGCGTTATGGCTGGCGAGGTCAGCCCGCGTGGAAAGGAGTCTCACCCATGACGGCGCCGATTCGTCCCGGTGAACAGTTCGCCAGCACCGTATGCGGCACGCGGGTGGTGGTGGTCCGCGCCCCGGCCGACGCTCGGCCGGACATCGCGTGCGGTGGCGCGCCGATGGTTCCCGCGGCCGCTGCCCCGCCCGCGAAATCGGCTGGGGCGGATGCGATCACCTTGATCGGGAAGCGCTATGTCGACGCCGCGGAGACCGTTGAACTGCTGTGCACCAGTTCCGGCACCGGCGAGCTGACCTGCAATGGGGCCGCGATGACCCTGAAGGCCGCCAAAGCGCTGCCTGCCTCCGACTGAAAGGGGTTGCCCCGTGCACGACGACACGAACGTCGGAGGCATGAATTTCGAACTCACCGAGGATCAGCAGCTGATTCGCGGCACGGTCGCCGAACTGTGCCGCAAGTTCGACGACCAGTACTGGATGGAAAAGGATCAGGCGCACGAATTCCCGACGGAGTTCTACAACGCCATCGCCGAGGGCGGCTGGCTTGGCATCACCATCCCGGAGGAATACGGCGGACACGGGTTGGGCATCACCGAGGCCACGCTGCTGGCCGAGGAGGTGTCACGATCGGGCGGCGGTATGAATGCCGCGAGCTCGATTCACATGTCGATCTTCGGCATGCATCCGGTGGTCGTGCACGGGTCCGCGGAGTTGAAACAGCGGACGCTGCCGCGCATCGCCAGCGGTGATCTGCACGTCTGCTTCGGTGTCACCGAACCCGGGGCGGGTCTGGACACCACCCACATCACCACCTTCGCGCGTCGCGATGGCGACCACTATGTCGTCAATGGTCGCAAGGTGTGGATCTCCAAAGCGATGGAGTCGGAGAAGATCCTGCTGCTGACCCGGACCCAGCGCTATGACGAGGTCACCAAGAAGACCGACGGCATGACGCTGTTCCTCACCGACCTCGATCGCGCGCACGTCGATATCCGGCCGATCGCGAAGATGGGGCGCAATGCCGTCACCTCCAACGAGGTCTTCATCGACGGGCTACACATCCCGGTCGAGGATCGAGTGGGGGAGGAAGGCAAGGGATTCAGCTATCTGCTCGACGGCCTGAATCCCGAGCGCATGCTGATCGCCGCCGAGGCACTCGGGCTGGGCAGGGTCGCACTCGACCGGGCCACGAAATACGCCAAGGAGCGGGTGGTATTCGGCAGACCGATCGGCATGAATCAGGGCATCCAATTCCCGCTGGCCGATTCGCTGGCCCACTTGGATGCCGCGGAGTTGGTGCTGCGCAAGGCAACCTGGCTCTACGACAACGGAAAGGCGTGCGGACGCGAGGCCAATACCGCCAAATACCTATGCGCCGACGCGGGATTCACCGCGGCCGATCGGGCACTGCAGACCCACGGCGGCATGGGTTACGCCGAGGAATACAACGTGGCCCGCTATTTCCGGGAGGCCCGCGTCATGCGGATCGCCCCGATCAGCCAGGAAATGATTCTGAACTACCTGGGCTCCCACACGCTGGGCCTACCCAGAAGCTATTAGCAGAGGCAGGAAATTACCGAATGGCAGCCAAGAACGGACTTTTCGAGCTGACCGGGCGGGCCGCGATGGTCACCGGCGCGGCAGGCGGCATCGGCTCCGCGGTGGCGCAGGCCCTCGCGGCGCAGGGGGCCGCGGTGCTGGTCACCGATGTCGACGCGGATGCGGCCGCGGCCGTCGCCGAGAAGATCACCGGAAACGGTGGTAGTGCGGCGAGTTTCGCCCTCGATGTGTCCGATCGGGCGGCCGCCGATGCCGCCGCGGCCAAGGCGGCCGAATTAGCCGGTGGCACCCTGCATATCGTGGTGAACAATGCCGGGGTCACCGATCCGCACATGTTCGCCGATACCAGCGTCGACTCGATGCGGCGACTGTTCGAGATCCACACGCTGGGCACCTTCAACTGCTCGCAGGCGGCCTTACCGTACCTGCCGACCGACGGCACCGGGCGCATCATCAACGTCACCTCATCGGCCGGATTGGTCGGCACGCTGGGGCAGGTCAATTACTCCGCGGCCAAGGCGGCCATCATCGGCATCACCAAATCCCTGGCTCGCGAATTGGCGCGCAAGAACATCCTGGTGAATGCGCTCGCCCCGCTGGCGGCCACGCCGATGACCGAAACCATTCGCACCGGCGACAAGTTCGCCGCGCAGATGCTGAATCGAATTCCCTTGCGGCGCTGGGCCGATCCGGCGGAGGTGGCCGGCGCCTTCGTCTTCCTCGCCTCCGATGCCGCCTCGTTCGTCACCGGGCAGGTGCTGCCGGTGGACGGCGGCATGGTGATGTGATGCCGGGTACGGCGCAGGCGGGACCGTTGGCGGGGATTACCGTCGTCACCCTGGAACAGGCGGTGTCGGCGCCGATGTGCACCCGCACACTCGCCGATTTCGGTGCTCGCGTGATCAAGATCGAAAATCCGGACGGCGGCGACTTCGCCCGGTATTACGACGATGTGGTCGAGGGACAGGCCGCGCATTTCGTCTGGGTCAACCGTGGCAAGGAATCGGTGACACTGGATCTGAAAACGCCCGCGGGCGTCGCGATTCTGCATCGCCTGCTGGATCGGGCCGAGGTTCTGGTGTCGAATTTGGCGCCTGGTGCGACCGACCGGCTCGGTCTGGCAGCGGCGGATCTGGCCGCGCGGCACCCGGAGCTGATCGCGGTATCGATCGACGGATTCGGTTCGGGCGGACCGCTGTCCCACAAGCGCGCCTACGACCTGCTGGTGCAGGCCGAATCGGGAGTGTGCGCGGTCACCGGATATCCGGATGCCCCGGCGAAACCGGGCCCGCCGATGGCCGATGTCATCACGGGACAATATGCGGCGCTGTCGATCTTGGCATCGATGTGCGGACGTCAGCGTCGGTCATCCGATGCGGGCGCGACGATCGCGGTCAGCCTGTTCGACACCATGGCCGATGTCATGGGCTATCACCTCACCTATGCCCGGCACTCCGGCATCGATATGCAACCGCTGGGTATGAGCTCGGCGGCGGTCGCACCCTACGGCGCCTACCGCACCGCGGACGGGCAAACCGTGGTGCTCGGCACCACCAACGATCGGGAGTGGCAGCGGTTGGCCCGCGACATCATCGACCGCCCCGACCTGGCCGACGACGCGGGCCTGCGCACCAATCCGGACCGTTGTAAACGGCGCGACACTCTCGATGAGGCCATCGGATCCTGGTGCGCCCGACACGATCTCGCACATATTCAGCAGCTCGCGGACGCGGCTGGAATCGGCAACTCGCGCTACAACCTGCCCAGCGAGGTCATCGCGCACCCGCAATTGTCGGCCCGCGATCGCTGGCGCACTATCGACACCCCCTCCGGTCCGATCCCGTCGCTGCTGCCACCGGCCATTGTCGACGGTTTCGACCCGCCGATGGGTGCGGTCCCCGGTCTGGGTGAGCACACCGACGCGGTGCTGTCCGAAATCGGCTGCGAGAGCGCAGAAATCGACGAGCTCCGGGCGGCGGGTGCGATCGGCCCGGCATATCGGCAACCCGCGGGGCGGGGATGATGAGGTCGCTGCTGACCGAGGATCGTGACGGCGTACGAACCTTGACCCTGAACCGGCCACATCGCAAGAATGCGATCGATGCCGAACTGTGGCACGCGCTGGCGGATGCGCTGCGGGCGGCCGCCGCCGATCGCAGCGTGCGAGCGCTGGTGCTCACCGGGGCCGGTGGCGCGTTCTGTTCCGGCGCGGACATTTCGGTGCCCGATAACGCGCATCCGGTGTATCGCATGCGGGCGTTGACCGATGTGGCGTTGCTACTGCACGAACTGCCGTTGCCGACGGTCGCGAAGGTGACCGGTGTCGCCGTCGGCGGTGGATGGAATCTGGCGCTCGGCTGCGATTTGGTGGTGGCCACGCCAGAGTCCCGTTTCTCGCAGATCTTCGCCCGTCGCGGGCTATCGCTGGATCTGGGTGGTTCCTGGTTACTACCGAAACTGGTTGGGCTGCAACAGGCCAAGCGGTTGGCATTGCTGGGCGAGATGATTGATGCCGAACAGGCGCGAGACTTGAATCTGGTGACGTGGGTGGTTCCCGCGCACGAAATCGACGCCTACGTCACGGATCTGGCCACGCGGCTGGCGGCAGGCCCACCGGTGGCCCTGGCCCAGACCAAGGCACTGCTCAATGCCGATCACACCTTGCGCGAGGCACTCGCCGGGGAGGCCGCCGCCCAGGGCCTCAATTTCGCCACCGCGGACGCCCCGGAGGCATTCGCGGCTTTCGCCGAGAAGCGGGAACCGCAGTTCGACGGTCGCTGGACCGTGCACAGACCACCGATCCGCGGTGCGGACCGGTCCGAACAGGGGAGTACAGCAGATGCGTGAGGTAGTGATCGCCGCGGCGGTGCGGACCGCGGTCGGCAAACGCAATGGCGGATTGTCGGGTACGCATCCGGCCGATTTATCAGCAATTGTGCTCAATGCGCTGGTGGGCCGCGCGGGCATCGACTTGGCGGTCATCGATGACGTCATCTGGGGTTGTGTCTCCCAAGTCGGCGATCAGTCCAGCAATATCGGGCGCTACGCGGTGCTCGCCGCGGGCTGGCCGGAAACCATCCCGGGCACCACGGTGAACCGGGCCTGCGGATCCAGCCAGCAGGCCCTGGATTTCGCCGCGCAGGCGGTGGCCTCCGGTGCGCAGGAGGTCGTGGTCGCGGGCGGCGTCGAGGTGATGAGTCGGGTGCCGCTGGGCGCCGCGCGCGCCGACGGCATGCCGTATGGTCCCAAAGCTACTGCGCGCTATGACGATTTCTCGTTCAACCAAGGCATCTCCGCCGAATTGATCGCGCAGAAATGGGGTTTCGACCGCACCCGGCTCGATGAGTTCTCGGTGCTCTCGCACGAACGGGCCGCCGCCGCTCAGGACCGCGGCGCGTTCGAGGAGCAGATCGTGGCCGTCGCAACCGATTCCGGGACGGTGATCGCAGACGAGGGCATCCGACCAGGCAGCACGGTCGAGAAACTGGCCGGGTTGAAACCCGCCTTCCAAGCCGATGGCGTCATCCATGCCGGTAACTCGTCGCAGATCTCCGACGGCGCCGCCGCGCTGTTGGTGACGACTGCGGACAAGGCGCGCGAGCTGGGGCTGACGCCGCTGGTGCGGTATCGGGCCGGTGCGGTCATAGGTGCCGATCCGGTGCTCATGCTGACCGCTCCGATTCCGGCCACCGAAAAGGTATTGCGCAAGGCGGGTATCGATCTGTCGGAGGTCGGTGTCTTCGAGGTGAACGAGGCATTCGCGCCGGTCCCGCTGGCCTGGCTGGCCGAAACCGGCGCCGACCCGGAGCTGCTCAATCCGCTGGGCGGCGCGATCGCCTTGGGCCACCCGCTCGGCGGCTCCGGAGCCGTATTGATGACCCGAATGATCCACCATATGCGCGACAACGGAATTCGCTACGGCCTGCAGACCATGTGTGAGGGCGGCGGCACCGCCAACGCCACCGTCGTCGAACTCGTGCACTGAAGGAGCCGACCGTGCGCCGAGACATTTTCACCCGAGACCACGAGGCGTTCCGGCAGCTGGCCCGCGAATTCATCGATAAGGAGGTGGTGCCGCATTACCCGGATTGGGAGCGGGCCGGACAGATGCCGCGCGAAATCTTCGAGCGGATGGGCGAACTCGGCTTACTCGGCACCGCGATTCCGGAGGAGTACGGGGGCGGTGGCGTACGGGACTATCGGTTCAATGCCGTGCTGCAGGAGGAGGCCTACCGCGCGCTCGTCACGCTCGGTACCGTCCGCACCCAGATCGACGTGATCCTGCCCTACTTCTTGGAGTACGCCGATGCCGAACAGCGCGATCGCTGGTTTCCGGGTCTGGCCAGCGGCAAGCTGCTGACCGCGATCGCCATGACCGAGCCGGGCACCGGCTCGGATCTGGCCGGTGTGCGGACCACCGCGGTTCGCGATGGCCAGGAGTACATACTCAACGGCGCAAAGACATTCATCACCGGTGGTCTGCTCGCGGACCTGGTGATCGTGGTGGCCCGCACCTCGTCCGATCCGGATAACCGGCGCGCGGGCCTGAGCCTGATCGTGGTGGAAAGCGGCCGAACCGGATTCACCAAGGGCCGGGTCCTGGACAAGCTGGGCTGCAAGGTGCAGGACACGGTGGAGCTGGCATTCGACAATGTGCGTGTGCCGGTGGCGAACCGGCTCGGTGCCGAGGGACAGGCCTTCGCCTATCTCGGCCACAATCTCGCGCAGGAGCGGATCACGGTGGCCGTTGGCTCAGTGGCGCAAGCCAGGTCCGCGATCGCCGCGACCATCGAATATGTGCGCCAGCGCAAGGTTTTCGGCCAGCCGGTGGCGGCGTACCAGAACACGAAATTCGAGCTGGCCGCGCTGTCGACGGAGGTGGAGGCGGCTCAGACCATGGTCGATCGGGCGGTGCTGGAATTGGTCGAGGGGCAGCTCTCGGGTGCCGATGCCGCGCGGGTCAAGCTGTTCTGCACCGAAGTGCAGGCGCGGGTGGTGGATCGCTGCTTACAACTGTTCGGCGGCTACGGCTACATGACGGAATATCCCATCGCCCGGCTCTACGCCGATGCGCGTGTCGCTCGCATTTATGCCGGTACGAGTGAGGTGATGAAAATGATCATAGCCAAATCACTCGGGCTGTGATCCAGCACGAAAATCGGGCGACCTGAGACCCTTGTCACGGTCTCCAAACCGACCTACTGTGGCTTCAGTAGGTTGATCGAACGAAGGAGTTCGGTGTCCGATCCGGAAACCGGTAGCCCGCGGCCATATGAGACGTTGCTGGCCAAAGGCGAGCACCGCAAGCTGCAGATTCTCGCCGTCGCACAGCGACTGCTCACGCGCAACGGCTGGCGTAATACGACGCTGGCGCAGATCGCGCGGGAGGCCGGGGTCAGTACGGCTGGGGTGCTGCATCACTTCGAGTCCAAGGAGCAGCTACTGCATGCGGTACTCGAGGCTCGCGACACCGATGACGAACTTCACACCGACCGCCGACGCGATCTGATCGAGCAGCTCGAAAACGTCGTCGACCGGTTCCGCCGCTCGCCGGATCTGGTCGGCATGTTCACCGTGCTGCTTGTCGAGAATCTCGATCCGGATGCGCCGCTGCACGATCGCCTGCTCGGTCGGTACCGAGCCGCCGTCGCCACCATTGCCGGCGGCATCCGACGCGGCCAGCGCGCGGGCCGGTACCGCACCGATTTGGACCCTGCCGTCAAGGCTGTGGAGATAGTCGCATTTCTGAACGGGATGGAAACCTCATGGATGCTCGACCCCTCGATACCACTGAACCGGGTCTTCACGGAGTACGTCCGCTCACTCGAGCGCGAGCTCATGCCCGCAAGCACCCGCTGAGATATCGGCTGGCGGTGATCGCCCCCGATGTCGCCGATGTGGTGCGGTACTCAGGTGGCTGGCTGTTCGATCGGGCGATGGCCGGGTGGGAGGTGACCGTCTGCGTGGGCGACCCCACCGATATTCGACCGCTGCGCATCCTCGGGGCGACCGTGCTCGACCTGGAGAGTTCGCTGTCATCGCTATCGGATGCGGGCGTATGGCCGAACGGAATGGCCATTGCCGCAAAGGTTTTCGAATCGGATCCGCGGGTCCGCCAAGGGGTGCTGCGGAATATCGAGGATCGGTCGTTCGAGGTGACGGTCTGGGGTGCCGCCTGTCCGAGCGAACTCGATTGCCGGACAGAGGGAGTGCAGCACCGGCTGAGCGTAGCCGCGTGCGCGTTCAAGGCGCGGGCATTGGCGGCGCTGGGACAACCGGTCGACGTGCTCGAGGACGTGGAGATCTTCCGCTGCAGTGAAACTCAGGATCGCCTGGCGGCAGATCTTCTTCCCGTTGGCTGAAAGGCCCGCTGAAATGTATTGAGCCGCAGGGTAGTTGTGCGTCCCGTGGAATCGCCGAGAACGAACACGGGACGACACCCCGGCGAGTCGCAAGCTATTCCGGCATTTCTGGACCGATATCGCCGTATCGAACATATTTGCGCTCGCTACCAGTACGGTCGCGCCAATGGTCAGCTCCCGACATGAGGCGGACTCGACCGCACGGGAGGTTGTTGATGACGCCGAATCCATCGACGGCCTCTTCGCGGAAGATGCCGCGCCTATGGATGTAGCGGCTTCGGGGTAGCCACCACCGTCGGTGATCTGCCCATGGCGAAAGTGCGCTGCCGTACTCCGCCGCTACGTCACCATCACGTCATCGACCTGGTTAGCATGATTTGGATTGGCGGCCAACAGGTGTCGTTGTAACGGACGATGCGTTCGGATCGAGCAGGATTTTGCCGATGGCCTGCCCGTCGGCGACCTGCCGTAGTGCGGCGGCCGCCTCGGTGAGTGGATACACAGCGCTGATGTGCGGGAGGACGCGGCCGGTGGTCAACAGTTCCCGCAGTTCGTCCTCGTTGCGCCGGAATTCGGCCGGGTCCAGGTCTTGGAATTGGAAGCCCGATACGTGTATTCCCTTGACCAGAACCAGATTCAGTGGAATCCGCGGGATCTCCCCGGAGGCGAAGCCGACAGTGACGAATCGCCCGCCGCGGCGCAGCGACCGCAGCGTGGGCTCCGACAGTCGCCCACCAACCGGGTCGATGACGGCATGGGCGCCATCGGGCAGTGCTTGCTTCAGTGCCGCGCGCAGGTCACCGCTGGTGTAGTCGATCAGCTCGGTGGCACCGTAAGCGGCTGCGGCACTGAGCTTTTCGGCGGAGGACGCGACCGCAGTGACCTCGGCACCCAAATGGACCCCGAGCTGTACCGCCGCAAGCCCGACTCCGCCACCGGCCCCGAGTACCAGCAGCCGATTTCCAGGCTGAACCCGGGCTACCGACCGCAGTGTGTGATACGCCGTGCGGTACGCGACACCGAACGCAGCGGCACATTGGTCGTCGACTCCGTCGGGGATGCGGCCGAGTCCGGCGGCGGGCACGGCGACCTCTTCCGCGAATGCCCCGACGATTCCGGTGCCGGTGACCCGGTCGCCGATGGCGAATTCGGTGATGTCATCGGCGGTTTCGGCTACCGTACCGGCGAATTCGCTGCCCGGCACGAACGGTGTCGGCACCTTGATCTGATATTCGCCGGCGATCACCAACACATCGGGGAAGTTGACCGCCGCCGCGCCGACCCGCACTCGAACCTGTCCCGATTCGAGTGCGGGCGCCGGACGGTCTTCGATGCGCACGACCTCCGGCGGCCCATAGGCCGGGCAGATCACCGCGCGCATATCACCGGCCTCGCCAATTCGGCGCGCGCTTCTCGGTGAAGGCGCGGGCCCCCTCCTTGGCGTCGTCGCTGCCGAATACCAGTGCCTGCCATTCGCCGAGCCGTTCGTTGGCTCCGGCGAAATCCGAAACAGCAAGGCGTGCTAGCTCTTTCGCGGCGGCTAGTCCGAGCGGGGCATGGGCGGCGATGCGCTCGGCCATGGCCAGTGCGGTCGAGAACACGGCATCCGGTTCGGCCACTGCATTCACCAGCCCGATCCGTTCGGCGCGTTCGGCGTCGACGAGATCACCGGTCAGTAGCAGCTCGAGTGCGATGCCGAGGGGGATCCGGGTGCCGATGAAGGTACCGCCGCCGGCCGCGAAGAGTCCGCGCTTGACCTCGGGGAAGCCGAACTTCGCCGCCGCGGAGGCCACGATCACATCGCAGCCGAGCAGTAGTTCCAGTCCACCGCCGACGGCGCTGCCATTGGCCGCGCCGATCACCGGGACGCTCACCTGTCCCTTGGCCAGTCGAGCGTAGGCCTCGGCTTCCGCGCCGCTGACGAAGTCTTCGCCACTGGCGAAGGCGCGCAGGTCCATCCCCGAGCAGAAGGCGCGATCACCAGCGCCGGTGAGCACGACGGCCCGCACCAGCGGATCGGCCTCGGCCGCGATGATCGCCGCGCCGATTCCGCGCATCATGGTGCCGGTCAACGCATTTCGCGCATCCGGACGGTTGAGCCGGACGACCATGACCGGGCCGTGCCGGTCGAGTACGAATTCCGCCTCGCTCATGACCGCATCTCGCAGGCGCTCGGCTCCGTCATGACCGACAGGTCGGCTGTGTTGATTGTTCGCTCGCTCATGACCTGTACTCCGTACTCTCGGCCAATTCGGCGGCGGCGCGCATGGTATCGACGACAATCGGGCCGAATGCCGACAGCTTGACATCACCCTTGGCGCGTTGGAAACCGCGCTCGAGCACGATGGCCAGCTTCCACTTGGCCAGGATCAGGTAGTAGTCGATATCGTCGACTTGACGCCCGGACACCTGCGCGTAGTGCGCGAGCATCTGCTCACGCGAGGGCATGTACTGCATATTGGCGTAGCCCTTGTCGGCCACGGCCGGGTCGCTGGTGTCCGCCGGCCACCCCTGCAGCATCCAGCCCAGATCGAGTTTCGGATCGCCGACGGTACCCATCTCCCAGTCCACCAGCGCCGCCAGCCGCGCCGGTCCGCCGTGGTGGAACATCACATTGGCGAATTGGTAGTCGCCGTGCATCAGGCCCGGGATGTAGTCGAGCGGGCGGTGCGTGCGCAGCCATTCGGTGGCCACATCCATGCCCTCGAGCGTGCGCGCGCCATCGATCTTGTCGTAGAAGCTCAGCCACCGCGACACTTGTCGCTCGTGATACCCGTCCGGACGGCCGAGATCCCGCAGGCCCTTCGCCTGCCAATCCACCTTGGATAGCAACGCGATTCCCTCGGCCAGCTGATAGCCGAGTCCGGCCCGCGCCCGCAGATCGGAATCGAACGGCTCCGGCCAGACGCCGCGATGGTCCATCGGCGACCAGCCTTCGACGAAGCCCATCAGGTAGAAGGTGCGGCCGAGTACCGAGGAGTCGGTGCAGACTCCGACGGCGGCGGTATGCGGGACATCGGTGCCGTCGAGGGCCTCGATGATCCGCCACTCGCGCAAGATGCCCGCGTCCCGGTCGGCGGGCGCCTCGGCGGGTGGGATGCGCAGGACGCTGAGGTGTTCGCCGCGGCGGATCTGATAGATCTCGTTCTGGGTGCCGCCGGACAGGAACCGGGTTTCCAGGGGTTCGCCCTTACCGGGCAGGCCCTGGCCGTCCATCCAATCGGCGAGCCGGGTGGTATCGATACTCACTGGTTGCCTACTTCGTGCTCGAGATATTCGGCGAACTTCGCCCGGGCGGCTTCCTGTTTTCCGGGAATCCACTCGGTGGGCCACATGCCTTCGGTGGGCTGGTAGTCGCGCAGCACCTGCTTGGCCACGGTGGTCTTGTGCACTTCGGTCGGCCCGTCGGCCAGCCCCATGACACCGGCTCCGTGGATCATCCGGAAGAACGGCATCTCGTTGGTGGTGCCCAATGCGCCGTGCACTTGCATTGCGCGCCAAGCGATATCGTGCAGCACCGTCGGCATCACGATCTTTGCCGTGGCAATGTCCTTGCGGACCTTCTTGTAGTCGTTGTACTTGTCGATCTTCCAGGCGGTGTGCAGGACGAACAGTCGGAACTGGGCCAGCTGGGCGTAGGAATCGGCGATATAGCCCTGGACGAACTGCTTATCGGCCAACCGGCTGCCCGCGGTGGTACGCGACAGTGCCCGCTCGCACATCATGTCGATGGCCTTCTGCGCGAGCCCGATGGTGCGCATCGCATGGTGGATGCGGCCGCCGCCGAGACGGGTCTGCGCGATGACGAAGGCTTCGCCCTCACCGCCGAGCAGGGATTCGGCAGGCACCCGCACGTTTTCGTAGTGGATGAGTGCGTGGCTGCCGTCGTTCATCGGCTCGCCGTAGAGGCCGACGTTGCGGACGATTTTGATACCAGGGGTGTCGGTGGGCACCAGGAATATCGACATGCCCTGGTACGGACTCACCTCCGTATTCGTCACGGCCATGACGATCAGAAAGGAAGCTGTTCTCGCGTTGGAGGAGAAGAACTTCCAGCCGTTGATGATCCAGTCGTCACCGTCGCGCACCGCCCGGGTCTCGAACCGGGTCGGATCGGCACCAGCCTGCGGTTCGGTCATCGAATAGCTGGAGAACAGCTCACCATCGAGCAGCGGCTGCAGGTAGCGCTGCTTTTGATCGGGTGTTCCGTAGTGGGCGATGATCTCGGCATTGCCGGTATCGGGCGCCTGGCAGCCGAAAACTATCGGCGCCCAAGAGGAACGGCCCAGAATCTCGTTGAGCAGCGCGAGTTTCAGCTGTCCGTAGCCTTGGCCGCCCAAATCCGGTCCTAGATGCGTGGCCCACAGGCCCTGTCGCCGCACCTCCTCCTTGAGCGGCTGGATCGCCTTGCGCCGCGCGCCGTCCAGCGGGACGAACTGCTCGTGCTCCCAAACGAGGTCGAGCGGTTCGACCTCCGCGCGCACGAACTCATCTGCCCAATCCAACCTCTTCTGGTACTCCGGATCGGTCTCGAAATCCCACGCCATTGCAACTCCTCTCGTCTGGTGAGAATATCCTTCTCATGATGAAGAACGCAATTCTTTCCGTGGTTGTCACATGATGAGGGCCGAGGATCAGTTCCACGTCGGAATCGTGGCGGTGGACTTCGAGGCCACCTTGGCGACGCTGTCCGCCGTGCTCGGCAGCGAGTGGGGACCCGAAGTAGGCGGCCCTGTCGCGGTGCGGCTGCCCGGCCGCGAAGCCGTCCTGGAGTTGAAATGCCGATACTCGACGACCGTGCCGCGATTAGAGGTCGTCCGCAGCGTGGCAGGCACGCTGTGGGAACCGGTGCGCGACGCCGGAATCCATCACATCGGGTACTGGTCCGATGACGTGGTCGCCGACGTCGTCGAACTCGAGAGCCACGGATACCTCATCGAGGCCACCAGGGCCGCGGACGCCGGGCGGCTGTTTTTCGCATTTCTGCGCGCCGCCAACGGGTTCCGGGTGGAGCTGGTCGATCGGTCGGCGGAATCGGGACTGTCTCGCTGCTGGGCGCACTCGGACATTCGATAGCCACGCCGCATTGCCGTCCGTGATCCGGCCGCGGGTGGTGGTCTCGGCGCGTCATGTGGTCAACCGCTGATTCGTGCTCCGGAGTCGAAGCCCCACAATGCCAGCGTCATCAGCAGATTGACGCAGATCATCACGGTGATGCTGGCGCGCATCGCGCGACCGGCGGCGATACCGACGCCCACCGGACCGCCCGCGGAGTAATAGCCGAAGTAGCACTGGATGGTCGTGGTGATCACGACGAAGACGACGGCCTTCGTCAGCGAGTACACGACATCGGTCGCGCTGAGCACCATGCGGAAGTAGTGGTCGTAGGTGCCGGGTGATTGGTTGCCCGCGATGCCGATGGCGAACTCGACCGCGACGAAATTCATTGCCAGACAGACGAGATAGAGCGGGACTATGGCGGCCACCGAGGCCATGAGCCGCGTCGTCACCAGGTAGGGGATGGACCGGATGGCGAGTGTTTCCATCGCGTCGATCTCCTCGGCAATGCGCATGGCACCGAGTTGGGCGGTGAATCTGCAGCCCGCCTGTGATGCGAAGGCGATCGAGGCCATGATCGGGGCCAGTTCGCGGGTCGACGCGGTCGCCGAGACCAAACCCGTCGCCGGGCCGATGCCCAGCAATTTCAGTGCGCTGTAGCCCTCGATCCCCACCAGCGCGCCACCGCTCGCGCCGAGCACGACAATGATGCCCGCCGTGCCGCCGCCGACGATGAGTGACCCGTTGCCCCAAGTGATATCGGAGATCAGACGCAGTAATTCCCTGCGGTAGTGACGCAGCACGATGGGAATGCCGGTGAGCGCGCGCAGGAAGAATATGGCCATATGCCCGAGGCGCATTGCCCCGCGCAACGGTGCGTCCGCGACGCGGAGCACCTGCCTGAGGTGCAGCGGATAGTACGGCGCGGCCATCTCAGAGCGCCTGCCGTGGGAAGAGCATCGTATACATCTGGGTGAAGCCCACGTTCACCACTATGAGCAGCACGATCGAGGCCACCACGGTGGCATTGACCGAATTCGCCACCCCGCCGGGACCGCCCTTGGTGCTCAATCCCTTCTGGCACGCGACGACGGTCACGATGAGGCCGAACACCACCGCCTTGACCACCGCAAGATACATATCGCCGATGCGTGCGAACGAGGAGAAGGTGGCGATGAAGCTGCCGGGCGTACCGCCCTGGACATAGACATTGAACAGGTATCCGGCGAGGAATCCGACGAAGGCGCTCAGCCCGGTCAGTCCGACCGCGACCAGCACCCCGGCGGCCACCCGCGGCACCACCAGCTTGCGCAGCACGGAAACGCCCATTACCTCGAGTGCGTCGATCTCTTCTCGGATGGTGCGTGAGCCGAGGTCGGCGCAGATCGCCGAGCCGACCGCCGCGGCCAATAGCATCGCCGTAACCACGGGTGCGGCTTGGCGGATGACCGCGAGACCGCTGGCCGCGCCGGCCAGCGAGGTCGCACCGACCTGACCCGCGATGAGCCCGAATTGAATCGAGAGGGTCGCGCTGATGGGCAATGCCACCGCGACGGTCGGCAGGTAGGAGGTTTTGATCATGAAAGCGGCCTGCCGCACGAACTCCTTGAACGCGAAACGGCCCGTCGCGATGTCGATTACGAGATACTGCACCGCACGCACACCCAGGATGAACTGCGCGCCTACGGTATCCAGCGAGGCGACCGGATGACGGTTCAGATAGCCGCGGCCCCAGTTCCTTATCCGGGTGACCGACGGTGCGGAGGCTTGATCGATCACATCACACCAGATCCACTTTGCTTGCCAGCCAGCGCTCGCCCACCCGCTCCATGGTCATGATCATGCGGCTGCGATCGATCCGTGGATCTGGGCTCACCGAGTTGGTGACCTCTTGATCGATGAACAGCATTACCTGGACGCGATCCTTGGTCGCCGACTTGATGCTGGAGTCCACGATGCGCCCCTTGCTGAGGGCCTTGTGCTCGACCAGCAGTGTCTTCAATTGGTTACTGGATTGGGTGTATGTGTCTTTGAATTCGCCGGTCGCGCCATTGATGACAGCGGCGAAATTCTGGTCGATATTCTGCGAATCGATGCTCGTCAGCGTGACCGCGTAGGTCTGCGCGGTGCTCGCGGCCTGCCGGGCCGCGGTATCGACCTGGCCGCGGTCGTGCAGTTTCCAGCCGAGCACGCAGGCAAGCACCGATGCCGATACCGCGACGAAGGCGGTCGCGCCGACCACCGCGCGCGGCACCCAACGACGCCGCCAGAAGGGTGATGTGGCGTCCGCGCCCACGTCCGCGTCCTCGGCCACCTGGTCCGAATCGCTTGTCTCGGTGGCTGTTTCTTTCTCGGGCACGGATGGGTCGGCGGTGTCCGAGCCCGAATCGATTGTCTCGGTGGCATTTTCGGTCTCCAGCACTGATTTCTTCATCGAAACCTCCTGGCCTTCGTTGTTGGTTTGCTACTTCGGCGGTACATATGCCGGAACGTATGCACCGCCGTACGGTGTCGGGATCGACAGCGGCCCGCGCGGTGTCGGATCGGCGGTCGCCAGCGGATCGACTCCGGGCGGGGGGTGCGCGGTGTCGTCGCCCGGGGGCCGTGGCGCATTGCGGGCTCCGCGCGGTACGAGCGTCGGATCAGGGTCGGTGCAGTAGGCGTACAAGTAGGGTTCGGGATGGTTCGCGACGGTGACCGGCAGGCGCGGCAGGTCGTAATCGCACTGCTTTCGTGGATAGATGCTGGCGATCGCCCAGAGCGTGCCGTCGTGGAATGCGGTGCCCAAAGCGTCTGCGGTAGAGCCGGCCCGCTGCGTGGGGAAGAATAGATTGTTGATGGCCGGTACGTGCACGTATGACATCTGGGCCACGGTCGCGAGATTGCCGAGCAGTTGGACCATGGTCGGGGAGTTGTCGGCGATGATCTGGTCCATGGTCCGCAGCGCCTCCGGCCCGACGTCGAGCAGGGTGTCGAACCCGCCCGTCATCGAATTCATGCCAGCGGCAGTGCGTTCGAGATCGGCCGCGGTAGCCGCCAGAGCCGGTCCGAGCTCGCGTGCGGTGCCGAGCACCACCTCGCTGGTGCGCAGGAGACTGACAGTCTGCGGAAGTACCGTACCGAGTGTGGTGATCAGGAAGGTGCCACCATCGATGATCGCCGCCAGCTTCTCCGCCGCCGCCGAACTCGCGCCCAACTCGTGCACGATCGCCTGCAGTTTGTCGGGATCGAGTTGTGCGATGGTGCCGTTGAGGTCGCCGAGCAACTGTGCCAGCTGCACCGGCACTGCCGTCCGGTCCTTGCCGATGACCGCGCCGGCGGCTAGATAGGGGCCACCGGAGTTGGTCGGAACGAAATCCAGGTATTGCTCACCGGCCATCGACAATCCGGCCACCCGGATCGCACTGTCGGTCGGGATCCTGGTGCCTGCCTCGATCGACGCGACCGCGACCACTTCACCGTCGACGATGTCGACCGAAGACACTCGGCCGACGCGGACACCGCGCACCGTGACGTCCCGGTCGGGCAGCAGACCACCGGATTGCGCTAGGTGGACCCGGATCTGGTAGGTCGACGCAAACGGGTTCAGCTCGAGCGATCCGAACAGGACATACGTCGCTCCCGCTATCAGCGTGGCCACCAGGGCAACCAACGAGACGATGAGTCGATGACGGACCAACCGGTCGGTAACTGCGAGGACCGCGCCCGCCGCCGACTCCAGCCGGACGCCGTAGGCCCGATTCGGGTCCGGGCGGTTCATCGTCCCGGTCCGATCACTCGGCCGTACAACCGGCCCAACGAGTACGCCAGCGAACCGGCGAAGTTCTCCCAGTCGGTCTGGCTCGGCACCCGGGCTTCCGGATTACCCGGGAAGTTCGGGTCGGGTGCCGCTCCGAGCACTATCTGATAGATATCGGCGTCGGCGGTGGCGGCTGCGGCGTTGGCTATCTTGCCACTGACGATGGCTATGGTGTGGTTCAGCGGGGCCAGGTTGGCGTTGGGGTCTATCGCGGCGGTGTTGAGTCCGGCGGCGAGATTGTTGAGGTCGGTAACCAGGCTGCGCTTTCCGGTTCCGTTGATCGACGGAAACTTCGCGAGCTGGCCGGCGATCCGATTCAACTGGGCTGCGAGATCCACGATGTCCCGGGTACTGGCGGCCACAACATCCAGGGCCGGGCTCGCGGCGGCCAGCACATCGTTCACCACCGACTGTTGCGCGGCCACGGTGGCGGTCAGCGTTGCGGTGTCCTGCACTACCGCCCGGATCTGGTCCGATCGTGCCGAGAGCGTCCGGACCAATGTGGTCGTTTGGGCGATCAGCTCACCCATGCGGTCGCCCCGCCCACCGAATTCGGCGCCGAGACCGTTGATCACCTTCGTCAGATCTCGGATCACACCACCGTTGACCAGCAATGCCGCCCGGGCGAGTACTTCCTCGATGGTCGCCGCCGCCGAGGTCGACGATTGCGCAATGCTGTCCTTATCGTGCAGCACCGCGGCACCGGGAGCCGGATTCGGTGGCGGATCGAGTGCGACGAATACATCGCCGAGCGGTGTGGCCGACCGCAATTCGGCGGTCGTGCCCGTCGGTAGCAGCACCTCGGATCGGATCCGCAGGGTGACCACGGCGGTGTAATCGCGTGCCGTCATGGACTCGACCTCACCGACATCGGCGCCGTCGACCTTCACCTTGGCCTTGGTCGGGAGGTTGAGCGCGTTGGCGAAGGTGGCCGTCAGCGTGAACGTGTGCGATCCGACCGACGGCGCGGGCAGCGGCATCCGATCCAGCCCCATCGAACAAGCGCTCGCCGGTACCGCGCCCAGCAGCACGACGGCGGCGCTGGTGAAAGTTGCTTTTCTGGTAATCATTTCGGCAAACCCGCGATTCCGGCCAGCATGGCCACGATGCCGAAGTCCGGCCCCATATCGGACAATTTCCCGGTGTTGCAGCCGAGCTGTTTCAAGTCGAGCAGATTGCACACCTGCTTCACCATCTGCCCGTCCAGCACGATCTTGTCCACATTCACGTGCACCCGACCGGCGCCCACGTTCTGGTCGATCACGGCATAGGCGTTGTCTACGACCAACGGGAACAGATCCATGAATTCCGCGATGTTGCGGTTGTAATCCGACAGACTCTGGAAGATGACGTTCGCACCGCTCGCCGTATTCGACAGGGCGCCACGATTGCGCTGCATGAGATCGGTTGTCCCGGTGAGTATTTCGTTCAACTTCGCGCCGGTGTCGCCGGTGCCGAGATTTTGTTCGGCGAGCAGCTCACTCAGCTGGCGGACCCCGCTGCCGAACTCGCGGATCGTCTGGTCGTTGCGCGCGGCCGCGGCGGACAGCGAGTCCAGATTGCGCACCAGAGTGGTTATCGCGTTCTTGGTGGCGGCGCCATGATCGTCGCCCATGCGCAGCGCTCGGGACAGCTGGTCCAGCGCGGCCTTGATCTCATCGCCGTTATCCGTTGCCACCGCCGCGCCGACACCGACCGCGTCGGCAATCGGGCCGTGCCCCTGCCCGTCGCCCTGCAGTGACGTGGACAGCTTCTCCGCCATGGCCAGCAGACTGTCGAACTCGACCGGCGTCTTCGTGTGATCGGTACCAAGCGTCGCCCCGGCAGCCAGGGTCGGTCCGCCGCGGTAGACCGGGGTGAGCTCGATGTGACGGTCGGTCAGCACCGAATCCGAGACGGTCACCGCCGTGACATCGGCGGGAATCCGCACCGAGGCGTCCACCCGCATCGTCACTTCGACATGCGCGCCACGTTGCTCGACGCGGTCGACCTTACCGATCCGCATGCCGAGCACATCCACCGGATTACCGACGAAGACACCGGCGGCGCTGTCGAAATGCGCTGTCACGGTGATGGTTTCGTTCAGCCGGGACAGCGGAGCGCCGGCTGCGCCGGCGATCAGCGCGGTGGCCGCCAGTACCAGAACCAGCTTCACGGGACGGGGTAACGATCTCATCGACAGTCCTCCGAATAGGGGGGCAGCTGGATCTTCGCGCGGCCGACCAGCGCACACATGAAGGAGTCGATGAACGCTCCCGAGGACGCGTTGGCCTCCAGTTCCGGCCCGGAGCCGGCCAGGTCCGCCCAGCTGCGCCAGGGCACCGGCAGGATCTGCAATATGTTGCGCAGCAGGTCGTCGTGCCGGCTGAGCATCTGAACCAGCTGGCCGAGGTTGTCGAGCAGGGATTGAATCGCGGGCTGGTCGTCCACGACGATCGGTTGCAGTGTCCGCACCACATTGCTGGTGGCTGCGATGAGGGCGGCAATGGCCTGCCGCTTGGCCGCGACCTCCCGCAGCAGGTCGCGGCCCTGGTCGAACAGCACGCCCAGGCCGGCCCGTTGATTCTCGATGACGGTGGTGAGTTGGCTCGTGCTGGTCAGCAATGTGGCGATCTGCCCGCGTCGTTCCGCGATCACACCCGACAGGATGGTGACGTTCTGCATCACCGACGGGATCAGCTGTGGCAGCCCCTGTAGCTGGGTGGACAGTTCGGTGAGCGCCTGGCCGACCTTATCGGCATCGACCTGAGTGAAGGTGGTCGTGGCGTCGGTCAGTGCCGACTGCAGATCGTAGGGAACATTGGTCTGCGCCAAGGGGATTCGGCCATTCGGCAGCGCACCGGAACCGGCCGGCGCGAGTTCCACATACCGATTGCCCAGCAAGGTGGTGAGTTTGATCGACGCGGTCGTGGCGGGGCCGAGCGCGACATTGTCGGCGATGCTCAGCGTGACCGTCACATGTTCACCGGCCAACCGCAGGCCGACCACATGGCCGACCGGCACGCCCGCCACCGTCACCTGATCGCCGGCACCGAGCTGCGCGGCCTGTGCGAAATCCGCCTCCAGACGTCGCTCACCGATATCGAGCGAATTGACCACCAGTGCGGCGGCGACCGCGACTACCAGCAGCGCGATCGCCGCGAATCCGAGCCAGGGCCTGCTGAGTTCTTCGAGTTGCCGACGCCCGATTCGGGTGCGACCGTTGTGCTTCCACGGTATGCGCATGCGCCTCACCTGCACTTGGAGGTGTGTTGGGCAACCCCGCCGGGGGATACCGCGTCGACTATTTGCGGAATCAGCGGTGTCAGGCCCGGCACGAGCGACACGGTCACATCGCAGATGTAGGCGTCGACGTAGCCGCCTTCCTGCGTGATGCGGGCCAGCCCTTTGAGCACCAGGGGCAGGTTGTAGCCGAGGTATTCGAACTTGCCCTTGTTGTCCAGGAAGTGCTGCGTGAATCCGGGTTCCCGAGTCAGGAATTCGACCAGGGTGGGCTGGTCGGCAGCTACGATCTCCGACGCTCGGCCGACCACCTTCGCGATCTGGTCCACGGAATCGAATAGTGCTCGCTGCTGTTGTTGCAGGCCCTCGAAGACGGCTCGTGTCTGGTCGATCACCGTGGTCAGATTTCCGCTCTGCTGGGCCAGATTGCCGACGATGGTGGCGAGATTCGAGATGACCTGTCCGAGCACCTCGTCCGGCCCGGCGAACGATTCGGCCAACCGGGTCGTCTCCGCGATCAGCGTGGTGATCGAGCCGTTGTCGCCCTGCAAAGCCTTGATCAGGGCGGCTGTGATGTTGTCGACCGCGGTCCGGTCCAGTGTGCCGAACAGCGGCTCGAAACCGTTGAGCAGCTTGGAGATATCGAACGACGGCTCGGTGTGGTCGATCGGAATCTCGGCACCGGGTTCCAGTACGGTCGGGTCGCCGTGGTTGCCCATGGCCACACCGAGATAGCGCTGACCGATCAGGTTCTGATACGTCACCGATACGGTGGTCTTCCCGGTGAGCGCCTGATCGCTGTGGATCCGGAAACCGACCCGCGCGAGCGTGCCCGCCAACTCGACCGATTCGACCCGGCCGACCCGTACCCCGGCCATCCGGACATCATCGCCGACACGCAGGCCGGAGACGTTGGTGAACAGCGCGGAGTACTCGGTGGTCTCGCCGCCGATGCCGCGCTCGAGGGTGATCGCGACCGACCAGCTGAGCAGTGCCGAACTGATCAGGAAGGCGATCAGCACGAGCAGTGATCCGCGATAGCTCATCGGGTGCCTCCGCTCGGGTCCGGCGTGATCGAGACATTCGCACCGCGGGCCAGCGGACCGAACATAATGTCCGCGGCGGCATTGGGGTTTCCGCCGAGGATGTCCGCGATCTGCTCCTGTTCGGCGGGACTGCCGACCGGCCCGATATCGCTATCGAGCAGCGAGGCCGGCGGTTGGAAGCGGCGCGGATCCAAGCCGGGCGGCAAACCCTCGGCCGGGGCGGGTGTCGCCGGACCGCTCGCGCAGTTGGGACCGGCCAGCTCGCCGTATCGGGGGCAGTCCGCCGCGGTGTACTGCCGGTTCGGTGTGAGCTGCACTATGACGCGCGGGGTAAGCCGTTGTGTCTGCGGATTCCACAACCCGTTGAAACGGGTGATCGTTCGCGTCAGTGAAACACTGATCTGCGGAAACTTGCTCGCACCGTCACCGAATGCGCCGAGGGCCGGTGACATATGCGTGGTGATTTCGATGATCTTGTCGGTGTTGTTGTCGAGTCCGGTGCCGACGGTGCCGAGCGTGTGCAGGCCGCCGGACAGCAGCGCGGTGAGTTTCGCGCGCTGCTGTGCGAGCGTCTGCAGCGGCAGTATCGCCTGATGCAGGGCGTCGAGCAGATCCGGTGCCGCCGACTGGAGTTCACGCATCGCCGCCGAGAGCGAATCGAGCGTGGACGGCGCCGCCTGCACCGCGACGACCTTGTCGAGTTCGACGACGATATCGCGCAGCCGTGCCGCCGCATTCTCGATGCCTGCGCCGCGCCCATTGGTGGCTTCGGCGAGGATCGCCAACATGCCCACCGCGTTATCGGTTTCGTCCCGACCGACCGCGGCGATGATCCGCCGCAGCTGATCGAGCGAGGTCTGCAGGCGCACGGTCGCCAGGCTGTGATCTTGGCTGATGCGGGCTCCCGAAGTCAGCGCCGGTGCCGCACCGTTGTAGACGAGTTGTACCGAGGGCACCGCGAATACGTTGCTCGGCACCACCCGCGCGGTCACCGTGGCCGGAATCGTCTGCGCGAGGTGGGGATTCAGCTCGATACGGACATCGTTCATTCCGCTATCGGCGGCGGGCGTCACCGCCGTGACCAACCCGACGCGAACGCCTTGGAATTTCACGTCCGACTTGGCGGGCAGCCCGTCGCCGACATTCGCCATGACTGCCGTCACCGGCACGGACTTGCGCAGTGCCCCCCGGGAATTCGCGACCATCAGGGTGGCGGCTGCCGCGATAACGACGACGCAACAGACACCGGTCAACAGCAGGCGAACCGAGGAGGGTCCTCGGCCGTCTGGCTCGAACATGATCGACACGAAATCCACTCACTCTCGCGGGGCGGACGCGTCTCGTGGCGTGAATCGGATGTGCAGATCGGTGAGCCCGCGCAGGATGTAGGTCGGCTCATAGCGGTAGCGGCGGTCGTCCGCGGGACCGTGCTCATCCGCATCGATCGTGATGTCCAGCATCCGATCGAGAATTCGTTCCAGCGATACCCGACCCTCCACCCGTGCCAGCGGACCTCCCGGGCAGGAGTGCACACCGCGTCCGAAAGCCAAGTGCTCGCGGAAGTTCGCGCGATCCAGGCGGAACTCGTGCGGGTTCTCGAACCGGTTCGGGTCGCGGTTGGCCGCACCGGGGCAGACCATGAGCGTGGATCCGGCCGGTACGTCGACCCCACCGACCTCGGTGGACCGGCGGGCGAGCCGGAAGCCGCTCTTGACGGGTGCGTGCATGCGCAGTGTCTCCTCGATGAAGACCGGGATGCGGCTGCGATCGGCACGCAGCGTCCGCTGCAGCTCCGGATCGTCACCGAGCACGCGGACCGCGGCGGCGAGCAGCTTGGCGGTCGTCTCCTGACCCGCGGCGAAAACGAAGGTCGCCGAACGGACCACATCGAGGACCTCGGGGGTCGACCCATCCGGATATTTCGCCAGCGCCAGCGAGGTCAGCACATCATCGCGCGGCTCGCGCCGCCGATCGCTGATGTAGGCACTGAACTTCTCGTCGAGCCACTCCAAGGGATTGATGCCGACCGCTACCTTGTCCAGCGAACCGACCTGACTGCCGGGTCGGTCGGCGCCGAGCACGGTCCGGAACTCCTGGTGGTCCTGCTCCGGAACACCGAGCAGATCGGCGATCACCAAGAGCGAGAATGGTTTCGCGTACTCGGCGACGAATTCGGAGCAGCCGTTGGCCAGGAATTCGTCGAGCTGGCGGTCGGCCAACCGCCACATGAACTCCTCGTTCTCCTTCAGCCGCGCCGGTGTCAGCAGTCGGTTCAGCACCGACCTGGCATAGGTGTGCTGCGGCGGATCCATCGTGACCATGTGCTCATACATGGGCAGCTGGGTGCGATGCTGCTCGATCTGCGCGCTGATGTCTTCGCCTTCGGGCTGGAACGGCAGTGGCGGGAACGGGCCGCCCACCGCGATGCACGAGGAGAACGTGTCGGCGTCCCGCAGTACCTCGGAGACCTCCTCGTATCCGGTCACCGCTAGGACGTTGTAGTGCGGCTCCCGGGTGACCGGGCACTTGGCGCGTAGATGGTCGTAATACGGATAGGGATCGGGCACGAGTGCCGGATCGGTGAAGTAGTCGATGGTGTCGAAATCGGTCATCGTCGGCTCCTGGGTCGGGAGGTCATGGGTATTCCACAGTGATCAGGGTGGTCTGGGGAATGGCCTGGCAGGTGAGGATGTAGCCGGCCGCGACGTCGTCGTCGGTCAGCGCGTCGTTCACCTTCATCACGACCCGCCCATCGACGAGGGTGGCCATGCAGGTTCCGCAGTTGCCCGCCTCGCAGGAAGACGGTGGTGTCAGCCCGGCCCGGCGTGCGGTTTCGAGTACGGTCTCGCCGGCTCGGCGGGGCTGTGACGTCGTGGCACCGTCCAAATGAATTGTCACAATTCCATTGGCCACCGCCGCATTGTGAGGTAGCTCTGGTTCGGCGGGTGCGGGAGTGTGCGGGATCAACATCGATCGCGAAATCACTTTCGTGGGATTAAGGGGCAGCGCATGCGGAGAAAGCTGCTCGAAATCGAATCCGACTTTCCTATCCGATTTGCTACGCCGATGATTGTGCGCGTAGTCGAAGGTTGGGTCAATAGGGTGCGAGCGAATATTTTCTCGGCTATCGATTCCTTTTTTCGGCGCGCTGGAATGCACCTTCACCGCATGATAATCGGAGGGTGCCTCGAATTAGGGAACCGAAAATTTCGGTCACCCGTATAACTAATTCTATTTCTGTTGAACGACCGGATCGCCGATCAGAAATACCACCCCCCGTTGTGGCCTGCCTGCGGTGTCGCGGTGACCCGGCCGACGGTGAGGCCGTGCTCGGGACCTGCTAGCCCGCGTTCGGTCGATGTGCGGCGTCGTCCTGCGCCGACGCGTCGGCGTCCCGGGGTCGTTCTCGTACGAAAGGTGCGGTGATCGATGGATCCAGTACCAATGGCTGCCGCTGGTCGGTGCCGCTGCGCCGCTCGCGAACGGCCCGGTCCTGGTCCGTGTTGTCCGCGGTGAGGCGCCGCACGGTGCGCTCGAGTATCGGCAGGATCTCGTCGATGTCGAGGGTCTTGTCGGCGACCCGCGCGATCAGGGCGTAGATCACGTTGGTCAGTATCAGTCCGATGTCCTCGAGGTACTCGGGATCGGCACCGTCGAGGATCTGTCCGGCTACCGGCAGGACCGCGGCGAACCCGTCGACGCTCAGACGCGCCCCGCCCGGAGCCGAGTGGGCCCGGTGGAACGCCTCGAGCATCGTTGGATTGCGCTCCCACGGCTCGAACACATGTCGCAGCACGCGAATCACCCCGTCGGCGATCGATTCCTCGGGGGTGGGCGGTGCGATATCGGGATAGGTGTTGGTGGCCATCCACTCGTGGACCGCGGCGATGATCAACGCGTCTCGGGTGGGAAACAGCTTGTACACGGTCGCGAGGGATACGTGGGCGCGCCGCGCCACCTCGCGCAGTTGAACGGCGTCGTAGCCGTCGGTCTGCAGCAGTGCGAGCACGGTTTTGATGATCTTCTTCGACGGAATCCGTACTGCTGTCCGACTCACCCGAGAACTGTAACACGGTTATCATAGTAACCGTGTTACTGTCGCGATGGAACGTTTTCGGCGGGATGGATCGGCCGATCGGTGACCCGCAGCGGTCGGGTCGATCCGCCGCGACGGACCGCGGCGATTTCGGCTCCGATGGTGACGGCGGCCGCGGCCGCGGCCCGACCGCTCACAGGCCGGTAGGCGAGCCAGCTCGGTGTCGGTGAGGCCCGGTCGGGAAGCGCTTCCGGTCCCCCCGACGACGGTCGCGATCGCGTAGTGCGTATCGGTCGCATGCCAGCGCAGTAATGACGCGGTCAGTTCCCGCGTGTTCGACCCTCTCGGCGACATTGCGCGACGGCAGGTGCAGGTGAAAGAATCATAAGTGTCCGATAAGAGATCGTAATTTTCAGTCAACACATATTGCACTCTTGACACCGTTATAGATGCGGTGCTAGACAATTCATCAGCAGCGATGAGCGGCTCCGAGAGGGTGCCGGGTCGCGGTGATTCGAACGGATCGCGATGCCCTTTTTACCTGTTGTCAGAGTTTCGTTGCCGTAGTGCATATTTCTTCCGGGAGAGCGTTTCCGACACCATTTACCCAGTGGTGGCGGAAACGCTCCGCACAGTGAATGGGAGGCCCGCCCGATGACAGATATCGGGATTCGTCAGGTGACCGAAGCGCCGCCGGCCGGATTCGTCGGCACCCGGGTCCCCAGGGTCGAAGACCTCCGGTTGGTGACCGGCGCGGGCAGTTTCGTCGACGATGTGCATCGGCCGGGCATGCTGCACGCCTGCTTCGTGCGAAGTCCGATCCCGCGTGGTCGCATCGTCGGCATCGATACCGCGCGGGCCGCGGCGCTCGACGGAGTGTATGCCGTGTTCACGGCGGCCGACCTGAATCCGGAAGTGCACGAGTTCTCGTACTCGCTGGACGCCCCCGGACTGCCGCCGGTGCCGCGGCCGCCGCTGGCCGAGGACGAGGTGCGGTTCGTCGGTGATCCGGTCGCCCTGGTGGTCGCCATCGATCGGTATGTGGCCGAGGATGCGGTCGAGTTGGTGGTCGTCGATTACGAACCGCTCGAGCCGGTCGTCGACTACCGCACGGCACACGAAACCACCGAACTGGTGCATGCGCAGTGCCCGGGCAACCTAGCCGGCGCGCTGAGCGGTCGTCCCGCGGCAGAGCTCGACCCGATCTTCGATTCCGCCGCATATGTGGTGCGGCAGCGGATCTTTCAACAGGCGTACGCGCCCGTGCCGATAGAGACGCGGGGTTTGATCGCGCAATGGTTGGCTCCCAGCGGGGAGCTGACGGTCTGGGCATCCACCCAGGTGCCGCACGAGATCCGCGGCTTCTGCGCGCGACTGCTGGGCATCGCCGAACATTCGGTGCGGGTCATCATGCGCGATACCGGCGGCGGCTTCGGGCTCAAGGCCGCGCCGTTGCGGGAGGACGTCTGCATCGTGCTGGCCGCCCGCAAGCTGCCGGTGGCGCTGAAATGGATCGAGGATCGGCAGGAAAACCTGATGGCGGGCGGTATGGCCCGGCACGAGCACGGCGATGTCGGCATGGCCTTCGATGCGGACGGCACCATTCTCGCCGCCGCCATCGACTACGTGCAGAATGTCGGCGCGTATCCGACGCCGTCACCGCTGACAGCCGCCATCCCGGTCGGCATGCTGTTCCCGGGTCCGTACCGGGTGCCTGCCGCGACTTTCGATGTGCGGCTTATGTATTCGAACACCGTGGGGCGTGTCGCCTATCGCGGTCCCTGGCAGTTCGAGTCGGTGGCCCGTGAGGTGCTGTTGGATACCGCGGCGCGCCGGATGGAGATGGATCCGGTGGCGCTGAGACGACGCAATATGTTGCGCCAGGACGAATTTCCGATGTTCAACCCCAATGGCATGCCGTATTCCGATGTGTCGCCGTCCGAGACGTTCGAGCAGGCACTGGCCATGCTCGACTACGACGCCTTCCGCGATCAGCAGCGGCGCGCCCGGGCCGATGGACGCTATCTCGGCGTCGGCACCTGTACCTACCTCGAACCGACCACCGGCGGTACGCCGCTGCACAGCACCGAAGGCGCGACCATTCGGATCGAACCCTCCGGGAAGGTCAATGTATATGTGTCGGGCGGATCGTCGGGAAACAGTCTGGAGACCACCGTCGTTCAGCTGACCGCCGATGCGCTCGGTGTGGACATCGCCGATGTCCACACGATTCAAGGCGATACCGCACTGACACCGTTCGGCGGCGGCACCGGCGGCAGCCGGTCGGGTTCCATGCTGGCGGGCGCGATCGCGGAGACGGCCGCCGTACTGCGTGAGCGGATGGTGGCGATCGCCGCGCACAAACTGGGCGTGCCCATCGAGGATGTGGAGTTGACGCGCGGACAGGCGCGGGTCCGCGGCGTGCCCGATGCGGTGATGACGCTGGCCGAGATCGCCGACATCGCCTATTTCAACGGATACGACCTGCCGCCGGGAGTGCCTGCGGGGTTGGAGGCCAGCGGCCGATACCGGACGCCGCACATGATGATCTGGGCCAATGCGACCCATGTGTGCACCTGCGAGGTCGACATAGAAACGGGTGCGGTGACATTGCTGCGCTACATCGTCAGCGAGGACTGCGGGCCGATGATCAACCCGGATGTGGTGGAGGGCCAGATCTTCGGCGGCACGGTCCAGGGCATCGGCGGCGCGCTGTACGAGCACCTCGCCTATGACGACAGCGGGAATCCGATCAGCACAACCTTCATGGACTACCTGCTGCCAACCGCGACCGAGGTGCCGGTCATCGAGGTCGGACATGTCGAGACACCGAGTCCCGGTCCGGGCGGTTTCAAGGGGGTCGGCGAGGGCGGCGCGATCGGGTCCGCGCCCGCCGTGATCAATGCCGTGGTCGATGCCCTGGCACCGTTCGGTGTGGAGGTCGGCCCACTGCCGCTGTCGCCCGCGGCGATTGTGGCACTGGTCGACCGGGCGCGCGCCGAGGTAACCGGGACGGTGTCGGCATGAAACCCGCGCCGTTCGAATATCACGCGCCGGTCTCCGCCATGGCGGCCGTCGAGCTGCTCGCCGAACTCGGTGACGATGCGAAGCTCATCGCCGGTGGACAGAGTCTGGTGCCGATGCTGGCCTTGCGGTTGGCGGTCCCCGAGCATCTGGTCGACGTGCGTCGTATCGATCGACTGTGCGGTATCGAGCCGCGCGGGGAATCGGTGTGGATTGGGGCGGGCACCACCCACACCACGGTCGGCCGGTCCGCGGAGATCAACCGAGCGGTGCCGCTGCTGGCCCGGGCCACCCCGCTGATCGGTCATGCCCAGATCCGTAACCGCGGCACGATAGGCGGCTCGATCGCGCACGCCGATGCCGCGGCCGAATATCCGACGGTTGCGCTGGTGCTCGACGCGCACTTCGAGGCGGAGTCGCCGCGTGGGCGTCGCACCTTGTCCGCGTCGGACTTCTTCACCGGCATGTGGAGCACCGAACTGGCCGCCGACGAACTGCTGACCGGGATCGTCTTTCCGGCGTGGCACGGCCGGTGTGGTTTCGCGATCGAGGAATTCGCCCGCCGCAGCGGCGATTTCGCGTTGGCGGGCGCGGTCGTGGCCGTCGGCCTCGACGCCGACTCCCACATAGACCGGTGCGGTATCGGTCTTTTCGGACTCGGACCCACCCCGAGCAGGGCCACCGCCCTCGAGGCGGAACTGATCGGCCGGAACATCGCCGAAGTCGCTCCCGACGAGGTCGGTCATGCGGCAACGGAACCGTTGGACGCGGTGGCGTCCGATCTGCACGGCACGGCCGACTACCGCAAACGGGTCGGGGCGGTGATGGTGGCGCGCGCTTGGCGCCGCGCCGTTGAGGAGGCGAGCGATGACTGAGATCGATATCGAGGTGCGGGTCAACGGGCGGGGCCGGCGCCATCGGGTGCCACCTCGGCTGACGCTGGCCGACTACCTGCGCGAAATATGCGGGCTGACCGGAACCCACCTGGGCTGCGAGCACGGGGTGTGCGGTGCGTGCACGGTATTGCTGGACGGGCAGGCGGTGCGTGGCTGCCTGGTCCTGGCCGTGCAGGCCGACGGTGCGGAGGTGACGACCGTGGAGGGGATCGCATCGCCGGACGGCCGCCTGTCCCCGGTGCAGGCCGCTTTCCGTGACTGTCACGGACTCCAATGTGGTTTCTGTACACCGGGATTCATCACCAGCGTGACCGCATTCCTGCAGGAAAGTCCAGATCCATCCGATGACGAGATCCGAGAGGCATTGTCGGGCAATGTCTGTCGGTGCACGGGATATCAGGGGATTGTGAAAGCCGTTCGTGCGGCCGCGGAATCGATCGCGAAGGAGTCCGCATGAAGTTCGAGAACACCTTCAGCATTCCAGCCCCCGCCGTACAAGCCTGGCGGGTGCTGCTCGACCTCGAGCGGATCGCCCCGTGCGTCCCCGGAGCCACCATCACCGGGCGCGACGGCGACGATTACCGCGGCAAGATCAAGGTCAAACTCGGGCCGGTCACCCTGTCCTATAGCGGCACCATCAAGATCGCCGCGCAGGACGAGGCGGCCGGGATCGCCGTGCTCGAGGGCGGCGGGCGAGAGGCGCGCGGCAACGGCACCGCGAAGGCGACGATCACCTGCCGACTCGTCGAAAGTGGAGGCGTGACAGAGGTTTTCGTCGATACCGACCTCGCCGTCACGGGTAAACCGGCCCAATTCGGCCGAGGCGCGCTCGCCGAGGTCGCCGGCACGCTCATCGCAACGTTCGCCACCAATCTCGCGGCCGAGATCACCGCGGGGAAACCCAGCGAGCCCGAATCCGCTTCGGCTGATGGGCAAGTCGAGCACAGTGCCGAATCGAGGGGTGTCGCCGAGCCTGGTGTGTCCGCCGCACCGATCGATCTGCTCGCCGCCAGCGGAATGAGCGGTGCGGCTCGCTACGGCGCGATCGCCCTCGCCGCCGTGCTGCTGACAGTTCTGCTGTTGCTGCGCCGTCGGCACCGGGCCGGCGGCTATGAATCCAGGGAGTGATACCGATGACCGGACGAGTAGAGGGCAAGGTCGCCTTCATCACGGGTGCCGCACGCGGCCAAGGTCGCAGCCATGCCGTGAAACTGGCGCAGGAAGGCGCCGACATCATCGCCGTCGATGTCTGTAAGCAGCTCGACGGTGTCACCATTCCGATGTCGACACCGGACGACCTGGCCGAAACGGTCGCGCTGGTCGAGGCGACCGGCCGGCGCATCATCGCCGTCGAGGCCGATGTGCGCGATCTGGAGACCATGCAGGCCGTGGTCGACGACGGCGTCGCGCAACTCGGTCGCCTCGACATCGTGGTGGCCAATGCCGGGTTGGCCAGCGATGGCGATGCGATGGACAAGATGAGCGAACAGACCTGGCGCGACATGATCGACGTCAATATGACCGGCGTCTGGATGACCACCCGAGTCTCGGTGCCGCATATCGTGGCGGGCGGTCGCGGCGGGTCGATCGTGCTCACCAGCTCGATCGGCGGCCTGCGCGCCGTCCCGAATATCGGCCACTACGCCGCTGCCAAGCACGGTGTCATCGGCATCATGCGCTCGCTGGCAATGGAGTTGGGAGACAAGAGCATTCGCGTGAACGCGATCTGCCCTACGAACGTGGCGACGCCGATGCTGCTGAACGAGCCCACCTTCCGCATGTTCCGACCGGATCTGGAGAATCCGACCGTCGACGACTTCATCCCGGTCGCGCAGATGTTCCACGTGCTGCCGATCGCCTGGGTGGAGCCGGAAGATATCAGCAACGCGGTGCTGTTCCTTGCTTCCGAGGACGCCCGTTATATCACCGGGGTGGCATTACCGGTCGACGGCGGCATGATGCTGAAGTAGGGCAGGCCATGGACTCCACCGTACGGTTGTCCGTCATCCAGCGGTGGGCGCTGATACTGTCCTGTGCGGCTGTGGCGCTTATCGTCGCGTCGATGGCCGCGCTCTACACCGCATTGCCCGAGATTGCCTCGGCCACCGGCGCCACCCAGCAGCAGCTGACCTGGATCGTCGATGGCTACACCCTCGCGCTGGCCTGTCTGGTATTGCCCGGCGGCGCATTAGGGGACCGGTACGGACGCCGCAGGATGCTGCTCACCGGTCTGGCGGTGTTCGCGCTCTTCTCCGCTGTGCCGCTGCTGTTGGACGGTCCGATATGGCTGATCGCGGCTCGTTCGGCGGCCGGGGTCGGCGCCGCGCTGGTGATGCCGTCGACGCTGTCGCTGCTCACCGCCGGATTGCCGGAGAGTAGGCGCGGCGTCGCCGTCGGGATGTGGGCCGGTTCCGTGGGTATGGGCGCGGTGGGCGGAATCCTCGTGTCCGGTGTGCTGCTGCAGTTCTGGACCTGGCTTTCGATCATGGCGGCGATGAGCGCATCCAGCACGCTGCTTGCCGTCACCGGATGCGTCATCCCCGAATCCATCGCATCGGCACCGCCCGGTTTCGACCCGTGGGGCACGCTGACTTCGGCAATCGGCGTCGGCCTGATCGTGGCGGCGGCGACCGAGACGCCTCAGCTCGGCTGGTCGCATCCGCTGGTGATCGGTGCCGCCGTCGGCGGCATCCTATCGATAGGAGCATTCGCGCTGATCGAATTGCGGACGGCGGCGCCGCTGCTCGACGTCCGGCTGTTCGCCGACCGTCGATTCGGCACCGGGACCGCCTCCGTCGCCATTCAATTCCTGGTTTCGTTCGGCATGTTCATGCTCGTCGTGCAGTTCCTGCAATTGATTCTCGGCTACCGGCCGCTCATCTCGGCACTGGCCATGGCGCCGATGATGATTCCGTTCGTGACCATCTCGCCGATCTCGCCGTGGCTCGCCGAACGATTCGGTTTGCGCCTGCAAATCTTCTGCGGCCTCGCACTGCTGGGCATCGGGCTCCTGGCGGTCGCCCGCTTGTCGGTCGATGGCACCTATTTCGATGTCGTCTGGCCGCTGCTGATCGTCAGTCTGGGCATCAGCCTGTCGGCGGCACCTGCCACGACCGCGATCACGGCGGGTGTACCTGCCGACCAACACGGCGTCGCGGCAGCCGTGAACGACGTATCGCGCGAGGTCGGCGCCTCGATCGGAATAGCCTTGGCCGGAAGCATTCTCGCGGCGGGCTACGGCCACCAGATCGCGACGATCCTGCCGATGCTCCCGCAACAGATACGCGGTCCGGTCTCCGGCTCACTCGTCGGCGCACTGGCCGTGGCCGAGCATCTCGGCCCGCAAGCGCAACCCCTCGCCGACGCGGCCAAGGCCGCATTCGTCCACGGCGTCCGCCAAGCAGCGGCGATCCTCGGCGCACTGACCTTGGTCGCCGCAGTTGCCATCGGCCTATTGGCTCCGGGGCGGCGCCGTGGCCGAACACCACCCACCGCCACCACGAGTTCTCCTCAGGCGGCCGAACCCGACTAGCCCCGACTGTGCTGCAGCGGCAGACCGAGTGAGTCGAGCTGCCGCAGGAGCGCGGTACGGACCTCGACGCTCATCAGCAAAGCGGCCGCCGACCCCGAACCTCGGCCTCGTGCCCCACTCCCGATCGAGCGAATGAGCCACGGCCAAGGACTTACCGGATGACCGCAGGGCTCGCTACGCCGACCTCGACGCGGACTCGATCCTGATAGAAACCGATGTGTCCGCTCAATATCGCGACCTCCGGATAGGGCTCGGCGTATTCCCAGGCGATCGGATCCGGACCACCGACCGGACGCCAGTACCGCGCCGTGCCCTTGAACGGACAGCGCGAGGTCTGCTCGTGGGGGACGAGCAGGTCGAAGCGCACATCGGATGCGGGCAGATAGCACACGATGCCGTGATCCTGTTCCGCGACAAGTAGACTCGCGATCGACTCGGCGACTATCCGGTCGCCGTGGGTGACACGCACCAGATTACGGATGCGCCGGATATCGACACGATAATCCGGCCGATCGATATAGCCCGATGGCTCCACGAGGTCTCCTGTGGGTCAGAGCAGGGTTTCGGGGGTCGTAGCGCGTGGTTCGAGGCCGCGCACCATCGCGTGCACGCTGTATGAGGCGACTACGGTCCCGTCTCCGGTATGAACCCGGCCTTCGCTCTGGGCGTGGCCACGCCCGGCGTAGGTGACGCGGGTGGCGTATAGCAGCCACTGGGTCACGTCGACATCATCGTGGAAGGTGATGGTGGCCATGGTGATTCCGGTCGAGATCGACCGATGCGCCATCGCTTCACCGAAACCCGCGTGCGGGCGCAGCGCGGCGGCCACCGTCCAATGGGTACTGGACTGGGTCAGCAGCGCGGCATGCAGATAGTCCTGCTCCGGTGCGTCACGGAATCGCGTCCAGACGAACAACTCCGGCGGGCCGACCCGATTCGGATCCGGGTCGTAGGCGTCGTCGATTACCCGCATATCGCGGCCGTCCACCGCGGCGCCCGGAATCGCGAGTGGGCGCAGCCGGGCAGGCGGGTCTACCCGGGGCATCGGGGCCGCCGAGCGGATCAGGTCGGGCGCACCCGCATCGAGCAGCACGATCCCCGCGCAGCGCGGCGCATCGTGCTGGCGAATGGTGACCTGCGCGGTGGTGAAGGTGCGCCCGGACCGCAGCACGTCGACCTCGATATCGAGCGGAGCTGTATGCGCGGCCGCGCGCGAGAAGATCATCGATGCCGAGGTAACGCGCTGATGCGGCACATGTTTGGCCGCTGCCACTACCGCGTCGCCGAGCATTTGTCCGGCTTCGACTACATCGCGGGCCGTCGGACCGTGGGCCGGGGCCAGGTATCGGCCAACGGCGCGCGGCTGGACATCCATCAGGCGCTGTAGTTCCGCCTGTGTCCATGCAGGTGCCGCGATGCCTGCCCGCATATCGCTGCTCAGCATATGGCTCTCACTCTGTGGCCGCTCGGAAGATATGGGAGCAGCTCGATTTCGGGCTCGACGCCGAACGAAGGCAATGCCATAGCCACCACTGCGTAGGCGCCGACGATGAGTACTACGTCCAAGCGGTATTTCGTCGGATCGCCGCGGCGCGGTGGCCTAGGTAGTTCCGGACGCAACGACGGCGAGAGCTATGGATAGTTCTCCTTCTCAATTCGAGAATATCATTCTCGCTAGTCGGGATCGCCCTTAGGATGACGAAAACGATGCGGTTCGTATCGCCAACGACAGCGGGCACGGCCTCGGGCTACGCCGGGATCTGTGGACCCAGCGGTGACCTAGGCTTGCGGCATGAGAAAGGCGGTCGACTGGTCGTGGCTACGCAAACCGATCCCGGTTGTCGATATGGCCATGTACCTGGACATGCCCGAAGACGTAGCGCGGACCGTGGAAATCCGTGACGGCATGATCCTGCACCGTGAATCCCCGTCGCCGAACCATGTGGCGATCAGCGACAACATCAAGGGAGCGCTGCGCGAGGCGGTGTCCAAGCGTCCCAGCGAGGCGCCATGCATGCGGGCAAGCGGCGAACTCGACATGCTGGTTTCCGAGGTGCCCTTCCATTACAAGCGGCCCGATGCGATCGTGCACCGCTGCATCGATGAGCCCCGTGGCAGATGGAAGACCAAGCCGATGGCATCGGACACTTTATTCCCATCCGCACGGCGCAGCGACGAGGCGCCTGAGCAGTCTGCGGAAAACGAAGTATCACTACACAATTCGCAAACGAAAGCACTCACCTCGGTGCCTACCAGATATGCGCCGGGCCGGTAGGGTCGGTTCAATGGAGTGGAGTTTTCGGTCGGCCGAACAGCTCGCGGCCGCGTTGCGTGCCGGTGAAGTGACCTCGGCGGAATTGACCGAGGAGGCGATCGCGCGGATCGAGCGGGACGACAAGCCGATCAATGCGATCTGTGTGCCGGACTTCGAACGGGCGCGTGCCGCCGCGCGCGATGCTGACCAGGCGCGTGCTCACGGCGAGGACCGGCCGCTGCTCGGTATTCCGGTGACGGTCAAAGAGTCCTACAACATGGCAGGGCTGCCCACGACCTGGGGGATGCCGCAGTTTGCGAACTATCTGCCCGCTGAGGACGCGGTGGCGGTGGCGCGGTTGAAGGCCGCGGGCGCGGTGATTCTCGGCAAGACGAATGTGCCGTTCATGCTGCAAGATTGGCAGAGCTTCAACGAGATCTACGGCACCACCAATAACCCATGGGATCACGGTCGCACGTCGGGCGGATCCTCCGGCGGATCAGCGGCGGCGCTGGCATCGGGATTCGGCGCGCTGTCCATCGGCTCCGACCTCGCGGGTTCACTGCGCAACCCGGCGCATTTCTGCGGCGTCTACGCGCATAAGCCGTCATTCGGGCTGGTCGCGAGTCGCGGTATGGTCCCGCCGCCCGCACCAGCGCTGCCGTCCGAGGGCGACCTCGGCGTCTGCGGTCCGATGGCGCGCACTGCCCGCGACCTCACATTGCTGCTGGAGGTGATCTCCGGGCCGGACCCGCTGACGCTCGGCGTCGCCTACGACTTGACGCTGCCGCCCGCGCGCCATGAGCGGCTCTCCGATTTCCGTGTCCTGGTACTCGACGACCATCCGCTCATTCCGACCGGGTCCGCGGTGCGGGCCGCGCTGAACCGAGTCGCCGACGCGCTCGTCGACGGCGGCGCCCGCGTCGAACCGCACAGTCCGCTACTGCCCGATCTGACCGAAGCCGCGACGGTCTACGCGCACTTGATGTTTTCGAACTTCGCCGCACGTTTTCCTGCCGAGGCATACGAGCAGCTGGTGACCCGTGCTGCTGGGCTGAGCACCGACGACCACGGTCTCGACGCTGCGCGGCTGCGCGGCGTGGTCTCGAGCCACCGCGATTGGATCGAGGCGAACCTCCGCCGCGAACTGCACCGCCAGGCCTGGCGGCAACTCTTCGCCGAGTTCGATGCCGTGGTGTCTCCGATCACCCCGACTCCCGCGTTCCCACACGACCACAACCGTGGGGAACGTCGGATCGACATCGACGGCGCCGAGTACCCGTACATCGACCAGCCCGTCTGGGCCGGTCTGGCGACCATGCCCGGACTGCCTGCAACCGCCATACCGGCGGGCCGATCCCCCGAGGGCCTGCCGGTGGGCGTGCAACTCATCGGTCCGATGTTCGAGGACCGCACCCCACTGCGGTTGGCCGAACTGCTCGAGCAGGAAATCGGTGGGTTCGAGGCACCGGAATAGGCCGCACACCGTCGAATCCTGGTCGGTTCGCCAGTGCGTAACGGCAGCGCTCACAGTTCGACGGCCGGTACGGCAGCGCTCACTGTCCGGCGGCCGGTACGGCAATACCACAGCATTGTCGAACACCGCCGGGCGCAGCAGTTCAGCCGAAGCGCGCTCAGATCCATTCCGGCACAAGGAATTTATCGAGGCGGAGGGGAGCCGACGGAACAATCCGGCGGTCTGACGGTGGTTTGCTCCCTCCGAAACGCGCTGCCGCGTTATGGGTTTCGCGGTCTACGCAGTCCCAGTATCCGGCGGCCGATATCGAGCAGCTGTTGGTGCAGAGTCTGCTGGTCGATGTTGTTCGGTGCGCCGGACGCAGCGCCAGCCAGACCGGTCAGCACCGCGGTTGCCGCGATGACACCCGCCGGTCCCGAGGTGGGTTCTGCCAGTAGTGCGACAGGGCGGTCGATCACTTCGCGCCAGTCTGCTTGCTCACGCACCACGCGAATGACGCTGGGATCGGTGGTCACCACGGCGGCGATCGATCGGCTCGCCGCGACGAGTTCGGCGTAACCGTTCAGCATCGACTCGGCGCGGGCGCGGGCGGTGCGCTGCTGTTCGGCGGTCTCGATCACCGACCGGAGTTGTTGCAGCAGTGGCTGTAACACGGCGAGGAGTAGTTGCTCGCGGGTGCGGAAGTGGTAGTAGATCGCGGCCTTGGTGAAGCCCAGTTCGTCGGCGATCATTTGCAGCGAGGTCCCGGCAAAACTGTGGCGGATGAAAAGTGCCACCGCCGCGTCGATCAGGCGCTGCCGACTGTCGGCTTCGCGCGCGACAACATCTGCCCTGGTCATGCCAACCTTTCCGCTGAGCTCATCGTGGTGCATACGACTGTACTTGACGATCGGCAAGGGGCTTACTTTACGAACGGCTAGCAATCTACTTTACGAACGGCTAGCATTCACCCGTGTCAGCGGCCCATTGGTCGCGGTATTCGATAGGACGGGAGCTGCAGATGCCGCATTTCGCGAAGCCCGCGGAAGGGTCGTGGACGGAGCACTATCCAGAGCTGGGCACGGGACTGGTGTCATTCGAGGATTCGGTCTCGCCGGAGCACTACGAGCTCGAGCGTGCGGCGATCTTCGCGCGGACCTGGCTGAATGTCGGCCGGGTGGAACAGGTTTCGCGCACGGGTAGCTACTTCACCAAAGAGCTTGCGGTGGTGAACACCTCGCTGGTCATCGTCAAGGACAATGACCAGCAGATCCGCGCATTCCACAACATCTGCCGCCATCGCGGCAACAAGCTGGTCTGGGACGACTATCCGGGCCAGGAGACTGCCGGTACCTGCCGACAGTTCACGTGCAAGTACCACGCCTGGCGCTACAACCTCGCGGGCGAGGCCACCTTCGTGCAGCAGGAGCAGGAGTTCTTCGACTTCGACAAGAGCCGGTTCGGCCTGAAGTCGGTGCGCTGCGAAGTATGGGAGGGCTTCATCTTCGTCAACCTCGATGACGAGGCGGCGCCGCTGACCGACTATCTCGGCAAGTTCGCCGCGGGGCTGGCGGGCTATCCGTTCGCGGAGATGACCGAGGTGTACAAGTATCGCGCCGAGGTCGGTAGCAATTGGAAGCTCTACATCGACGCCTTCGCCGAGTTCTACCACGCACCGATCCTGCATGCGAAGCAGTACGTGTCCGGGGAGTCGCAGAAGCTGTCGAACTTCGGGTTCGAGGCGCTGCACTACGAACTGGACGGGCCGCACGGCATGGTGTCCTCGTGGGGTGGGATGGCCCCGCCCAAGGATCTGAATATGGTCAAGCCGATCGAAAGGGCATTGCGCAGCGGCAATTTCGGCCCCTGGGATCGCCCGGACATTCCCGCGCTGGACAATCTGCCGCCCGGCCTGAATCCGGCCCGGCACCGGGCCTGGGGGCTGGACTCCTACGTCTTCTTCCCGAATTTCATGGTCGTCGTGTGGGCACCCGGCTGGTACCTGACGTATCACTACTGGCCGACCGCCTACAACAAGCACATCTTCGAGGGCACCTGCTATTTCGCCCCGGCGCGCAATGCCACCGATCGGTTGCGACAGGAACTGGCCGCCCTCACGTTCAAGGAATTCGGCCTGCAGGACTGCAATACCCTCGAGGCCACCCAGACCACGCTCGAATCACGGGTGATCACCGAGTTCCCGCTCAATGACCAGGAGATCCTCTTGCGGCACCTGCACAAGCAGGCCGCCGACTTCGTGGCGGGATACCGGGCGAAGTCATGATCGCTCGACCAACCGGTCGCGCAGCGAGGTGAGCGTCGAGGGCGATAATCCGGCCCGGGTACGCAGGTAGCCCTCGATACTTCCGTGTTTCTTCCGAAGTGCGGTGAGCATGGCGACCATCGCCAGGCGGGGCGCACCGAACACCGCGCGGTAGCGCGCGGGGTCGACATCTTCGGGCAGGCGGGCGAGCAGGCGGGGCAGGCGCCGCTCGGTGAAGTGGATGGCACTGAGTTCGTAGTCGTCGAGAATTGTCGTCTCGTCGACGCCGAGCGCTGCCAGCAGTAATGCGGCAGCGACACCGGTGCGGTCCTTGCCCGCGGTGCAATGGATGAGGGCTGGCGTACCTTGCGCATCGGCTAAGTCGGTGAGGATCCGCCCGAATATCTCCGCGTCGAAATCGACCATACGGCGGTACATTTCGGCGAGGAAGTCATCGGGAATTTCGGCGGGTCGGGTGCGGATCAGCTCGGCATTGGCCCGGGTGTGGGCGGCGGTGCCGCCGATGGTGAGCGGTATCCGACGCACGGTCGCGGGCAGCGCGGAGGGGGAGCGGTCGCGCTCTTCGTCGGTGCGCAGGTCGTAGGCGACCAGCAGTCCGAGGCGCTCGACGATGGCGAGATCATCAATGCTGAGCCGGTGCGGAGCGTCGGACCGATAGACCATTCCCCAGCGTGTGTAGCCGCCGTCGACGGTCGGATAGCCGCCGAGATCGCGGAAGTTCGTCGCCCCTTGCAGGGTGAGGACACGCTCGGGCATTTGCGCCCACTCCTAATTCCGAGAATACTCTTCTTGTGGGTGAGAATAGCCTTACGCGTCCCGAGGTGGATGTGGTGGGCCGCATCGCAGCGCGGGCGCTCGCCAAGCGGGAGGCGACCTATGCCGATGAGGTGCGCCGCCTGCTCGATGCCGCGCTGGCTGTCATTCGCGCCAGCGGAACCGCGTCGCGACCGCGCGTAGCCGATATCGTCGCGGCCGCCGGTCTATCCAACGATGCCTTCTACCGGCACTTTCCATCGAAGGACGCACTCATCTCCGCCCTGATCGAGGATGGCGCCGAGCGTCTGGTGCGCTATGCCGACCGGCGCATGCGCACGGCCGATACACCGGAGGGCCAGGTACGCCGCTGGGTCGAGGCGGTGCTGTCCCAGGCGGCCGATGCCACGGCGACGTTGACCAGGGCGGTGCTGTGGAATGCCGGTGGATCGGCCCCGGATATCGATGCCGGCTCGCCCACGCCGAGCGGTCGGCTCGCCACACTGCTGTACCGCGCATTCGCCGACATGGGCAGCCAGGACCCGGAATTCGATGCCGGGCTCGTCGCACACGCGACCGTCGGCAGTCTGACCGATTTCCTCTGGCGCCGGGTGGAGCCGACCGCCGCCGATATCGATCGCACGACCGCCTTCTGTCTGCGCGCGATCACCCGGATCAACTCTGGAGATAGCGCAGCGGAGCGTAATTTGCCCAACCGGTTTCCGGCCAGTTGAACCAGCCCGCCGATGCCGAGGTGCCACCGTCGGGGTGCAGGGTGGTGCCGGTGAGGTAGGCCGAAAGGGCCGAGGCGAGGAAGACCACGCAATTCGACACATCGGTGGCCTGACCGGGCCGCCCCAGTGGGATGGCGACCCGAGCCCCCGTCGGATCGGACATGGCACCGTCGCCATGTGAGAACCTGGCCAGGTTCGGCGTCGGCACGAAATCCGGGGCCACATTGTTGACCCGGATCCGGTCCGGTGCGAGTTCGACGGCGAGGGTGCGGCCGAACTGTTCGACGGCCGCTTTTGCGGCGGAGTAGACCGCGAAACCCGGTGCGGCACGGTGTGCTTCGATGGTGGTGATATTGACGATGCTGCCGCCGCGGCCACCGGCCCGCATCCGCGGCACCGCCAGTGCGCAGGCGTGGAAGACATGCAGCAGATTGGTGCGCAGTAACGCGTCCCAACCCTTCGGCGCGGTGTCGGTGAAAGGCGCACGGAAGGTGCCGCCGACGACATTGACAAGTGTGTCGAGCCGTCCCCAGCGCTCGTCGACGGCGGCGAACAGCGCCGTCAGCGTATCGGGATCGCGGGCGTCACCGACCTGCACCAGGGCGTCGCGGTCGGCGATGGCGTGCCGCAGGGACTCGGCGGCTTCGGCATCGAGATCGAGGACCGCGGGTCGGACACCATTGGCGACCAGATCCCGAACGATCGCCTGCCCGAGACCGCCTGCGCCACCGGTGATCACGGCGACGGTGCCGTCGAGCCCGCCGCGTTGTTCGAACCAACCCATCACTCATCGACCCCTTTCGACCTTGTTGAACGGCACGTCACGGTCGGCGGCGGATTCGCGGGGCATACCGAGCACACGTTCGCTGATGATATTGCGGGCCATTTCGGTGCTGCCGCCCGCGAGGCTCCAGGCATTGCGGAACAGATAGTCGATGCCGACTTGGCCGATTCCGGGGCCGTCCGGATCGCCGGTCACCGCCGCCGCGCCCGCGATCGTGATGGCGGAATCGGTTTGCAGCAGGGCATTTTCGGCGCTGAACAGGCGGACGATGGATCCGGCCGCAGGCGGCAGCGCGCCGGTGCCGATGGCCTGGGAGACATGGGCGATGAGCTGGTTACGGACCACGATCATGGCCCTGGCCGCCCCTATATCCTCACGCACCCGCGGATCGTCCAGTTGGCAGGTCGCGCGCGCCAGGTCGACAAGTGTGGTTGCTTCCGCGCCGAGATGCGGGCGCTGGCCGCTGGTGTACGGCGAGGTGCCGCCCATGGCGGCCCGTTCGTGCATCAGCAGCCGCGATGCCGCCGCCCAGCCGCCACCCATTTCGCCGATTACGGCGTCGGCAGGGAGCCGGACATCGTCGAAGAACTCCTGGCAGAACTCGGTCGATCCGGTGACCTGTTTGATCCGCTGAATGGTGACCCCCGGCGTGGCGACCGGGACCAGGAACAGCGCGAGCCCATTGTGTTTCGGCACATCCCAATCGGTGCGGGCCAGGCACAGTCCGTAGTCGGCGGCATACGCCCCCGAACTCCAGATCTTGGAGCCGTTGAGAATCCACTCCGCACCGTCGCGATCGGCGCGAGTGATCAGCCCCGCCAGATCCGAGCCGCCGAGCGGTTCGGACAGGAACTGGGCCAGAATCTCTTCGCCGCACAGCACCGCTGGCAGATGTGCGCGCTTCTGCTCCGCGGTGCCCAACTCGAGCAGGGTAGCCGCGCAGATCGCGAGCGTCGGCACATTCAGCACCAGCGGCATTTCGTAGCCGAGCGACTCCTCGGTGAAGGCCTGCTGGTGGGCGGGGGTGAGTCCTTGGCCGCCATACGCTTTCGGGAAACAGATACCGGCGAAGCCGCCGTCGAAGAGGATGCGCTGCAGTTCGCGCGCGCGATTCCACACCCCGTCGTGGTCCGCGCCGGCGTAGGTCTGTGTTGCGGGCGGGAGGTTCTCCTTCAGCCAGCGGCGGGCGCGGTCGCGGAAGCTGTCGACTGGTTCGAGATCGGTGCTCACGCGGCACCCCGGACGAGTAGGTCGGTGATGCGGCGGTGATGTTCCTGCGCGGTGCCGTACAGGGCTCGACCATAGGTGACGCGGCGTAGGAACAGATGCAGGTCGTGTTCCCAAGTGACGCCGATGCCGCCATGGATCTGCACGCAGTCCTGGACGATCACCGGCGCTTTCGTACCGATATACGATTTGGCGACGCTGACGAATTCGGCTGCCGTGGAAGGGTTTTCGTCGATGGCAACCGCTGCCGCGCGGGCGGTCGCGTGGCAGGCCTCCAACCAGGTCTTGTTATCGGCCATGCGATGTTTGAGTGCCTGATTCGAGGCCAGTGGGCGGCCGAAGGTGTAGCGGTCGAACATCCAGGTCATGGTCGTGTCGAAGGTGCGCCGGGTGGCCCCGACCGATTCCGCCGCGGCCAGTGCGGCGGCGACGTGCAGTTGCGATTGCGTTGCCGTACTGGCGGTTTCGCCCTTGTGGACCACGGCCTCGGCATCGATGAGAACATTCGCGAACTCGACCCGGGCGGTATGACGCACGAGGTCGAGCGTCCATGTCGGGGTGACCGTGACGCCGGGGGTATCGGCGCGCACCAGAACCTGGATCGGCCCGTCGGAGCCGTGTGCCGTGACGAGGAACAGGTCGGCGCGGTCACCGGCTTCGACGCGGTCCTTCACTCCGGTGAGCCGGTAGCCGGTGCCGTCGGGCTCGGCGCGGGTGCCAGGTGCGCTGAGGTCCAAACCGTGGCCTGGCTCGTAGAGTGCCCAAGCGGCGATGGTGCCGCCACTGACGACCTCGGCGATCACATCGGCGAACCGATCGCCCGCGGGCGCCAGTCCGGCGAGTACGGCGCTGGTGGGGATCAACGGGCCGGGGGCGCAAGTGCGACCGAATTCCTCGGCCACCAGCGCGAGTTCGGTCATCGGCTGGCCGGAAACCGAGCCGCCGCCGAGACTTTCGGGCACCAGCATCGCCGTCCAACCCAATGCCGCACCCCGGCGCCACCACTGGTCATCGAAACCCGTTGTGGTATCAGCCAGTTCGCGAACCGTTTCGATCGGGACGGTGCGGTCGAGGAACTCGCGGGTCGTCGTCTGGAACAACCGCTGATCGCCGGTCGGTTCGACACTCATGAATTTCGGTCCTCCGAATCAACCGCTGAGCACCTGCTCACCGGGCTGAGACGCGCTGATCGGAAACCGCGCGCCGCCGTCTCCTATTTGACGGTCTCCCGTACCGATGTGAGAATCAGATTCAACAGTTATTGAGAGTAGCATTCTCGCGTGCCGGATCGGTAGGCCGCGGGAGCGCGCGGTGGCGAAGGGAGCCATCAGTGGTGAACGACTTCGAGGAGATGGATTTCTTTCTCGGGCGGGAGCTCATAGCGGATCCGTATCCGTACTTCGACGCCATGCGCGCGCAGTGCCCGGTGGCGCGCGAGAAGCACCACGGTGTGTACATGGTGACCGGCTACGACGAGGCGCTCGAGGTGCTCAACGACACCGAGCACTTCTCCTCCTGCACCTCGGTGACCGGCCCGTTCCCCGGCTTCCCGGTGCCGCTGGAGGGCGATATCGATGCGCTGATCGCCGAGCACCGCGACAAACTGCCGTTCAGCGACCAGCTGCCTACCCTGGACCCGCCGGTACACACTCAGCACCGCGGACTGCTGATGCGGCTGATCACCCCCAAGCGCCTCAAGGAGAACGAGGACGCGATGTGGGCGCTCGCGGACCGGATGCTCGACAGCTACCTCGCACCCGGTCGCGGCGACTTCATCCGCGACTTCGCCGGTCCGTTCACGCTGTACGTCATCGCCGATCTGCTCGGTGTGCCCGAAGCCGACCAGGAGGACTTCCTACAGGCATTGCAGCGCGACCCGCACCGGGAGGGCTCGACTCTCGGCAGCACCAAGGGTGAATCCATGCACCACAACCCGATCGAATTCCTCTACGGCAAGTTCGCCGACTACATCGAGGACCGTCGCCGCGAACCGCGCGGTGATGTGCTCGGCAGCATGGCGGCCACGATGTTCCCGGATGGCTCGGAACCCACGGTGCTCGATGTCGTTCGGGTGGCCGCGAACCTGTTCTCGGCCGGTCAGGAGACGACCGTTCGACTGCTCAGCGCCGCGCTGAAACTACTCGCCGAAAAGCCCGAACTGCAGCGGTGGCTGCGCGAGGACCGTTCGCGCATACCGAATTTCCTCGAGGAGGTGCTGCGCATGGAGAGCCCGGTCAAGGGTGACTTCCGCTTGTCACGGGTGCCGGTGAGCGTCGGCGGGGTCGACGTGCCCGCCGGTAGCACCCTCATGGTCGTGAACAGCGGCGCCAACCGCGATCCGCGCCGTTTCGACGACCCTTCCACCTTCGATCCCGAACGCTCGAATGCCCGGACCCACATCGCCTTCGGCCGTGGTATCCACACCTGCCCGGGCGCGCCGCTGGCCAGGGCCGAGGGGCGGGTGGCCATCGAGCGGCTGCTGGACCGCACGACCGATATCCGCATCGACGAAGCGGTGCACGGCGCCGCCGACGCGCGCGAGTACGTGTACGTGCCGACCTTTGTCCTGCGCGGGCTGACCGCGCTGCATCTGGAATTCGATATCGCGGAGGGTGGTACCCGATGAAGGTCTCGGTCGATTCCGACCGCTGCCGCGGACACGGTGTGTGCCTGTCGTTGTGTCCGGAGGTGTTCGTCCTGAACGACGACGGCTATGCCGAGGTGCGGACTCCCGAAGTTCCGGCCGACCACGCCAGTGCCGTGCTGGTGGCGGTGTCGGCGTGTCCGGAGCATGCCATCACCGCGAGTTGATCGGCGCGACGCAGTCAGCTGACCGGCATCTCGAGGAAGAGCGCTATTCCATGGCCGAGAATCATAGTGCCGAGCCAGGCGATCCCGTGGCGTCCGACATCGGTGTGCGGACCACTGCGGCACCGATGACGCCCGGTTGGCACGCCGGTCGGGCACCGGATCGCCCGGCGATCGTGATGGCTTCCAGCGGTGCGGTGGTGACCTATGCACAGCTGGAGCAGCGGTCCATCCGGTTCGCCAGGGCACTGCGTGCGCGCGGGCTGGCGGTCGGCGACCACATCGCGATTCTCATGGAGAACAATCGCCCATTTCTCGAGATCGCATGGGCGGCGCAGCGCTGCGGTTTGTACTACACCGCGATCAATCGGCATCTGAAAGCCGGTGAGGTGCAGTACATCCTGGACGATTGCGGCGCCACCGCGCTGGTGACCAGCGAGTCGATGGCCGAGGTGGTGGCCGAACTCGACCTGTCCGCCATCCCGGTCCGGATCGTGGCGGTGGGGCAGCTGGTCGGTTTCGAGCAGTACCAGGATGTGCTGACGGCGACATCGCCGCAGCCGCTCGGCTCCGACGAATGCGAGGGCCGGGAGATGCTGTACTCCTCGGGAACGACCGGGCAGCCCAAGGGTGTTCGCAAACCGCTGCCGGCCGCTCCGCTCGGCGATCCGGACTCGGCGCCGGTGCAGATCGCGCGAGGCCTGCTGGTGAGCGGTGCCAGCGAGGATGCGGTGTATCTGTCGCCCGCACCGCTGTATCACGGTGCGCCGCTGGTGTTCTCGATGTCGTGGCAGCGAATCGGCGCGACCGTGATCGTCATGGAACGCTTCGACCCTCGGCAATGTCTGGAGCTGATCGAGCGTTATCGGGTCACCCATACGCAGATGGTGCCGACCATGTTCGTGCGCCTGCTGCGACTGCCGAAGGCTGAACGCGAACGCTATGACATCTCCAGTCTGGTGGATGTGGTGCATTCGGCGGCGCCGTGCCCGGTGCCGGTGAAGCGGCAGATGTTGCAGTGGTGGGGACCGATCATCGGCGAGTACTACTCGGGTACCGAGGATGTCGGCAACACCTACATCAGTGCCGAGGAGTGGCTGGCACATCCGGGTTCGGTGGGCAGACCGGCGCAGGAGTGTCACATTGTCGGCACGGATGGCGAGGAGTTGCCGGTCGGCAGAGTCGGGGTGGTGTATTTCGGTGGGGGACGGCCGTTCGAGTACCACCATGACGCAGCGAAAACCGCCTCGGTGACCCATCCGAAGGGCTGGCGCACCCTCGGCGACATGGGCTATCTCGATGCCGACGGCTACCTGTATCTGACCGATCGACAAGCGCACATGATCATCTCCGGCGGCGTCAATATCTACCCGCAAGAGGCCGAGGACATCCTCGCCGCGCACCCCGCGGTCGCCGATGTCGCCGTGCTCGGCGTACCGGACGAGGAAATGGGCGAGGCCGTGAAAGCCATTGTCCAACTGGTCGATCCGCCCGTAGCCGGTGCCGAACTCGCGTCCGACCTGATCGCCTACTGCCGCGCGGAACTAGCCGCCTACAAATGCCCACGCACAGTCGACTTCGTCACCGAATTGCCCCGTGACCCCAGCGGCAAACTCTACAAACGCCACCTACGCGCCCAATACTGGCAAGGCCACAACACGTTGGTCAACTGACCGACCTACCCGGCACGCGTCCACTCGCCGCGCGGCGATCAAGATCAAGTGGAGCTGGTGGGGGGCCTACTCTGCCGATGCCGCCATGGTTTCCACCTGATCTTGATCGCTGGGGGCTGGAGTGGGGGCGCGCCAGGTCCGGCCGTGTAGGCGCTCGATGGCGCTGTTGAAGCGGGTTAGGTAGTGGGCGAATTCGGCGCGGTCCTCGGCGGTCCAATCCTGGGTTACCGCGGCCAGTACGTCGATGATGGCAGCGCGCTCCTGGTCGAGGCGCTCACCGCCGGCTGTGGTGACGCGGAACTTGCGTGCGATGCCGCCTTCCGGATCGGGAATGCGTTCGACGAGTCCGGTGCGCAGCAGTGTCGCGGTCTGCCGATGCAGCGTTGAAACATCCAGTCCCAGGGCGTCACTGAGCTGGCGTAGCGACATCGGGCCCTGGATCCGCAGTCGGCTCAGTAGCAGATACGAGCTGCGCTCGAGCTGGTCGTCGGTGCGCCGGTGCTGCGGGCTCAGTCGGTAGTGGCCGAGTAGCAAGGTCTCGAACTCGATCAGTTGTATGCGCTTGTCCATGCCTTCCTTCCTCGGAGATGTGCATCACACACAATGCGTGTATTGTTCACGTGGAATGCACGATACACATATAGTGTACGATACACGCTAGAAGTTGTGAGTCCGAGGGAGATTTGCGTGGACAAGCCTGATTCCGCCGTTCGGCCGGGCGCCATCCTGGCGGTGCTGGCCTATACCGGCATCGTCGCGTCGCTGATGCAGACGCTCGTGGTGCCATTGCTCGGCGAGTTGCCGCAGATTCTGAATTCCTCGGCGGCCAATACATCCTGGGTGGTCACCGTCACGCTGCTGGTGGGTGCGGTCGCCACCCCGGTCGCCGGTCGCCTCGGCGATATGTTCGGTAAGCGCCGGATGGTGATCGCCTCGACGGTGCCGCTCATCGTCGGCTCGGTGGTCTGTGCCATGGCGGGTTCATTGGTGCCGATGATCATCGGCCGCGGCCTGCAGGGCCTCGGCTTCGGCACGATTCCGCTGGCCGTCGCGCTGCTGCGGGACGTGCTGCCGCCCGAGCGACTCGGCTCGGCCATCGCGCTGATCAGCTCCTCGCTCGGTATCGGTGGTGCGCTCGGTCTGCCGTTGGCGGCGGCGGTCACCGAGTACAGCAACTGGCGGGTGCTGTTCTGGGCCGCGGCGGCGTTGGTCGCGATTGCCACCGCGCTGATCACCGTGGTCGTTCCGGAGGGTATTGCCGAAGGACCGTCGGGTCGCTTCGATGGCCTCGGTGCGGTGCTGCTCGGCGGCGGTCTGGTGTCGCTGTTGCTCGCGGTGTCCAAGGGGGCGACGTGGGGTTGGACGAGCGGCAGCATTCTCGGTCTGTTCGTCGCGGCCTCAGCGCTGCTGCTGGTGTGGGGTTGGTGGGAGCTGCGCAGCGTCGAGCCGCTGGTCGACCTGCGGGTCACCGCGCGCCCGCAGGTGCTGGTCACCAATCTCGCGACGGTCGCCATCGGCGTCGGCATGTACGCGTTGCAGTTGAGTGTCCCGCAGTTGATGCAGCTGCCCAGCTCACTCGGCTACGGTCTCGGTCAGTCGATGATGGCGATGGGTCTGTGGATGGCACCCGCCGGAATCATGATGATGCTCATCTCCCCGGTCGGCGCGAAGCTCTCGGCATTGCGCGGTCCGAAGTTCACCCTTGTCGTCGGTGCCGTCGTCATGGCCATCGGCTACGGCTCCGCCCAGGTTCTGATGGGCAGCACCTGGGGTCTGCTGATCGTGAACATCGTCTGCAGCTCGGGTGTCGGTTTCGCCTACGGCGCCATGCCCGCCCTGATCATGGGTGCGGTGCCGCAGTCGGAAACCGCTGCCGCCAATGGGTTCAACACTCTGATGCGCTCGATCGGCACTTCGGTCTCCGCGGCCGTGGTCGGCGCGGTGCTCGCCCAGCTGACCGTCACCGTCGGCGGTCACAGTATCCCCACCGAGAACGGCTTCCGGGTCGCGTTCATGATCGGCTGTGGCGTATCAGTTCTGGCGGCCTTGGTCGCCATGGCGATTCCGGTTCGTCGTGCGCTGGCCGTCGAGCCGGCCGAGCACGCCGAAGCGGAAGTCCCAGCACGGGTCTGATAGCACAATCGCGCAGCGCGGCGCGTGCGAACGGCGCCCCCGAACCTGCACCGGCAGCAGGGTGGGGGCGCCGCCGCATATGTGGTCGCACCGAAGTGCCGAATGATGCGGTTGTCGGCCACCGCTGCGGCGGCTCGCGCGTGTCGATCCCATTATCTGGCTTTGCGATGAGCCCGGAGCCACGTTGCGGGGCGGCACGCAGGCGCTCGACAGGCTCGGGGCGCGCGGCGGAGTGGTGTCAGTGCCGCTGGCCGATGGCAGTGTCGAGCAGGCCGAGATCGGTGCCGAGTTCAGCGGCGATCGACCGGACCGCGGCGACATCCTTACCGACGAATTCGCCTACCGATGCGCTGAATTCGGCTACCGAACCCCGACCCGCGACACCGGCCAGCGCGCGACTCGCCGCACTTCCGTGCGGCAGCGCGGCCAACAGGGTGGTCTCGGCGACACCGAGCTGTTTTCCGAGATCCACCGCCGCGGTGAGTATTCCGAGCTGTGCGGCGAATACGGCGTTGTTGACCAACTTGACGCGCTGTCCCGCGCCGAGCGGACCGACATGCAGAATCGGGTCCCCGTAAGCAGCCAGCACAGGCCGGATCCGGTCCACGGTCTCCGCTGGGCCACCGACGAATAGAGTGAGCCGTCCGGACGCGATATCGGGTGGTCCGCCGCTGACCGGGGCATCGAGCAGCTGGATGCCATGCGAGGCAACGGCTTCGGCGGCAATGGCCGCGGTCGTGTGCGGACTGCCGGTGGTGTGCAGGACGAGAGTCGATCCGGATGGCATGGCGGCCAGCAGCGGTGTGCCGAGACATACCGCCCGAACCTGTTCATCGGTGAAAACGCACACGATGACCAGTTCGGCATTGGTCCCGACGGCCGCGGGGGCGGACACCGCGTGCGCGCCGATCTCGGTAAGGGCCTGGCGCGCTTCGAGCGACCGGCCGAGCGCGCACACCTCATGACCGGCGCGAACCAGCCGCGCCACCATGGGACGGCCCATCCGCCCGGCGCCGATGAATCCGACGCGCATCAGCGTGGGTGGTCGATCATCGCGAGGGTCGCGTCGGCGGCGTCGAGCACGATGCCGGGTTCGGCGCCCGCGACGGCGGCCAGATGCGCGATCAGCCCGACATCCTTGCGCAGCAGCGGCCCGGCATGTGCGGCGAGCCGGTCCAGAGTGCCGCCCGCCGAGACGATACGACCGAGGGCGAAGCTGTCGGCGGTGCCGTGCGAGATCACTTCGCCGAGGCGGATGGGATCGAGACCGACTACCCTTCCCAGTGCGAGAGTGCTTGCCGCCGTTGCGAGATTCGCGGTGAACAGCAGGTTGTTGAGTAGTTTGGCAGTCTGTCCCGCGCCGAGCGGGCCCAGATGGACTACGGGGTCGGCGTAGGTTTCTAATACCGGGCGAGCCCGCTCGACGATATCGGTCGAGCCGCCGACCATCACCAACAATCGGCCGTCGGCGGCCGCCGCGCCGCCACCGCTGACCGGTGCATCGATGATCGAAACTCCCTGGGCCAGCGCGATATCGGCGAGATCGCGGCAGGTGTCCGGATGCACCGTACTGTGCACGGCGAGGATCGCGCCCGCGGACATACCCGCCAGCACGCCATCGGTACCGGTGACGACCTCGCGGACATCGGCGTCGCCGACCACACAGAGGCAGACGAGATCGCTCGCGGCGGCCAGTTCCGCAGGTGATGCGGCGACCTTCGCCGCCGTATCGGCGAACGGCTCGAGCGAAGCGAGACGCCGTGCCCACAATGTTGTCTCGTATCCGGATTCGACGATCCGGCGCGCCATCGGCCCACCTTGGCTGCCGAGTCCGATGAATCCGACCCGCATCACACGTCGCCTTTCGCTTCGGGCCGCCAGAACACGGCGAGCAGACCCGCGGTGGCGACCAAACCGACACCGAGGGCGATGCCGCCACCGGACCAGCCCGTTATCTCGATGTCGGCGGCGTGATCGATGGACAGCCACCCAGGGCCGAGCAGCGCCAGCGCCAGCGAAACAACCGCGAGCACGAGGACATACTCGTAACCCTCTTTGAAGACGAAGAATCCGTTGGTGCGGTGTGCGAGCAGGCCAGCGACCGCCATTACCGAGATAACCGCCGCACACGCCAGCGGGGTGAGCAGCCCGACGATCAACAACACGCCCGCACCGATTTCGGTGACGACGCTGAGCCACGCGTGCAGGGTGCCCCCGCGCAGTCCGAGGCCACTGAACCAGCGCGCGGTGCCCGCGATCTTGCCGCCGCCCACCCAGTGATTGACTCCGTGGGCGATCATGGTGCCGCCCACGACGAGTCGCACGAGTGCCGCGGCCACGTCGACGACGTCCATCAGTTCGCCTCCTGTGTGGTGCCATTGAATTGTATTGCGGGGCCGGAGAATTCGCCGAGCCCGCGGGCGACGGCGGTTTCTTCGACGAAGGCCAGCAGGCCGAAGTGGTAGGCGGCGGCCGTATGTCCCATGCTGAGGTTGTGGCCGCTGTTGGGCTGGATATTGAGCACAACCCGCGGTGCGGCGGCGAACCGGGCGGCGACCGCGGCGAGTGCCTCCGGATCGTTGCGCCACACCCGTTCGTGGTCACCGACGGTGAACCGCACCGGAATCCGCACCTCGGCGGCAAGTGTGGGGAAGGTGACCGTCGGCCAGTCCTCGACCGAATTCCCTTCGTAGCGTGGACCATACGACCCGATCCGCGCACCGCCGACCAACTCGGGCGGGTACAGCCGGGCCGGATACCACAGCAGTTCGGTGACGCCGCCCGGTACGCCGTCGCGACGCATGCGCCGTTTCCCGTGCGGATCCGGTCCCCACAGAATGTCGTAGGCCTCCTGCTGATGTTCCAGCCCGGTCCCGGCCAATTCGAGGCCGAGCAATCCGCGTCCGCGCTCGTCGGCCGCCATCCGCAGCGCCAGTTCACTACCCGCGGAATGGGCGAGCAAGAAGGTGCCCGCGCCGCGGGGCCGCGACCCGAGATGCTGCTCGGCCGCCGCGTACATCAGATCGACACGGCGCTGTGGGTCGGCGAGTTCGTCCGCATGTGTGTGCGAGCTGCCGTATCCCGGCCGGTCCAGGGCCAACACGGTGTACCCGGCCGCGGCGGCCAACCGCAGCAGTGACAGTCGCGGATGATCAGGGCAGTCGAAATACGCCGAGGTGGTGGCCCCGCCGTGCAGGGCGAGCAGCACCGCCCGTGGCGCCTGCGCCTCGGCCAACAACCCCGACATCGGGATGCCGTCGACCTCGGTCACCACCGGAATCGGTTCGTCTCCGGTCAGCAGTGAGAAATCGGATTCGGTAATCGTCATGAATCGCTCCGCAGCAGCATTACCCCACCGGGAGTCAGCCCACCGCTGGACACCACACCGACGCGGGCATCAGCAACCTGCCGCGCACCGGCTTCACCGCGCAGCTGCACAATCGCCTCGTACAGCAGGCCCATGCCATGGGTGCGGCCGTGCGAGAGCTGGCCACCATGGGTATTGAGCGGCAGCTGGCCGTCGCGGGCGATGTTTTTACCGCCGTCGAGGAAGTCCTTGGCCTCGCCGATACCGCAGAAGCCGAGTGCCTCCAGCCAGGACAGACAGTTGAAGGTGAAGCCGTCGTACAGTTCGGCGATATCGACGTCGGCGGGGCGCAACGTGGTTCGGGTCCACAGGTGCGCGGCCGGACCGAGCACCTGTGGTTCGTGGGTGAGGGTGCTCTGATCCCATTCGATCCGCTCGATGATCTGAGTGCCGACCGCCTCCACCAGAACCGGTGGTTTGGCCAGATCGCGCGCCGCGTCCGCACTGGAGACGATGACGGCGATCGCGCCGTCACAGGGCACATCGCAGTCGTAGAGGCCGAACGGGGTGGTGATTGTGCGCGCCTCGAGATAGTCCCGCATGGTCAACGGATCTCGGTAGATCGCGGTCGGCTCGAGTTCGGCGTTGGCGCGCTGATTCAGTGCGATCCAGCCGAGGGTTTCGCGAGTGGTGCCATAGCGGTGGAAATGCCGTTGGGCATTCTGCGCCAAGGTATGCGCCGCCGAGGTGGCGCCGAAGGGGGCCATCCAGCCGGGTGTGCGCCCACCGGAGGGCTTGATCTTGCCCGTGCGCAGCAAATCGTTGAAGGTGGCTTCCCACAGGGTGCGGAAACACAGCACATGCCGGGCCAGCCCGCCCGCGACCGCGAGCATGGCCGCGATGACCGCCCCACCGGGGCCGAAGGTTTCGATCCCGCCGTTGTACCAGGTCGGCCGGATGCCCAGGGCGGACTCCAGAGCGGTGACACCGCCTTCGCTGAATCCACCCATATTGCCGCCGCCGGGATAGGTCGACAGGCCGTCGATATCGTCCATCGTCAGTCCGGCGTCGGCGATCGCGCTTTCGCAGGCCTGGATCGTCAGCCGCAGCGGTGGGACCTGCAGCCGCCGCCCGATCGCTGACCTACCGATGCCGGTGAGTGCGACCCGGTCCTCGAACTTCTCCGGCCGCACCATGGGCCGCACGTGCCGCCAGAACTCTTGTGGCGCAATATCGTCCACGGGCAGTGGGGCAGGTTCCGGTTGCGTTTCGACGGGCCGGAACAGCGGCAGCCAGACATCGTCGTCCTCGTGGAAGACCACTTCCAATCGCATGCCGAGGACCAGGTCGTCTGGATCGCAGTCGATCACATTGGTGGTGAGCCGAACTCGCGGATCCTCCTCGATCGCGACCTGCGCCACCACATAGGGCGCGGGCAGTCCCGGCACCCCGAAACGGTGGTTGACGGTGAAGCCCGCGAGTGTGGCGAAGCCGGAGACGGCACGCACTCCCATCTGGTGTCCACGGCAGTACCGGCACACCGGCTGCGGTGGATGGATCAGTGCCGCACAGGATTCACATTCCTGTATACGCAGCGTGCCATCGCTCCCCGAGGTCCAGAAGAACTCGTTTTCGAGGGTGAGCAATGGCAGCGGACGTCCCGATGCTTCGCCCATATCGCCTCCTCGCTGTGTCGTCAGATCTGGGCGTCGCCCTTGCGCACGGTGACCGGTTCGGCCAGCCGCTGCTCATCGCAGACGCGCTGCAGTTTCGCCAGGGTTTCGTCCAGTCCGGCGCCGAGCCGCGGTCCGGGGGTGAAGCTGGCCGGTAGATGCCGCATGCCCTGGATGACGCCGATGGTGTCGTAATGTACGGCGTCCGCGGGATCGCAACGATAGTCCGGCATCCGGTCCAGCACCGCGAGCAGCATTCTCTTGAACACCATGCGCGCCATATTGGAGCCGATGCAGCGGTGCACGCCGAGGCCGAAACTGTAGTGCCGATTGCCCCGCCGCTCCATATCGATCTCATTGGGGTTGTCGAACACCTCGGGATCCCGGTTGGCCATCGCCCACGACAGCCACAGCCGCTCACCTTCGGCGAACCGCGTGCCCGCGACCTCGCAATCCTGGGCGAAGGTGCGACCGTCACCCGGTGCGGGGGTGAAGTAGCGCAGGAACTCCTCGGTCGCCGAATCCAGGATGAGATCGCGTTCCCGACTGAGCAATTCGCGCTGATCCGGATTCTCCGACAGCCATTCCAGCGCGTGCGCGGTGAGCGCGGTGGTGGTGTCGAAGCCGCCACCGATAATGAGGCTGAGCATGCCGAGCGCGTCCATATCGGAGATCGGCTCGCCGTTCAGGGTGGACTCGGCGACCGCGTGCAGCATGCCAGGGCGTGGATTCTGTTTGACCTCTAGGTAATTCGTCAGCAGATCCAGGCCCATGGCGCGGTGCATTTCGGCGATGCGCGCAGTGTCCGGTGAATCGGGTGGGGTGTACACCGAGGCGTGCGCCGGTTCGTTGTAGATGGTCCACTTGTCCAGCGGGATGCCCAGCATCGCGAGGGTCAACACGGCGGGCACGATATTGGCCAACTCGTCGACGAAATCGATGGTGCCGCTTTCGATGTGCTCGTCGATGCTGGCGCGCACGATTTCGTCGACCAACGGAATCCAACGCTGCACCGCGGCGGGGGACAGATACGGATTCAGCGCCGAGCGCAGTTCCCGCTGTTCGGGCGGGTCCATTTCCAGGATGCCGGCGCGAATGCCCTGGCCGCGTTCCGGGGTCGGAATGGAAATCCCCTTGTAGCCACGGCGTTCCCCGTTGGGGTCGTTGTCATTGGAGATGTGCGGGCAGCGGGCCAGTTCGAACACTTCGCGGTTGCCCGCGGCCACCCAATGGCCGCCGTAGGTTTCGGTCCAGGCCACCGGGCACTTGCTGTGCATCTGCTGGGTGATGTCGACGAACTGCTCGCGATATTGCGGAGTGTGTCGATCGAAATGAAATTCCGGCCGTCTGCGCTCGGCATCGGAAGCGATATCGGTCATCGGCGGTTCCTCTATTCGGTGCTGGAGATCGCCCGTTCGGGGCAGGACCGGACGGCCTCGCGCACGTTGTCCTGCTGATCGGCGGGAACGTCTTCGCTGACCGGTGACGAATGTCCGTCGATTTCACTGAGCTCGAACACCTTCGGGGCGATCATCGCGCACAGCGTGTGCCCCTGACAGCGCTCGGCATCGACTCGAACCTTCACGGTATTTCTTCCCTTCAGACGCGGTAGTCGTACCACTTCAGATAGCCGCCGGCATCGACGCGCAGCTGGGTGCCGGTGATGAAACGGGACTCGTCGGAGGCAAGGAACAACACCGCGTTGCTGATCTCCTCCGGCTCGACATAGGGGACCGGCATGGCCTGCTGTACGAAGAAGGCGGGTTCGGCGTCGGCGCGGGTCGGGTGTTCGAGATCCGGGCGGAACGACCGGTACATCGGCTCGCTGTGCAGCATGGGCGTGTCGCAATTGGTCGGGTGTACGACATTGGCCCGAATACTGCTCGGCGCCAAATGGGTGGCGATCTCGTGGATGTATTGCGACAGAAGGCGTTTGGCGACCATATAGGCGACACCGCCGGGATCCTTGCCGGGCTGATCTACCTTCGAAAAGTCCATCAGCGCCGCGGTCGAACCGGTGGCGATGATCGATGCGCCCGCGCCCAGATGCGGCAGCGCCGCCTGTACGGCATTGATGACGCCGAGCAAGTTGGTATCGATGACATCGGTCCAGGCCTGCCACTGTGGCTCGCCCTTCATACCGGCGATGCCCGCCTGGGCGACGACGATGTCGAGATGGCCGAATTCGGCGATACCGCGCTCGAGAACCGCGGCCAGTTGCGGTCGGTCGCGCACGTCGGCCTGTTCGGCGATGATGCGCCGTCCGGTCTTCTCGACGAGACGGGTCGTCTCCTCCAGATCCTCCGGGCGTGATAGCGAGTATTGGATGCTCTCGATATCGCGGCAGATATCGACCGCGATGATGTCGGCACCCTCTTCGGCAAGTTTTACCGCGTGGCTGCGGCCCTGGCCTCGCGCGGCTCCGGTGACGAAGGCGACTTTGCCCTGCACACGTCCCACGGGTTTTCCTTTCGGTCCTACTACTTCTGGGCGACACGGCCCGTGCCCGGCACGGACGGGTTCAGGTATTGCGGCCTCCGTTGACGCCGAGGATCTGCCCGGTGATGTAGCCCGCGTCCTCGGAAATCAGGAACGAGCACGCGGCGGCGATATCGGCGGGTCGCCCGACCCGGCGCACCGGAGTGCGTTGGATGTGGTCCTCGATGGTTCCGCCGAGCAGCTGCTTCTCCTCGGAGCGGCGCAGCATGGGGGTATCGATGAAGCCCGGCGGGACCGCGTTGACAGTGATCCCGTATGGACCCAATTCCAGCGCAAGGGATTTGGTGAGGCCGTTGAGTCCGGACTTGGCCGCCACGTACGCCGCCATGAACGGCTGACCGGAGTGGGTGCTCGAGGAAGAGATATTGACGATGCGACCCCAGTTCGCGGCCGTCATATCCGGCAGTACGGCCTGGACGGTGTGGAATACACCGTGCAGGTTGACATCGATGATGTGCTGCCACTCCTGGAAGGTGAGGTTGTGGAAGCGGCGGTACTTCTCGATTCCGGCGGCATTGACCAGCACGGTGATCGGACCCAGTTTGGTGCGCACATCGGTCAGGGCCGCGGCGATCTCGTCCGGTTTCGTCACATCGGCCTGATAGGCGAAATCGTCCTCGGCCGCCGGGTTGAGGTCGAGGGTGGCGACGTTCAGGCCGTCAGCGCGCAGGCGCTCGACGATGCCGAGGCCGATGCCCGAGGCGCCTCCGGTGACCACAGCGGTTTTCACGCAAGAATCTCCCTTCCGAATGTTGAGAACCGTACTCTCGCGCTCGTCGTATGCGCAAGACTTCCCCGGTGATGACAGGAATCGGCATCTGAGCGTCGATGTCATCCGCGCGCGTCGGGGTGTTGCCCAATTCGGAATGTTGCTACAGTCGCGCAAATATTGAACGTATGATTCTCCAATAGAGAGAATGAAGTTTCCGTTGTGCAGCCGAGGAGACCGGATGTCAGTGCAAGAACAAGTGGCCGCCCCGCCGGAAGTTCCGGCTCGGCGGCTGCTCGTCGACGGACAGTTGATCGAGACCGGGCGCACCCTCGCCTCGCTCAATCCGGCGACGGGCGAGGTGTACGGGTACGCGCCGGAGGCGGGGCTCACCGAGACGGACGCGGCCATCGCCGCGGCCCGGCGGGCCTTCGACACCACAACTTGGGCCACCGACGCCACATTCCGCGCGCACTGCCTCGAACAGCTCTACCAGGCGTTTCGCGATAACGTCGAAGAACTGCGGGCGCTGACGATCGCGGAGGTCGGCGCGACAAGGCAGCTCACGCACGGTAATCAGCTAGAGATCCCCTTCGAGATCGTCCGCTACTACGCCGAACTGCTGCCGAAGTTCTCCTTCACCGAGGAGCTCGCCGACATCGAATTCCGCGGTCAGCGCCATCGGCGCTGGGTCGAGAAGGAGGCCGCGGGCGTGGTGGCCGCCATCGCGGCCTACAACTATCCGCACCAGCTCGCCTTGGCCAAACTCGCGCCCGCGCTCGCCGCCGGATGCACGGTGGTGCTCAAGGGCGCACCGGATACGCCGCTGGCTACTTTGGCGCTCGGTGAGGTCATCGCGCGCCACACCGATATTCCCGCCGGTGTGGTCAATGTGCTCACCTCCTCGGATGTCGCTGTCGGCGAACGGATGACGACGCATCCCGATGTCGACGTGGTCACCTTCACCGGTTCGACGCCGGTGGGACGCAAGATCATGGCCGCCGCGAGCGCGACGCTGAAGCGGGTGTTCCTGGAGCTCGGCGGGAAGTCGGCGGCGATCCTGCTCGACGATGCCGACTACCGGACGGCGGCGCAGTTCGCGGCGTTCAGCATTGTCAGCCACGCGGGCCAGGGTTGCGCGCTGACCTCCCGGTTACTGGTGCCGAGCAAGGACCACGACGCGATTGTCGAGATGGTCGCGCAGAACTTCGCCCATGTCCGCTACGGCGATCCGAGCGATCCGAAAACCTATATGGGCCCATTGATCAGCGAGCGCCAGCGGGACAAGGTCGACGGTCTGGTGCAGCGTGCGGTCGCGGCTGGTGCGAAGTTGGTCACCGGTGGCGAGAAGGTCGACCCGGGCTTCTTCTATCAGCCGACGCTGCTGGCGGGCGTCGATCCGGACAGCGAAATCGCCCAGGAGGAGGTCTTCGGGCCCGTGCTCGCGGTGATCCCCTACGAGGACGACGACGATGCCGTACGAATCGCGAACAACTCCATCTACGGCCTGTCCGGCGGCGTATTCAGCGCCGATGAGCAGCGGGCGCTGGCAGTGGCGCGGCGCATCCGCACCGGCACCATGAGTATCAACGGCGGCAACTACTTCGCCGCCGACGCGCCCTTCGGCGGATACAAACAGTCCGGCATCGGCCGGGAGATGGGGGTCGACGGGTTGACCGAATTCCTGGAGAGCAAGACCTTCGCGGCGGTGGCGGTATGAGCGGGCCACTCGACGGTATCCGCGTCCTCGAGGTCGCGATGTACGGGTTCGTGCCCTCCGCGGGCGCTGTGCTCTCCGACTGGGGCGCGGATGTGATCAAGGTCGAGCACGCGGTCACTGGTGACCCGCAGCGCGGCCTGCGTCAGATCGCCACCTTCAAGGTCGAGGGCGACCCCAATCCCAATGTGGAACATGCCAATCGGGGCAAGCGCAGTATCGGGATCGATATGTCGGTGCCGCAAGGCCGGGCGGTGATCCACGACCTTGCCAAGACCGCGGACGTATTCCTGACCAGTTTTCTGCCGCAGCACCGAAGCAAGTTCGGTATCGATGTCGACGACATTCGCGCGGTGAACCCGGCGATCATCTACGCCCGCGGCAGTGGTCTCGGCCCGCGCGGCGCGGAGGCCGATAAGGGCGGCTATGACATGACCGCCTACTGGTGCCGTGGCAGTGTCGCCGCGACCATCACCCCGCCCAATATCGACGGACTCATTCCCCCGCCGGGGCCGGCGTTCGGCGACACCATCTCGGGAACCAATCTGGCCGGTGGCATCGCGGCGGCGCTGCTGAAGCGGGAGCGCACGGGTGAGCCGTCGATCGTGGATGTGTCGCTGCTGAGCAGCGGGCTGTGGTCGATGGGGCACACCATCGCGCTCTCGGCGTATATGGGTGAGCCGCTGCGGGCGTTTCCGACCGGATCACACGGTTCGCCGTCGAATCCGCTGTCGGGGTTGTACGCGACCAAGGACGGTCGGTACTTGTCGCTGGTCATGTTGCAGCCCGGCAAGTTCTGGACCGACGTATGTCATCACATCGACCGGCCGGAACTGGCCGACGATCCGCGGTTCGCCGATGCCGCGGCTATCGCGACCAATACGGCTGTGGCCGTAGAGATTCTGCGCGAGGTATTCGCCACCCGCACGCTCGCCGAGTGGACCGAGCGTTTCGCGACCCTGTCCGGTCCGTGGGCCCCGGTGCAGGACGCACTACAGGCCATCGACGATCCGCAGGTCCAGGCGAACGAATACGTCCGCAAAGCCGGTGAACTGCAACTGGTTTCGAATCCGGTGCAATTCGATCTCACCGCGCCCGACTTGCGTCCCGGTCCGGAATTCGCCGCACAGACCGATGAGGTCCTGCTCGAACTGGGCCTGGACTGGGACCGCATCATCGCGCTCAAAACCGCGGGCGCGATCACGTAATTCGCTGGAGTAACCCATGACCTTCATCGCTTCGATAGGGACCTACCTGCCGTGCTGGGGCACCCAGCGCCACCGAGTGCTCGGTGACGACGAGGACGCGATCACCCTGGCCGTGGAGGCTGGTCGTGCCGCGCTGCACGATGCCGGTCCGGTGGAACGGGTGGTCGTGGTCAGTCGCGATCTGCCGCTGGTGGAAAGCAGTAATGCCGCGGTCCTGCTGGCGGGGCTGGGTTTGGATCCGGAACTGGAGGTGATCGAGCGGCTCGGCGGCGCGCCCGCCACCCTCGACTCGCTCAGTTCCGCCCGGCCACGCACGCTGATCATCGGGGTCGATACCGAGCCCGCGGGCGCGGCCGCCGCATTGATCTCCGATCACGGCCTACAGGTGCGCACCGCCGCACGGGTGGCGCGCAGCCTACCGGTGCGTACCCGCAATGCCGTTGGGGCCGTGCACGATTACGGTGATCCGCGACTGCTGCACAAGCGCGGCCTACTGGCATCGCTGGCGGCGGCCTGGTTGGACACGCCGGTGGCGGTGGCCGGCGTCGACGATAAACAGGCGGCCGCGCTGTGCCTCGGCAGCCCGCCGTCACTGCCGACGGTGGGCGCCAGCGCCGGGCTGTTCGCCTTGGCGGCCATGGCCGAATGGGGCAGTACGGGTTTGCTGGTTGGGGTGGAGCAGGCCAGTCTGTCCGGTATTACGGTGGCCGCTGGTACGGCGGTGCTGCACCGGCGCGAGTCGACGGCCAGAGCGCTGCCCGAAGGTGAGCTGTGGCCCGGTTCCGAGATTCCGATCTCGCTGGCCGCGTATGAGCGTGCATTCGAGGCGAAGGTGCGCTGGGAGGCCGGAAAGCACTCCGGCAGTGACGATCTGGACTTCCCGCCGCGCTATCGGGTCGCCGCGGACGGCGGTCTGAGCACCGACTACACCCTGGTGCCGCTGCCGCGCACCGGCACGGTGTACACCGAGGCCACCGTCGCATTGCCGGTGCCGGGTCTGAAAAGTCCGTACACCCTGGTGATCGTCGAGCTCGACGGTGTCGGGGTGCGAGCGCTGGCGAAGGTGACCGGCACCGATCCCGGCACTGTGGTGATCGGGGACCGCGGCCGCATGGTGCTGCGCCGGGTCGCCGTGCGGTCGGGGGTGCCCGATTACGGATACGCATTCGAACCGGAGGTCGCACTATGAGGGAAGTCGCCATTGTCGGTGCGGGCATGACGCCGTTCGCCGAACATTTCGCACTCGGCGTCAAGGATCTGGTGCCGATGGCATTCGCCGAATGTGCCGCCAGCATCGATAAGGGCTTGGTCACCTCGGACCTGCAGGCCGCCTGGTTCGGTGCGATGGGGAATACCGACGGCTTCCCCGCCGGGATTGTGGCTGATGCGCTCGGCCTGCCGGATTTACCGGTGACCCGCGTCGAAAACTCCTGTGCGACAGGCAATGACGCGGTGCGCAATGCCCTGTTCGGTATCGCCTCCGGTGCGTTCGACGTCGCCTTGGTGGTCGGTGCGGACAAACTGCGCGAAACGGCGCACAAGGACATGCTGTGGGAATGGGAGGCGATGGCGCGCGATATGGCCTGGGATTACCCCCTCGGCCTGATCGCGCCCGTCGGATTCGCACTGCACGTAGCCCGATATCTGCACGAATCGCCGGCGACCAGAGAACATTTGGCCATGGTCGCGGTGAAGAACCACCGGCACGGCATGCGTAATCCCAAGGCGCGCTTACGCTTCGAGATCAGTCTGGAACAGGCGCTGGCGGCGCCGATCGTCGCCGGACCGTTCGGACTCTACGACTGCGCACCCCAAAGCGATGGTGCGGCGGCGCTGGTGCTCGCCGCGGCCGATGTGGTCGACCGCTACACCGATCGCCCGGTGTGGATCCGCGGCGTCGGCCTCGGCCTGGATTCGGTGATGCACCAGCACAAGCGGGATATGACGACGTTCCCCGCCACCGTGCGGGCCGCCGAGGCCGCCTTCGCGATGGCGGGGCTGACGCCCGCCGATGTCGATGTCGCCGAGGTACACGACTTCTTCACCGGTATCGAACTGATCAGTTATGAAGATCTCGGCTTCGCCGACCGATTCGGGGCAGCGAAACTGATCGAGAGCGGGATCACCGAGGTCGGCGGCGCGCTGCCGGTGAATCCGAGCGGCGGACTGAAGGCCAAGGGACATCCACCGGGAGCGACCGGCGTCGCCCAATGCGTCGAGTTGTTCGAGCAGTTGCGCGGCGCAGCGGTCAATCAGGTCGACGGTGCGCGGATCGGTTTGGCGCACAACCTCGGTGGACCGACGGCGGTGTCGGCGGTGACGATCCTGGAAGGGCCCGGCGCTTGACGGCCGGGTCGGAAGCCGTCGCGCTGGTTTCGGGCAGCACGAAAAGTCGTCGTGCCGTATTGGACTGGGCCGCGCGGTGTGTCGGTCCCACCGGGACAGTGCACGTGGTCTGTGACGGGGTATCGCCGCCGGTGCTGTTCGGATCCATTGCGCTGAGCGGGCTGTTCGTCGATGCCGTCGGACTCGAAGCCATGGACTTCACCAGCACCGCCCGCATTCTCGCATTGCACGGCTGCGGCTGGAGTTGGTGGTGGGGTCCGGTCGGCGCACATGCCGTCGCGGTGCGGCGGGCCGCGGCGCTGGGCGCGGCGATGGTGTTGGCCACCCGCTCGCTGACGTTCCAGGTCCGGGTCGCCGTGCGGCTACCCGACGCCGACCACGACCTCGCCGCAAAGAAAGATCGGGCCAGCTAGTCCCTCGTCCGGATAGCTTGCTGCGCGGCCGACTCCTCGCCCAGCGTAGTCATATGGCGGTCGATGCGGAGTTGGGCGACCACCATTCGACTGCGTTCGACCGAACCCTCCCAACCAGGGCTCGATGCGGCAGAAGCTATCGGGACGCGGCACTAGTCCGGTGCGATTCCGTCTTCGTGTGCCATCCAGTGCACGAAACGGTGCAGTGGATACATGGCGTCGTGGGGATTGCCGATGGTGCTCGGTCCGGCTTCGCCGAGGCGGACGATGCGCTGTGCGCCGCCGCTGGCCAGCCGGTCGCGGTAGTCGGCCATTCGGTCGAATGGAAAGAAGCCGACCGTCTGCGTTGCCACATTGACGTATCCCATCGCCGCATCGAGGCTATCCACGCGAACCACATTGGCGGTCTTGTTGATCGGGTGGAAGTCCACCGGTTCATCGGAACGGATCACCAGTCCCGTGCCGTCGGTGCGGCCCCAGACCCGGAACTCGTCGTCGAGCATTATCAGGGTGTCGATCTGCTCGCGCAGGTCGATATCGAGCGGTCGGGAATCGCCGGATCCGGCCGCTTTGTCGACGATGTAGGCGTGCAGGCGTGCGCAGAAGCGGTCGGCGTCGTCCTGATCGGCCTCGACATAGACGAAACGGCTTGCGACACAAGCCTCCTGGTTGAGCACCATCACATCGGCGGCGGCGAGTTCGGCGGCGCGGTCGAGCGCCTCGTCCGAGGCGAAGGCCTCCCGGCCGACCATTGAGATCGAGGTCTTCGGGTCGAAGGACACCAATTGGAAGCCCGGCCCGAGGTATTTGATCACATTATCGATCGCGTCACCGCCACCCCAGGCGACGATCTTGTCGAAATACTGCGGCCGATACAGCACCCGCTCGACCGTATTGTCGCCGCCGCGCCAATAGAGCGCGGACATCGACCGCACAATGGCGTGGTCGGGATCGATGTCGGCCATGGTCCGCAGTATCGCCACCGTGGTGAACGGATCACTCGAGGACATCTTGAACAGATTGACCGCCTTGACCAGTGCGCCGTGGGCTATGGATTTCACCGCGACGCCGGGGGAGTTGCCGGGCAGCACATGGATCAATCGGGGTGCGAATGCCCGCACGAAACTCTGGCGACCGGTGAAGTCGCGCTTAGGGATCCACTCGTCCAACGCCCGCGGGTCCGGAAAATTCTGTTCGACCACGGTCTCGAGCAGTCGCTTGTCGAGATAACCCGCCGCACCCATGACCTGTGCCTGCAACACGGTGCGCGGCAGCACATGGGTGGCCGACATCCGGTCGATACAGTCACGCAGGAACGGGTTTTCGGGTGCGCGCAGCCGTCGACCGGTCTCGACGAGGAAATCGATGATCTCCGCGAGTGGAACGTTCAGCAGCGGCGGCACCGCGCCGCGCGGATGCACCGCACGGTCCATGGGGATGCGCGGTGTCGCGAAGGTGACGCCCAGATCGCGCGATCGGTGCGTGACGTCGTTGCCCTCGAGCAATTCGCCGCGCAGGAAAAACGGCGCGGCAGCGACGGTGTCTGCGATGGTCATGAAAGCCCCCGCACATACGCGTCGACGGTTCCGGCGCAGCCGATTTTGTCGTCGCCTTTGATATCGGCGTAGCGGACGATGTCATTGCGGACCGACGGACCCTTGTTGCCACAGGCGCAGGGGGCGAGGTCGAGTGCGATCTTGTCGCCGGTGATGATTCCACCCCAACGTCCGTCCAGCGAGAGGTCGAAAAATGCGGCCCGGCCTTCGATTTCGCCGGATTCGTGCGGCAACGGGTTCGCACCGTCTTCGTCGAGGATGAACGGCACGATCCATGGGGGTATGTGATACCGATCGCCCTTGCGGCACTTGGGCATTCCGGAATTCAGTTCTTGCATCGAATAGTTCTGGAAGTCTCGGTCGGGCGGGATGTTGAAGGTCTGGTGGACGAATTGCTGGTAGTCCGGCGGCAACTGGGCGCGCTTGAGCCCGCCGCCGACGTAGAGGCAGTTGTCGGGGTGGAAGTCCGGGGCGGAGTAGCCCATATCCCGAACGATCGCCGCCACCTGGTACAGCGCATTCCACATGCCAGAGATGTAGAGCTTGTCGGTGCGATAACGCACGAGCGCCTCGGCCCCGGCGATCATCGCCTTGTCGAGCGCCTCCTGCCGCTGCCGGGAGGTCCGGTCGAAATCGGCGAGTTCCTCCGGCCGGGCGGTGCCGTCGGCGATCTTCTTGCGCAGCACCACCATTGTGGTCAGCGACCCGACGGTGATCGGTGGAATGGGCAGGCGGAAACGCTCTTTGGCCGGATCACCGAACGCCGCCTGCTGAGCCGCGGCGATGACGGTGTTCTTCGGGACGGACGCGGTCGCGGCGACCCCGACCATCCGCCGGTCCTGCGCGGGCCGCACACCCGAACCCCAGGAGAAGACATTGACCGTATCCTTGCGCGACCATTCCATATCCCGCTCCGAGGCGAGCAGCATGGCGGACTTGCCTGTTGTTCCACTGGAACAGGAGACGTAGTGCCCCGCGGCCTGCAGCCGTGCGATCCAATCGTCGATGTCGGCGATATCCGAGGTCTGGATCGGGCTGATGGGATAGGGCGATACGGTGCCGAGCCACTTGCCGAGCCGATCCCACTTCTGCTCGATCAGAAAGCTTTCCGGATAGCTCTTGTAGACCGAGTGCGGGAACAGTAGCGGCACCATATCCGCGAGGTCGCGGATCTCGGTGATACCGGCCTCCCGCGCGCGGTGCCCCAGCAGCTTGATTCGATCGTGGTGCTGCCGGAATTTTTCGTCGAGTGCCGCCACCTGGGTTTCGCGCAGGTCGCCGGCGGAGTGGTCGAAGCGATCGGTGGCATCGGCCAGCCGTGTCAGGGTTTCGATGGCTGAGCTCACGGGGGAGTCCTTCCCGGTGACGTTGCCCGCTAGAAAAATGGCAACTCATGCGTATCATTATTAGCGATCGGAGGCGCGATGATGCAAGCGGCAATTCGGAGGAGGCGGGAATGACGGAGGTCGGTCCGCCGATTCGGCGCGCGGCCGGGCGGCCCACCCGGGCACAGGCCGAGGCGCGGCACGAGGAATTGCTCGATACCGCATTGGATCTGTTCCTGGAGCACGGCTACGAGCTGGCCACGATCGAGATGATCGCCGGTCGCGTGCAGATGACCAAGCGCACCGTCTACGCTCGCTATCCCGAAAAGGCGTCGCTATTCCTCGCCGCGGTCCGGCGCGCCATCGAGCGACAGGTCGTGCCAGCGGATGTGCTCGCGGGCTTCGACACCGGCGATCTCGCCGAGACGCTGACCGCGGTCGCCCGGCTGCGGATCGACCAGGTAATGACGCCGAACGGGCTACGCCTGCAACGCATTATCAATACCGAGAGCTATCGCTTCCCGGAGATCTTCGTCGCCAACTACGAACTGAGCGCCGGGCCGGTGGTCGACTTCGTCGCGGGCGTCCTCGATCGCGCGATCGCCGCCGGGACGATCGCGCCGACCAACTCCGATCAGGCCGCCCGCGCCTTCATGAGCATGGTTGTCGGTGGCCAGGTGCGCTCCATTGTTGCCGGTCGCCCACCCACTCCCGAACAGCTGGACGAGCGGGTCCAATTCACCGTCGGTCTCCTGCTGGATGGCCTGCGTCCACGCTGAAATTACTGAGAGGCAACGATTTTGACATTCGAGGCAGACCGTCCGGTCGCGGTCGTCACCGGAGCCAGTTCCGGCATAGGTGCATCGACCGCCGAAAAGCTGGTGGCACGCGGCTGGCAGGTGATCGGTGTCGGTCGCGATCGACAGCGTTGTGCGGCCGCGCGAACGCGGATCATGGCCGCCGTGCGCGACGGCGGCAGTTTCGACATGGTGCGCGCCGACTTCACTTCGATGATGGAGGTGGCACATGTGGCCGCCGAGATCGCGAGCCGTACGCAGCGTTTGGCTGTCCTGATCAATAACGCGGGTGGCGTACGGGATCGGCGGATCATCACCGCCGCAGGCACTGAGGCCACCTTCGCGACCAACCACCTCGCCCCGTTCCTGCTCACCAGGGAACTGATGCCGCTGCTGCGAAAGAGCGCGGCGGTCCTGCCGCCCGGATCGGTGCGCGTGCTCGCCGTATCGTCGAGTGCACACCGTGCGGCCGAGGGCTTCGATTGGGCGGATCCGCAGAGCCTGAACGACTTTCACCCGGCGACGGCCTACTGTCGCGCGAAACTCGCCAATATCCTGTTCACTCGCGAACTTGCTCGTCGAGCGGCCTCCGATGGCATCGTCGCGCAGGCCATGCACCCGGGTGTCGTCGCCAGTAATTTTGCCGCACACGGTGATACAGCGATGCAAGCCCATATGGCCGCCGCCGATACCGTGCCACCGGATGAACCGGCCGAGACTCTGGTGTGGCTGGCAACCGATCCCGAGGGCGGTCGAGACGGTGGGCGCTACTTCTATCGGAAGACGGTGGAAACACCGGCCCCCGTCGCCCTCGACGATGTCGCCGCCGCCCGCCTCTGGACCGAAAGCGAGCGCTTGCTCGCGGATCTCGGATTCTGACGCCTATTCCACGAGCACCGATTGCCTTGCCGCTGCGGTCAGATCGGCTCCCAGATCGTCATCCGAGTATTGGCGGGATCGATCGACGGGCTGAGCCGCATCCGGCCGTCCTTGGACCGGGTCATCAGCTCCTTCATCACGATGTCGATATCGCCCTCGATGTCATAGACGGCCAGATATTCCACCGGCTGATCCCCGGTGGTCCGGAGGCGATGGCGCGTACAGGATCGCACACCATTGATCGCGAGCATCTCGGGAACGTGGACATCGCGATACCAGGTGTTGTATTCCTCGTCCCGGCCGGGCTGTGGGCGGGAGAAAACCATCAACTTCATATCGTTCCTCGATCAGTGTGCCTGCTGGGCATAGGCTTCGGCGTACTGCTTGCGTGACTTCGTCGATATATCCCAACCCGCGGCCTTCGCCCGCAGCGCGCCGACGGTGGCCTGCTCCTGCGGAATGTGCTCGAACGGATCGAAATTCAGGAAACGGCAGGCGTTCTGCCAGGTGATCTTGTTGATATCGGTGTCGTCGGCGTGGGCGGCGTTCAATTCCTGTAGTACGAATTCGGGTGCGTCGGGCCACAGCGAGTCCGAGTGCGGGTAGTCGCATTCCCAGGCGATGATGTCCATCCCGACCGCGTCCCGATAGGTGAGTGCGGTCGGGTCGGTGACATAGCAGGCGATCACGTGCTCGCGGAAGACCTCGCTCGGCAGCTTGCCGCCGAAGTCACGCCGCAGCCACCGCTGGTTGGTGTAGTGGCGATCGGAGCGATCCAGGAAGAACGGTATCCAGCCGATGCCCCCTTCTGACAGCGCCACCTTCAGATTGGGGTAGGAGCGAAATGCGGGACCCCACAGCAGATCCTGGACGGTGATCTGGGAGACCGTCGGCGCCAGGCACATCAGATTGTCGATCGGCGCGTCCGGCGCCAGCTTGAGCGCTCCGAATCCGGTGCCGATATGCAGGTTCATGACCAGCCCGGTTTCGTTCAGCGCCCCGAAGACGGGTCCCCAGAAGTCCTCGTCGAAATAGCTGGGGCTGCCCTGCAGGTGCGGCAGTTCCGCCATCGTGACGCCGCGGAAGCCTTTGGCGGCGACGCGATGGATCTCGGCGATGGCCAGCTGCGGATCCCACAGCGGCAGAATGGCGTTCGGGATGAACCGGCCGGGGTAGACATCGCACCAGCCTTCGAGATGCCAGTCGTTGTATGCCTGGATCATCGCGACGGTGATCTCGTCCTTGAAGTGACTCAGGTGACCGGCACTGAATCCGGCGAAGGTGGGAAAGCACATCGAGGACAGGATGCCGTTGGCGTCCATATCCCGTACGCGGGCGTGGATGTCGTAGACGCCTGGCCGCATTTCGGCGTAACCGGCCGGGTCATACCCCCACTCCTCCGCGGGCCAGGAAACGACCGCGTTGAGCCCGGTGACACCCGTCGGCTTCCCCCGGTAGACCCACCGGTCGATGCCCTTGTCATCGGCGATCACCTTCGGCGCCAGATCGGCCCACTTCTTCGGTACCCGCCCGTCGAACATATCGAGCGGCTCGACGACGTGGTCGTCGATGCTCACCAGAATCATGTCGTCGATGTTCACGTGACTCCTCGCTGTTCGTGGGAACGCCGGGGGTGCGCCTCCACCCCGATCTCGACAAGCCGAGAGATGGTCAGTCTTCATTTCAGAGAATGCCACTCTCGCTGTGAGGTCGACCATACACCCCGCGTGCGGGCGCGGTCGACAAATTCCCACCGGAGATCGAACGATGAGCTGTCCAAGTTCGCGTGCAATCCCTGCCTGCTGCTGAACCGCTACCGCCATCGGCAAGGAAGCTGTCGCCAGACGGCAGCCGGATTGTGCGGCCCAGCTTCCTTGTTTCCACGACAGAATGACATTATCGTTAGAAGAGAATTGCATTTCCATCTGGGTTGGTAGCGCAAACAACGACGCGGGAGTCTCCATGATCGACAACATCAGCGCAGCGCCGATCGAGCTGACCTGGGAGATGACCCACGCCTGCGATCTGTGCTGCATCCACTGCTCGCCCAGCACACGTAGACGCGATCCGCGCGAGCTCAGCACCGCCGAATGCAAGGCGCTGATCGACGAATTCGAGCGGATGCGGATATGCCGTATCAATATCGGTGGCGGCGAGCCCACCGTGCGCCCCGACTTCTGGGAACTGGTCGACTATGCCACCGCCAAGCGCATCGGAGTGACGTTCTCCACCAACGGAATTCGGCTCACGCCCCATGCCGCGCGGCGGATCGCCGGGAACAGCCACATCGATGTGCGGATCTGCCTCGATGGCGCTACCGAGGCGGTCAACGATGCGGTGCGCGGCACCGGAGCGTACCGGGCGGCGGTGCGTGCGATGGAGTTGCTTGCCTCGTCGGGAGTCTATGGATTCGAGCTGTCCGTCACGGTGACCAGCCAAAATGCCGGCCAGCTCGATGCTTTCAAGGCAATTGCCGATATGTTCGGTGCGCGGCTTCGGCTGACCCGGCCAGCTGGCCGCGTCTCGGACGAATCGCACCCGGCGGCGGACGAGCGGCGGATGCTCGATGACTGGCTGTGCCAGCACGACGGGGATGTGCTGACCGGAGCGTTCTTCTACCGGTCCGGCTACGGCGATTCGCCGCAAGGGTCGAACTCGGGTCGGGTGATGTGTGTGATCGATCCGTTGGGCGATGTCTACTCGTGCACTGACCACAACCAGTTCCACACCGGAAACATCCGTGCCGCAGGCGGATTCGAGCCCATCTGGCGGAACTCGGACCTGTTCACCGAACCGCGCAGCCAGCAGGTCAGCACGGCGTATGCGGAATGTATCGAGGAATGTGGTGATTCGGCGCTGGCTGGGGTCGACCGTATAGCCGCGTCGAAGCTGTCGCAGGACTCTTCGCATCGGCGGCGACCGGTTGGCGAATATCCGGCGGTTCGGAGGTCGGCGTGACTTCGCGTTCGGAGCATCGGCGAGTCGCGCTGGTCACCGGCGCGGCGCGGGGGATCGGTGCGGCAACGGTACTGGAACTGGCGTCTCGCGGCTGGTCGGTGCTCGCGGTGGATCTGGCGACCGATGATCCCGCGCTGCCCTATCCGATGGGCAGCAAAGGCGAACTCGTCGCGGTGGCGACCGAGGCGAGCAGTCGAGTGAACCGGGTCGGTGCGGTGCGACCGTTTATCGCCGACGTACGCGAGCCGTCGGCGCTAGAGGCCGCGGTGGCCGAGGCGGTGGGCACCTGGGGCGGGCTGGATGCGGTGGTCGCGGCGGCCGGGGTGATCGCCGGTGGAGTTCCGCTGTGGGAGATGCCGATCGAGCAGGAGCGCGCGGTGCTGGATGTCTGCCTGGGCGGGGTCGTGAACCTGGCGCGGGCGGCCGTACCGGCACTGCTGGCCCGACCCGCACCGCGATCGGGGCGGTTCCTGGCCGTCGCCTCCGCCGCCGCGACCAAGGGTCTGCCCCAGCTGGCGGTCTACTGTGCGGCGAAAGCCGGTGTGACAGGGCTGATTCGGGCACTCGGCGCGGAACTCGGCGGCACCGGGGTGACCGCGAACGCGGTGAGTCCGGGCTCCGCCGATACCGCGCTGCTGGCCGAGATAGCACGCCTGTACCGAATGCCCGATCCGACGGGTTTCGCTGGCCAGCAGCCGATCGGTCGGTTGCTCGACCCGGGCGAGATCGCAAGCGTCCTGGCCTTTCTGGCCGGGCCGGACAGCAGCGCGATGACCGGTGCGACGGTCGCCGTCGATGGTGGGCTCGCGCTGTGAACAATCCAGTGCCCGAGTGGTTTCTGTTCTTGCCACAGATCAAGCTGCGCGTCGAGGACATCGTTGAACGGGCTCGCGTGGCCGAGGCCAGCGGGTTCGACGGCATCGCCTTCATCGACCATCTGGTCGCGCCCGGCGCTGAACAGTTGCCCCTGTGGGAGGCGATGACGGTAGCCGCATGGGTGGCCGCGCGGACCGAGCGGCTGCGGATCGGACATCTGGTCTTGTGCGACTCGTTCCGACCTCCGGCGGTGCTCGCCAAGCAGGCGGTGACACTGCAGGAGGCCTCGGGCGGCCGATTCGAACTCGGCCTCGGTGCCGGTTCGGTGCCGCACGAGCTGGCGGGATTCGACATTACCCAGGACCGGGCGGCCGCGCGCCGCGATCGGCTGCGGCGCAGTCTGGAACTGCTGCACCAGTATTGGGGCGCACCGAATACCGTGGGAGCGGTGCAGGTTCCACGGCCGAGTACACCGATTCCTATTGTCATAGGCGGCACCAGCGCACCCATGCTGGACTTGGTTCGCGGCTATGCGACCTGGTGGAATCTGCCTGCGCCGCAACTGAATCGGTTGGCGGAACTGCTGCCCGAGATCGGATCGGCACGGGTATCTATCCAGCAGATGGTCGGCTTCGTCGGCCATAACCGGGATGCCGGGGAAGTCCGTGCGCAAAGCAGTCGGCGATTCGGTCACATGGGCGAGGGCCTGGTCGCCGGTGACGCCGCGCAACTCGTCGCGCACTTCGGCGATCTCGTCGAGCGTGGCGTCGAGCGGTTCTATGTGTGGTTCACCGATTTCGCCGCACCGCGGACTTTGGCGGAATTCGGCGCGACGGTCATCCGGGAGATGCCGCGCGTCTAGCGCAGCTGATCCTTCATCACCTTCCCGGTGGCGTTCAACGGCAACCCTTCCCGGAAATCCACGAAGCGCGGAACCTTGTAACCCGCCATGCGAGTCTTGGCCCAGCTGATCAGTTCTTGTTCCGAGATCGAGCCGGTGGTCACCACGAACGCCTTGCCGACCTGCCCGAGCCGCTCATCGGGAACACCGATCACAGCAACCTGAGCGACCGCCGGATGCTGCAGCAGAACACCTTCGATCTCCGCCGGATAGGCATTGAAGCCGCCGACGATGAACATATCCTTCTTGCGGCCGATGATCCGCAGCCGACCGGCGGAATCGAGACTGCCGAGATCGCCGGTGTGCAGCCAACCTTCGGGGTCGATCGCCGCGGCGGTCGCCTCCGGATCATCGAGGTAGCCCTGCATGACCGAGTATCCGCGGACAAGCACCTCGCCGTCATCGGCGATGCGCACCTCGACGCCATCGCAGGCGGTCCCGACGGTCGTCGCGATCTGCTCGGTGGTGTCGCCGGGGCGCGACGCCGTCGCGGTACCCGCCTCGGTGAGCCCATATCCGGTCATGATGGATCGGAACGGCAGTTCCTCGTGCACCCTGCGGATCAGTTCGATCGGAATATCGGCGGCCCCGGTGACCGCCGCCCGCAGCGACGACAGCTCGTATCGGTCCTTGGCCTGCAACAGCGAGTGATAGAGGGTCGGCGGACCGGGCAGCATCGTCACCCGCTCGCGCTCGACCAGCTCGAGCACCCGATCGACATCGAAGACCGGGACCGGCAGGATGGTCGCGCCGCGAATGAGCGACGCGATGATCCCGGCCTTGTATCCGAAGGTGTGGAAGAACGGATTGACGATCAGATAGCGGTCGCCCTCCCGCAGATCGGCCAGCTCGCACCATTCCGCATACAGCCGCAGGGTCTGCAGATGATTCATCATGACCCCCTTGGGCTTTCCGGTTGTGCCCGAGGTGTAGATGATGTCGGCGATATCCGTGCCACGAACCCGACGTTCGAACGGCGCACCGCTGGACAGGAACTCCGACTTCACGTCGATCACCGGCACACCATCCGCACAGGCGTAGTCCATGCCGAGGAAACCCTGCTGGACCAGGAGCAATTTCGCGCCACTGCGGCGCACGATATCGTCGGCCTCCTCGGCCTTGAACCGGGTGTTGACCGGCACGAGCACGCCGCCCGCGTTCAGCAAACCGAACGCCGCGATGATCCACTCCGCGGAATTGGGCGCCCAGATGGCCACCCGGTCACCGGATTCGACTCCGGCGTTCGCGAAGGCGCCCGCGGCCCGGCGGACCCGGTCGGCGAGTTCGGTGAAGCTCAACCGGAGCGGCCCGTCGACGACCGCTTCGGCCGAACCGAAGCGGTCGGCCGCGGACAGCACCATCTGCGGGATGGTCTCCCAATTCATATGCCCAGCAGCCTCATACGCCGAGCAGACCCGCCAGGTTGCCGCCCATGATCTTGGCCTGATCCTCGACCGGCAGATGGGTGAGCATATCGGCGAAATGGGTGGGCTGGGCGAGGCCTTCGGGGTGGGGGTAGTCGGACCCGAACAGCACCCGATCAACGCCGATGAGATCGATCAGGTCGGATACGCCCTCCTCGTAGAAGGGGCTGACGAAGATCTGGTTCTTGATGGTCTCGATCGGGTTCTGCATGCCGAAGCCTTCGGGTGCCTTCTTGAAGGTTTCGGACAGTTTGTTCATCAGCGGGCCCAGCCAGGCAGCGCCGCTTTCGATGATGGCGACCTTCAGATCCGGGTGCCGCAGCAGCGCACCGTGAGTCAGCAACGAGGTCACGGCGTCCTCCACGGGACGCCATTCGTTGACCATGCTGAAGGCATTGGTGACGAAGGGCAGCATCTCGGCGTCGGCGCCGTCCCATTCCTTGGTGTAGCGGGCGTAGCCGCTGTCGGAGGTGTGCATGGTCACCGCGACACCCAGTTCGAGCACCCGCTTCCAGAACGGATCGAATTCCGGCAGCGCGAACGAGCGCGGACCGCGGAAGCCCGGCACCGGGGCGGGGCGGATCAGAATGGCCTTGGCGCCGTGCTCGACCACCCACTCCAGTTCCTTGATGGCCTCCTCGACGATCGGCAGGGTGATCACCGGAACCGCGAAGATTCGGTCCTTGTAGTTGAACGACCAGGTCTCGTGCATCCACTGGTTCAGTGCGTGCACGATGGCGTGGATGGCTTCCGGATCATCGCGCAGGCGCTCCTCCACCAGGCTGGCCAGCGTGGGGAACATCAGGCTCCGGTCGACCTTCAGCTCGTCCATCAGCGCCAGGCGCGGTCCGGGTTCGCGGAAGGCGTCGATGGCCTTCATCGGCTTGCCGAAGATCTCGCGGCGGCTCTTGCCCTCCGGGTTGCCGTTCTTGAAGTAGTCCTCCATCGCGCCCGGGCGCGCGACCACCTCGAAGGTGGGATTGGGGATGTACTGGCTGATCTGGCCCCGCACCGCGATCTTGGTCCGGCCGTTGACCTCGACGTACTGGATGATGCCGTCGTACCGCTTCGGCAGATAGCGGGTCAGTGCTTCTTTGGTCTCGTACAGGTGGTTGTCCGCGTCGAACAGCGGATACGGCAGCGGAGTTTGTGCCGACATGAAATCCTCCTTCGCTATTTGGGAGAATCTTATTCTCATTCGTGGTCGGTGGCAATCGTTGGTGCTGACGGCCACCTCGGATCGGCTCGGTGGTGCGACTGCGGAAGGTCGTCGTAGACCACATTTCCCGAAACAGTGACCTTAATTCTCCTCATATGGAAGGCTGCTTTCCCAGTGGCGAGAGCGCCAGATCCGGTAGGGCGCCGCTCGATGTAGAACACGGACTCGGCTCGATCGATCTCGGATCGATGCGGCGGCGTCCATAGAGGAGGAAACGTGAAATCGCAGCGAATACTCGTTGCTCTGCTGGCAGCCGCGCTGCTGGCGGCCGGCTGTAGTCGTGGTGGTGAGGAAGTCGAGGGCGCCAACACCACCAGCTCGACTGCGTCGGGCGACTTCGGTGATCTGAAGAATGTCTGCCAGGGCGGCAAGCCATCGAGTTCGCCCGCGCAGGGCGTGACCGCGGGCGAGCTCGAGGTCGGTGTCTTCAGTGACGTCGGGTTCACCAAGAACACCGAATTCGTCGATGCGGCAAACGTTTTCACCTCCTGGTGCAATGCGGCCGGCGGTATCGGCGGGCGCAAGCTGGTGGCCACCGTGCGCGATGCGAAGCTCAGAGAGGTCCGTCAGCGCATGATCGAGGCCTGCCGCGAAGACTTCGCGCTGGTCGGTGGCGGCGCCGCGCTGGATTCGCTCGGCACCGAGGATCGGTTGAAGTGCCTGCTGCCGGACTTCCCGGCGCAGGTAGTCGACGTCAAGAACACCGGGTCCGACCTGCAGGCTTCCGGGTCCGGTGCGTCGGCATCCCGCCCGTACAACCCCTACACCGGCTACCACCAGTGGCTGATCACCACCTATCCGGCCTCCGCCGGTGCGGTCGGCATCATCACCGGCGATTCGCCGTCGACCAAGGTGATGGTGCCCAAATTCCAGGAATCGATGACCGCGATGAACGCGTCAGTCGTCTACAACGAGCTCTATCCGGCCACCGGCGTCGCGGACTGGACACCGTACGCGCAGTCGATCAAGAGCAAGGGCGTCAAAGGACTGCTCTTCCTCGGCGATTTCCGCAGCCTGGCCAAGCTCGAGGATGTGCTGACCGGGATGGACTACAAGCTGGACTGGATTGACGCCAACAGCAACGCCTACAACTCACAGTTCCTGGAGCTGGGCGGCAAATCCCTTGCGGGACAGAATAATTTCGCCGATCTGGCCGGCATCGCGCCGGTCGAGGCGGGCGCGACGGTACCGACCGTCAAGCTGGTGAAGGACCTGTTCGCCAAGTACGCCCCCGGTAAGGATGTCACCTACCCGGTGCTGCGCGCGTTCTCCGCGTGGCTGCTTTTCGCCAAATCGGCGGCGGGCTGCGGTGACCAGTTGACCCGCAAGTGCGTGTACGACGCCGCAACCAAGGAGACGGCGTGGACCGCGGGCGGTCTGCAGGCACCAGCGGATGTGCGGCCGACCGGCGGAGCACTGCCGAAGTGCTACAACATCGTGCAGGCAACACCGCAGGGCTGGCAGCAGCCCGCGGAATTCAAGCCCGATAATGGCCCGTACCGCTGCGATATGAACGCCTACGTGTACAAGAACGACTACGGCAAGGGCCTGACCCTCGCCGATGTCGGCCTCAGCATGAACGACTTCAAGTAGCGGAGTCGTTCGGCAATGGAGCAATTCCTCGCCTTCGGCATCGTCGGGCTGAGCACCGCGGCGATCTACGCGATCATCAGCAGCGGCCTGGTGCTCACCTACACCACCACCGGCGTATTCAATTTCGCGCACGGTGCGGCGGGCATGGTGTCGGCGTTCGTGTACTGGCAGTTGCATATCGGCTGGGGCGTGCCGGCGCCGTTGGCGATCGCCGCGGTACTGCTGGTATTCGCGCCGCTATTCGGCTTGGTCTTCGCGTGGGCGTTGGCCCCTACCCAGGGCCTCGGTGATGCGGAGAAGTTGGTGATGACCATTGCCCTACTGAGTGGTCTGATCCTGCTCGCCCAATGGGTGTGGGACCCCAACACGGCCCGCACCCTGCCGAAGTTCTTCGCCGAACAGCGGCCGTTGCACTTCGGCGTTATCACCGTCACCTGGCATCAGGCATTGACGATGGTGGTCGCGATCGCGGTGGCCGTCGGACTGCGGATCCTGTTGTACCGCACCAGGACCGGGGCGGAGATGAGGGCCACGGTCGACGATCGCGCACTCGTCGGTTTGACCGGCGCCGACCCGCGGCGGGCGAACCGAGTGGCGTGGATTCTGGGTATCGAGTTGGCGGCGATCGGCGGCATCCTGGTGGCGCCGACCGTCGCGCTCGATGCGCCCCAGCTCTCGCTGCTGATCGTCAGCGCCTACACCGCGGCGATCTTCGGCCGGTTGCGCAGCCTGCCGATGACATTCCTCGGTGCGATCGTGGTCGGCTGTCTGGAGAGCTACCTCACCGGCTATCTGCCGCAGAACGAATATCTGCCGGGTCTGCGGCTGGCCGCGCCCGCGCTGCTGTTGTTCATCGCGCTGCTGCTGTTCCCGCACGGACGGCTGCGCGGCCGGGATCGGCGGCTCAGTCCGATTCCGCTGCCGACTGTTTCGGGATCGGCCGCCTTCGCGGCGGTGGTCGTGGCGCTGGGCATTCTGCTGGCCACCGTGTTGGGTGAGGCCGATCTGATCACCTACGGGCAGATCTTCGCCTTCGGCGTGATCGGGTTATCGTTCGTGCCGCTGGCCGGATACGCCGGGCAGATCTCGCTGTGCCAGCTCAGCATCGCCGGGATCGGCGCGGTCATCTATGCCCAGTACGGCGCGGACGGACAGTGGTGGGCATTGCTGCTGGCAATGGCGGTCGCTGGGGCGGTTGGTGCGGTGATCGCATTGCCCGCGCTGCGGCTGTCCGGGGTCTACCTGGCCCTGGCGACGGTGGCCTTCTCCGTCGTCCTGGACCGGTGGGTCTTCACCCTGCCGACCGTGCATGTATTCGGCGTGAAGATCACCTTCTTCGAACAGGGCTCGCTGAATCTGGCCGGGCCACGACTGTTCGGCCTGCATCTCGACAGCACCGCCCAGGTGACCGTATTCGCGGCGGTATGCCTCGCGGCGGCGGGCTTCGCGATAGCGATGTTGCGACGCAGCCGGTTCGGGCGGCGGTTGATCGCGATGCGCGACAGTGAGGCCGCCTACGCGACCCTCGGCGGCAATCTGCTGATGGCGAAGGTGCTGGTGTTCGCACTTTCGGCGGCGATCGCCGGACTCGGCGGTGCGCTTTACGGCATGCAGTTGCGTGCGGTCACATCCGATCACTTCAACCTGGTGTCCGGGTTGCCGATCTTCCTGATCGTAGTGATCGCCGGTCTCGGTGCGGTCGGCAGCGGCTTCTTCACCGGCGTCGCGTATGCCGGTCCGCTACTGGTGATTCCGGTGCTGTGGCCCTCGCTGCTGAACCTGTCGCAGGTGCTGCCATCACTGGGCGGTATCGCCTTCGCGGGCGGCATGCTCGGTCAGGGTGCGATTGCCACCATGCGGCAGGAATGGCTGCCGATGTTCCGCGATCGCGTGGTGCTGCCGGTGCTGCTGGTCGCCTCGGTGCTGTTGTGGGTGCTGCGACTTGCTGATGTGATCACCGGCTGGCATTTGTTCTTCGGCCTGGTGCTCGTGGTCATCGGCGCCCGCGTCTGGATCGCGCGGCAGCAGCGCGTGCCCACCGAACCCGAAGTGCCGCTCGAATGGTGGGGGATTCGGCGGCCATGGCGTAACCAGGACGAGGAGGTGTTGAGTCGTGCCACCGCTGCTGCGAGTTGACGATGTGAGCGTCATCTTCGGCGGCCACCGCGCGCTGGACGGCGCTGGGTTGGTGGCCGAAGCCGGTCGTGTCACGGGTTTGATCGGTCCGAACGGCGCCGGTAAGAGCACGTTATTCGATGTGATCTGCGGTCTGCGCAAACCGGCATCGGGGCGCGTACTGATCAATGGACGCGATGTCACCCGGCTCGGCTCGGCACGCCGTGCCCGGCTCGGGATGGCTCGCACCTTCCAGCGTCTGGAACTGTTCGGCCGGTTGAGCGTTCGTGACAATCTGCTGGTCGCCGCGGAACTCGGACCGCAGCGGCGGCACGGCGCGCGGGTCGTCGACGAGATCATCGAGCGGTTGGATCTGCGCGAAGTCGCCGACAGCAGTGCCGACGCGCTACCGACGGGCACTGGCCGACTGATCGAAGTGGGCCGGGCGATGGCCGCACGACCCGCGCTCATCCTGCTCGATGAACCCGCCGCCGGTCAGGACCACGCCGAGACTGAACGATTCGCGGCGCTACTGCGTTCGCTGGCCGCCGACGGCACGGCGGTGCTGCTGGTCGAACACGATATGGGGTTGGTCATGAATGTCTGTGACGAGGTCTATGTGCTCGACCTCGGCAAGGTCATCGCCTCCGGACCACCCGAGGTGATCCGGCGCGACGAAACCGTGCTCGCGGCCTATCTGGGAGCGGCATGACGGTGGACAGCATCGAAACAATCACGGCGACAACGCATCCAACCGCCGCCCCGCTATTGGAACTGCGCGAGGTGCGCGCAGCCTATGGCGCGATCACGGTGCTGCACGGCATTGATCTGAGCGTTGTCGCGGGCCAGGTGGTCGCCCTGCTCGGGCCGAACGGCGCGGGCAAGACCACCACACTGCAGGTCGCAGCAGGTGTCCATCCGGTCGCGTCCGGTCAACTGCGGTTGGGTGGCCGGGATATGACCGGTGCCCACCCGCGCGACCTGGCCAGGGCCGGGGTCTGCCTGATCCCGGAGGGACGCGGTGTCTTTCCCAATCTGTCGGTGCGCGACAACCTGCTGATGATGACCTTCACGGGCCGCTCACGGGAGGAGATCCAGGAGATCGCCTTCACCCGATTCCCGATTCTGGGGAAGCGGGCCGATCAGACGGCGGGCACCATGTCCGGCGGCGAACAGCAGATGCTCGCCCTGGCCCGCGGCCTGGCCACCGATCCGGCGGTACTCATGCTCGACGAGCTGTCGATGGGCTTGGCGCCGTTGGTGGTCGGCCAGCTTTACGAGCAGGTCGCCGAAATCGCCCGTCAGGGCGTGGCAGTCCTGGTCGTCGAGCAGTTCGCCGCGGCGGTGCTGGATTTCGCCGACTACGCGGCCGTGCTCGTGCGCGGTCGCATCGAGAAACATGGCCACCCCGACAGCGGTATCCGCGACGAATTGGCGGCCCTCTACTTAGGAAGTTCCGAATGACCGAAACACGTGCGGACCGCTTCGTCCGCGAACTCAGTGCGGCCAAGATTCCCGATCCGGCGGCCGGGCGGGCGGTGTTGTGGTTGCGCACCGGGGTGACCCTCATGGTGCTCGGCCTGGTGCTGGCTCTGGTGGCCTACTTCATGTCGCACGGCACCAAAGATCCTCTGGCACAACGTGATGCGATAACCCTCGCAATCGGCGGCGTGGCCGCGAGCGTGGTGGGATCGGCGCTGTTCCTGCGCTATTCGCTGACCGGATTCTTGCGCTTCTGGCTGGCCAGACAGTCCTACGATCTCGCGCAGCTGGGTGACCGGTTGAACGGAACGGCGATAACCAACGACGGCGCCGCCGCACCGTAGTACGGCGGCTGCGGTCGGTAGTGCCGGGGCACCGGACGATAATGTAATTCTCATGAACGAGACCCCGGAGCCGTTGCCCACCGAGGAGCACCACGAAGGTGGGTTTCGGCCGGCGCGGTCTCGGTCGGTGGATCGCACGCCCGATATTTCCCGTGGCGGTCCGCACTACGGCGAGTTCATCGAACAGGTTCGGGGACTGATGGACCGTGTTCGACTGGCCTGCCCCTCCGATGACGTGGCGTTGGAGACCATCACCGCGCTGAAGGAACTCAACGGCCTGTTGGACACGGTCCTGGTCGACGAGTGGTCGGTGCCCGGTTGGGTTCGACCCGACCTGCCCGCGAACGGCAACATCACCCTGCCGCCGTTCGTCGTCGATCGCTCCGACCGCGACGGTGTGTCGGCTCGAATTACCTTCCGCCGTTTCCATCTCGGCGGCAATTCGGCGGTGCACGGCGGTTATATCGGGCTAGCCTTCGATACCGTGCTCGGCATGAGTGGGGTCGCCTATTCGGGGGCGGCGATCCGCACCGCGTCACTGACCGTCGACTACCGATCCATTACCCCGCTCGACACGGAGCTGACCATTCGTGCCAGGGTCGAGCGGCAGGAGGGGCGCAAGATCTTCTTGGTCGCGACCCTGCACGACGGCGACCGGTTGTGCGCCGACGCGCGCGCGCTATTCCTCACCTTGCTGCCCGGACAGCAGTAGTCGCCAATATTCGCAAAACCCCTCTGGCTGCCCGCATCCGTTGTAAGAATGACATTCTCCGAATGGAGAGAGAGATTCGCGCAGTGCAGAAGGAAGTTATCCCGCAGATGAGTAACCTCGCCGCGGTGGACGTTCACCGGCAGAACCGCTGAGGGGCAGAAGTCGTGAACCGCCTCAGCCGACGTGTACCAGCCCGTCCGTGCCCAGTGGCGCATAGCCATGCCGATCTTGCATGCGGGCATGACGCCTTTCTATTCCTTGGTCGCCTTGGCATTCTCTTTTTGTGAGATCGTGATTCTCTCTTTTTTCCCGCTCGAATATCAGTGAGGCAGCAACATGCATCAGATACCCAAGGCGGCCGGATGGGCGGCCGTCGCGATCGTGGCCAGCACGATTTGCGCCGGAACCGCTACCGCCGAACCGGACCAGGCCACTACCCCGTCCACCGCCGCGGTAGTCGATAGTTCCCAGCAGCAGTCCGGTGCGGCGCCCACAGATCCCGGGCAGGAGTACCTGAATGCGTTCACCTCGATCACTGGCGCCTTCGCCAACGATTCCACGGCCGGCCGGGTGGTCGGGACGACGATCGGCGTGCTGGTCGGGTGCCCATTGGGTGCGGTGACCGGCGGGGCCCTCACGCTCCCGACGGCCGTATTGACACCGGTAGGGATCGTCGGCGGCTGCATCATCGGTGCGAGCACCCTCGGCTTCCTGGGCGGGACCGTCGGCAGCATCGTCACCGGCTCACCCGCGATGAGCAATGCCCTTGGCCAGCAATACAACTCGCTGCGTTCCAAAGGGCTGATCGCGCAAGAGGTCCCGAATCCCGATTCGGCCCAGTAGCTACACCCGACCCAGGAGATATGACAATGAACCTCAAGACTCGTGGCGTGGCCGTCACCACCTTGACCGCGGCAGCGGTCGCGATCGCCGCCGGTACCGCGCGCGCCGACGCGGATACCGCGGTTGCCGTCGATGCCGAGCAGAATCAATCCGTCACCACGGATGTAGCACCCGGCGTGCATTTCAGCGACGACCTCGCCACCGGAAAGTCGGTGCTCAGTACGCCGTTCGGCACTGTAGTCATGCAACAGGGTCAATTCGATGTCCGTGATGCCACGGGCCGGACGGTCGCCGGAGCTCCCATTCAGGACGACGCCACTGCGGCACCGGCTGTCCCCGACTCGAGCACCGCACCTGCGGCGCTTCCGGTCACCTCGGCCGCGGCGCCGGTGGCGGGTGACCCCATGTCGAACTTCAACCAGGCTGTCGAGGCTGCGAATCCGCACATGGGTGCGGCCTTCGCGGTGGGTTCCGCGGTGGGTTCGGTGATCGGCGCGGTGGTGGGCTGTCCGTTCGGAATGGCGACGGGCGGCACCTTGATGACGCTCATGTCGGCGGGCACGCTGACGGTCCCCGCGCTCGCGGCGACCTGCCTGATCGGTGCGGTCGCGGTGGGCGGCTTCGGAGCTACGGTCGGCGGTCTCGCCCTGGCCATCCCGGTCGGTCTCGCTGCCGGAACACAGAAGTACAACCAGCTGCAGGCTCAGCACGCCACCGATGCTCCCGCGGCTCCGGCCCATTCGTAATCGCTCATGCAGTTGCCCCAGCGGGGCGATCACCGGCTGTGCTCCGGTGATCACCCCGCCGGTGCCGCGACCGCCCGTTGGTTCTTCGAGACCAGGGGTGTCGCGTTCCCGCCTCCGCGAACTCGTCGGTGCGGCGGCTCGCGGGTCGGGTCGGTAGGTCGGTGCCGGTCTGTCATCGAGACCGACGACTGAATCGGAAAAGTGCTCACCCAGCGATCGACATGAGTTACGGGGTGGTGGTGTACCCAGGTACACCATTATTTCGGGACCTCACTCCCTGGGCTCCCTCCTGCGGCGACGGCATTGTTGATCTCAACGAATCCGTCGGCCTCGCACCGAGCCGATATCCAGAGAGGACAGCCAGCATGGCAACGATGAAGTCGGTTCAGACCAGCACACCGGGTGCGGTCACGGTGGTCGAGCAGCAGCTCCCGACGCCGGGCCCCGCGGATGTGCTGGTGCGGATTCGGGCGTGCGGAATCTGCGGCACCGACGCGACTTTCGTGCACATGGGTGGTATGCCTAAGGTGCTCGGGCCGCAGGTCAAGGCCGAGGCTCTGACGCCGGACAAGATGCGGCCGGTGGTGCTCGGCCACGAACCCGCAGGCGAGATCGTCGAGGTCGGCGGGGACGTCACCGGACTGCGAGTGGGTGATCACGTCGTGGTCAATCCGCAGGCCGCCCCGTCGGGCATCATCGGTTGCGGCGGACCGCTGGGCGGTATGAGCGAATATCTGCTCATCGAGAATGCCGAGGTCGGTTCCAGCGTCGCCATCGTGCCGGATTCCGTGCCCTTCGCCGTGGCCGCGCTCAATGAGCCGATGGCCGTATCGCGGCATGCGGTGAACCGCTCCGAGGCCGAGCCCGGTGATAAGGCGATCGTCTTCGGTGCGGGCCCGATCGGGTTGGGTGCGGTGATCTGGCTGAAGCTGCGCGGTGTCGAGCACGTCGTCGTCGCCGACGTGATCGCCTCGCGGCTCGACACCGCCCTCGCGGTCGGGGCCGACGCGGTCATCAACTCCGCCACCGAGGATGTCGCGGCCCGTCTCGGTGAACTGCACGGTCACGGTCGCAATGCCCTCGGCGCACCGCGCCCCGACACCGACATCTACATCGATGCGGCGGGCGTCGCCGCTGTCGTCAATACCGCACTCGCCAACGGCAAGTGGGGTGCCAAGCTGGTTACCGTCGCCGTGCACAAGCGGCCCGAACCGATCGACCTGGGTGCCATCCTGCGCAACGAGATGACCATCATCGGCTCTCAGGGCTATCCCTCCGAGATCTTCGAAGTGACTCCCGAAATCGCCGAGCACGCCGACCGCTTCGCCCGGCTCATCAGTCACCAGGTGCCCTTCTCCGACGTGCGAAAGGCCTTCGAATTGGCCCTCACCCCGGGCGCGGCGGAAAAAGTGGTCGTCACCTACGAATGAGCCGCAGAGTGCTCCCGTTGGACGGGAACGACGCTGGTGTGCCATCGGCCTGCGAAATAGCATTCTCTGAGTCGAGAACTATTCTCCTTCCTGACAAGGACTGTGAATGACCGAAGTTGCGGCGCGACCGTCCGAACACGCCGAGCCCACAGTGCGCACCGCCGCGGGTTCGGTCCGTGGTCGACGGGAGCACGACGTGGTCGTCTTCCGTGGGATCCCTTTCGCGCAACCACCGATCGGTACCGCGCGCTTCGCGGCCCCGCAGCCGGTCGCGAAGTGGGACGGTGTGCGGGACGCCTTCGAATTCGGCCCACCGCCGCCGCAGGAGACCTCGTTCGGCAACCGGTCCGGCACTGTCGCGCTGCCGGAGGGCGACGACTGGCTCACGGTGAACGTCTGGACACCCGACCCCGATCCGGCGGCACGTCGGCCGGTGCTGGTGTGGATCTACGGCGGCGCATACAAGCTCGGTTTCTCCGGCAGTCCCGGCTACGACGCGCAACACATCGCGCGGGACGGCGACCTCGTTGTCGTCACGCTGAACTACCGGGTCGGTATCGAGGGCTTCGCGCGCATCGACGGCGCACCAGCCAACCGCGGTCTGCTCGACCAAGTCGCCGCCCTCGAGTGGGTGCGGGAGAACATCACCGCGTTCGGCGGGGATCCCGATCAGGTCACCGTATGCGGGGAATCCGCTGGGGCAGGGTCCATCGCGGCGCTGCTCGCCATGCCGAGCGCGGCCGGACTGTTTCGGCAAGCGATCCTGCAGAGCATGCCGGGCACTTTTTTCTCCGATGAGCTCGGCACCGATATCGCGAGGGCCATCGCCGCGCACATCGGCCTGCGACCGACGGTGGCAGACCTGTCGGGTGTGGATCCACGGCAGTTGACCGGGGCGGGAGCCGAGGTCGGCGCATCGATGCGGCAGTACGAGCGATGGGGCGCGGTGGCCCACACTATTACCGCGTTCTCGCCCGTGGTCGACGGCGACGTACTGCCGAAGGCGCCGTGGCAAGCGCTTGCCGGCGGCTCCGCCCGCGACATCACGGTGGTGATCGGGCACAACCGGGACGAATTCCGGCTGTTCCTCGCCCTCGGCGGCCAACTCGGCACGATCGATGACACGCAGGCAGCGGATGCGCTGCAGGTGTTCGGCCCGGGATCCGACGGCGCGGACGCGTACCGTACCGCATTCCCCTGCGCCGGACCGGAAGAACTGTTCGAACTGGTTCAGACCGACTGGCTGTTCCGGATGCCCGCGCTGCACTTGGCCGACGCCCAGGCCGCAGGCGGTGGCCGAGCCTATATGTACGAACTGACTTGGCCCGCCCCCGGAAACGGCGGCGTCCTGCGCGCCTGCCACGGCCTCGACGGACCGCTGTTGTTCGCCGCCTTCGGTGCCCAGCTCGGCCCGCTGCTGCTCGGTCCCGAACCGTCGGCCGAAGCGCGGGAACTGTCGGCCTATATCCGTGCGCGCTGGAGTGGGTTCGCCAGGACAGGCGAACCTGGGTGGGCCGCTTACGATCCCGAGCAGCGTCTGACCCACATCCTCGATGTGAACCCTTCGGTCGTTTCCTATCCGGAGGAAACCTCCCGAAGTCTGTGGCGCGACCACGTCTTCTCCGCGCTGCCTCTTCGTGGTCAGGGGTAGCCGACGGCGACGAGGACCGCTGGCGAGGGCGATCTCGGAGTTCGCCTGAACGGGTTGATGGTGGGCGTTCGATGGCCTGCCCCGCTCACTTCCGGCCGAGCACGCACCGCGCAGTACAGCAGGAAGACCAGCATGAACATGAACGGGATGCTGGGCACGATCTGCGCCGAGAACGGGCTCTGCGGATCGAGGTAGCGCTGGATGACATTGGTGACCACACCCATGGCGAGCGCGACCGAGAAGGCCATGGGCAGACGCGCTGTCAGTGTGGACCGGTGGTGTCGCCGGCGAAGTGGGCGAGCGGCAATCGGGCAGGCGATCGAGATCCTCGGCCGTTTATCCCTCGGGCGGTGGCACCGACCAGTCCAGCGCCGGGCGGTCGCCGGTCGGCATCGGGTCGGCGGTCGTCGCTTCCCTCGTTCCGTTCATGGTGATCGGCTGACCGGACCAGTACTGCACCGCGATGAAAGGCTGGATGGTGATCGCATCGTCCGCTCGGGTGATCAGCGGCCGATGAAGCCCGGCGCGCGTTTGGCTTTGAACGCCGCGATTCCCTCGGCGACATCAGCGGTCTCGAAGAGAGCGGACTGACCTTCGCGCTCCAGATCGAGTGCCTGCTCCAGTTGGGCGAGGGCCATCGCATTGAACGCGCGCTTGGTGCGGGTATATGCCGCCGTCGGCCCATCGGCGAGCTTGGTTGTCAGCCTTGCGATTTCGGCATCGTAATCGTCATCGGGCACGAAATGGCCGATCAGGCCCCATTCGGCCGCGACCGGTGCGGGAATGCGCTCGGCCAGCATGGCCATGCGGGCGGCGAGGGCATATCCGATCAGACTCGGGACCAGAGCGGTAGCGCCGCCATCGGGCATCAGGCCGATATTGGCGAACGCGAGCAGGAGATAGGCGGATTCGCGGGCGACGGTGATATCCGCGGCCAACGCCAGTGAGCAGCCGACGCCGACGGCAGGGCCGTTGATCGCGGCGAGCACGGGTTGTGGTGCGGCGCGCAGGGCGCGGATCAATCGGTTCGCCGCATCGAGGGTCGCGACCTGTGGACCGTTGCTGGCCGAGTTGGAAAGATCCGCTCCCGAACTGAAGGCCCGCCCGTTGCCGGTCAGCACGAATACCCGAACAGTCGAATCGTCGCCGAGTTTCTCGATGACCGCCGCGGCTTCATTCATCATGTCGGTGTTGAGGGCGTTGAGCCGTTCGGGGCGGTTGAAGGTCAGCCGCACGATCGCGTCGGTTCGTTCCACGAGGACATCGGGCTGGTCGGGCATTGTCGGCCTTCCGGGTCGGGATCGGATCTGAGCTCATCTAACCAGATTAGGTATACTCTTTCCGGTCGGTTCCGGCACTCCGCCAATGGAGTCTCGACGCATTTTTGCCGCCGTCCGCTGAGGGGTCGGCGCTGACTCACACATTCGTGTGGGGGCGAAACTGGTCCTCGCGCCCCTGAAAAGGACGGTATTCACCAGCCCTCATGGGTTGGGAGACACGCTGTAGGTTTTAGCTATGCCGCATCCGGGGATCGATCTGTTCGACGAGTTCGCGGTGGAACTCACCGCGGACGGAACTCCGGCCGCGCCCATGGCCGTGGTGCCGTTGGACGTATTCGGCACGGAAACACCGGACCGAATCGCCCGGACCGCCGAACGGATGAATCAGGCGCTACCGCTCGTGATCGGGGTGCTGCGCGGGCCTGTGACACCGGGCCTTGCACCACTGCTGGATGCGGCGACGCTCACCATCGCGACGGACACCACCGCGAGTTCGCTGCCACAGGCCGTTGTGGTGGACGATGTCGATGCCGCGCTCGATCTGCTCCGCGCGGCGGTGCGACGTTCGCCGCGCGCGGCCGTTGCCTGTGGGCAGCTGCTGCGCCAGACGGTGAGGTTGCCGACCGTTCCCGCGCTGGCGGCGGAGGCGGCGGTGTACTCGATGCTCCTCGGCGGTACCGAATTCGAGCGCTGGCTGGTCGAGCGTGGTGCGCCGCGCACGATCGAACCGCCATCGCATCCATTGGTCCGGACATACCGTGGCGAAGATCGCCTGACGATCACGCTCGATCACCCGCAGCGCCGCAATGCACTCAGCATGCGGCTGCGTGAGGATCTGCTGGAGGCGGTGCGGCTGGCCGACCTCGATCCCACGCTCACCGCGGTCGAAATCAACGGGGCGGGACCGGTTTTCAGCAGCGGCGGTGATCTGGACGAGTTCGGTACCGCGACGGATCTGGTGGCCGCGTATATGGTCCGGCTGGACCGGGCGCCATGGCGGATCATCGACCGCATCCGGGATCGGGTCACGGTGCGGGCCCACGGTGCCTGCATCGGTGCGGGCGCGGAGGTCGCCGCCTTCGCGGGCACGGTGATCGCCGCCCCCGATACTTACTTCGCATTCCCGGAAGTGCGAATGGGCCTGGTGCCGGGAGCGGGCGGTACCGTCAGCGTGCCGCGGCGGATCGGTCGCTGGCGCGCCGCCTGGTTGATGCTGACCGAACAGCGCTTGGCGGCGGCCGCCGCGCTGGAGTGGGGCATGGTCGATGCCGTCGAACAGATGAGGAGGTGATCGCAAACGAGTACCTCGGCTACGGCGGCGGTGCTGCGGGATTGGGTGCACTCGCTGTGCCCGTCCGATGTTCTGTCGCGCCCGCTCGAAACGCAGCCGGAATGCGCGGCGCTCGCCTGGGCCGCATCCGGCGTCATGGACCTGACCGGACACCCCGACCGCGCCCCCGTCCTCTCGCCCGCCGCGGCATACGGACTGCTCCTCGAAACCACCGAGGCACTGGCACGAATCACCGCACAGCTCGGCTCCGAAGTCCGAGCCGACCCAGGACTGCTCCTGACCGGCCGAGCCGCATTCCTGAACCTCCGCCGCGGCGGTCAGCGAACAGCGGGCGGCGCCGGTCGCTTACTGCGAACCTCGGACGGCTGGTGCGCGATCACCTTGAGCCGCCAAGACGATATCGACTCGATACCCGCGATCCTGGGCGTGGATTCGATGTCCGACGATCCCTGGGAAACACTCACCACAGCTGCCCGTGAGTGGACCGCAACCGACCTCGCCGACCGAGCACAGCTACTCGGCGTTCCCGCCGCCGCGCTACCCATCGACTCGTACCCCGCCGCCGGTTACCCCGCTGGTCCACTGGCCTCCGCAGCCTCTCCTGCCGCTGCGCTCCGCGACGATGCGCCTGCCGCCGCCCCGCCTGCTGCTGCGGACCCTGCTGGTGCGCTGGCCCCCGTCGCGCATCCTGCCGCTGCGCTGCATGCCGATGCGTCCGCTGCCCCGCCCGCCGCCGGGGTGCCTGCCGCTGCGGACCCTGCTGGTGCGCTGTCTGATGCTGGACGCCCTGCTGACGCGCGTTCCGCTGACGCCCACCCTGCCGCCGCGTCGAATGCCGACGCGGCCTCTGCCGCTACGGGCCATGCTGCGGCGCTGTCTGACGCCGGGTGCCCTGCTGACGCGCGCCGTGCCGACGCATACCCTGCCACGGCCGCGTCGCGTCCTGACGTGCCCCTTGGTGCTGCGGGCCGTGCCGATGCGCCCCCTGCTGCTGCGGACCCTGCTGTGGCCGCCGGGCGCTCTGTTGATGCGCGCCCTGCCGCCCTGCGGCGCGCCGCTGCGCCGCCTGCCGACGCTCCGTCTGCCCCGGATTTGCCCGATGACGCGGTACGCCGTGTCGTGGGACCATCGGCCACATCGTCCGAGACGGCTGGTCCCCAATGCCCTTGGCGGACAAGTCGGATCGCCGAACCAGTCGTCGGAGCACGGCTGAACGGGGCGGTGGTTGTGGACCTGTCCTCGATGTGGGCTGGGCCGCTGTGTGCGCACCTGCTCGGGCGCGCTGGGGCGCGGGTGATCAAGGTGGAGAGCACCCGACGACCGGATGGCGCACGTCGTGGTGATCCGCGCTTCTTCGATTGGCTCCACGGCGGGCACGAACAGATCGCCCTCGACTTCCATGCGCCGGAAGGGCGGGAAATGCTGCGCGAGCTGGTGTCGACCGCGGATGTGGTGATCGAGGCATCCCGGCCGCGGGCGCTGGCACAACTGGGGCTGGCTCCCGGGAATCGCGTGCATCGCGACGGGCAGGTCTGGCTGAGCTCGACCGGATATGGTCGCGCCGAGCCGATGCGGGTGGCATTCGGCGATGACGCGGCGGTGGCGGGCGGGCTGGTCGGCTGGGATGGGGCTGAGCCGGTGTTCTGCGGCGACGCCATCGCTGATCCACTTACCGGAATCTGTGCCGCCCTTGCGGTGTGCTGCGCTGTTCTGGGTGGCGGGGGACAGCTGATCGATCTGTCCATGCGGGCCACCGCCGCCGCCTTCGCCGCAGCCCCAGCACTCGCCCATGGACCGCATCGAGTGCGTGCCGATGGCGCGGATTGGATTGTCGAGTGCCCGCGATACGGTCGTTCGCAACGGGTGCTGCGTCCGCGGGTACCGCCTCTTGGTGGCGGGACATGAACGAAATACATTGTTCCCCATGCTGATTCGTGACGCCGAGGTATTCGGTTCCGGTCGGATGGACGTGCGCACTCGCGGCGGTGTCATCGTCGAATGCGCAACCGGATTGGTTCGCCTGCCGGGTGAGGACGAGATCAACGCAGCCGGTGGTTGGTTGCTGCCCGGACTGCACGACCACCACATCCACCTGCGTTCACTCGCGGCGACCTACGAATCCGTTCCACTGGGCCCGCCGCAGGTGCGCACCGCAATGGAGCTTGCGGCGCGACTACGGGAGATAGATCGAAATCTGCGGCCTGGCAAGTGGATTCGCGGCACCGGATACCACGAGTCGGTAGCCGGACCCCTCGACCGTGCGGTGCTGGACCGGATAGTCCCGCACCGTCCGGTGCGCGTACAGCACCGCACAGGTGTGCTGTGGCAGCTCAACTCGATGGCGTGCGACCTGGTCGGTCTGGACAGCAATGACGCACCGGGTGTGGAACGCGACGAGACCGGTCGGCCGACCGGGCGATTGCGCCGGCTGGACTCCTGGCTAGGGGAACGAATCGACTCGCGCACAACGGATCTGGCCGCCGTCAGCGTGGCCGCGGCGGCAATGGGCATCACCGGATTCACCGACGCGACTCCAGGACTCGCACAGGCCGATATCGACCAATTGGCCGAGACGGTCGACGCCGGGCGGATCGTCCAGCGCGTGCACTGCATGGCTCCTCCCGAAGTGTCCGAGCCCGACGGCGCACGTTTCACGTTGGGCCCAACCAAGATCGTGCTCGATGATGTCGATCTGCCTGCCTTCGATGAATTCGCCGACCGGCTGCGCGCGATTCATGCGGCAGGCCGGTCAGTCGCGGTGCACTGCGTCACGCGGGTGCAGTTCATCTTGACCATGGCCGCACTGGATTCGGTCGGTGTGCGCGCGGGGGACCGGATCGAACACGGCGCGATTATCCCGCGCGAATCCTTGGATTGGCTACGCGGACAGGATATTTCGGTCGTCACCCAACCACATTTCGTGGTCGAACGAGCCGAGCAGTACCGCGCCGAGGTGCCCGCCGAGGACCTGCCGGATCTCTGGCGTCTGCGTTCGCTGCTCGATGCCGGGGTAGGGGTCGCAGCAGGATCCGATGCGCCATTCGGTGCGCCCGATCCGTGGTCGGTACTGCGTGCCGCGGTACATCGCCCGCCGGAATTCCGTGCCGCGGAAGGAGTGTCGCTGCCCGCAGCGCTGTCACTGTTCTTCGGCGCACCCGACACCCCGGCGACACCGCGCCGGATCACACCAGGCGCGGTCGCTGACCTGACATTGCTGTCGGTGCCGCCGGATCAGGCCGCACACCACCTCGATGCGGAGCTCGTCTCGGCGACCATCGTGGCCGGTGAGCTGGTGTATTCGGGCCAGTAGACGCCGCACATACCGTCGATAGTGACCTCTTCGACCAGTGCGTCAGCGATCCCAAGTCGGACTCGGGCGCAGTGCCCTGTTCCGCACGCCCTTCAATCCGATATTCGTCAGTTTGTGACGAATATCGAACGATAGATAGCGATGCCCACCAGCGGGCTCGGTTGGATCCCGGTGAGCGGGATGACCTCGAGTATGCCCGGTCTTCGCGTCGGTAACCGCTTTCCGTAATCCCGAGACAGCCTCGCCAACCTGACCCGAGCTCGGCTTCCACGACTATGATCGGCAGGTCGGGGTCGGCAGTTCAGCCTCGAGAGGTGATCGTATGTTCCGACATTGCGGCTTCGGGGGTTCGCACACATCGACGCCGGTCGATTAGCCGATTCGCCATGTCCGATTCCGAGAACGACCGCACTCAGCGCGATATCCAGTTCGGGATCGTCGCGGAACTGACCGCCGCCGGATTCGAGGATGCCGAGGAGATCGGCCGAGGGGGTTTCGGGGTCGTCTACCGGTGTCTGGAGCGCTCGCTCGATCGCACCGTCGCGGTCAAGGTGCTGACATCGGAGATCACCGGTGACGAACGCGAGCGCTTCGTCCGCGAGCAGCACGCGCTCGGCCGACTCTCGGGACACCCCAATATCGTTGCGGTCCACCAGGTCGATGTGACGGCCGACGGCAGCCCGTTCATCGTCATGCCGTTCCATTCGCGCGGTTCGCTGGATGCGCGTTTGCGCGCGACGGGCCCGCTGCCGTGGCAGGAGTTGCTGTCGATCGGGGTGAAGATCGCCGGGGCGCTGGCCGCGGCGCATGCGGCGGGCACATTGCACCGTGATGTGAAGCCCGCGAACATTCTGGTGACCGACTACGGAGAGCCGCAACTGGCGGACTTCGGCATCGCGCATATCGGCGGTGGATTCGAAACCTCCGACGGACGCATCACCGGCACACCGGCATTCATCGCACCCGAGGTGCTGCGGGGTACGCCGCCGAGCGCGGTTGCCGACATCTACAGCCTCGGCGCCACTTTGTTCACCCTGCTAACCGGGCACGCGGCCGTCGAACGCCGCACTGGTGAGGCCGTGCTCGCGCATTTCGTCCGAGTCACCTCGACTCCCGGGCCAGACCTGGGCGAAGTCGATGTTCCCGCCGAACTCCGCGCCGCGATCGAAGCGGCGATGGCCACCGATCCGGATCGAAGACCGCGTACGGCAGTCGAATTCGGATATCTGCTGCGCGATGTCCAACGCCATAGTGGGCTCGATGTGGACGCCATGGCGGTGCCCGCGGACGCGCAGCAGCCGCGGTCCGGTCCGATAATGGTTCCCGCACAGCGCGGGACCGGCCCGCGCACCACGGCGCCACCGCCGGTCCCGTCGACCAAATATCGCCCGCCGACCTCGGCCCGTCCCCTGGTGGACCGGCCGCGGCTGCTGCGCAAACTGCGGGAGGGCGGCAATCGTCGACTACTGCTCATCCACGCGCCGCCGGGCTTCGGCAAGAGCACGCTGGCCGCGCAGTGGCGCGATGTGCTCACCGCACAAGGGATGTCGGTCGGCTGGTTGACGATCGACCACGACGACAACAATGTCGTCTGGTTCCTCGCCCACTTGGTCGAGGCGATTCGCCGAGCGCGCCCGGATCTGGCCGGCGGGCTGGTCACAATGCTGGAGGAGCGTTCCAGCGATGCCACTCGCTACGTGCTGGCATCGCTCATCGATGAAGTGCACGACAGCGGTGCGCCGATCGCCGTCGTCATCGATGACTGGAACCTCGTCACCGATGCCGGTACCCGCGCCGCCATGGAATTCCTGCTGGATAACGGATGCCATCACCTGCGGGTGATCGTCACCGGCCGAACGCGGGCGGGATTGCCGCTCAGCCGGATGCGGGTCGGCGACGAACTGGTCGAAATAGATTCCGACGACCTGCGATTCGACGAGGCCGAGTCGGCGGCGTTCTTGCTCGACATCAATAGCCTGAGGCTGGACCGATCGCAGGTCGCCGAATTGCTCGACTCGACCGAAGGTTGGATCGCGGCACTACAACTCGCCTCGCTGTCGCTGCGCGGTAGTCGTGACCCCGCCGGATTCATCGATCAACTCTCGGGCCGACATCAGGCGATCGGCGAATACCTCGTAGAAAACGTGCTCGATACGCTGGATCCGGAGCTGCTCGACTTTCTGCTGGCGACCTCGATCACCGAAAAAATCTGTGCCGGACTGGCCGAAGCACTGTCGGGCCCTGCGGCTGCGCAGCTCTTGCAGCAGGTCAAGGCCCGAGATCTGTTCCTGCGCAGTGTCGACTTCCCGGACAATATCGGCGGCGAATTCGAGTGGTTCCGCTATCACCGTATGTTCGGCGACTTCCTGCGTCGCAGGCTCGCCGTACAGGATCCCGACCGATGCCTGCGGCTGCATCGCATCGCGGCCGACTGGTTCGCCGAGCACGCGATGTTGAACGAGGCGGTGGATCATGCACTGGCCGCTCATGATTCGGTGGGTGCGCTGCGATTGATCGAGGATCGCGCGACGGAACTGCTCGAGAGTGCCCGCACGGCCACGCTGCTCGGGCTGGTCGCGAAACTGCCGACCGCGGTCGCGGTATCGAGTGCGCGTCTACAACTGTTCGTGGCATGGGCGAATATCTCGCTGCAGCGGCCGGTGCCTGCCGAGGCGGCGTTGGATCGGGCCGACGCGGTGCTGGGTGCCGGTCAGCCGGATGCGGACGACATCACCGATCTCCATGTCGAGGCCGCGCTGGCGCGTGCCGCGTGCCGACTCACCTCCGACCGAGTCGCGGAAATGCCGGAGCTCGTCGCGCATCGGCTCGAGACGGAGGTCAACCCTTTCATCGCGACCATCGCGGCGGGCGTTGGATCGGCGGCCGCCCTCTATCGGTTCGACTTCGACGAGGTGTACCGGTGGCAGCGGTGGGTGGCGCCGCATCGGGCCCGGGTCAAGGGACCGACCGGCTTGCTGCACAGCTACGGCTTGACCGGTGTGGCTGCCTTCGAACAACTCGATATCGCGGCGGCGCAGGCGCATCTGGAAACCGCTCGGGCGCTGGCGCTGGAGACCGGCCGCTATTCCTACATCACGCGCATGACGGGCGCCTTGCTCGGTGCGCTGTGTTATTGGCGGGGCGACATCGACGAGGCCAAGGAGCTACTCGACGAGAGCGTCAAGGCGGGGCCCGAAGGTGGTGCCGTCGAATTCATGTCGGCGACCTATGGCGTCGGCGCGCGAATCGCGGCACTGCGCGGCGATCTCGCAGCGGCGCGGGAGCGGCTCGCCGAGGGGGCGAAGATGGCGCACAATCTCGCGCTGCCCCGGTTGGCCGCGCGCATTGTCAACGAACGGATCCGCATGGGCCTGCCCATCGCCGCGGACGAGGTCGCCGCACTCGAGCGACTGGAGCCCTACCGCGCCGAAGGCGACGGGATCACCATCCTGACCTCGGAAATCCAGTGGGATTCGGCGATCCGGCTGCTATTGGCGGATCGCTCGGCCGGAAGCATCGAGACCGCCACTGTGCTGGCCGAGCGGTTGGTGCGTGGCCTCGAACATCAGCGCCGCCCGCGTGCGCTCTTGGAGGCGCGACTGCTGTTGGCGTGCTGCCTGGCGAGCGCGGATCGTGTGGAAGAGGCTGTCGCCGTGCTGGATCCGGTATTGGCGCAATGCGCCGAACTCGGCCTGCCGCGGTTGGCGGCTGATGCCGGAACTGCCATCGAGCCCGCCGTCGTCGCGCTCATCGGTACCGATCCCGCGCTGCGCCGGACGCCGCTGACATTTCTGACGCAGTTGCTGCCCGCCGGTACCGGTCGGCAGTAGCCCTCGGAAATCATTTATGGCGTGGATCACACTGGCCTGTCTCGGGTCGGCAGTGGAGGCTATATTGAGTGTACTGAATATGGCTGTCACTCATTCGTCGGTCATCGCGCTGCGAGGAGTGGACACATCGATGTGTTGCACGGCGAGGACACGACAATGGCTCGACACAATTCACCGACGGCGCTCGTATGCCAGCCCGAATGGCACCCGATTTCGCTGCGCCGGTCTCGCCCGTGTGGTGACGATTGCCGCATCCGAGTGCGTTTTCACGGGCACCCCACGCTGCAGTATCGCGCGGCGCGGGAGGCCGCCGAGTGTTTCGCTGCGGCCGTGCGGGGATTGGGCGTGGACGTCGATATTGATACCGAGCTCGACGAGGGGCTGCTTCCGCTGCCCTGTGCCCGGCTGTGGACATCTTAGCCGGATCCCGACAATAAGGAGTCTCTTTTCGCATGACGATGATCGATGCCGCGATCCTGGCACTCCGGCTGGTGGTCGGGCTGACCATGGCCGCGCACGGCTATAACCACCTGTTCGGCCCGGGTGGTGTGGCCGGTACGGCGGGCTGGTTCGCCTCGATGGGACTGCGGCCGCCCCGGGTGCACGCGATATTGAGCGGTGCCGGGGAGTTGGCGGCCGGAATCGCCTTCGCGGTCGGGCTGCTCACCGCGCCCGCTGCGGCGTTCGTCGTCGGCAGTATGGCGGTGGCCGCGGTCATCGCGCATCGGAAGAACGGCTTCTTCGTATTCAAGGATGGCTACGAGTATGTGCTGATGCTCGCTGTGGTAGCCGGTTGTATCGCGGCCATCGGGCCGGGCAAGGCCTCGCTCGATAGCGCGCTCGGCATCGATACGACGCTCGACGGTGGTCTCGGACTGGCCGTCGCGGTAATCGGTGGCGTCGGCGGCGCGGCGATTCTGCTCGCCGTGAGTTGGCGGCCGAAAAGGCAAGCAGAATAAGGGAATTCGATGCCCCCGCGCCGATCGTGGTGCGGGGCTGTTCACTAGCTCAGAACCACGCGCCGCGCTCACCCATGGCGACCAGCTCGCCGAGCGCTTCGCTGGGCAGGGCGATCCGTGGTGTGGGCGGTATATGACGTGGTCGGTCCGGCTGCGGCGTGACGCCGAACAACTTCTCGGAGATCGCATGCGCGGAATTGGCGACCAATGGCGCCAGTCGTTCGAGTGCTGCCTGGGCGTCGCAGACGATGGATATCGCGCCGATCGGCCCGTCCGGACCGCGCACCGCCGCACCGACACAGGCGATATGCGAATAACATTCGCCGCGCTCGAAGGCCAGGCCGTTGCGCGCCCGGATCCGGCTCAATTCCTGGTGCAGGATACCGATATCGCTGATGCTTCGGGCGGTTCGCCGCTGGATCGCGCCCTTGAATTGTTTGTCGACCCGCTCGGGTGATAACCAGGCGAGCATGCTTTTGCCGATGGCCGTGCAGTGCGCGGGGGCGCGGCCACCGACCCGGGACGGAATCTCGACCGCGGCCCGGCCGCCGAACTTATCCAGATAGTAGACCTCGGTGCCATCCAATACGGCCAGGTGCACGACCATTTCGGTGCGCACCGCCAGCGCGTGCAGCAGTGGGAATGCCGCGGCGCGCAATGCGTTGTGGCCGTCTTCTCTGCCACCGAGACCCAATGCGAGGGATCCGAGGCCGTACTCCCTGCCGTCGCGCTCGAGCCAGCGCAGTTGAACGAGGTGTTTCAGGATGCGGTGGGTCGAGGACCGGGGTATGTTGGTCCGGCCGCTGACCTCCTCGAGCGTGAGGCGCGTCTGGGCGCCCCCGAACGATTCCATGATCAGTGTCATGCGTTCCACGAGCGAGGGGGATAACGCAGACTGCTCTGCGGCGTCGGCAGCTTCACTGATCCTCAACATCGAGGTCATCTCAGCGCCTCCTAACTTGGCCGGACTCGTACTTCAGCGGCCAGTCTAAACACGCGAAGGCGCCGGATCGGCGGAAATCGCCGAAATTTATACAGATCGGTACAGAGAACTTTTTGGAACAAAGAGGATACCGTTCTGCCTCCCGGCTGTTACTCGCAGCCGGGCGCTCCTGGGCTCAGCCGGAAATGGGTGCTTCCGGCCGAGCCTCAGGCTACTGACTATTGCTCGTGCTCAAGCAATCTCGGGTATCGAGCCGGTCATTCGGCGGCGCCCGCGAGGTCGAGTGCCGCGAGGTAGGAGAAGACGAGAGACGACCCGACCGGTGTCCCGGCGCCCGGGTACACCCGGCCGGACATGGCGGCCATCGTGTTACCGCTCGCGTACAGGCCCGCGATCGGCTCGCCGTCCTCGCGCAGCACGCGAGCGTGCTCGTCGGTCTTCAGACCACCCTTGGTGCCGATGTCGGCGAGTGCGATGGTGGCGGTGTAGTAGGGCGGAGTGTCGATCGGCGCGACGAGCGGGTTCGGGTAGCCGTTGTCGAGGGGCTGCACGTAGTTCATCACGGGTCCGGCGGGGAACCCGATGACGTACTGGGTCATCTGGTCCCAGGCGGTCTCGCCACGGTGGAACTTCTCGTCGACCCCCTTGTCGGCATAGGAATTGAACTCCTCGATCGACTTACGGAGGTTCTCGGCGGGCACGGCGATGAGATCGGCCAACTCCTCGATGGTGTCGGCCTTGCGCAGCGCACCCGATTCGAACCACTCCGGGCGGGGCGGCGCGGCCGGGTCGCCACCGAAGCTGTCCCGGTCGATGTGGCGCTGATCGAAGATCCAGTGGCACGGAGTGTGCGCGACGCCGGTCTCTTTGTGCAGGCGCAGCATCTCGCGCCCGGCCCGGTCGTAGGGCAGCAGTTCGTTCATGAAGCGCTCGCCCGCGCTATTGACCCAGATGCCGCTGCGGCTACCGGTGTGGAAGACCGGTCGTCCCCCGGGTTGCACGAGACCGGGGATGTACCACGCTTGGTCCAGCAACTCGGTGGCCGCTCCGATCGCGACGGCAGCCTGCAGCGCGTCGCCGGTGTTCCCAGGAGCGCCATCGGACCAGTCACCGTGGTAGGGGGCGACCTTGTGCTTCTCGCGCAGCTCGCGATTGCGCTCGAATCCGCCGGCGGCGAGGATGACACCGCGGGTAGCGCGAATGCGAACCCGCTCGCCCTTGCTGACCGCTTCCACGCCGACCACTCGGTCGCCCTCGACGATCAGGCTCTCGAGCGCGGTCTCGAGCTTGTAGGAGCCATTCCCGGTCTCCAGGAACGCCTTCAGCGTTCGCGCTATGAGGGCGCGGCCGCCGGTGAGCACGGATGCCGGCTCTCCGCCCCAGATCTCGATGGGCAGCTGGTCGCGGATCAGCGGCGCGAGATCACCGAGCTCGGCGGCCTCGATCTCGGCCGGGAAGATGGTGTTGCCCGCGGCCGTCGCGCCCGGCTTCTCCGCGAAGTAGTCGGGCACGGGCTGGTAGAAGAAGGACCCGAACTGCGGGTTCTGCTCGAGTTCGTCGATCAGTATCGGCCCGGTGTGCAGATAGGCATCCTGCCTGGCTTCGCGGGACGGGTCGTCGACGATCGCGCGGAGGTAGCCGCGCACCGTTTCGACATCGTTGTCGACGCCCGCGCGGCGCAGTGGGGCACTGCCCGGAAACCACAGTCCCGCACCGGAATAGGCGGTTGTGCCGCCGAAGCGGTCGGTCTTCTCGATGACGAGTGTGCGCAGGCCACGAGATGCGGCGGCGTAGGCGCCGACCAGCCCTCCTCCGGACCCGACGACCACGACGTCGTAGGTTTCCTCGTCAGCGGGCATAACTGTCTCCTTGCTTCCGGACCGCGAATCTCCTGCCATCGCCCCCGCCCAGTGACCTGGGTCACCCGGGGCGTGGACCTCCCGAGTGTGGGGGCTGTGGCAATCGGGCCGGGATCGGTTTCCGCTGTGCGGAAGCAGTGCCCCCTCCGACCAGGGCGACCGCGCGGCTCCCGGTGGGCGGAAATTCTCCTGGTGGCGCGCGCCACACGAATTAGCGTTCCTGGCCGTCAATCGATTTCAAGGAGAGCTTGCATGACTCTTTCCCACGACTACGATCCCGGCCCGCAGATCGCCCATGCCGGTGGCATCAATCTCGGCACGCCGGACCTGGAGCGTTCGCTGGGGTTCTTCCGCGACCTGCTCGGCATGGAGGTCGTCGCGCAGGCCGATGGTGTGGCCTACCTGCGCGGTTACCAGGAGCTCGTGCACCACTCGCTCGTGTTGACCCAGCAGGCCGAGGCCCGGGTGAACACCTACAGCTTCCGGGTCCAGCGCAAGCAGGATGTCGAGCTGTTCCACAAGCAGCTCGAGCAGCAGGAGATCGAGACGGTCGTGCTGCCCGCCGGTCACGAAACCGGCCGGGGCGAGGCGATCCGGTTCTTGGTGCCGGGCAGTGAGCATCCGTTCGAGCTCTACTACGACATCGACAAGCCGATCGCGCCTGAGTCGCTGCGCTCGAAGCTGCCGAGCAACAGCTCGCGCCGTCGTGGCTTCGGCGTTCGCCGCCTCGACCACCTGAATGTGCAGTGCAGCCCCAGCACGGTCAATGGCGCCGAGGCATGGCTGCAGAACGCGCTCGGATTCAAGCGCCGTGAGTTCGCCATGATTCCGCAGTTCCCGGAGACACTGATGGCGTCGTGGCTGTCGGTTACACCCCAGGTGCACGACATCGCGATCGGCGTGAACGGTGAGGAGAAGAACGGCGCGTTCCACCATATCGCCTTCAATATCGAGAATTACCACGACATTCTGCGGGCGGCGGACGAGATCCGTGATCTCGACATCGATTACGGGCATGGTCCGGGCAAGCACGGCATCGGTCAGGCCATGTACCTCTACATTCACGATCCGGGCTCCGGCCACCGCATCGAGCTCTACTCCGGCGGATATCACATCTTCGATCCGGACTGGCAAGCGATCGAGTGGAAGATTCCGGAGCTGCAGTACGGCCAGACGTGGTACGGAGAGGCGCTCGACGTGGGCCCGGGCGGCGCATTCCTGTCCACCACACCATCGGCCGGACTGAAGCCGTGACGGCGCTTACCTATGACTCGACCCTGGTGAAGAAGGACGTCGAAGGGCTCGAGTTCGCATACCACGAGGTGGGCGAGGGTGAGCCGCTGATCCTGTTGCACGGTTCGGGGCCCGGGGTCAGTGCCTGGTCGAACTTCCAGCACAATCTGCCCGTCTTCGGCGAACAGTTCCGAGTGATCGCGCCCGATCTGCCCGGCTTCGGCGGTAGCGCGCTGCCCGAACTCGATGAGATCTACCCGGTGGTCGCCGCGAAGTGGATCGCGCGGCTGATGGATCACCTTGGCATCGAGTCCGCGGTGTTCATCGGCAACTCCATGGGCGGGGTGGTGGTGGCGGAATTGGCCGCCCTGCATCCCGAACGGGTGCGCCGGATGGCCATCATGGGCTCCGGCGGACTTTCGGTCGGCATCTTCCAGGCCGACCCGAGCGAGGGCTTTCAGCGACTGTTCGAATTCCTCGGCGATCCCACCCGCGACCGCATGATCGCCTGGATCAAGGCGATGGTGTTCAACCCCGCGCTGATCACCGACGAACTCGTCGACGAACGCATGCGCAATGCCACCGCCGAGGGCGTGATCGACCGGATGAAGGCGATCTTCGGTTCGATGTTCGGTCCGAAGCTGCGTCAGACGTATACGCCGTTGTGGACCAAGGCTGCCACCGTCACGACTCCGACGCTGATGCTGTGGGGCCGCGACGACCGGATGCTGCCCTACGACCAGGCACACTTCGCGAACCGCTGGCTGCCCGATGTCGAACTGCACACCTTCGCCCGCTGCGGGCATTGGGCGCAGATCGAGCGCAAGTCCGATTTCGAGCGGGTGGCGATCGAATTCCTCACCCGCAAACCGTCGGCCGCATAGTCCGTCCGACTCCGGTGCACCATGCGTCTTTCCAGTGAGCGGAAAGTCCGTGGTGACCGAATGGACCAAGGAATCACAATGAGCGAATCCCCGCGCCAGATCGGCACTTTCGGTGGCCGTCGCGGCGGCACCTGTAGTTTCCCAGTAAGTAGGAGGTGTGCGTCGTGGCACACGAAGTAGTCCAACGTGTCGAGGAGCTGGGGCCGGAACTGGCCGCGCTCGCCGAGGAGAACGAGAAGCTCGGCAAGCTGAGCGATAAGACCGCCCAACTGCTGCGGTCTGCCGGGGTGATCCGGCTGCTGCAGCCCAAGGAGTTCGGTGGTTATGAAGCGCACCCGCGCGACTTCGCCGAAACCGTGATGGCGGTCGCGCAGCACGACCCCGCCGCGGGGTGGGTGTGCGGCGTCGTCGGCGTCCACCCGTGGGAGATGGCACAGATGGATCCCCGTCTGCCGCAAGAGGTTTGGGGCGAGAACCCGGACACCTGGATCGCCTCGCCCTATATGCCGATGGGTGTCGCCGATCCGGTCGAGGGTGGCTACCGGCTCACCGGGCGCTGGCCGTTCTCCTCGGGCACCGACCACTGCGACTGGGTCTTCCTAGGCGCACTGCTCGGTGACGGCACCGGCAAGCCCGCCGGACCGCCGACCGTGCTGCACGTGGTCGTTCCCCGCGCGGACTACAAGATCATCGACGATTCCTGGGACGTGGTCGGCCTGTGTGGCACCGGCAGTAAGGACGTCGTGATCGAGGGGGCGTTCCTGCCCGACCACCGGGTGATCGTCCAGGACGAAATCATGCAGGGTGCGGCGGCGGAGAAGCGCGGGCTCACCGACACGGTGTACAAGCTGCCCTTCACGACCATGTTCCCGCTCGGACTCACCGCCGCGGTCATCGGGATCTGCGAGGGCGGACTGGCCGTGCACCTGGCCCAACAGCGCGAACGGGTCGCCGTGACCGGTGTCCAAGTGCGCGACGATCCGTACACGCTCTACGCCGCGGGCGAGGCGGCTTCGGAGATCCAGGCGTCGCGGATTCAGTTGATCGAGGGCGTCAGTCGGCTCTACGACCAGGTGGAGGCCGGAAAGCCGATCACACTCGAGGACCGGTCGGATATCCGGCGCAATCAGGTTCGCTGCGCCTGGCGGGCGGTGTCGGCACTGGACGAGATCTTCGCGCGCTCAGGTGGAAACGCGGGTCGGCGCAGCAACCCGATCCAGCGGTACTGGCGCGACGCGCATATGGCACTGCAGCACATGATCCACGTTCCTGGCACGGCCTACCACGCGAATGCCTTGGTCAAGATGGGGCTCGAGCTGCCGCCGTCGATGATCGTGATGGTCTGACGGGAACAGTCAGGGAGGACGGACGGCTATGAGTGAGCGTAGCGAGCGAACCATAAACACAGCCGAGCACTCGCTCGTGCCGGAGCCGAGCGCCAGCGAGGCGCAGGCATGAGCGAGATCCGATCGACGCAGGAGACGGTCGTGGCGATCAATACGCGCCACTTCCGGGATGTGCTCGGCCATTTCCCCACGAGCGTGGTCGCGATCACCACTCTCGACGACGATCAGCGCCCGCACGGGTTCATCGTCGGGACGTTCACCTCCGTTTCGCTCGACCCACCCCTGGTGTCGTTCCTGGTGGACGCGTCTTCCATGACCCTGCAACGCATCCGCGAGACCGGCCGGTTCTGCGCAAATGCGTTGGCGGGCAACCAGGAACATGTGTCGCGGCGCATGGCGTCCAGAGGACGCGACCGGTTCGAGGGCGTGCCGTGGCAGTCGTCGGCATTGGGCAATCCGGTATTGGACGGTGTTGTCGCGTGGGTGGACTGCACCGTTGCCCAGATCGTCGAGATCGGTGACCACGTCCTGGTCGTCGGGCAGGTGCACGAACTGCGGGTGGAGTCGGTGCGTACCCCGCTGCTGTTCTTCCGCGGCGGGTACGGCGACTATCTCGCCAGCGCACCGCTGGTATTGGACCGGCTCGTCGGATGGTAGTCACCTGAACCCGGTGTAACAGTGCGCAATTCGGCGACCCCGATGGCAGGGCAGGCCATTGGGGTCGCCGTCTGTTCAGACCAGCATGTCATCGACGTACAACCCGAACGAGCCGCGGCCGCACAGCGCCAGTGACGATTCGACATCGTTACCGGCGTGGATGCTGCCCGTATGCGCGTCCCGCCAGGCCCGTTCGATCGGATTGCCGCGACGTCGCGACATACCGCCGGCGGCCTGGAAAACCAGATCGATCGCGGTGATCGCGCGCTCGGTGCCGCACACCTGGTCCCGGCGGCCGCGCAGCCGTAGCTCCATCGAAATGTCCTCGCGGCGGCGCGCCCGCTCGTAGAGGTCGTGCAGGTTCCGGTGCAGCTGCAGCACGGCGGCGTCGACATCGGATTCGGCACGTGCGACGGCGATCTGCACGGATCGGTCCGTGCTGAGACCGCCGCCGCCGAAACTCGGTCGGTTGATATTGCGCATGCGCGTGAGGAATTTCTCCAGACAGCCTTCGGCCAAGCCGATCATCGGCGCGGTGACCGAATAGCTGTACATCGTGCCGAACGGCATGCGATACAGCGGGCCGGTATTCAATTTCTGGCCAGGACCACGCCGGTGGGTGATGTCGTAATTGCGCGTGGTTCGGTATTCCGGGACGAAAATTCGATCGATGTGCAGATCATGGCTGCCCGTGCCGCGCAGGCCGACGGCGTCCCACACCCTATCGATGCGGTAGTCCGCACGCGGTACCAGCGCCGACACGATATCCACCGGATCACCGTTGTCGGCGTAAACAGTCCCGCCGAGCACTGCCCATGACGCATGCGCGATGCCGGATGCGAAGCGCCAATGTCCGCTGAGTTCATAGCCGCCTTCGACCGGTGTCAACCGGCCGACCGGCGCATAGGACGGACAGATCAGCGCATTCGGGTTTTCTGACCACACCTCGCGTTGTGCGCGTTCGTCGAAAAGCGCCATATGCCATGGAACGATACCGAGTACCGAGGTCACCCACCCGGTGGAGCCGCAGGTGCCCGCGATCATTCGGACCACGTCGTAGAACTGATTCGGATCGGCCTCCATACCGCCGCTCCATTTCGGTTGCAGCAGCCGAAAGACCCCGGTGGCGATCAGGTCCCTCATCGTCTGTTCCGGAATTTCGCCGGTCACGTCGACCTGGGCCGCGCGTTCGGCCAAGACCGGCAGCAGCCCGCGTACCGCCTCGGCTACATCGTTGTCCATGCGGTAATCCTGCGCCTCGAGCACCGCGTACTCCAGCCGCACACCTCGGATTCGCACGCGGCTGCCGCTGAACGGGATTACCTGCCGTGGCCGCCGCAGCGGCGGTTCGGCCGTCCCGCTCTGCGGAAGTTCGCCGCCAGTCGAATGTGCGGGTCATCACACTGGGGGAGCTTTCGTCCTCGGGGACGGAATTGATCGTGATGAGTACAGAGATCGAAGGAGATCCGTTGAAAAAATCAGTCTATTTCAGATTGCAGCGCTGGTCGGCGTGGAGCGGATTCCTGGTTCTCGTACTGATGCTCGTCGCCTACGGTGTCGGCGACTTGCTCTCGCCCATGAGTCCGACGATGTCCGCGAATGAGATCCGTGACTTCCTGGTCGACCATCAGCACGGGATTCTGCTGTGTGTGGCCATCATGGTGCTGACCGTGCCCTTCGAATATCCGTATGTCGTCGCGACCAGCATGCAGATGAGGCGAGTCGAGGGTGGCTGGGGCTGGCTGTCGATGGTCCAGCTGACCACCGGCGTCGTCGCGCCGACCGGCTTCTTCTACCCCTTGGCGATTCTGGCCGCCGCCGCGTATCGGCCGGAAAGCCATTCCCCCGATGTCCTGTCCGCGATGACCGACATCTTCTGGCTGATGTATGTGGGCAACGCCTGTATTTTCGTGCTGCAGGTTTGGTCGATCGGATTCGCTTCCTACTTCGACCAGCGCGCCAAGCCGATTTTCCCGCGCTGGTACGCGCACCTGAGCATGCTCCTGGGTGTGCTGCTCATCTCGGGCGCCTTCGTCTTCCTGAACAAGACCGGCCCGTTCGCGTGGAATGGCATTCTGGCCCAGGGTATTCCGGCGATCGCCTATCTCGTCTGGAAGGTTGCCACGCCGCTGGTACTGCTGAAGGCGATCAAGGGCGAGGAAGCCGAACTCGCCGCGAAGGACGCCGTCGAGGCGGAGCCTGCGACCGCGTAGCTCTGGTGGCGGCTGCCGGTTTCGCGCGGGTTGCACGAAACCGGCAGCGCCTTTATGGGTAGGTACCGGTCATCTCGACCGATGACGAGGCGGAGGAATACAGGTGAGTGAATCGCGGCCGATCCTGCACGTACCAGCACGGGATATCCCCGTGCCGACGTCGGTGAGCGAGCAGGCGCAGGCGATACTGGCCCGGGGCACGCTCGGGCCGTCCCCGGAATATCCGGCACGGGATGACCTCCAGGGCTGGCGGGACATGATCGCATCGACGGACGCCGAAGTGCTTGGAATGCTGGCGATGCGGGGCGGGGCGACGGATGCGCCCGGTCCTTCGGTATCGGAGCTCCGGCCACAGTCGTTGCCGCGCAGCGTAATTCGGCTAGACGGAGAGTGCGAAACCGCCTGTCACACGGAGTGTTTCACCGGTGACGAAGGACGCCTTCGACGAGACCAGATAGAGCAGTGCCTCGACGATGTCGCGTTCCTCGCCCTCACGCTGGAGAATCTGCTGACCCATGACGCGCTCGGCCTCGTCACGAGCGAGTTCGGCCCGAATGGTCTCGGTGAAGATCAAACCAGGTGCGATCGCGTTGACGCGGATGCCGTCGGGGGCGAATTCGCGGGCGAAGGACATGGTCAGCCCGCGCACGGCGAGTTTGGAGACGCCGTAGACGGTTCGGTTGGCGTAGGCCGCCGACGACGAGATATTGACGATCGATGCGCCCTCGCGCCCGCTCATCGCCTTGTGCGCCGCCAGCGTGCAGTTGACCACGCCCATGACATTGACGTCGAATACCCGCCGGACTTTGGCCAGGCCGAGTTCGGTGAACGGCCTGTTGTATGCGGCATGCAGGCCCGCATTGTTGACCAGGATGTCGATACCGCCGTGGCGTTCGGCGACCGCGTCGATCATCGCGGCGACGCCGTCCTCGTCGGCGACATCGCAGGCCACGCCGGTCGCATTGCGGCCCTGCGCGATCAGTTCCTCGGCTGCGGATTCGGCGACCCCGCCGTCGATATCGGCGAGCACGACGTGCGCGCCCAGTTCCGACAATGCGGTGCCGAATGCCTTACCGAAGCCGCGGCCGCCTCCGGTGATGACCGCGATCTTGCCCTCATATTCGGACATCGCGTCCCTCCTTCGAACAGAGCACCGTAATGTGATGCCCGACTTGAACTTCGCGTTCGGAACCGTGATCACTTCGGGGCGAAGCGCTGGCCCGCGTCCAAGCGCAGGCACTGGCCGTTGAGCATGGGGTTGTCGATGATGGCGAGGGCGAGTTTGGCGTACTCCTCCGGACGGCCGAGCCGTTTCGGGAAGGCGGCGTCCTTGACCAATTGCGCCCGCATCTCGTCCGGGATTTTGGCGGTTATACCGGTCTCGAACAGGCTGGGCGCGATGGCGAGTACCCGAATGCCGAGGGAGCCGAGATCACGGGCCATGGTGAGGCACATACCCGCGATGGCGGCCTTGGCGGCGCCATAGGCGACCTGACCGATCTGGCCTTCGAAGGCCGCGATCGACGAGGTGTTGATGATGACGCCGCGTTCGCCGGTCTCCTCGGGATCCTCCGGTTCGTTGCGGCTCATATGCGCCGCGGCGAGCCTGCTGATGTTGAAGGTCGCGACGGCATTGAGGTCGAGCACCTGACGGAAGGCCTCGAGGTCGTGCGGACCTTCCTTGCCGAGCGTGCGCTTGGCTTTGCCGCCGCCCGCCGTGGTGATCGAGACATGCAGTCCACCAAGGGAATCCACCGCGTCGGCGAGTGCCTGCTCGGTCGCCGCGAAGTCGGTTATGTCGACGGGGTGGAAGCTGCCGCCGAGTGCGGCGGCGACCTCGGCGCCCGCCGTACCGGGACGGTCGAGCACCGCGACATCGGCGCCGCGCGCCGCCAGCAGTTCGGCACTGGCCCGGCCCATGCCGGAGGCGCCGCCGAATACGACGACCTTCTTGCCCTTGATTTCCATGAAATTCCTTCTCGCTCAGACGGATGCGGGAGACTGTTGCAGCAGGGTGCACAGCCGGTCCCGATGGACGGTGACGCCGCCGTAGAGGACGGCGTCGGCCTCGGCTCGGCGCAGGTAGAGATGCAGGTCGTGCTCCCAGGTGAAGCCGATACCACCGTGTAATTGCAGGGCGCGGGCCGTGACCTCCCCGGCGGCGGAGGAGGTATAGGAGGCGGCGACGCATGCGGCGCGCGTGGCGTCATGGGCATCGGCGGCCATCGCCGCGTAGTAGGTCGCCGCGCGGGAGGCGTGCACGAACGTCGCCATATCGGCGCACGCGTGCTTCACGGCCTGGAAAGTGCCGATCGGCCGCCCGAACTGCACGCGGGCCCCGGTGTATTCAACGGTGAGTTCCAGCATGCGCGCCATGACCCCGAGGGCGTCGGCACATCGCAGCACCGATGCGTAGTCGAGCAGCCATTGCACCTCGGCGGCTCCGACCTCGAGTCGGCACTTGGCCGGAACGTGCACTTGCTCGAGTCGGACCTCGTAGAACGCGCGCGTCAGATCCAGGACCTGCTGACGCCGCACGGTGATCCCGATGCTGTCCCGGTCGACGAGAAATGATGTCGGAACGCCTTCGTGCCGCGCGGTGACCAGCAGCCAGCGGGCGCCGCCCGCATCCTGTACCGCGGTCTTGACCCCATCGAGGATGAACCCATCCCCGGCGGCCCGGGCCTCGGCCTGTACCCCGTCCAGCGTCCACGGTGCCCGCGGTTCAGCGAAAGCCCAAGTGGCCCAACCAGATCCCTCGGCGAGCGCGGGCAGTACCTCGGCCCGCAGTGCGGGGTCGCCCGCGGTGGCGATCGCAGCGCCGACGATGGCAGTCGATACGAACGGGCCGCGCCCGAGCCCACGGCCGATCTCCTCGGCGACGAGTGTCAGCTCGACCAGACCCTGACCCGCACCGCCGTACTCTTCGGGCAGAGCCAGACCGGGCCAGCCGAGCTCGGAGGTCAGCTGCCACAGCTGCGGATCGACGTCTTCGTCGCGTTCCATCCAGGTCCGTAACGTCTCGATCGGCGCCCGGTCCGACAGTAGGTCGCGCGAGGCAGCGCACAACATCGTCTGCTCGTCGCTGAGCTCGAAGTTCATCAGTCACCACCCGATGCCGAAGACATAAACGCCATTGCGAAGGTATCCTTTTTTACATCGCGAGTCGAGATCCACCACGCTTTTCGCCTCGGATCTTTCAGGCAGCGCGGTAATAGAGTACAACGAATTATATGACTGATGCCGTTTTGCTCTCCGCCTGCCGCACCGCCATCGGCACCGCACGCAAGGGAACCCTGCGCGATACCAGCGCCTTCGATCTCGCCACCGTCGTTGTCCGGGAGGCGGCGCAACGCAGCGGCTTACCGCCCGAGCTGATCGATGACGTCGTACTCGGCGAATCCATTGCCGGTGGCGGCGATATCGCCAGGTATGCCGCGATCGAGGCGGGGCTGACGCACGTTCCCGGCTTGGCGCACAACCGCCACTGCGCCTCCGGATTGGCCAGTGTGGCGACCGCTGCGGGGAGCGTGCTGGCCGGGATGGATCGTGCGGTGATTGCCGGTGGGACACAGTCGTTCTCGACGGCACCCGTCGCACGGCGGCGGATTCCCGGTACCGACGACTGGCAGGACCCATGGAGTTCGCCATCGCACGTGTCGACGCCCCAAGCGCCGAACAACGATATGGCGATGCTCGTCGGCTGGAATACCGCGCGGCTGGCCGGGGTGTCCCGGGAGGAGATGGACGCCTGGGCTCTCGGGTCGCACGAGCGGGCCGTCGCGGCGATCGATGCAGGCCGGTTCCTCGACGAGATCGTCCCGGTCGAGGTCACCGATCGGGACGGCGGGGTATCGGTCTTCGACGTCGATGAACATCCGCGCCGAGGTTCCAGCATGGCGAAACTCGCCGCGCTGAAGCCGCTGCACCCGGAGATCGAGGGTTTCTCGATCACCGCCGGTAACTCCAGCGGATTGAACGACGGTGCGGCCGCGGTGGTCGTCGCCAGTTCCGAACTGGCCGCCGAACATGGGCTCGCACCGCTGGCCACGGTGCGGTCGTGGGCCAGCGTCGGCGTCGATCCGGTACGCACGGGCCTGGCACCGATCGATGCGATCCGAAAGGCGTTGGACCGAGCCGGAATCGGCATCGGCGATGTCGATCTGTTCGAGATCAACGAGGCCTTCGCGTCGGTGACCGTGGCGGCCGTGCGGGAGTTGGGTCTGGATCCCGAGCAGGTCAATCCGTTCGGCAGCGGTTGCAGCCTCGGGCACCCGATCGCGACCACCGGCACCCGAATGGTGGTGACCCTGGCCCACGAGTTGCGCCGCCGCGGCGGCGGTACGGCGGTCGCGGCGATGTGCGCGGGCGGCGGCATGGGGTCGGCACTGGTTCTGACGGTCTGACAGCGCCCTTCTCGGGCGTTGCCGGTTCACAGACGACGGTGTGCACGTCGGTTTCCGATCTAGCGTCTCAGCACGACGCGTCCGATGCCGACGGTTGGGACGTCACCGCCGAAGCCGTAGCGCGGGTAATGCGCAGCGAAGACTTGAAAGAAGGTGTTTGCCGCATTCCTGGAAAAGCGCCCACCGCAGTGGCGGGGGCGCTGACCCGGTCAGGCGACGTTGGCGGGTGCCTTCTTCACGGTCTTGTCGAAGCCAACGACATCGGCCAGGGTGCCGCCCAGGATGACCGCGCGCTCGTCATCGGGAACCCCGTCGAAGTTGAAGTCGATGCATTCCTTGCTGCTGCGGAAGGTGCCTTCCGCGTGTGGATAGTCGTTGCCCCAGATCACGGTCGACATTCCGGTGATGTGGCGGGCCTTGACGGCCACCGGGTCGTCGGCGAACTGCACATGGATCTGGCGCTGGAGGTATTCGCTGGGCGCGAGCGGGTAGGGCCATTTCCCGTTGATGGCGAACAGTCGTCCCATGGTCGGCTGGTCGTTCGGCGGGCGGGTGTCGTCCCAGAACCCGAGCCACCAGTCGGCGTCCTGGCCGATACCGGTTCGCCAGGATTTGTCCATCATGCCCATGAACGAGACCAGCCAACCGGCCCCGAACTCGGTCAGGTTGAAGTGCAGGTCAGGGAATCGTTCACAGACACCGCCGCCGATGAGGGATGCGATGATGCCCTGCGGGCTGGCCGATGCGGTGTTCCCGCCGCCCATGGTCCGGCCCGCGACCATATCGTCGGTGAGTTGTCCCTTGCCCATATTCATGGCCGTCATCAGGCCCTTGACGGTGGTCGCCGTTTCCGACACCGACTCCTTGACCATCACCCCGCCGGTGGCGACGTGGAAGAACACCGGCAACCCGTGCGCCTGCGCGGCGGCCCACACCGGGTCGTACTCCCGCGACCAATAGGGCAGCGGTGGGATCTCCGGCAGTAGCAGGGCGCCCAACCCCATGCGCGCACATCGCTCGATCTCGGCGACCGCATCCGGAATGTCGGTGAGCGGGATCGCCGCTGTCGGGCGCATTCGATCCTTGTATGGGAGATACCGTTCGACGAGGTAGTCGTTCCACGCCCGCGCGTGCGCCATCGACAACTCGTGGTCATCGGTGAACAGGACGAACAGCGACAGGTTCGGGAACATCACCGAGGCGTCGACGCCGTCGAGATCCATATCCCGGATGATGTTCTCCGGCTCGCCGTCCGGTGTTCGCCCGCCGAGCTGGCGGTACTTGGAGATGGTCCAACCGTCGAACCCGACGGTGTGCAGCTTCTTGAACTCGGTGTGCCCGCCCGCCACGATCGGTTCGTCGAGGGTGAACTCCTCCTCCCAGAGGGCACGGTCGCGAAGATGTTTGGGCAGCCGGGTTTTGAACAGGTCGACCGGCTCGATGATGTGCGTATCGCCCGATACGACGAAGAAATCCGACACGTTGGCACCTTGCTTTCTTGGCAGTTCCGCGCGCGGGCGCGAGTAGAGACTTGGCCTCAATACTGAGACTGAGTGTCAGAGTAGCTCGCAGTGCTCAGTTATGTCACGAAATTGCAAAGGGTAGCGTCATGCCCATGAGCGGAACCAAGCGCACGAGATTGATCGCCCGTGCCGCCGTGCGAGCCGACCTGGCGCAGGTCGCCTACGAACTGACCCGTGAGCGGGGATTCCACAATGTCACCGTGGATGACATGGCCGCAGCTGCCGGGGTATCCCGCAGCACTCTCCTGCGCTATTTCGGCAGCAAGGAGGAAGCGGTGCTGAGCGCCTTCGACGCACACGCCGACCGGTTCGCGGACGCGCTGCGTGCCCGGCCCGCCGAAGAGGACGACTGGACGGCGCTGCGCCGGGCATTGGCCGGGGTCACCGAGTTCTATCTGGAGGACCCGGTTGCCGCGCTCGCCATGACGCGACTCATCTTCGACACTCCGGAGTTGTCCGGACGGCAGTTGGAAAAACAGCACAGTTGGCGACCCGCCCTCACCGCGGCCCTGGCCGAGCGGGCGGGCGTGTCGGGACCCGTCCCCATCGCGGTGGAGATCAAGGTCGCCGCTGCGACGAGTTGCCTGAATATCGCCGTCGAGCGCTGGTCGGCGTCCAATGGCGAACTCGATCTGGCGCAGTTGCTCGATGAAGCTTTCGACGCGCTCTCGTCGGTACGCAACGGGCACGTGCTCTAACGGGTCGGGGGTCGCCCGATGCGAGGCGGCCCGCAGAAGGGAAGGGGTAGCCAGGTTAGTCGCCGAGAAGGCTTGCGGGACAGGCGATCTTCTCCACCAGCGGACCGATGGCGCCGTTCTGGATCACCGCGTCCCCGTCTTTTGGGCCCCGCGGCAGTAGATTTCGCGCGCCGGGGTTTGAAGGACCTCCCGCGGATGTCGGTGGGTGCAGGGGGTGACGACATCCGCGGGAGGTCTGGCCCACCGACCGGACGTGGGCTCGATGGGTGACGGCCGTCGGCGGGGGATTGGGGTGTTGCGGGAGTGGGTTATTCGGCGTGGTCGGCGCCGCCACGCGCGGCTGCTCGGCCATGCCGCAGCATCACCGCCAGGATCAGTGCGATCACAGCGGTGCCCAGTGCGAGCCAAAAAGTCTGGGTGTAGCCGCTGTCGCCGAACACCTGCGGTATCGGCTGGACGGCGTGGTTGCCCATGACGTCGATGCTCGCCTTGATCGGGTTGTTGTTGAGCAAGGCAGTGACAATCGCGAGGGAGACCGACGTGCCGAGGTTGATGGTGACACCGAGCATGCCGGTACTGATGCCTTGCTGTTCCTGCGGTACCGCGTCGACGACGAGATTGGCCACGGCGGCGTAGAAGAAGCCGAACCCGATCCCGGACAGCGCGTAGAACACCGAATAGGTGGCCCAGCTGTAGTCGACCAGAATGTAGCCCAGGCCCGCGACCACGTTGACCGCGAAGCCCAAGATCGCCGGTATGCGGGCGCCGTATCGGTGCGCGAGCCAGCCGCCGAGTGGGCCGGCGATGACGGCGACGAGCCCGGCCCAGAGTCCGACGTGCAGCGCGTACTGCAACATGGTGAAGCCGTTGCCGTAGCTGTAGCTGGGATCGAGGACCACCTTCACCATGTCGACGGGGAGCGTAGCTCCGGTCATCTCATGGGCTTTGGCCACGACACCTTGTGCGACCTGGTCACGCAGCCCGTCGGCATTCGGGGTCTGGGTCATGTACGCCAGCGTCAATGGCTGTATCGCGATGATGCCTACACCGAAGAAGGACATCAGCAGCACCATGCTGACCTTGGGGTTCAACAACAGCCGCAGGTCGACCATCGGGCGGCTCACCCGGGTTTCCACCACGAAGAAAAGTGCCAGCAGCAGCAGTCCGCCAACCAGCCAGGCGATGCTGGTTGCCCGGCCCCAACCCCAGCTTTGGCCGTTGTCCAGGTAGAGCAGAACCAGCAGCGTACCGGCGGACAGCAGCACCGCGCCGAAGGGATCGATCCGATCGCGTACCCGCAGCTTGGATTCGGGGACCACGAGCACGACGAGCAGCGTCATCACGGCGGTGAAACCGCCCAGACCCCAGAACAACGACCGCCAGGAGAAGTGGTCGAGCATCACACCGCCGATCACCGGCGCTATCGCAGCGGCAATACCGATCCCGGCGCCGACGAAGCCGAGCGCGGTCGCCACGAACCGCCGAGGCATCAGATCTCGGATCAGGCCGAAGGCAATGAACTGGCTGGCGACGGCGAACGCCTGCAGACCACGTCCGATCAGGAATAGCGTCCAGTTGTCGGTGACCGCATCGATCAACGAGCCGACGACGAACAGCACGCCGCACGCCACGAACAACCGCTTCTTGCCCGAGATGTCGCTCATCTTGCCCAGCAGCGGTGTCGCGGAGGCACCGACCAGGCCGATCAAGATGACCACCCAGTTGATGTTGGCCCCGACGTCGGGGAAGGTGGCGCTCATATCGTGCAGTGCCGGGGTGATCATCGTGTACTGCACGGGGACGACCTCGGTCATCAGCACGATGAGCGCGAGGACCGCGTAGATGCGAAGTCGCGAGGCGTTCTCGAGCCGACCGGTGTCGACGGCGACGTCGACTTCATCCGGTGGAGGAGTGGTGGTAGCGGACATAGAACGCTCCAGGGGGAGAAACGATGAGATGGGAGTCACATGAGGCGGCTCTTGGCGGCGGACGATATGAGGTCGCATCCGTCGTCCGCGCATTCGTCCTACTCACCGGAAATTCCTGCATATCCTTGCGGCGACCTTTGGTGATGAGGTCGAGACCGGGGCGCGGCGGTAGTGGTTGTCGCACTGAGCGGTGTCGCACCGATGAGCTTCGAGCGCGCTTTGCCCGCTGAGCGGAACAACGGATATGCGATGCGTCATCGAGGGCTTTCATGTGTCTCCCAACACACCCCCTTCACAAGGACGCACTATGACCCACCTGTTCGTTCGCCGTGTACTGGCCACCGCCGGGGCCATGGCAGTGGTTTCGGCGACTGTCATCGGTTGTTCCAGCTCGAACGACGACTCCGCCAGCACCACCACGACGGCCACGAGCGCCGCGGCGGCGCAGGCCACTTCCGCGCAGGCCGATTCGAACGACCCGGCGGTCAAGGAAATCACCGACGTCTTCGTCGCATTCTTCGACGGGAAGACCCCCGCCGACACGAAAGCCGGTCTCGTGGAGAACGGTTCGATCTTCGCCCCGACGCTCGCGGCGCAGGCGAGCAATCCGATGGCCGCCGGTTCCACGGCAACGGTGTCCACTGTGAAACTCGACGACAGCACGCATGCCTCGGTTACCTACACCGTCCTGATCAACGGCAACCCGGCCCTGCCGAATCAGGCGGGCAAGGCCATCAGCGTCGACGGGAAGTGGAAGGTCGCCGCGGCGACCTTTTGCGGTCTGCTGAAGTTGCAGGGGGGCGCTCCGGCCAGCTGCTGATCGTCGCGATACGGGTCGGTAACTCGGTTTTCTACTGAGTGAGACGGCGACCCGCGAAATTCGTGCGGTCAATAGCATCGGCCATGAGCGCAGCGCCTGGTGAAACTCGACCAGTCTGCATGGGATCCGTTGTTGTCCAAGATTTTTCGTATCACACGCCGAGTATCGGGCGGCAGCGGGTCGCCGATGCTCATTCGGCCGTCGATGAAAGGCATACACGCTGTGGTGAATGAATTAGTTGGCAAAGTCGCCATCGTTACCGGCGGCGCGGCTGGAATCGGTGCGGCCATTGTCGAACTGTTCGCGGCCGAAGGCGCCCGGGTCGTCATCGCCGACCGGGATTCGGATGGCGGTGAACAACTGGCCGAACGCCTCGGCGCGGACGTCATCTTCACCAAGACCGATGTCGCGGATCCCGAGCAGGTCACCCAGCTGGTCGCCACCGCCGTCGAGCGATTCGGTGGTCTCGACATCATGGTCAACAACGCGGGCATTTCCGGTGCGATGCATGCCGGATTCCTCGACGACGATCTCGCCGATTTCCATCAGGTGCTCGGTGTCAACCTGCTCGGTGCGATGGCGGGAACGCGGGAAGCGGCACGCCGTATGGTTGCCAACGGGGGCGGCTCGATCATCAATGTCTCTTCGATCGGCGGTATTCAGGCGGGCGCGAGCGTGATGTCGTATCGCGCATCCAAGGCGGCGGTAATACATTTCACCAAATCGGCCGCGATGGAATTCGCCGCCGCCGATATCCGAATCAATTGCATCGCACCCGGAAACATTCCGACATCCCTGCTGGCCTCGGCCGTCGCGAACATGAGTGCGGAGGAAGCCGAAAGATTTGTCGGCGCCGCCCGCGAGATCATGCGAAATACCAAACCGCTGCGGCGAGACGGCGAAGCTCGCGATGTCGCCGAGGCCGCGCTGTATTTCGGCAGCGACCGGTCGGCGTATGTGACGGGCACGATCCTTCCGGTCGACGGTGGCACCGTCGCGGGCATGAAGAGCCAGGTCAAGGACGTTCGATGAAAGTGATTGTCGACCAAGACAAATGCCTCGCCAACGGTCAGTGCGCGCTGTACGCCGGCGACGTATTCGACCAACGCGACGAGGACGGCGTCGTCGTGTTGCTGAACGAACATCCGGCGCCAGACCGGGCCGACGACGTCCATCAGGCCGCTGCGGCCTGCCCCGCGCGCGCCATCCATATCGAGGAATGACGGAGACCATGTCCGAAACATCGATCGGTACCGCCACCGACGCCGCTGTGCCCCAATATCCGATGGAGCGCTCGATGCGCTGCCCCTTCGCACCGCCACCTCAGCTGCTCGATATGGCCGCCGCGAAACCGCTCAGCAGAGTACGGATCTGGGACGGCAGCGAGCCGTGGGTTGTCACCGGATACACCGAAGCGCGGTCACTGTTCTATGACCCGCGGGTCAGCGTCGACGATCGCCGCCCCGGATTCCCGCACTGGAATGAGGGCATGAAGGCGATGTCGCACTCGCGTCCGGCGTCGGTGTTCAACCGGGACCTGGACGAACACGCCCGGTACCGGCGCATGCTGACGAAACCGTTCGCGCTCAAGCGGGTCGAGGCATTGCGGCCGGTGATCCAGAAGATCACCGACGAACATATCGACGCCATACTCGCCGGTCCGCGACCGGCCGATATCGTCGCGGCGCTGGCCCTACCGATGCCGTCGCTGGTCATCAGTGAACTGCTCGGCGTCCCCTACGCCGACCACGAATTCTTCCAGCGTCACAGCGATGTCGGGCTGGGTCGATACACCACCGCGGAGGAGTCGCAGCAGAACGTCCTCGGCTTGCTCAACTATCTGGCGGAGCTGACCGAGGTCAAGGCCGAGAATCCGGCCGAGGACGCGGTTTCGGATCTGGCGGAGCGGGTCAAGGCCGGTGAGATCGATAAGTGGGAGGCCGCGATGCAGGGCGTCGGCCTGCTGGTCGCGGGCCACGAGACCACCTCGAACATGATCGGTCTCGGCGTGCTCGCCCTGCTCGAGCATCCCGAACAACTAGCGGTCATCCGCGACACCGACGATCCGAAGGTGCTCGCCAATGCCATCGAGGAACTGCTGCGGTATCTCAGCATTATCCATACCGGGCAGCGGCGAGTTGCCATGGCGGACATCGAGATCGGTGGCGAGGTGATCCGCGCCGACGAGGGCATCATTATCGACCTGGCCCCGGCGAACTGGGATCCGAACACCTTCCCCGAACCGGACCGGCTGGATGCCGACCGTGCGAATGCCAATCAGAACATGGCATTCGGACATGGGCGGCATCAGTGCGTCGGCCAGCAGCTCGCCCGCGCGGAGCTGCAGATCGTCTTCCAGACACTGTTCCGGCGCATTCCGACGCTGCGGCTGGCGACGACCATCGATCAGATCGACTTCAAACACGACCGGCTGGCCTTCGGGGTCTATGAGCTGCCGGTCGAGTGGTGACCAATTCCGACAAGAAATGCATGGAGGCAAGTGATGTCAAGCCCGACGAAGAACGTCTCGTTATATCCACCCGAGGGCTACGGCGCGCCGAAGAACCGGCAAGGTCACGCCACAGGTGACGTGGGTCTGCCCGCAGGGACGGAGGTGTTCTCAGCCGATAATCACATCTCGCTCTCGGACGATATTTTCTTCCAGTACCTTCCCGAGGAACTGAAGGCTCAGGCGCCGCGGATCTGGTATGAGGAAGGTGCCTATCAGGTCGGCGCGGCCGGACATTCGTTCCTGCCGCCCGAATTCAGTGCCGTCCTGATGCAGTACGACGACCTCGTCGGCGCGGCCAGCGGCAACCTCGAGGCCCGTATTCAGCAGCTTGCCGAAGACGGCGTTTACAAGGAACTGGCGTTTCCGAACGCCGTCTTGGCGCTGTTCTTCCATTCCGACAAGGAAATGCGCGAGCGCTTGTTCCGGATCTACAACCAGTACATGGCGGGCCTGCAGGAGCGCTCCAAGGGGCGGTTCTACGCCGCGGGGCTGATCAACTGGTGGGATCCGGCCGGTACGCGCCGGACCCTGGAAGAGCTGAAGTCGTTGGGGCTCAAGACTTTCCTGCTGCCGCTCAACCCGGGTACGGACGCCGACGGCAACCAGATCGACTACGCCAGTACGGCGATGGACCCGGTGTGGGACGAGATCGAAGCCTCGGGCGTGCCCATTTCCCATCACATCGGGGAGACCGGGCTCAAGGCTCCCTGCGAGTTCAACACCCTCGTGGTCGGGATGATGGTCAATGTCGACTCCTTCCGGGAGATGTTTGCCAGGTACATCTTCTCCGGCATTCTGGACCGGCATCCGAAACTTCGGATCGGCTGGTTCGAGGGCGGGATTTCCTGGGTTCCCTCGGCACTGCAGGACGGCGAACATCTGTATGCGTCCTACCTGCATATGTGCGAGCCGAAACTGAAGCACGACGTCCGCTACTACTGGAACAAGCATATGAGTGCCGCGTTCATGGTGGATCCGCTCGGCTTGCGGTTGATCGACCAGATCGGCGTGGACAACGTGATGTGGTCCACGGACTATCCGCACAACGAAAGCACTTTCGGCTATTCGGAGAAGTCGCTGCAGCTGGTAATCGACGCGGTCGGCCCGGAAAAGGCAGCACAAATCGTCAGCGGCAATATCAAGAAGTTCCTGGGTATCGAATGACTAATTCTCCGACAGCGGTAGGGACGGCGGTCCAGATTCCGGACGAACCGGATCGCGCCCGCATGCGGCGCGAAACCGGAGCTCGGTTACGGGCGGCGATGGCGGAGCAGGGCGTGGATGCGCTGGTCCTGCTCGAAGATCAGTCCGTCATGTATGCGACCGGAGCGAGCTGGCCGCTCGGCGACGCCGGTTTGTCGCATATCGAGTGCCCGGTCGCGGTGGTCCTGGTTGACGACGAGTGGCCGCATCTGTTCCTGCCCTTCCGTGAGGGCGCGGCCACCGAAACCGAGCTGCCCGCGGATTATGTTCACGGACCGGTCTATCTCGAATTCGATGAAGGCGTAGCCGATTTCGCGCGGATCCTGGCCGAACTCGTCCCCAGCGGGGCGCGGATGGCCGTGGACCAATCCACCGGAGCGATGCGGCGCGCCGAGCAGAGATTGTTCCCGTCCGGTCCGCCCACCGACGCGGCACTGGTGCTCAGCACGGCCAAATTGGTCAAGACCCAGGACGAGCTGGCCTGTATTCGCACCGCGTGCAGGATTACCGACACCGCGATGGTCGATGTCCAGGCGGCGCTGGCACCCGGAATCCGCCAGATCGACCTCTCGGCGGCATTCGTGCGGCGGGCGTTCGAACTCGGCGCCACCGCTAATATCCTCGACCCCATCTGGCAGGTCATGCCGGAAAGCAAGCAAGCAGGCGTCTGGACCGTTCACGACGATCTTGCGCTGCCCCTGCTGACGACCGAACGGGAGCTGGTACGCGGCGATGTGCTGTGGACCGACGTGAGCATCAGCTACGGCGGCTACTGCTCCGACTTCGGCCGGACCTGGGTCGTTGGCCAGGACCCCACCCCGCGGCAGCAGGCGCAATTCACCAGATGGCGGGCGATCTTGGACGCGGTGCTCGCGGTGACTCGCGCCGGAGCCTCGCTGAATGACCTGGCCAGGGCGGCCATCGACGCCAACGGCGGCGAAAAGCCCTGGCTGCCCCACTTCTATCTGGGGCACGGTATCGGGGTCGGCCCCGCCGAGATGCCCATGATCGGCACTGACCTGGGCGAAGACTTCGACAAGAACTTCGTCCTCGCACCGGGAACGGTGGTGGTGCTGGAACCGGTGGTGTGGGAGGACGGCACCGGGGGCTATCGCAGCGAGGAGATCATCGTGATCACCGAGGAAGGCTTCATTCCGTTGACCGACTACACCTACGCCCCCTATGGCAACTGAAATCCTGGCCGACGAACGCGCACTCCGTCTCGGGCGACGGGCGCGCGTGCTGGCCCAGATGGAAGCCCACGACCTCGACCTGCTCGTATTGGGCAGGCAGGCCAATATTCGCTACGTCACGGGTACACCGCAGCTGTGGACCGCCGGAACCAGACCATTCGGTCCCGGATGCGTCCTCGTCCGTGAAACCGGCGACATTCATCTGTTGAGCACTTGGGACGAAGGCGTTCCCGAGGACATTCCGCACGAGAACCTGTACGGGATCATGTGGAATCCGCTCAACCTCGTGGGGGTGCTGCGCCAGATCGGCGGTGCCGCCACCGCCAGGCGGGTGGGCACCGATGCCCTGTCCCCGCTGTTCTCCCAGTTCCTGCCGATGGCATTCCCACAGGCGGAGCTGGTCGACGGCGAGCAGGCCATGCGGGCCGCCCGGCGGATCAAGACTCCCGAAGAAATTGTGGTGCTTCGGGATTCGATCCGCATCGCGGAAGCGGGCCTGGCGGCGGCGGTCGCCGAACTGCGGCCCGGGGTCACCGAGAAGACGCTGACCGGAGTCATGCTGCAGGCCATGGCGGCTGGGGGCATGAGTACCCCGGCCACTCAGGACGCCGCATGGGTGACCGCACCGGATCACCCGTGGCGGCGGGCGCCGGGTGATCGGCGTGCGCAGGCCGGTGACCTGGTTGCGTTCTCCGCGGGAGTCATCGGAAATGGCTACATCGCCCAGATCGGCCGGACCTGGCCGACGTGGGCGCCGAAAGACGGCACAACCGCGCTCTACGAGCGGTGGGATCAGCTCTGGTCGCGCCTGCTCGGTGCTTGTCGGCCGGGTCGACTCGCCAGCGAATTCCTGAGTGCTTACGAAGCCGCGGGCGAACCGCTGCCGCCGCTGCCGGTGGCCCATGCGCTGGGGCTGGGATTCGACGCACCCGTGGTATCGCCGCGACTTCCGGCAACCGCTGCCGCGGAGTATCTGGAACCCGGGATGGTGCTCGCCGTAACCGGTTATGTCTGGGAGCAGGGTATCGGTGCGGTCTTCGGGCGGGAGATGGTGCTGATCACCGCCGATGGCCCCGAGGTGCTGACCTCCGGTCCGTCGTGGAACAGCAACGCGGGCATCGCGATCGGAGCGGCGAATGAGTGAGCCCGCGCCTTCCGCGGAGGAAATCATCCTCTACGAGAAGGATCCCAAGACCAAGATCGCGACGATCACGTTCAATCGGCCCGACCACCTCAATGCGCCGACCATCGCCGCTCGCGTGCGCTATGCCGATCTGTTGCACCGCGCCAGTGTCGACGATGACGTGAAGGTACTCGTAATCCGTGGCGAGGGCGATGATCTCGGCACCGGTGCCGATTTGCCGGAGTTCATGGCGGCGCACACCAACCCCGATCAGGGGCCCAAGCTCGCCGAATTCCGTATCGGCGCGGACGAAGTCACCTATCCGCCGCAGAATTCGTTCCGGCACGGCGCCACGCTCAGCTCGTGGTATGCCAACTCCCACTCCGGAATTCGCAGTCTCCAGGATTTCAAGAAGATCAGCATCCTGGAGGTGAAGGGTTACTGTTACGGGTGGCACTTCTATCAGGCCGCCGACGCCGATCTGGTGATCTCCTCCGACGACGCGCTGTTCGGCCATCCGGCCTTCCGCTATGTCGGGTGGGCGCCGCGCATGTGGTGGTGGGCGCAGACCATGGGTCTGCGTAAATTCCAGGAGATGGTGTTCACCGGGCGGGCGTTCACCGCCGCGGAAATGTACCAGTGCAACTTCCTCAACAGTGTCGTCCCGAGGGACCAGCTGGAAGCGGAAGTGGACAAGTACGCACAGGCCTGTGCCAGCAACCGGCCCACGGACACCGTGTTCATGCAGAAGTCCTTCTTCGAGTTCATGAAGCAGTACCAGGGCGAATACCTGGGCAGCATGATCAGCGGACTCTTCGAGACGGTCGGCGGCTTCGCGGCACCCGACACCGACGACATGATGTTCGACCAGGCCATGAATCGCGGAATCAATAACGCGGTCAAGGACAACGACAGCAAATTCCCGCCGGAATGGCGGCTGAGCAAGCGCGCTCGGGAGCGGAAGGACTAGCTCGTGGAACCGCTCGATGGTTATGTGGTCGTCGATTTCTCCAGTGGAATCGCGGGGGCCTACTGTACGAAGCTGCTGGCCGATGCCGGTGCCGAGGTCATCAAAGTCGAAGCGCCCGAGGGCGATCGGTTACGGAGCTGGTCGGCCTCGCACGCCGAAATCCCGTCGGGTTCCGACGGTGCGCTGTTCGGTTTCCTCGCGTGCTCCAAGCACAGTGTCGTCGCCGATCCGAACGACGCCGGTGAGATCGACTTCGTGGACCGATTGTTGGCTGGGGCCGACGCCGTGGTGTGGAGTCGCGGATCGCGGGTGGCGGAGCATCCGTCGTTCACACCGGAAGCCATCCACCACCGCCATCCCCATCTGACGGTCACCTCGATCACCCCATTCGGTCTGCATGGTCCCTGGCAGGACCGACCGGCGACCGAGTTCACTCTGCAGGCGTGGTCGGGCGGGATCATCGGGCTCGGCCGCGGCGCTTCCGACCGTGCCCCGGTCTACGTCGGAGGTCGAATCGGCGAGTGGGTTGCCGGGGCATATGCCGCCGCCGGCACCTTGGCGTCGCGGGCACGGATTCTCGACACCGGCGTGGGCGCGCTGGTCGACCTATCCATGCTGGAGACCCAGATCCTCAGTCTCACTTACTATTCCGTCACGTTCTTCGAGGCGCTCGGTCGGCTGATGCGCCCGGGACGAGGGCTCATGGTGCCCGGGGTGGCCAGTGCTAAGGACGGCATGGTGGCCGTCGGATGCGGGACCGCCCAGCAGTGGTTCGACCTGTGCGCGATGGTCGGCCACCCGGAGTGGATCGACGAGAGCGCGCCGTTCTCGATCAGCGGACGGGCGGGTGACCTGGCCAGTGAGATCGCGCCGTGGTTCGCCGAGCACACCGTCGAGGAAATCCGGGAGCTGGCAACGGCTTTCAGAATTCCCAACTCGTTGGTAGCCAATGGCGAGAACATCGCGGAGATGGAGCATTACCGAGCGCGTGGGTCGTTCGTGACCAACCCCCGCGACGGCTACACCCAACCCGCCCCACCGTACCGCCTGGGATCCGAGCCACCGCGCGCACCAAGGCCCGCCCCGCGTCTCGGCGAGCACGGGGAACGATATTCCACCACACCCCCGGCCGCTCGGCAGACGACGGCCACCGACACGGCGAAAGCGTTGCCCTTCAACGGACTTCGCGTACTGGATATGACAGCCTTCTGGGCCGGCCCGTCCTGCACACACTTGCTCGCCATGCTCGGTGCCGAAGTGATCCACGTCGAGTCGACCACCCGCCCCGATGGAACCCGGCTCATCGCCGGTGTCCCGCTCGGCGAGGAACAGTGGTGGGAACGCTCGCCGATCTTCTCGAGCCTGAACACGAATAAGAAGAGCATCACGCTGGACTTCCGGAGCGAGCGCGGACTCGAGGTGCTGCACCGGCTGATCCAGAACTGCGATGTGATCGTCGAGAACTACACCCCGCGGGTGCTCGAGCAGATCGGGCTCGACTACGACAAGGTGCGCACGCTGCGCCCCGACGCGATCATGGTCCGGATGCCGGGATTCGGCCTCGACGGGCCGTGGCGGGACAACCCGGCCTTCGCCTACATCATCGAGGATGCGTCCGGACTCACCTGGTTGACCGGCCATCCCGACCAGAACCCGGTCGAGCCGTTCTCGATCGGTGATCCGAATGCCGGTCTGCACGCCCTGAACGCGCTGCTGCTCGCACTGGAACATCGGCGGCGTACCGGCGATGGCATGCTCGTCGAGGCGGCAATGGTGGATGCCGCGATGAATGTCGCCGCCGAACAGGTGATCGAGCACTCCGCATACGGGCAACTGCTTGTGCGCGACGGTAATCGGGGACCGGAAGCGGCGCCGCAAAACCTCTACCGGACCGCCGATACCGACGAATACGGCGGCAACGACTCCTGGGTCGCGGTCGCGGTGGCCACCGATGAGCAATGGTCGGCTCTGCGCGATGCGATCGGTCGGCCGGACTGGGCGATGGAACTGGAGCTGTCCACCGCCAGCGGGCGTCGCGACCAGCACGATCTCATCGACAAGAATCTCGCCGCGTGGTGTGGGCAGCGCAGCGCCGGAGAAATCGTCCAAATCCTCTGGGATGCAGGCGTTCCGGTGGGCGAAGTCATGCAGCCGCATCGCATCGCCGAACTGCCGCAGCTCGAGTCGCGTGGCTTCTACGAGTACGTCGAGCATCCGGTGAACCCGACGGTCCGGCACAGCACGGTGCCGTTCACGCTGTCGGACGGTCCCGAACGCTGGCACACGCGCCATGCGCCCTTGTTGGGGGAGCACAACCAGGAAGTGCTGGCGGGACTCGGGCTCACTGCATCAGAGATCGCCGCACTGGAAGACGACGGTGTCATCGGGCGGGCGCCCGCAATGGGCAGGGGAAAGTGATGAACGACTGGGACCATACGACCGACTTCCTGGTCGTCGGCAGCGGCGCCGGGGTTGTTGGCGCACTGCGTGCCCATGCCCTCGGCAAAGATGTTCTCGTCGTGGAGAAGTCCGACCTGCTCGGCGGATCGACCTGCATGTCGGGCGGTGTGATGTGGCTGCCCAACAATCCGCTGATGCAGCGCGAGGGCGTGTCCGATTCGCTCGACACCGCCATGGCCTACTTCGACTCCGTCGTCGGTGCTGCGGGCCCGGCGTCGTCTCCGGCTCGTCGACTGACCTACGTCAACTCCGGAATAGATATGGTCGGGTTTCTCGAATCCGAGGGCCTGAAATTTCGGCGCTGCGAGGGATATAGCGATTACTACGCCGGAGTTCGGGGCATCGAAGGCGGATCCGCCCGGGGCAGATCAATCGAACCGGAGATCTTCGACAAGAAGAAACTCGGGGCGTGGTGCGATCGGATCCGGCCCGGCTTCGCTGGCAGCATGGTGATCTACACCGTGGAAGCGGCGCCGATGTCGTTGATGCGCACGCGAATCGGCATGGCAACCATCGCCAGGGTCGGACGACGCACCGTCGGCGGACTCATTCGGGGACAGAAGTTGGCGGCCAATGGCGCGGGATTGATCGCCCGGTTGGTCGACGCGCTGCTTCGGCGCGAGGTGCCGATCTGGACCGAGTCCGCGCTCACGGATCTCGTGGTCGAGGACGGCCGGGTCGTCGGTGCCGTCATCCATCGCGAGGGTCGGGATGTGCGCGTGCGTGCCCGGGACGGAATCTTGCTCGCCGCTGGCGGTTTCGCACGCAACGAGGCGATGCGTAAGGAGCATTCGGACGGGCTGCCGGTCGGTGCCGAGTGGACCTCGGCCAATCCGGGGGACACCGGGGAGGCGATCCGGATCGCGGAGGGTCTGGGAGCCTCGACCGACATGCTGGACGAGGCGTGGTGGATGCCCTCGTGGATCATGCCCGACGGCACCCCCGGCATGTGTCTGTCCGAGCGGTGCAAGCCGGGTTCGCTCATCGTCGATGCGAAGGGCCTTCGGTATTTCAACGAGGCGTGCTCATATCAGGAGGCCGGACAGCAGATGTACGCGCGGCACCGCGAGAACGGTGCGGCGATTCCATCCTGGCTGATCATCGATTCGCGCCACCGGTCGCGCTATCCGTTCGGGATGGCACCCGCGGGCTTCACGCCTAAGCAGTTGATCACCGGCGGTACGCTGAAGCGCGCTGACACTCTGGAAGACCTTGCACGCCAATGCGATATCCCCGCCGACACGCTCCGAGAGACGATCGATCGGTTCAATCTATTCGCCGAAACCGGCGTCGATGAGGACTTCCATCGCGGCGAGGGCGACCACGAGCGATTCTATGGCGACCGCACCCACCAGCCGAACCCGAGCCTGGGCCCGATCGAGAAGGGGCCGTTCTACGCCGCCGCGCTGTACCCCGGAGATATCGGTACCAGCGGTGGACTACTTTGTGATGAGTTCTCCCGGGTATTGAATACGGATTACGAGCCGATTCCCGGGCTGTATGCGACGGGCAACTGCACGGCCTCCGTGATGGGACGCAAGTATCTCGGAGCGGGCGCGAGTATCGCGGCGTCGGCGGTATTCGGTTATGTCGCAGCGGATCACGCCGCGTCGGATACCAGGGTGTCCTAGTGCGCCGTCCGAAAATGCCTGTGCGGCATAACCTCTCGTCATTTCGGCAGGCTTTCGATCGCGGGGGCGCGGTCGCGGGCCGAAAGCATGCCGGAATGCCAGGTTTCGGACCCGACTTCGCTTCACGAGGCATCAGCGACCGGCTCGTCCCGTACCGATCCATCACCGCCCTCGATTCCGAAAGTTGTTGAAGACATGCATCTCTCAGCGATGGTCGAGATGATCGAGTCGGGCTTCGCCGACCGTGTCCTGTTGGGCGACGCCGACCGGCGAGTGACCGGGGCGGAACTCGGTGCGCTGGCGAGGGCCGGGGCGGCGACGCTGCGCGATTCTCCCGCGCTTGTGTATGTGGGGGAGAACCACCCGCTACTGCCGGTCGCTCTCTTGGCGGCGGCGTGCGCGGGGGTGCCGTTCGTTCCGGTGAACTACCGGTTGGACGACGCTCAACTGAACAGTTTGATCGAGCGGCGACCCGACGCTCTCGTGCTGGCGGATGCGGCGACCGCGCCGCGAGTGGCGGCGCGGGCACACGTCTTCGACGACTGGCTGGCCGCTGTGCCCACCGACGCGCCACCCCTGGAGCCGCAGTTCGACGACGACACCGTGGCGGTCGTGCTGTACACCAGCGGCACGACGGCCGCCCCGAAGTCGGCACTACTCCGGCACCGCCACCTCATGGCCTACCTGCTCAGTACTGTCGAATTCGGCAGCGCCGATCCCGAAGAGGCAGTAGTGGTTTCAGTACCGCCCTACCACGTCGCAGGCGTCGCCAACATGCTGTCGAATCTGTTCGCCGGGCGACGCCTGGTTTACCTGCGCGCCTTCGATCCATCGGTCTGGCTCGACACGGTCCGCGCCGAGGCCGTGACCAATGCGATGGTGGTGCCGACGATGCTGGCGCGCATCGTGGACGCGGTAGGGGCCCACGGCGCGAACCTCCCGACGTTGCGCTCCCTGTCATACGGCGGCGCGAAGGTATCCGAACGCATACTGCGCGAGGCCCTTACACGCTTCTCGGATGTCGGTTTCGTCAACGCCTACGGCTTGACCGAAACAGCATCGACAATCGCCATCCTCGGCCCCGAAGACCACCGAGCCGCCCTGCTCTCCGACGACCCACTGATCCGAGCCCGCCTGTCCTCGGCCGGACAAGTGCTGCCCACGATCGAGATCGAGGTCCGCGACGACGATGGCCACGCACTACCACCGGGCAAATCGGGCATCATCTTCCTACGCGGCGAACAAATCTCCGGCGAATACGCCACCGGCAGCCTCCTGGACGCCGAAGGCTGGTTCTGCACCCGCGACAAAGGCCATGTGGATCCCGACGGCTACCTATTCATCGAGGGCAGAGCCGACGACACGATCATCCGAGGCGGCGAAAACATCGCCCCAGCCGAGATCGAAGAGGTTCTACTGTCACATCCGGCAGTCGCCCAAGCATGCGTGGTCGGACCGCCGAGTGACGAATGGGGCCAGACCCTCGCCGCAGCGGTAGTGCTCCGCGCAGGCGCTGTCGCAACCGATGAGGAGTTGCGCACCCTCGTCCGCTCGCGACTGCGCGGCTCGAAGACCCCGGAAACGATCGTCTTCCGAGATTCGTTGCCGCACACCGACACCGGAAAGCTACTGCGCAGGCTCGTGCTCGAGGACCTGAGCGCACCTTAGAGAGGTAAGAAACCCCATGGCACTATCCCTGAAGCCCGGCACACGCGTCTACAGCGCCGTCGATTCGACAGAACTGATCGTCGTCAAAGTCCCCGCTGACCCGATCGAACTCACCATCGGCGGCGCCCCCGCAGTGCTCTCCGCAGTGGAAAAGGACGCTGCCGCCGCCCCGGCAACCTCCAACGTCGGCACCGCAATAGGCAAGCGCTACACCAACGCCGACGCAACAGTCGAATTACTTTGCACCAAGCCAGGTCCCGGAATTCCCGCCATCGATGGCGAGGCGCTGGAGCTCAAGGCAGCCAAGCCGCTCCCGGCATCGGACTGACCGTCAGCACCGCCCGGTACTTCGGTGAGTCGGCGGGCAAGATTGCTTCCACCGGTGCGGTTGGTCGGCACGATATGCTACCGGGCCTAACGCTCCACAACCCGAACCCTGTGGTGGTGGAGGGTCCTGAGATCCGGACCAAGCCCGTCGGTATCCGCCGGACGGCCTTGAGTGATGATCGGCAAAAGCCTGGAGCTAGGGTGGTTGATTCACCTGCTGCCACACGAAGGATCGACTCCCTTCCTGATGACGAACAGCGCAAAGATTCGATGGGATAGCGCCAGGCACGCCTTTCTCGATCCGAACGATCACGTCCTGGCCGCCTACGACCCCCTCGCCGCCACGCGGGGGAAATTAGAAGAATTTCAGCACATCACCGCTGGTGAACTGTCCGAGGCACTCGGACACGCGGCAAAAAGTGTTGACGACATCGCCCATCCGACAGCGGCGATATCGATCAGTTACCTTCCCAGCGCGGTGGGCGTTTTCCGGTCGGCGTGGGCAGCGAACTATCCCTATCCCGAAGACATGCTTTCGATGGACCGGCGTGGAGATCGTGTCGACTTCACGATTGACGTGGTGTTGCCACGAAAATCTGATTTCACAGACAAGATCATTCGCTCTATGACCGAGCCGCTCCTGGCCGCCCGAGGCATGACCTGTGTCGAGACGAGTTTCTACAACGACACCAGGGACGGCGGTCTGTGCGAGCTGACCGTGCTACCGCCGCCAGATGCCACTGTCCGTGACATGGCCTTCATGGTGTCGCATCTACGCGACATCGTCATGAACGAGCCTCTATCCGCCACACCGACGAACGCCTTCGCGGCGATCGAATCCGGTGAGATCCAATTTCTGCTGGGCACAGTCGAGTCGGAGACGTTGGACGCGAAAGACGGCCACTACCCGAAGAACGACCGGGCTCGCGTTGTGATCGCCGGAGATATCGCGGCGTTCGCGAACTCGACCAAGGGCGGGATCATCGTTATAGGAGCCAGAACAGTGAAGGATCTCCACGGCCGCGACACACTCGCCGAGGTCAACGGGTGTGCGATTGATGTTGGTGCCAAGGACCGGTATATGAAGGCAATCGAGGCCCTCGTTTACCCCGAGATCGCCGGCATCAAGATGTGCCGCACTCCGGCAACTCTAGGCGAGGTCTTCGCGATACTGATCCCTGCGCAGCGCCCTGATTGCCTTCCATTCATCGTCCGCGGTGCTACCCAGAACGAGGGCCGGATGAGCTCGGCACTGTTCCAAGTTCCAGTACGCCGGGGCGACTCCAACGTTCCGGCCAGAATCGAGGACATCCATCGCCGCCTCCGCCGCCTCGACAAGGAAGAAGACGAATAGAGCGATCACGGCGAGCGAGACGGCCGCTCACATATCTGGTATCGCGGCATGTGGCGCCGTGGCATCCTTTACCAATGTTTGGGATCGAGTACGACACGGGCTTGTCGGCGATCCGAATGCGCCCCTTACGACACTCGGGTTTCCTTGTGCCATCGCGCTGTTCGGCCGTACGAGGCAGGATGAGGCCATGAGCGGCGGAGTTCTCGATGACTTTTATTATGGTGAGCCTATCGCCTGGGCGCGGGTCGGCGAGCCTGTCATCGGGCATGAGTGGATTGGCCCGGCCAGGTAGCGAGCGTCTGAGCCCGGCCGAAGCAGCACGGAAGTACGGCGCAGTCGCGGAGCTGGAACGGTGGCTTATGGCTTCAAGTCGGTCACTTACGGTGCCACGAAGTTCGTCCCCTGGTTCGTGGACCCACGGGGGTACCCGGTTATATGACGACGCTGCTGTCGTTGTAGACGACCCCGCCAGGGAGAACTACGAGTGCCCGGTCTGCGAAGCTCCGCCCGGTGCGCAATGCCTGGACAGGAAGGGTAGCCCTGCGCGCCGGCCGAGGAAGCGGTTCTCGCATCGTGATCATCGTCTGGCAGCGGTGTGCCTGCTCTGGTTGACTGGCTCCGTGGTTCCGACGAGCACCATCACCCGCATACGTACTCTCGACGGCCTGTACCTGGCAGCCACCCTCGTCACTCCCAGTCAACCCACGACGCACGCCGTCGTGCTGGTGCATGGTGGTGGCGTAACCCGTGAGGAGGGCGGCTTCTTCACCCGTCTGGCGACCGGCCTTGCCGATGCTGGTATCGCGTCGCTGCGGTTTGACCTTCGCGGCCACGGCGACAGCGAGGGCCGCCAAGAGGAACTGACCCTCTCCGCCATCCTCAACGACATCCGCGTCAGCGTCGCCGCTGTGCAGGACGCCACGGGTGCCAGTGACCTGTCGCTGCTCGGTGCCAGCTTCGGGGGCGGCATTTGTGGCTACTACGCTGCCAAACGCCCAGATGATCTGTCTCGGTTGGTGTTGCTGAATCCTCAGTTCGACTACAAGAAGCGCACCATCGACACTCGCGACTACTGGACGAACGATGTCATCAGCGACGAGAAGGCCGAAGAACTCAACGAAACCGGAGCGATCCAGTTCACGCCGACCCTGCGGCATGGTCGGCCGCTGCTCAATGAGGTGTTCTGGCTGAAGCCGAATGAAGTCCTCGGCGAGATCAAGGCATCGACTCTGATCGTCCATGGCAACGCAGACACCTTGGTCCCGATCGACGGTTCCCGTGCTGCCGTCGCCCAATTCACCGCACCCGTTGAGCTGGTCGAAATCGAGGGATCACAACACGGGTTCGCCGTCCATGACGATCCGCAGTACCTCAACCCGAAAAGCCAGGAGTTCCAGGCCGAAGTGATCCGCATCGCGGCGGACTGGCTCACGGCCTAGTGCGACGGCATCAAGACTTCACGGAGCTGCCGCACATTCGGCCGGTGGTTCCAAGGGGCGAGCGTGCGCACTACCCCGACTCGACAGACGCGGCCGGATCCATTGCCCGCCCAGTCGATTTCGGCACAGACCATTATATGCGCCACCGTAGGAATGATCTCGTGCAGGAGCGCTGAGGCGCTGATGAAGGCCCGATGGCGTTCACGGCTCGAGGTACAGGCGTTCATTCGGGAGGCGGGGTAGGCCGTCGGTGTCGCCTGGGATGATGGCTACGGCGTCGTGATAGTGGTATATGCGCCAGTCCTTCACGAACAGCAATGCCGCTGTCAGACAGGCAGCGAAATCCATTCGCACATCGTGCAAGTGGACCGACAGATGAACGTCGTCCTCGTCGGGGCGAGGTGATGTGGAATGTGCTGTCATGAAGCGCGCCTCTGGGGCGCATCACCTCCTCCACGGTTTATGGGCGAGTTGGGCACCCAACGCACGACGGCCCACCCGAGCGCGATCATCGGTGCACCCCGCCGAGCGCTGTCCAGCGAGCGAAAGACTCACGCGGGCAAGCGCATTCGACGTCGGCAAACCCCATCAGTCGATTCAGTGTTTGCGCGTCCAGGTGCGCCGAGGACGGCAACAGCACGACGTCGACGCCTAGCCCGGCAGCCTGTTCGACCAGACCGAGCACCGAGCACGCGTCGGCCCAGTGCAGCACGTAGCCCAATCGCCGTGCCAGACGGCGGATCTGGGCCTCGTCCCATTCCGACGTCGGTGATGTCGGGTCTAACCACGCGAGCGCTTCCATTCCCCTGCGCCTTCCGCTGTCCGGTTGGTGTACACCCACCGCCGAGGCAACCGACACCCGGCGGCGGGGCTTGCACTGGAGCTTTGCAACGCAGGCACCGAACTCTGTTCCGTGATGGAACAAACGAGGTAAACAGGGACAACGCACGTATCATGTGCCTTGATGAAGCGTGGACACGCGACAGGGAAAGCGCAGGGAGCGCACATGACCGACGAACCGGGTACCTACATCGGCCAGCGGGTGCGCCAGATTCGCGCCCGGAGGGGTATCACGCAACAGGTGCTTGCCGACCGGGTCGGGATCAGCCGATCCGTGATCGCGAAGTACGAGGCAGGACTACGGCCGATCGACTCCCGCCGTACGCTGCTGGCCCTGGCCTCCGCGCTGGGGGTCACCATCGGCGACCTGACCGGTCACGAGCAAGACCGGCTCGACCCGTCGACGGCCGGTTTCCATGCGGCAGTGCCGGAACTGGAAACGGTGCTGTGGGCACGGGGCAACGTGACAGACACCCGCCCGCCGCGCAGCCTGAAGGAACTGGCAGTGCTCACGCGCACGGCAACCAAGCTCCGCCACGACTGCGATTACACGACGCTCGGACCGATGCTCGCGCCGATGCTGACCGACGCCTACCGCCACGTACGCGAGACCGAGGCCGAACGAGCTTGGGACGTGCTCGGGACTGTGGCCTACGGCGTCGCGTCGGCGCTGCGGGCACGTGGCTACCACGCTCTTGCCTGGATTGCTGCGCAGGAAGCCGAACGCGCTGCGAGGCACGTCGGTGCGGCTGCGCCGATTGCCGCTGCCGCGTTTATCCGGGGGCAGATACTCCTGTCGCGACCTGGCGCGCTGCCTGCCGCACTGGCGACCACCATCGATACGGCCGAGAAGATCGCGGCCGAGGTGCGCACGGTGGGCGAGATCGAGACGTTCGGGATGCTGCACCTACAAGGTTCGATCGTCGCCGCCACGATGGGCGGCGACCCCGAACCGCACCTCGTCGAGGCAGCCGAGCAAGCGCGCAGGCTCCCCGAGGCCAAACCGAACACGTCTGAGGCGCGCAACGAGTCCTTCGGCCCGGCGAACGTCCAGCTGTGGCGCATGTCGGCCGCGATGGAACGCCGCGAGCCCGGTCAGGTACTCGCCCTCGCGCCGAGCCTTTCCCCTGTTGATCTGCCGAACGAGGGGCGGCGCGCTCAATACTTCGTAGAGATCGGCAAGGCGCACGCCATGCAGAAGAACTACCGGGATTCGCTGTACGCCCTGCTGCGGGCCGAACACGCTGCGCCCCAGCATGTCCGCACTATGTCTCCAGTGCGGGAGCTCGTCGGGCACATGATGCGCACCGTGCGGCGCGATCTCACGACCGGTGATCTCGGTCGGCTGGCGCAGCGGGTCGGCGTTGTGCCCGTGTGAGGCAGGCCCACGGCCACGCTGCACGCCTGGACGAATCGATGTGCATCGCATCCATTACCGCGGCCGAGCGCACATTCGCCAAGGCGGAATCGTCCGACCGGCCAGCGTGGCGCGAGCGAGGATCCGCTGGAAGCCGTACGCATCGGCCACCAGGCACTCGATATCGCAGCCGGTCCGTCGTCGCGACGCAGCTACGCATACCTGGGTGACCTGCGCCAACGACTGAAATCTCACGCCGCGATGCCTGACGTTGCGGACTTCCGGAAACAGCGCGAATTGGTGCACGAGATCTGCTGGCGGCCCAGCCCGCTCGATCGCGTCCAGCCGCAGGCAACTGCAACACCACCGCTGCCGCGACAGTCGAATGGCAATTTCCTACAACCAGGATCCGATCCACCCGAGTGCGCGGTCGGCCGCGGGCTTGTGGCTATCCGGGACGGCCGGTAGGCGTTCGGCGATCAAGCCTGGGGCGACGAGCCCAGCTCCCAGTAGCGCGGCTACGAAATTCTGGTCCTTCTCGCGGAAGGCGCACAGCTTCGCAACACACAGATCTTCCTTGTCGAGGCACCATCCGGTGAACTGCGGTTCGCCAGACGGCGCGGCCGTATTGGCGTTCTGCACCTTGACCAATCGGTTTCGCCACCCATCTGGGAGTGCGGATGTCGTCATATCGACGCCGTCAATGCTGAAACCATGCAGATCCTCGAACGGCGAGAACTCTCCGGCCACGCCCTCGATGAGGTCCGCTAGTCGCGCAGTCTCGGCGTTGTCGCTAGCGATCGGAAGGATATCGATTTCCAACGACATCGTGGCATCCGCGGGAAGCTGGGCCTCGTCGAAGGTGCCGAGGATCGATTGGGATCCAACCACGATCACCTCGGGCCGGCCGATGATCTGGCACGCCGTCCGGATGGCATGCTCCAACTGGTCGCGCCGCATCAGCCGGCGAGGCCCAGCACATCGGCGCGCTCATGTTGCGAGAGCAGACCACTCAACGGGGAGACTTCGCGCATCTCGATCGAGTCGCGATCGAGACCGGTGAGGACGCGGTGGATCCCTGGCACGTCACCGCGCTTGATCAGCGACTCCCAGCGATCGAGGTTGCGCTCATGCGGCTGGCCGGTAACTCCGTCACGCAGTCGCTCCAAATTGCGTTCGATACGCGGCCGCCATGACTGGAGGCTCGCCCGCGTCAAGTGTGTCGAGAGCCGACTGTGCAATTGCCATGACCGACGCTCAGAGCGGGTCAATTCCGGGACGACGGGACGTCGCACGACTTCGAGGCGATAGCCCATGCAGGACAACAGCCTCTCGAGTTGCTCATCGCTCAGATTCAGTTTGTCGGACAACATCTGGCTGATACTGGATTGGCGGACACCACTCAGCCGCGCTAGCTCGGTCTGGGTGGTGCCCGTTCTGTGCATCACCTCGCGCAGCACATCGCTCTGACTGGACATAGGCAAACTATAGCGTACCGCGCTATAGTTAGCACTCCTCCTTCGCAACGGCACTAACCGTGACAGACATCTGCTGGATGTGGAGGAGGGTGTTAGCTGTGCGCCATAACGAGATCGCACCGCCGGTACGCCGAGCACCGTGAGGGGCAGCGGTAGCGCAAGGTGGTGCACGAGATTCGCTGGCGGCCAGGACCGTTCGATCGCGTCCAACCACTGGTCGACGATTTGCTGCGCGCGGGCGCAACCGCTCGACCGCCGACTCGTGAACGCCTTCGCGAGCAGCATGCGCAATCTGGTGTGCTCCGGCGGATCCATGCTTGTCTGTGCGCCCGGACGAGTCGGATGCGGCGTGGTGCGCGGGATGTCAGGCTGTTGCCGCACCCGTGTCGGTGGTTATCAGTCGGCGTTCGACCAGGATGTAGGCATCGCCGAGAATCAGCGGCAGCGCCGCGGAACTGGGCAGTGCGGGCCCGAGCTCGTCGTCTCGAATGACATGCGCCTGTGCGCCGTACCGCCCGAACGTCAGCGCGAGCGGTACGACCCCCCTCTGATCGACGCGCCGACGTCCCGGCGGCTCGGGGAAACACCACTGCCAGAATCCCGCCGAGGTCGAAAAACGCAGGTCGATATAGTCGGATCGGGCCGGGCAACGATGCACGCTGTCGAGAGTGGCCGAGAGGAACGACCTTCCCGACAAGGTCGCCTGCACGGGTGCGGGTACTGATGCCATTTCCGACTCCTATCGCAATGCGCTGTGGCTCAGGGCAATTGGGTATTACCGGCGAGGTCGAGTGCGGCCAGATACGCGAAAACGAGGCTCGAACCGATCGGTGTTCCTGCGCCCGGGTACGCGCCGCCCGACATCGCCGCCATGGTGTTGCCGGTCGCGTAGAGACCTTCGATCGGCGTGGCGTCCGAGCGGAGTACGCGGGCGTGCTCGTCGGTTACCAGACCGCCCTTGGTTCCGATATCGGACAGCACGACGGTGGCCGCGTAGTAGGGCGGGGTGTCGACGGGGATGAGCAGTGGGTTGGGGAGGTCGGTCGCCAGTGGCACGACGTAGTTCTGCCGGGGATCGGCCGGGTAACCGACGATGTACTGGAACATCTGGTCCCACGGCGCCTCGCCGCGATGGAAACGTTCGTCGACACCGGACGTCGAATAGCCGTTGTACTCCTCGATCGACTTGCGCAATTTCTCCGGCGGCACGCCGATCAGGTCGGCCAATTCTTCGAGGGTGTCGGCGCGGCGCAGGGCGCCGGACGCGAACCACTCCGGACGCACCGGCTGCTCCGGATCGCCGCCGAAGCCGTCGCGGTCGAGCTGTCGGTGGTCGAATACCCAGTACGCGGTGCTGTGTGTAACGCCGGTTTCGCGTTGCAGCCGGGCCATTTCGTGCCCGGCGCGATCGTAGGGCTGCGTCTCGTTCATGAAGCGCTCGCCCTCGGCATTGACCCAGATTCCGCCGCGGGTGCCGGTATGGAAGACGGGCCGACCGTCGGGCTGTACAACCCCTGGGACGTACCAGGCCTCATCGAGCAGGTCGGTGGCCGCGCCGATCGCGCGACCGGCCAGGATCGCGTCACCGGTATTGCCCGGCGCGCCGTGGGACCATTCTCCGGTGAGCGGCACGGGCGAATACTGCTCGCGCATCTCACGGTTGTGTTCGAAGCCGCCCGCCGCCAGGATCACGCCGCGGGTGGCGCGGAATGTGCGGCGCTCGCCACCGGTGACCGCCACCACACCGGTGACCCGGCCGTCCTCGACAACGAGGTCGGTCATGGCGGTCTCGAGCAGGTAGGAGCCGTTGCCCGTTGCCAGGAAGGCTTTCAGCGCCCGGCCGATCAGCGCGCGACCGCCGACGAGCACCGGCCCTTCGTCGATACCCCAGCGTTCTTCCGGGACGGAGCGACGGATGAGCGGGGCGAGTTCCTCGAGTTCGGCTACCGAGATTTCCTGCGGGAATATGGTTCGCCCGGTGGCGGTGGATCCTGGACGCCCGAAGAAGTATTCGGGCACGGGCTGGTAGGTGAAGGACCCGAACAGCGGGTTCTGCTCGAGGTCGTCGATCAGCTGGGGCGCGGTCCGCAGATAGGCATCCTGCAGCGGTTCGCGCGAGTTGTCGGCGACAACGTCGCGCAGGTAGGTGCGGGCGGCCTCGGGGTCATCCTCGATACCCGCGCGCGCGATCGGGGCGCTGCCCGGAAACCACAGTCCCGCACCGGAATACGCGGTGGTACCGCCGATCAGCGAGGACTTTTCCAGCAGCAGTGTGCGCAGCCCGCGCGCGGCGGCCGTATAGGCGGCGATCAGGCCACCTCCTCCGGACCCCACGACCACGACGTCGTAGGTTTCCTCGTCAGCGGGCATTGCGTTCTCCTTGTCGAATCGAGGCGCTCCGGTCCCTTGCGTGGCGACGCAGGCTGACGCCGCCGAGCCCTTCGTGCACCGCGGTGTTTCGCTGATCTGCCGCAGCCGGTCGCGACGCGATATGGCCGTTGGGGTGACCTGGTTCACGGGAAGTCGGATGTCGGATGAGTGTGCGACCTGCGATGTCGGGTCGAGTGCGGGATTCCGCTGAGCGGGATGGCGCCGGTCGCGGTGGGGGAGCAGTCCACGGTGGCTCGTCGGGAGCCAGCGCGTCCCAGTGTTCGGAAAGTCCGGCGTGCGCTGCCCGGTTTCCCGCTCAAACTTGCCAGCCAGCAGGACATTCCGACTCGAAGGAGAGCTCGCATGGCTGGTTCGCACGACTACGATCCCGGCCCGCAGATTGCCCACGCCGGTGGCCTGAACCTGGGGACGCCGGATCTGTGGCGTTCGATCCCTGAATTGCAGTGGGGGCAGACGTGGTACGGCGAGGCCCTCGATGTCGGTCCGGGCGGCGCGTTCCTGTCGACCACGCCGTCGGCCGGATTGTGACCAACGAGAGGAACATCATGACGCTCGAGTCCCGAGGCGCCCACGAGGGTGTGCCCGCCTACTACTTCGACAACCGACTATCGGGCCCGCTGCTGAGCCATCACGAGCGGTGGGACCGACTCGCCGGCACCCACTCCGCATTCAGAAGCACTGTCGCACAGGGATATTGGGTCATTACGGACGGCCAGGCGATCCAGGAGGCGCTACAGGACTGGCGGACCTTCTCCAGCACCTCGGTGACGGTGCTCGAACCGAATCCGAAGTTCCTGTGGATTCCGGAGATGCTTGATCCGCCGCTGCACACCAAGTGGCGGCGGCTGCTGGGCAGCGAGTTCGGGCCCAAGTGGGTCGCCGCCCGCGAGCCGGAGATCCGCAAGATCGCGGCGGATATGATCGACCGGCTGCTGCCGAAGGGGGCCGCGGACGTTCTCGACGAGTTCGCGCGCCGGTTCCCGACCCTGATCTTCATGCGGCTTATGGGCCTGCCCGAGCAGGATCTGGACCAATTCCTGGAATGGGTCCATGAGATGCTGCACCTGCCGCACGCCGAGGATCCCGACCACCGTCGCCAACTTGCCGCGATGACCGCTGCGTCGGCCTATTTCGAAGAGCAGATCGCGCTGCGTCGCGACGCCCCGCGCGATGATCTGCTGTCGCGCATGATGAGCTGGCGCATCGATGGCGAGCTACTCAGCGACGCCGATATGCACGCGTTCTGCATTCTGATGTTCCAGGCCGGTTTCGATACGGTCCCCATCGCCATCGGCTGGGCCATGTACCACTTCGCCGCGCATCATGAGGATCGCGCGGCCATCGTGGCCGACCCGTCGCTGATCGCCAATGGCGTCGAGGAAGTCCTCCGTGTCTATTCGTTCGTCATTCCGGCACGAAAGGCGACACGGGATACCGAGATCGGCGGCTGTCCGGTGAAGTCCGGCGACATGGTGATGCTGCCGCTCGCGGTCAGCAACCGGGATGCCGAGCGGTTCGACAATCCGCTCGAGGTGGATCTGCGGCGCGCCACGAACAACCACATCGCCTTCGGTTCGGGACCGCACCGCTGCTTGGGTTCGCACCTGGCTCGACTGGAGCTGAATGTGGCGATGGAGGAGTGGCACAAGCGGATACCGGAATACCGGATCGCGCCCGGACAGCAGCTCGAGCAGACCGGAAACATGTATGGCCTGATGTCTTTGCGCCTCGAATGGTGAACCACGGCCCGGCACCCGATACGAAAGGCATTACCACGTGGGAATTCGTGACCGGCTGACCCGACTGCTCGCCGAGGCTCCCGTCGATGCCGAAGCGATCGAGCACGAGCAGACCTGGTGGACCTGGGGTCGGATCCAGACCACCGCGCGCTCGGTCGTGGATGCACTGGAATCCGCCGGTTTGGGCGCGGGATCCCGAGTCGGTGTGGTCCTGGAGAACCGGCCGGAACATGTCGCGGTTGTCGCCGCGCTGATCGCGACCGGTCGATGCGTCGTACTCCTCGCTCCGCTGCAACCGGCGCCGCGGCTGGCCGCCGACATCATTGCCTGTGACCTGCCCGCGGTTGTGTGCGGATCGGTGCTGCTGGCCCGCGACGGCGTACTCGATGCCGCGACGACGGCCGGTTTCGCCCTGGAACTGCGGGACGACGGTTCGGTGCGACGCGTGAGCGGCACGATCCGCGCGTCCGCCGTGACGAATCCGGGGACCGTGGTGGAAATGCTCACCTCGGGGACGACCGGCGTGCCGAAGCGCGTGCATCTGCGGACCGAGCAGTTGGATCAGGCACTGACTTCCGGCGGGCAGACGGTCAGGGACGACCGATTGCTTTCCACCTCCGCGGTACTCGTGAACGCGCCGCTGGTGCACATCGGCGGCCTGTGGCGGGCACTGGCGTGCCTGGCCACCGGTCGGCGGATGATTCTCATGCCCAAGTTCGTCCTTGAACCCTGGGTCAGCGCCGTGGAGCGGCATCGGTTGCGGGCCGTGAGTCTGGTGCCCGCGGCATTACGGGCGGTGCTCGATTCCGGAGTGTCGCGGGCGCGGCTGGCGAGCCTACAGGTCGTCACCTCCGGGACAGCGCCATGCCCGAAAGAGTGGGCGGACTCGTTCTTTCGCACCTACGGCATCCCGGTGCTGATGACCTACGGTGCCACCGAATTCGCGGGCGCGGTGGCGGGTTGGACGCTGGCGCTGCACGAACAGTGGTGGGACCTGAAGGCGGGCAGCGCCGGTCGCGCTTTCCCGGGCGTCGAGTTGCGGGTGACCGGCGAGGACGGCGCCGAACTCGGCGGTTGGACGACCGGGCGGCTCGAGGTCCGCACCGCGCAGACCGCGGCGGGCGCGGGCAAGTGGGTCCAGACCAGCGATCTGGCGCGGATCGATGTCGACGGCTTCCTCTGGATCGTCGGTCGTGCGGACGACGCCATCATCCGCGGCGGCTTCAAAGTCCAGCCCGAGACGGTCAAGCGAGTTCTGGAGACACATGCGGCGGTGCGCGAGGCCGCGGTGGCCGGACTGCCCGACGCCCGCCTCGGACACGTACCCGTGGCCGCGATCGAAACCGAACCCGGACGCATACCTCCCGACAGCGACGAACTCGTCGAACTCTGTCGCGCTCACCTGCTGCCGTACGAGGTACCGGTGCACGTGGTGGTATTGGACCAGCTACCACGCACGCCATCGAGCAAGGTGAGCAGGATGGAACTGCTCGACATCGTCCGGGAGCGAAGGAGCCGATCATGACGGCACTGACGATCGGATTCATCGGCGCCGGCCGGATCGGCGCGGCGATGGTGGAGCGATTACTGGCGGCGGGGCAGCGGGTCCGGCTGTACGCGCGGCGCGCGGAGGTACGGGACCGGCTGGCGGCACTCGGAGCGGAGCCCGTCGATCGGGCCCGGGATATCGCGGCCGCGGATGTCGTCGTCAGCTGCCTGTTCGGCGACGAGCAGATATCCACGCTGCTGCCCAAGGTCGTCGGCGCGATGGGGGAGGGCACGGTACTGCTGTCGCACACCACAGGGACGCCGGAGGTGCTGGACAGTCTGGACCAGTTCGCGCCGTCCGGCCGGGCCGCGCTCGTGGACGCGACGTTCAGTGGCACACCGGAGGCGGTGCGCGCGGGTGAGCTGGTGGTCTTCCTCGGTGGCACGCCGGAAAACGTCGCGATCGCGCGACGGGTCGTCGAGTGCTATGCGGGAACGGTCATCGAAACAGGTGGGCGGGGGTCGGCACTGCGGGTGAAGTTGATCAATAATCTGCTGTTCGCCGCGGTCTCGCAACTGACACTGCAAGGCCTGACCTTGGGCCGTGGTGCCGGGATAGACGAGGGTGTAATGCTCGAGGCGCTCGCGATCAGCAGCGGCGGTACCACTGCCGGACGCTATATCGCCGACCGTGGCGGATCCGAATCCTTCGCCGCCGCGGTGGCACCTTTTCTGCACAAGGACGTCGCCGCCTGTGCAGCCGCGTTGACCGATTCAGGCGTCGATTTCTCGGGCCTGCTCGCCGTGGCCTGCGGCGGACCGATCGATATCGGCGATATCGCCGCTAAAGAGGAAACTTAATTCCGATATAGCCACCTTAAAGCGGCCGTCTTTCGCTACACTCGCGCCTGAGGTTCGAGCTCCAAGAAGGAGGCTGGCCAATGGCCTCAGTGGTGAATGACAATGCGGTCGCCACCTCCGAACGGCACGAGGCGCCACCGTCGATGGTGGAGCGGATGACACTGATCATGGATTCGTTCGGTGGCCCGCAGATTCGGCTCTCGCTCGAGGATGTTGCCGGACGCACCAATCTCCCGCGCTCGACGACCCATCGCATCCTGGAACAGCTGGTTCGGCTGCGATGGCTCGAGCGCAATGGTCGTGACTACGGCCTCGGTCAACGGGCGCTCGGGTTCGGTGGCCGGGAAGAGGGACACGGTGCATTGCGCACCGCCGCGTTCCCACTCCTGCACAACCTGTCGGTGCGCACCGACATGGTGGTGCACTTGGCCGTGCTGGACGGCGCCGAGGCGTACTACCTGGACAAGTTCGGCGGCAAGGCCGCCGTCCAGGTGCCCTCCGTCGTCGGCGGCAGGGTCCCCGCGCACTGCACGGCCGTCGGAAAGAGCATGCTGGCGTGGCTGTCGCCGGAACAGATCGACGATCTGTACCGCGATGTCCTGGTCAAGCGGACCACGCACAGCATCGGTGATCTCGAGGTCCTGCACCAGGAGTTGATTCGCATTCGTGCGCGTCGCGGTCTGGCTTTCGAGCGCGGCGAATGCTTCCAGCACATCGCCTGTGTCGGTGCGGCCGTGCGCGGTCCCAAGGGGCCGGTCGGCGGGATTTCGCTCGTCGGCGATGTGCGAGCACCGCTCGAGCGGCTGGCACCGCTGGTCGCCAATACCGCGCACGCGATATCGGAAAAGTTGATGGGCGACACCGCGCGCAAACATTCGGCGCGCTTCGAATCAGTCGTGGTGCGGGATGAGCCGCAGCTCCCGGCACTCACCGAGACCGTCGGACGAATCGTCGCGCTCGGCGAACGCGGCGAGTGGTTCTGAGGCCCCCGCCTATCCGGACCGCTTTCCGCTGAGCGGAAAGAGCCCCAGGTCCACCCGGTTTCCTGACCAAACTTGCGTTCGGAGTGGGCCGTCGGCTCGATCCTTCCGCAAGAGAGGTGAGGACCCCTATGAGTCCGCTTCCGGATCCGGTGTCGATGGGCGCCAGGCGCTTCCGCGACGTGCTGGGACATTTTCCGACGAGTGTTGTCGCGATTACCACCACGGCATCCGACGGTCGTCCGCACGGGTTGATCGTCGGCACCTTCACCTCGGTTTCGCTAGAGCCGCCATTGGTGTCTATTCTGGTGAACCGATCCTCGTCGACGCTGGCGATGATCCAGGAGGCGGGCGGCTTCTGCGCCAACGCGCTCGCGGGCAACCAGGAGCCGACGTCACGCCGATTGTCGGCTCGCGGATCGGACCGTTTCGAGGGCGTGGTCTGGACACCGTCACCGCTGGGCAATCCGGTGCTGGACGGCATCGTGGCATGGGTCGACTGCAAGCTCGAAAACGTGGTCGAAATCGGTGACCACTATCTGGTCGTCGGCCGGGTCAGCGATCTGAATATCGAGTCGGTGCGAACACCGCTGCTCTTCTTCCGCGGCGGGTACGGCGACTATCTCGCCAGTGCGACGCTGCTGATGGATCGTCTCGTCGGCTGGTGGTGACCGGGTCCGGATTCGGACTCACACCAACATGTCGTCGACCGGCAATCCGAATGTCCCGCGCCCGTAGAGCGTCAACGCCGTGCCGACATCATTGGATGCGTGAATGCCCGCGATATGTGCGTCACGCCAGGCGCGCTCGATCGGATTGCGACGGCGCAGCAGCATCCCACCGGTCGCCGCGAACACCAGATCGATCGAGGTCAATGCGCGTTCGGCGCCACATGCCTGATCACGACGCGCGCGCAACCGCAGCTCCAGCGGAATCTCCTGTCGTGCACAAACGCACGCGTACAAATCGCGGAGGCTCCGGCTCATCTGCAGAATGGCCGCGTCGATTTCCGCGCTGGCCCGTGCGGCCGCGGTCGGCTGATCCGCGGTGATACTGCCGCCACCGAAACTGAGCCGGTTACTGTCGCGCATCCGGCTCAGAAAGACATCGAGGCAGCCCTGTGCCATGCCGACCATGGGGGAGCTGTTCGCGTAGGTGTACATGGTTCCGTATGGCATCCGGTAGAGGGGGCCGGGATTCGCCCTATGTCCCGGGCTCTCCAGCCGTGCGATGTCGTAGAACCGCGTTACCCGGTGTTCCGGAACGAAAATCCGCTCGGCGTACAGATCGTCGCTGCCCGCGCCGCGCAGTCCGGCCGCATCCCACACCTTCGACATCCGATAGTCGATGCAGGGCACCAGCCCGCTGACCATATCCACCGGCTGGCCATTCTCGGCCACGATGGTGCCGCCGAGCAGCGCCCACGACGAGTGCGCACATCCGCTGGCGAATCGCCACTGGCCCGAGACTTCGTAACCTCCCGCGACCGGAACGAATCTGCCGACCGGCGCGTACGACGAGCAGATCAATGCGTCCGGATCGTCCGACCACACATCACGTTGGGCGCGCTCGTCGAAAAGTGCCACATGCCAAGGGGTCAGGCCGAGTACCGACGTCACCCACCCGGTCGAACCGCATGCGGTGGCGACCATGCGCACCGCGTCGTAGAAGTCCAGCGGATCGGCCTCCAGCCCGCCCTGGGCTTTCGGGCGCAGCAGTCGGAAGATGCCGGTACCGATCAGATCGGTCATCGTCTCGGCCGGAATCTCACCGGTCTCGTCGACCAGCGCCGCCCGTTCGGCGAGCGTTGGCAACAGTTCGCCGACCGCTGCGGCTACGTCTGCGTTCATGCCGGTTCTCTCATGTCCGCGCCCCCTACGCCAGTGGCTCCACGGCGGAGCGTAACAGGCGCCGACACTGCCCGGCCGATCAGCGGGCGGCCCAGCTGATCGCCTTGCTCTGCAGGAATTCGTCGAGGCCGAATTCGCCCCACTCCCTGCCGATTCCGCTCTGCTTGTATCCACCGAACGGCGAGCGCGGATTGACCCCCGCGCTGCCGCCGTTGATCGCTACAGCGCCCGCGCGGACGCGCGTGGCGATCTCATAGGCGGCCTTGGTGTCGGCGCTCCAGACGGCCCCGGCCAGACCGTAGGGGCTGTCGTTCGCGATGCGGACCGCCTCGTCGTCGGTGCGGAACGGAATCACTACGCCCACCGGACCGAAGAACTCGGTCTGGGCGATCGTCATCGAATTGTCGACATCGACGAAGAGGGTCGGCTCTACGAAGTAGCCCTTGTCGAGACCAGTCGGGCGTCCGCCACCGGCGACGATCCGCGCACCCTCCTCCTCGCCGACACGGATCAGCTTTTCGACCTTCTCGCGCTGCGCCGCGGTGATCAACGGACCCATCGTGGTGGATTCGTGGGCCGGATCGCCGACCCGGACACCGGCGAGCGCGACGCGCAGCCGAGCCACCAGTTCGTCATGGACGGATTCGTGCACGATCGTGCGGGTCAGAATCGAGCAACCCTGGCCCGCGTGCACCGTAATGCCCATGAGTGCGGACCGGACCGCACCGTCGAGGTCGGCATCGGCGCGGACGATATTGGCGGACTTGCCGCCGAGCTCGAGCACAACCTTCTTGATCGAGCTCGCGGCCTGCGTGTAGACCATCCGTCCGACGGTGTCCGATCCGGTGAAGCTGACCAGGTCCACCATCGGATTGGTGGTCAGCTCCCGACCCGCGTCGATATCGCCGGTCACGATATTCAGCACGCCAGGTGGCAGACCGGCGGCATCGGCGAAGTCACCGATCAGCAGGGATTCCAGCGGGGTGGTCGGCGCGGGCTTCAGCACGGCGGTGCATCCGGCGGCAAGCGCAGGGATCACCTTCATCATGCTGAGGAAGAACGGGAAGTTGTAGGCCGCGATCAGCGCACAGACCCCGAAGCCCTCGCGCCGGATCTGCCCCTGGGAGATGCCGATGCCCGGCGCGATCGTGGGTTCCATCGGGCGCTCCCACGCGAAGGTCGGCATGACGCGTTCGGCCATATCGCGCAGATGGGCAACCGGCACCCGAGTCTGCAGGGTTTCGGCCAACGAGCGGACCGAACCCGCCTCGGCGATATTGACGTCGACGAGCTCGGGCAGGCGGCGCTCCATTTCCTCGGCCATGCGCAGCAGCACCGCGGCCCGCTCGGCGGGCTTCATCCGCGGCCATGGCCCCTCGTCGAATGCCTTGCGCGCGGCCGTGATCGCGCGACGCACATCCGGGATCGAGGCCTGCGGGACGTAGGCGATCGTGTCCTCCGTCGCGGGATTGCGCACACTGATGAGCTCATCCGATTCGCCGTCGGTGCGGTGCCCGTCGATGTAGAGCTGCGTCGAGAACGAGTACGCCGTGGTCATGTTCGGTCTCCTGATTGCCGGATCTGCGTCGGACTTCTGGGCAGGCTCACCTGCGGTGCCGCCCGCACGCGCCTTAAAAGTGTACTGAATAGCCGAACTGGCTGAGTCGATTGTCCAATTGCCGCTGAGTGGAAAGTGCGATTGTGTGACCCGCCGCACAGGGGTGTGCTGTCGCGTACGTCTTCGCCCCACTCCGAGCAGGGCGAACGCGATCACCAAACGAAAGCCACGGCTCGATTGCTCGGTGCGAGTCGGAAACGAGAGCTCCGTGGCAGCCCCCGAAAGGACTCGTTCTATGAGCCCTACAATGCAATTCGACGAATCGCCCGATGTCACACGGACGCCCGATGTCGCACAGTCATGGACGCCGCGGCTGGTGCTCTCTCTGGCCTCGATCGTGCTGACGCTCGAGATACTGACCCTCAGCTACATGATGGTGTCTATGGCGGTGCCGGAAATCTCCGTGCACTTCCAGACGACTCAGGGTGCCTGGCTGCTGACGGCATTCCTGCTGGTCGGGGCTGTGACGGGTCCGTTGCTCGGCAAGCTGGCCGATATGTACGGCAAGCGGAAGATCCTGCTGGCCTGCGTCGCCGTCTCGGTGCTCGGCTCACTGGTCTCCGCGGTCGCGACCAGCTACGCGATGCTGATCGCCGGCCGGGCGTTGATGGGGGTGCTCACGCCGTGTGTCTTCCTGGCCTACTCGCTGATCCGGGATGTGTTCCCGAAGAAGACGGTCGCGCTCGCGGTCAGCGTTACCACCAGTGGCTTGGGGCTCATCGCGATACCGGCTCCGTTCATCACCGGCTGGCTGCTCGACGACTACGGTTTCCGCAGCATCTTCTGGCTGTTCGTGATCGGGCTCGCGGTCTTCGGCACCCTGATCTCGCTCACCACCGGCGAATCCACCGTGCGGGTGCGGTCGCGGATCGACTTCGCCGGTGCGCTGCTGCTCGGGTTCGGTATCGCGGGCATACTCGTCGCGGTCAGCTTCGGTCCCAGCTGGGGCTGGACGAACGGCTCGACGCTCGCGTACCTCGTCGGCGGCGCCCTCTTGGTGGTGGCCTGGTTGGTGTCGGCCGGAATCGTGCGCGACCCGCTGCTCGATCTGGATGTGGTGCGCAGGCGGCCGGTCCTGCTGATCTCCATCGGCTCTGGCATGTGCTACGGCTGCAGTGCGCTCATCACGATTCTGCTGCCGATGATGGTGATGACGCCCGCCGCCGTCGGACTGGGCTACGGATTCGGTGTCAGCGCAAAAGGATTCGCGGTCTTCCAGGCACCCATCGGCGGCATGGTCGTGGTCGGCGGTGTGATGGTCGGCATTCTGGTCGGCCGCAATGTTCGGCCGCGGTTGCTGATGATCGCCGGCCTGCTGCTGTTCGCGCTCGCGTTCGTGCTCATCGCGGCAAAGCATGACGACAAGGCGCTGCTGCTCGTGTTCGCGGGTATGGCGGGCACCGGTATGGGGCTGGGCTACGCATCGGTTCCGAATCTCTTGATCGAGGCGGTTCCGCCGCAGTTGCAAGCCAGTACGGCGAGTGTCGCGGGTGCCGCGCAGAGTGTCATCGCTGCGGTCTTGCCGGTGGTGGCGTTCACCGTGTTGAACAATTCGTATATCGCACCGATCCCGCTCGAAATGACCCATGGCGCGGTGCTTTACACGGATAAGGGATTCCAGGTCGCGTTCCTGATCGGCGCGGTGGCCTGCGCCATCGGCGCGCTGCTCGCCGTGCTGCTGCCCCGTAAGATCGAGCAACTTCCGGCACCTGTCGCGCAGGATGCCCAGGCTCCGGCATTGGCACACTGATCGAGTCGAGGGCGGCCGCGTGCGAACGCGGCCGCCCTTTCTCAGGGTGTGGTGCCGATCAGGGCGAGGCTGGAATGAGCATATGCCGCACGACGTTTGGGACTCACCAGATACGACGGCGGGGCGAAGTAGCCGACATCGCGGGGCAGTGCGTCGGCGCGGCGCGCGAGGGCCGCACGGGCGTCGGCGGTCGTCCCGCAGAGCGCGATCTCGGCGAGCATTTCGTCGGTAACCGCCTTGACCATACCGTCGGCATCGCCCGCCCGGAATGCCGAACGCAGTTGTGCGACTTGGCTTTCCCAACCGTGATGGGCGACGTAGGGGTCGTAGGTCTTCACCGTGAGGTAGAAGGCGATCATCCGCTTCGCGTCGGCGACGGCGCGTTCCGGTGCGTGGTCATCGATGGCGGTGATGATCCAACCGTGTTCGAGTGGGCTCCGACCACTATCTGCCGCGCCGCGGTCGACCGCAGGGCGCACGATGTCGTTCCACCAGGTGCGGGTGAACAGGCCGTGGCCGATCACACCGTCGCCGACTCGGCCCGCGGTGGCGGCCATCCGGCTGTTGAATCCGGCGAGCAGCACCGGGATATCGAGACGGCCGAGCACCGGAGCCCGGACATCGGCGTCGATCGAGTAGAACTCCCCGGAGTACTGGATCTTTTCGCCGTTTTCCGCATGCAGCCAGGCGCGCACCACATCGATGGCCTCGGCGATCCGGTCCACGGGACGATCGGCGGGGACGCCGAACCAGTCGCGGTTGATCCGGAAGGCGGCGGTGCCGAGGCCGAGGAACAATCGGCCGGGCGCCTGGCGGTGCAGTTGACGCAGGGCGGTGGCGTGCGCGTACGGGGTACGCGCGAAGGCGTAGGCGATGGCCGGGCCGACCAGTGCGCGTTCGGTATCGGCGACGATCTCGGCCACGGTCAGGTAGGCGTCGTGGTCGACGAAGTCCCCGGTGCAGAAGGCCTGCACACCGGCCTGCTCGGCCTCCCTCCCGACGTCGCGGCCGGGCCACGGCATGCCGAACTTCATCGAATTCTCCTCTTGGACTTCTGTGATCGGTGATGGATGCGCGTCAGCGCAGCGTCCATTTGCTGCGCGGCACCGCGGCGCGATCGACTTCGGCCTTGCCGATGGGGTTGCCGATCTGGGTGTAGGACAGGCCGGTGCGCAGTGCCTGGGTGCGGCCCGTGTCGAGCGACTCCCAGATCGCCCGGACCGTGCCCTGGATGGCAGCGGGTGGTTTGGCGGCGATGATGCGGGCGATCTCGTCGGCGCGATCCCAGAGATGATCGCGCGGCGCGATCTCGCTGACCAGGCCGATCTGCATGGCGCGCTCGGGGGACAGGCGCTCGTCCAGGCCGAGCAGCGCGATGCGCAACGTCTCACCCAGCGGAATGCGGCGCGCGAGCCCGATCGGTTCCAGCGCCGCGGTCAGCCCATAGCTGACATGCGGGTCGAAGAAGCTCGCATCCTCTGCGCAGATGATGATGTCGGCCTCGTTCAGCCAGTAGAACGCGCCCCCGGCCGCCATTCCGTGCACCGCGCAGACCAGCGGTTTCCACACCTGATTGAGCTTCGGCGACAACTTCTCGCCGGGATCGGTCTGCGACCAGACATTGGCATGGCGCTCGATGCCCTGCTTGACGTCCATACCGGTGCAGAATGCGCGCTCGCCCGCACCGCGCAGCACGACGACACGGATATCGTCATCGGCCTTCACCCGCTGCCAGATGCGGTCGAAGTCCTCGAGCATCTCCTGGTTGAAGCTGTTCATCGCTTCCGGTCGGTTCAGGGTGATCGTCGCGACGTGATCGGTCACGTCGAACAGGACGGTTTTCAGCTCCATCCGGAAACTCCGATGTTCGTAGGTCGGCTGAATGCGGCGCTCCGGAGAGCGGTCGTATTAGAGTGTAACAAATTGTCCTAGCTGCCACTTGGAGTGCGTGCTGGTCGCGGTTCGAATCGAACGGCTTAATATCAGGTAGACAAGTAATAGCGGCAGGCCGCCCGACTCCTCGGGCTGCTGCGGATGTTACATAAGTCGTATACTCTTCTCTGGTCTCGGTCGTTCGGACGTGTTCGTCACGCCGGCGGTCGAGGCCAGATGCACGACGAGATCCACGGAGGAAGTTGCGATGAAGCCACGCGTGGGGCAGACGCTCGCCAGCACGGTAGACACGACGACGGTCATTGTGGTGCGGGCTCCGCAGGTCGATCTGGAGATCACCTGCGGCGGTGCGGCCATGGTCGATCCGAAGGGTCCTGACGGCGTCCCTGCCGGTACCGCGGATCCCGAACAGCTCGGCGGTTCGCAGCTCGGCAAGCGCTATGCCGATGAGGAACTCGGTGTGGAATTGCTCTGCACCAAGGCGGGTCAGGGCACGCTGGCGGTGAACGGCGTCGCGCTGCCGCTCAAGAACGCCAAGCCGCTGCCGGCCTCGGATTGAAGAGCGCATCGATGAACATAGCGATGCTGTTGGATATGGCGGCCGACGGTTTCGGCGACCGAATCGTGGTCGGGCGGACCGACGATGGACTGACTCCGGTTCGGCTGCGTGAACTTGCCGCCGGTGGTGCGCGGATAGTTCGTGCGGCCGGTGCCGACGCGATCGTCTACCTCGCCGTCAACGGTCCGGCCTTCCCGGTGGCGCTGTTCGCGGCGGCCAAGGCGGGTGTGCCGTTGGTGCCGGTGAACTACCGCCTCGGTGCGGAGCAACTGGACGCGTTGTTGGCGAATCACCCACGCGCACTTGGTATCGCAGATCCTGAACAGGCCGAGGCATTGCGTCGGGCGGGGCTGTCGGTGCGCAGTCCCGAAGAGTGGATGGCCACCGCGGCCGATGCCGGTGGCGACCATGACGAGGTTGTGGCGGCTCCGGAAACACCGGCGGTATTGATCTATACGAGCGGCACGACATCCGCGCCGAAGGGTGTGGTGCTGCGGCACCACAACTTGGTGTCGTATGTGCTCGGCACGGTGGAATTCGCGGGCGCGACCGCCGACGATGCCGCGCTGATGAGCGTGCCGCCGTACCACATCGCGGCCGTGTCGAATGTTTTGACGAACCTGTATGCCGGGCGTCGGGTGCTCACCCTCGAACAGTTCACACCGCGGCAGTGGCTCGAACTCGTGCGCGAGCAGCGGATAACGAATGCGATGGTCGTGCCGACCATGCTCGCCCGAATCATGGACGGTGACGGGCTGGACCGCGCGGTGCCGTCGTTGCGTGGGCTCGCTTACGGCGGCGCCAAGATGCCGGTACGGGTGATCGAGACCGCGCTGCGCGAGTGGCCGCATGTCGATTTCGTCAATGCCTATGGGCTGACGGAGACCTCGTCCACGATCTCGGTCCTCGGGCCCGAGGAGCATCGCGCGGCCGTCGCCAGTGACGATCCCGCGGTGCGTGCCCGCATCGGTTCGGCCGGTCGGCCGGTGCCCGGTATCGAGCTCGAGGTTCGCACCGAATCCGGTGCGCCCGCCGCACCGGGGGAGCCGGGCCAGATCTGGGTGCGTGGCGAGCAGGTTTCGGGTGAATACGCCGGGCACGGTGCCTCGGTCGACGAACGCGGTTACTTCAACACCCGTGACCACGGCCGCCTGGATGCCGACGGCTATCTCTATATCGAGGGCCGCATCGACGACACCATCATCCGCGGTGCGGAGAATATCGCGCCCGCCGAGATCGAGGATGTCCTGCTGCGGCATCCCGACGTGCTCGACGCGGTGGTCGTCGGTGTGGTCGATGAGGAGTGGGGCCAGCGGATCGAGGCCGTTGTCGTGCCGCGCAGCGGGGTGGACATCGATGCCGAGCAACTGCGCGAACAGGTGCGAAAGACATTGCGCGGCTCCAAGACTCCTGATCGCATCACCTACTGGCCGGAACTGCCGCGCACCGCGACCGGCAAGCTGGTACGCCGGGATATCGTCGCGGCCCTGACGGCCGATCGTCAGCCGACCGCCGGGTGAGTGTCAGCCAAGCGCGATCGGTATCGGGCTCGAGCACCCTCGATGTCACGATCGAGGGGCCTGTCGCGTGGGTGCGCTTCGATCGGCCGGAAGCACGCAACACGGTGATTCCGGAGCTTCTCATCGAGATGCATTCCGTGCTGACCGAATTGAGCCGCGACGATGCATTCGCCGTGGTGGTGCTGACCGGAAACGGTTCGACGTTCTGCCCCGGTGCGGATCTGAAACGCGCCGGGTCGGGCGGGTCCGCCGTGCTGCCGCCGCTCGAGGTGTATCAGTCGGCGACCCTGCTGCACGAGATGCCGCAGTTGACCCTCGCCGCGGTGAACGGAGCCTGCGCGGGCCCGGGATTCGCCTGGGCCGCGGCGTGCGACCTGCGCGTCGCTGCGGCCGGTGCCCGATTCGCGACGGCGTTCCTGCAGGCCGGTGTGTCCGGTGAACTCGGCCTGCCGTGGACATTGGCGCGGGCACTCGGCGCGGCGTCGGCGCGGGACCTGTGCTTCCTACCGCGCAAGCTGACCGCGGACGAGGTCCGTGCCATCGGATTCGTCTCCCGGGTGTTTCCCGACGACGAATTCGACCACGAGGTCGCCGATTTGGTGCGCGAACTCGCGGCGCGTAGGCCCGCCGCCCTGCGGACACTCAAGGCGAATTTCCTACTGGCCGAACGCACTGAACTGGCGGACTACATCGCGGTGGAAAGCGAACGGCACCACGGATTCTTCACCGGAGAGCAGCGCGCGCAGACCGCTGAGGCGTTGCGCGTACAAAGCGATCGGGTGCGTGAGTCGTGAGGACATCGCTTGCCGCGGTTGCGGAGTGAGCAGTGCGGAAACGAACGGCTGATCGTGTCGCCGAGATGACCAGAATGCGCGCATCCGTTCCGAGGGCACCCGCAATCCGATCGCTGCCGCACGGGTCGCGGGCGCGAACGCCTTCTCGCCCAGAGCATTGCCCGGAGGCGCGGCAGCATCGTCGTGAGCACTGTCGCTGAAACGCGAACCGGCACATCTGGTCCGCCGATCGTACCGACGAAATGACAAGGGTGAGTGAGCATGAGCATTGTCGCGAATAGTCCGGAGTTGGTGCGGGAGCTGACCGCGCGTACCGCGATCGCGGTCCGTGGTTGGGTACCCGGCGCGACCGTAGTCGGTGTCGAACCACTCACCGGTGGGACATCGAGCCTGACCTACGTGGCCGAATTATCCGGTGCCCCAATCGGCTACGAGCGCGTCGTGCTGAAGGTATCGCCCCCGGGCCTGGCGCCGGTCCGCAACCGGGATGTACTGCGCCAGGCCCGGATCATGGAAGCGCTGGCGGATCGCCCCGGGGTGCGCGTGCCGAAGGTCCTGTTCCACGACGTGGGCGCACCGCCGGCGGTCCCACCGTTCGTAGCCATGGACCTGGTGCCCGGCACCTGTGTCGAACCGGTGCTCGTGCCGCGCGGCACGGTGCCGGCCGAGCAGGTTCGGACCCGCGCCTTCGACGCCGCCGGAATGCTCGCCGATCTGCATCGAGTGAATCCGGAGCACACCGCGCTCGCGACCGAGCCGGTGGTTACCCTCGGCGCTGAGATCGACCGCTGGACAATGGCTTTCACCACCGTATCGGACGATCTGCGCACCGGATACGAAGCGGTAGCGGACCGCCTGCACGCCACCGTGCCCGCGGCCATGACACCGGCTTTCACCCACGGTGACTACCGGCTCGGCAATACACTGTGCGAAGCGGACCACATCACCTCGATCATCGACTGGGAAATCTGGTCCCTCGGCGACCCCAGGATCGATGTCAGCTGGCTGACCTTCTTCACCGACGAGGCCGCGCATCCGGCGTCGGTATCGGATGAGCCGACCGGCATGCCGGGTAAGGCCGAACTGATCGACGCCTACCAGGAGGCACGCGGCGCCGCCCTGCGGGACCTGCCGTGGTTCGAGGCGCTGACCAAATACAAGGAGTCCGCCGCGACCGCATTGCTGATCAAACGCGGCCGCAAGTCCGGCCAGTGGAACGACATGCACCAACGCATGCTGCCCGCCCTGCCGGTGCTGCTCGACGAGGCGATGGAACTGCTGGGCTGATGCCGAAGCTCAGCCGCGCGGGCGTGCCGGTACCGCGCAGCGGTATTGCCGGAGGCAGCTCGGTGGCGTTGATCGGCTCGCCGGTGAACATGGCATGAAGACCGATCCCGTGTACGCGCTCATCGGCCAATTCGACTAGCAGATTGAGGGTTTCGGCGGCGAGGAGGTTCCTGTAGCAGTCCCAACCGGTCCGGTTCGAACATGTTTGCGAAAATGTGAGAACGCGGATGTGAACGCGGCGAAGAATATTCTTGCCGCCGGGCTGGCGGTGACAGCCTGTGGAGACCTCGCCGTTGGGCGGTCCGTGAAGCAGGAACCCCCAACCGTCGATGTTGGAATCCCTCGGCCTCAGCCGTGGGAGGAGGTCAACGTCGACCTGTCCAGTAGGGCGAGTATCTCGTCGGTGGTACCGGTTTCGGCGATCTTGGGAAACACCTTGCGCAGCACGTAGTCGTGATCTTCCCGATCCAGATCGGTCACCGCGTCGGTGGCGATCGTGACGTTGAAGCCGTACTCGTGCGCGCCACGCGCGGTCGATTCGACGCCCATACTGGTGGCGATACCGGTAACCACGACCTGGGTGACGTCGTGCTCGCGCAGCCACGCCGCGAGCGCGGGATCGTGGAACGCGCCCCAGACCCGTTTTATCACGGTGTGGTCACCCGGCCGGGGGCCCAACTCGGCCAGCAGTGCAACGGCCTCGGCCGCTGTACTCGCAGCCGCCGAGCTGGACTGTCGGCCCGCACCGCCACCGCGACCTGCCTCGGTGCGGCCGGGTGCGACGCCGGCCGCTGTCACGATCACGACCGGGAGGTTGCGTTTCCGGAACGCGTCGGCCAGCCGGATCGACTGCTCGACAATCGACTTCGCGGAATGCGCGGTCGGCAGCGCTACCACCGCATCCTGCAGGTCGACGACGACCAGCGCGGTGTTCGCATCTATTTCGGTCAATGGCATGAGGTCACCTTTCGGTCCAAGATCAACATTATTCTCCACTGAGAATGTCAATTGCGCTGTCCGGTAATCGGTCAGCCCTCAGTACAGCCCACCGTCCACCCGGATCAGTGCGTCGGTGGTGTAGCTGGAGGCGTCGCTGGCGAGATACAGCGCGGTGCTGATGATCTCCTCCGGTTTACCCGGTCTGCCGAGCGCACTGCGGGTGATGTGTCGCTTCTCCTCCGCCCAGGCCTTGGAGATATCGGTGAGGAAAGGACCCGCCGAGATGGTGTTTACCCGCACCTTCGGTCCGTATTCCTGGGCGAACACAGTGGTCAGCACATTCAGGGCGGCCTTGGCTCCGGCGTAAGGGCCGAATCGTGGTTGCGGCAGCAGTGCTCCCGAGGAGGAGATATTGATGATCGAGCCGCCGTCGCCGTCGGCCATGCGCCGCCCGATCAGCGACGCGAGCCGGAACGGGCCCTTGAAATTGACCCCGATCACCTTGTCGAACAGCTCTTCGCTGGTCTCCTCCGACGAGGGCGCCAGCGGCGACATACCCGCATTGTTGACCAGGATGTCGACCTTGCCGAACTCCTCGTAGGCCGCGTCGGTGAGTCGGCCGAGGTCGTTCCAGTGGCCGACATGCGCGGCGAACGGCAGTGCGCGCCTGCCCAATTCGCGGACCTCCTCGGCGGCCACCTCGCAGGCGTCGAGCTTGCGGCTGGTGATCACCACATCCGCGCCCGCGGCGGCGAAGGCACGCACCATTTCCAGGCCGAGGCCCCGGCTGCCGCCGGTGACCAGCGCGACCTTGCCGGACAGATCGAACAGTCCCGCCGTCACGCGTTCACCCCGCCGCTGAGGCTGTCGTCATTGATGATGTGCGCGTAGCGCTTTCGCGCATCCTCGAGCTTCGGTGGGATGTGCTCGCTGGGGAACAGTCCCTCGGCGGGCCGGTACTTCTTCAGCATCTGCTTGGCGACCGTGGTGCGGTGCACCTCGGTCGGGCCATCGGCCAGGGCGAGGTTCGGGGCGGCCATCCACCACTTCGCCAGCGGCAGTTCATTGGTGGTGCCGAGCGAGCCGTGCAGGTGCAGCGCGCGCTGGATGATGTCGTGCAGCACCTTCGCCATGGCGACCTTGCACATCGCGATCTGCGTGCGGGCGGCGCCGTGCGGCTGGGTGTCGATGATCCAAGCGGTGTTCAGCACCAGCAATCGGTACTGCTGCAATTCGATCCAGGAGTCCGCGATGAACTGCTGTACCGCCTGCTTATCGGCGAGCAGGGTGCCCTGGGTGCGGCGCGAGATCGCGCGCTCGCACATCATGTCGAAGGCGCGGGTGCATTTGCCCACAGTGCGCATGGCGTGGTGGACGCGGCCGCCGCCGAGGCGGGCCTGGGCGACCTTGAAGCCCTCGCCGGGTGCGCCGAGCATGGCGTCGAGCGGGACCCGGACCTGGTGGTAGCGGATATAGCCGTGGATGCCCTCGTCGAGGGCGTCGCGTTCATCCATGGTGCCGACATTGCGCTTGATCTCGATGCCGGGCGTCTCGGCGGGCACGATCAGCATCGACATGCGGGCGTGCGGCGGCGCGTCCGGATCGGTGACGGCCATGACGATCAGAAATGACGCGTACCGGGCGTTGGAGGAGAACCACTTCTCGCCGTCGATCACCCATTCGTCCCCATCACGCCAGGCGCGACACACGAACTCCTTGGGGTCGGCGCCGGCCTGCGGTTCGGTCATCGAGAAGGTGGAGACGATCTCGCCGTCGAGCAGCGGCTGCAGATAGCGGGCCTTCTGCTCCTCGGTGCCGAACATGGCCAGGATCTCGGCATTACCGGTGTCCGGTGCGGCGGTGCCGAAAACCGTTGGTGCCCAATAGGACCGGCCGAGTATCTCATTGAGGTAGGCGAGTTTGACCTGACCGTAGCCCGGCCCGCCCAGTTCAGGCCCGAGGTGACAGGCCCACAGACCCTGCGCGCGGACCTGCTCCTGCAACGGCCGCAGAATCGCACGGGCCTTTTCATTACCGGTGTCGTACGGGTCGCCGCCGTGCGGGAACAGCAGGTCGAGCGGCTCGACCTCCTTGCGCACGAACTCCGCGGCCCAGTCCAGCTTGGCCTGGAACTCGGGTTCGATCGTGAAATCCAGCATCTGTCCTCCGAAAGGGATCAGTGGGTGAGGTAGGTGCGGGCGGCCATGAGCAACGGCGGGATGCCGTGGCGCATCCGTTCCACTCGCTCGGTGACCTGGCCGCGGCGTACGGCGTTCTTGACCAGCAGCGCGGATGCGGCGGCCTGTTTGTAGCGGACCAGGGCGTCGAACCAGCCGAGATCGGCGACCGGTGTGCCGGTCGCCGTTTCGTACACGGCGAGCAGTTCGTCGGGCTCGAGGGTGGGGGCCGCGGGCGCGATCGCCGTCGGATGGGCGGGATCGGACATCAGTCGCAGCCATGCCAGGTCCAGGCGCGGATCGCCGACCGACCAGATCTCCCAGTCGATCACCGCCCGGATCTCGGTCCCGACGCACTGCATATTGCCCAGCCGCCAGTCGCCGTGCAGGAGCGCGGGCGGCAGTGGCTTCGGAATCGCCGCGGTGAGCAGAGTCCGGCACTTGACTTCATCGAGCTCCGCGTTCGGTTCGAGCTCGCACGTGGCGAAGGCCCGCTGCCACCGCTCGACCTCGGTGTCGAGGGTAACCGCGGGTTCATCGATCCCCAATTCCGTGGGCCCGACGGTGTGCAGGGCCGCCAGCATGCGGGCGGCCCCTGCGGCCCGCGCGCGCACCTCGTTCGGAGCGGGGCGACGTTCGAGCGCGATATGGCGGGGTTCGTAACCTTCGCCGTCCGCGAAGGACATGACGAACAGCGGCGGGATCTCCGGCGGTGCGCCGACGTCGGAACCGAGCACCGTCGGAACAGCTACATCGGGCACCTCGGCGAGTGCGGTGAGTGCGCGGGCTTGGCGCAGCACATCCCGGTTCCGGACCGGTTCGAGACCCGGCGGGGCGACCTTGACCACGACGCGAACGCGCTCGTCGGTCACGGCGGAGTAGGTGAGGCTGGAAGTGCCGCCGGTCAGCTGGGTCAGCTCGCGCAGTGGACGGCCGATCGCCGCGGCCGCGCGCCGCGCGATATCGGCGGGATCGGCAATGCCGATCCGCGGTCCAACCACCTGTGACCCCTCGGCCATGCCCACTCCGTTCGACAGAACGCCATACCACCGCGCAAGAAAACGATTCTGGTGAATCGACATTCGAACAGTACACTCTTTTATATGACGAGTCCACACGTCGAGGACGATCCGGTCGGTGGCGAATCCCTGGTGGCGCGGGCGGTGCGGCGGCGAACGGGGGATCGCTATGCGATCGCACGGGACGAGGTGCGCCGCCTGCTCGACGCGGGCATGGAGCTGATGCGCGATGATCCGAACGGGAATCCGCGAATCGTCGAGATCGTGCGCCGGGCAAGGGTTTCCAATGACGCCTTCTACCGTGCCTTCCGGAGCAAGGACGATCTCATGGCCGCGATCGCCGACGACGGAGCCCGGCGGTTGATTGGTCATATCCGTCGCCGATGCGCTCGATATATCCACCCGGTCGACCAGGTCAGGGCCTGTGTCCAGGTGGTTTTCCAGCAGGCGGCCGACCAGGAGGTGGCCGCGGCGACCCGGGCCGTGCTGCGCAATACCTCCCGTTACGGGCGTTCGGCCGTCGGCGGTGTCGAGCTGCGTCGCCGGATCGCCGAGCTGCTCGCGGGGCCGCTCGGTGCGGCTGGGAGCCCGGATCCGGGGCGTGACGCCATGGTCGCCGCCTGTGCGATCTTCGCCGTCATGGAGCAGTTCCTGTGGACCGAGCGGGTGCCGACGGCCGCGGATGTCGAGCATCTCGTGGCCTGGATACTGCCATCGAACCACGGGGTGGTCGATGCGGTCTGAGGCGGGACGACCTTGTGATGTCCATTGAATAGCGGATACTCTTCTTCATTTACCGACGCTTAGAGGAGCTGGTTCGATGCACAAACCGATGCAGGGCGTGCGCGTACTCGAGGTCGCGCAGTTCACCTTCGTCCCGGCGGCGGGCGCGGTACTCGCGGACTGGGGCGCCGACGTGATCAAGATCGAGCACGCGGAACGCGGCGATGCCCAGCGCGGACTGGTCCGGGTGCTCGGGTATGAGGCGAACAGTGCCGGATCGTCGTTCTTCCCGATCATGGAGGGGCCGAACCGAGGTAAACGCAGTGTCGGTCTGGCGCTGGAGAAGCCGTCCGCGCGCCGGGTGCTGGAGGAGTTGATCCGCACCAGTGACGTATTCCTGACGAACTTCCTGCCGCAGGCGCGGGCGAAACTGGGGATCGATGTCGAGGAAGTGCGCGCGATCAATCCGGACATCATCTACGTGCGGGGCAGTGGGTTCGGCGTGCGCGGCGCGGAGGCGACCAAGGGCGGCTACGACAGCACTGCCTTCTGGGCGCGCGGCGGCAGCGCGGCCGGGGTAACCCCGCCAGGCGCCGACCGCATGACGCGGATGCCCGCGGGCGCCTACGGCGATTCGATCGGTGGCATGACCATCGCCGGTGGTATCGCGGCCGCGCTCTACTCGCGCAAGATGACTGGGGAACCGTCGGTCGTTGACGTCTCGCTGCTCGGCGTCGGCGCTTGGGCGACGCAGTTCACGGTGAATCTCGCATTGATGAACGGTGGTCCGCTGCCGGTGAATACGCCGCCGCGGCACGGTTCGGCCACGAATCCGCTGATCGGGGCCTACCGCACTGCGGACCAGCGGTGGCTCGAATTGTCGATGCTGCAACCCGGCCGGTACTGGCCCGAGTTCTGCAGGCTGGCCGGTCGCGAGGAATTGGCCGCCGACGACCGCTTCGACAGCACCGAGAAGCTGATGGCCAATGCGGCGCAGGCCGCCGAGCTCGTCGCTGAGATCATCGCGGCGCGTTCGTTCGACGAGTGGGTCGAGATCCTCGGCGCTGGGGAGGGGCAATGGGCGGCGGTGCAGAACGCGTGGGAGGTCGGTCAGGATCCGTCGCTGCGTGCCAACGATCTGATCGTTCCGGTGGTCGACGCCGACGGCGTCGACCGTGAACTGGTCGCCAACCCGGTCCAGTTCGACGAGACGCCGGTAACCCTCACGCGGGCACCGCAATTCGCCGAACATACCGACGAAATCCTGCTCGAGCTCGGACTCACCGAGGAGGAGCTGATCGCGCTCAAGATCGACGGCGCGGTCACATAACCGGCAGGCGTGCCGAGGGAACCTCTCCTCGTCAGCTGAATGTCCACCCCATGGGATAGCGCCCTGACTGGCGCTGGCTGTCAAATAGGCTGCTAATTGCGAGTTGTTTCAGGGCGCGACGGGCAAAAATCTGTCGGTAGATCATAAAAGAGGTTACGAAATAAGGGTTGGCCGGTATATTGGACCAGCACAACGAGTCGAGGCATGCCGCGTCACGGCATGCGCGTGACGTACGACGAGGCTGCGACGCGGCACGGGTGCGGCTGTAACGCCTACCGACCCGCGAATACAGCGCCCGGCGCGGCGGCCTTCCAGAGAGGATCAGCGATGAGCATTGCGCTCGAGCCCGAGGGCACCTATGAGGGTGTCCCCGCGTATCACTTCGACAACCGGCTCGGCGGTCCGGTCCTGAGTCATCAGCTGCGATGGGATGAAATCGCCCGCACGCATTCCGGATTCCGCAGCACCATCGCGCGCGGGTACTGGGTCGTCACCGACGGCCGGGCGGTGCAGGAGGCGCTGCAGGACTGGCACACCTACTCGAACACCTCGGTGACCGCACTCGAGCCGAATCCTCGATTCCTCTGGATTCCGGAGATGCTGGATCCGCCCGTGCACACGAAATGGCGGCGACTGCTCGGTAACGACTTCTCCCCGAAGACCATCGCGGCCCGTGAGGCGGAGATCCGGCAGGTCGCGATCGAGCTGATCGATCAGCTGAAGGACAGCGGCAGTGCCGATGTCCTCGACGAATTCGCCCGCCGATTTCCGACCATTATCTTCATGCGGTTGGTCGGCCTGCCCGAGGCGGATCTGCCCATCTTCCTGGACTGGGTGCACGACATGCTGCACCTGACCTACGACGAGGATCCGGACGGGTCCCGCCAACTTGCCGCGATGCGGGCCGTTTCGGATTACTTCGACGAGCAGATCGCGCTGCGGCGCGAGGCCCCGCGTGACGACCTGCTCTCGCGGGCAATGAATTACGAGATCGATGGCGAGCCGATCAGCGATGCGGATATGCACGCCTTCTGCATTCTGCTGTTCCAGGCGGGCTTCGATACGGTCCCGATCTCCATCGGCTGGGCCCTCTATCACTTCGCCACCCATCCGGAGCAGCGCGAGGCGATCATCGCCGACCCGTCGCTGATCGCGACGAGCGTCGAGGAGATCCTGCGCGTCTACTCGTTCGTGGTGCCCGCCCGGAAAGCGATGCGCGACACCGAGATCGGTGGTTGCCCGGTCAAGGCGGGCGAGATGGTGATGCTGCCGCTGGCGGTCACCAATCGCGATCCCGAGCGGTTCGAGAATCCACTGGAGGTGGATCTGCACCGCACCGCCACCAATCACATCGCATTCGGCTCCGGCCCGCACCGCTGCCTGGGCTCGCATCTGGCACGCCTGGAGCTGAATGTGGCGGTCGAGGAATGGCACAAGCGGATTCCGGAATATCGTATCGTGCCCGGACAGGAGCTGTCCCAGCACGGCAACATGTACGGCATCCAGTCACTGCGCTTGGAGTGGTGATCGCCGTGACGGATTATCCTGTGACACAACTACTCCGCGCCGCGGATCTCTATCACACCGGGATAGTGGTGCCGGATATCGAGGAATGGAAAGTGCGGATGACCGAGCTCGCGGGCTACCGGTGGACCGCGACGCAAACCGCCGAAGTGCTGGTACGGCTGGCCGACGGCGAGCGGGTGATGCAGCTGAGCTTCACCTATTCGCTCGACGCTCCGCACATCGAACTGGTGCAGGAGATTCCCGGGACACCGTGGACGGCGGCGCCGCCGCGCGTCGCGACGCACCATCTCGGTTACTTCTGCGATGACGTCGCGACCACTTCGAAACGGCTCGAGGCGGCGGGATTCGCCCTCGAGGCCTGCGCGGTGGTCGACGGCGAGCCGTCGATCTTCGCCTATCACCTGGCGCCTTCGGGTGTGCGGCTCGAGATCGTCGACCGGTCGCGGATGCCGGATTTCGATGTCTACCTGCGTTCGAAGTTGCCGCAGTGATGGCTTTTTCGTTCACGGCGGAGCAGGAAGAACTCCGCGCTACCGTGCGCCGTTTCCTGGCGGACAAATCCCCGAGTGCGGCGGTGCGGCACTGGATGGAAACCGAACCGGGCCACGATCCCGCGGTATGGAAGCAGATGGCCGAGCAGCTCGGCTTGCACGGCCTGGCATTGCCGGAGGAGTACGGAGGTTCCGGCGGCGGACCGGTCGAGCTGGGCATTGTGCTCGAGGAGATGGGGCGAGCGCTGCTGCCATCACCCTATTTCGCGACGGTCGCCCTGGGCGGCCAAGCGCTGGCTACCTGCGGTGACGACTCGGCCAAGGCGCGCTGGCTGCCCGCCATCGCCGACGGCTCGCTGACCGCGACTCTGGCGCTGGCCGAGGAGAGCGGCTCGTGGCGGCTCGCGGATGTCACCACTGTGGCGACGCGAGCGGAAAAGGCCTGGACGCTGTCCGGCACTAAAATGTTCGTCGTCGACGGTGACCTCGCCGATCTGCTGCTCGTGGTGGCGGTCGACGAGGCCGGACTCGGCCTGTTCGCCGTGGACGCAACCGCGGCCGGGGTGACAAGAACCCGATTGGAGACGCTGGATCCGACCCGCCGACTGGGCAGGATCGACCTGAACGACGCTGTGGCGCAACGGATCAGCCCGCCTGCGGACGCGGAGGCGTACCTGCAGGGGATTGTCGATCTCGCGATCGTCGCGCTGGCCGCCGAGCAGGTCGGTGTGGCGCAGGCATGTCTGGACGCCGCGGTCGAATACGCCAAGATCCGGGTTCAGTTCGACCGGCCGATCGGCTCGTTCCAGGCCATCAAGCACAAGTGTGCCGACATGCTGCTCGAGGTCGAGGCCGCACGCTCGGCCGCATACCATGCCGCGACCGTGGCGGCCGCCGGTTCGACCGAACTGCCGATGGCAGCCGCATTGGCGGCCGCGTACTGCTCCGTGACCGGTACCCATGCGGCCAAGGAAAACATCCAGATCCACGGTGGCATCGGATACACCTGGGAGCATGACGCGCACCTCTATCTGAAACGCGCGAAGTCATCCGAGCAGCTTTTCGGCGGCCCGGCTTCGCATCGGGCGCGGCTGGCCGAACTCGCCGGAATCTGAGCGGCCGGGCCAGGAGCGGAGGTCGAACCGCTCGACCTCGTTTGCGGCACGAGCAGTTCGTGCCGCTGGGCGGCGCGGCGGAAGGCGATCCGCGTAACCGACGGTCGCTGTCCGCCCAGTTCGAGCTGCTGGCGCAGACCGCGCGGAGGCATCGGGGTGGGGCGGCGGTGCCGCGCGTAACCGCTGCCAGTGATCCGGTCTAGTGCCGCCGGGATCCGCTCGGTCGCTGGAGCGATGTCGGCGCGGGGGTGGTATCCATTGATTCCGCCCGGTCGGGGTATCGGTGCCCTGAAAGGGGTTGGCTGACCCGAAGTGGGCATCAGGTCCGCCGCTCTCCTTACTGGCCACGCTGTTCGGTTCGCGCGCTGGAATAGGGTGGCAGATTGAAAATCTGGTGCGAAAATCTACACCTTCATGCCACGGATGTGATCTATCAGGCTTCTCGGGTATCTGTTCGAATCAATAAATCAGTGTACTCTTATTCGAGTGGTGAGCTCGTGGACTCGATCTCCGCGCAGACGGAGTGGTCCGAGCGTCGGCCCGATGCGGCGCTCTCGCGCGGAGTCGAACACCCCGACCGACGTTCTCGCCGAGCAGGTGCTCGGCCTTCCGAAAGGCTGATCACATGGGAATTCGCGACCGGCTATCCCTGTTGCTGGCCGAGGCGCCCGCCGATGCCGAGGCGATCGAGCACGAGGAGCGCTGGTGGACCTGGGGCATGGTCCAACAGACCGCGCGAGCCGTCGATAGTGTGCTCGATTCCGCAGGACTGCACGCAGATGCCCGCGTCGGTGTGGTGCTGGAGAACCGGCCCGAACATGTGGCGGTGGTCGCCGCGGTGATCGCCTCCGGGCGCTGCGTGGTGATGCTCAGCCCGCTGCAGCCCGCCGCCCGGCTCGCGGCCGATATCGCCCGCTGCGAGCTCCCGATCGTTATCGCCGGGTCCGAAGCTCTCGCGCGTGCGGGCGTACTCGCCGCGGTGACCGCGCACGGTCTCGCCATGGAACTCGGCACCGACGGTGCGCTGCGTCCGGCGGGTGGTACCACCGCCCCTGACACCCCGACCAATCCCGGCGTCGCCGTCGAAATGCTCACCTCCGGCACGACCGGTCCACCGAAGCGGGTGCACCTACGCGTCGGACAGCTCGACCACGCCCTCGTTTCGGGTGGACAGACGCCGAAGCAGGGTCGGCTGCTGACACGATCGGCGGCACTCGTATCCGCGCCGCTGGTGCATATCGGCGGGCTGTGGCGGGCGCTGGCCTGTCTTGCCACCGGGCGTCGCATGATCCTCATGTCCAAATTCGCTCTGGAGCCCTGGCTGCACGCGGTGGAACGCCACCAGTTGCGGGCGGTGAGTCTGGTGCCCGCGGCCCTGCGCACCGTGCTGGAGGCAGACGTGCCGAAGCAGCGGTTGGCGAGTCTGCAGGTGGTTACCTCCGGCACCGCGCCCTGTCCGCCCGAACTCGCCGACGCGTTCTTTCAGAAATACGGTCCGCGCGTCCTGATGACCTACGGCGCAACCGAATTCGCCGGTGCCGTCGCCGGATGGACGCTGCCGATGCACGAGCAGTGGTGGGACCGCAAGGTCGGCAGTACCGGGCGCGCCTTGGACGGCGTCGAGCTGCGCGTGACCGACGAGAACGGCATCGAACTGCCGACCGGGAAGACCGGACGGCTCGAGGTCCGCACCGAGCAGACCGCACAGGGCGCCGCGGTGTGGGTGCGCACCAGTGATCTGGCCCGGATCGACGAGGACGGGTTCCTCTGGATCGAGGGTCGCGCCGATGACGCCATTATTCGCGGCGGCTTCAAGGTGCAGCCGCAGACGGTCCAACGTGTACTCGAAGCGCACGACGCGGTGCGGGAGGCGGCGGTGGCCGGACTGCCGGATGCGCGGCTCGGCGCGGTGCCGGTGGCGGCCGTCGAGATCGAACCCGGACGCACGCCGCCCGCGGTCGCCGAACTCGTCGCGCTCTGCCGTACTCAGCTGATGCCCTACGAGGTGCCCGCGCACATCGTCGTGCTCGACGAATTGCCGCGTACACCGTCGAGCAAGGTGAGCCGTGTGGAACTGCTGGATATCGTGCGAGCCCGACTCGCCGAACGCACGACGGCCTGACCGTAAGGATCGAGGAGGATCTGTGACGAGCACCGAGGACAAGTCCGCCGAGCGGTTCGGCGTGCTGACCGACCAGGCGATCGAGCGGTCCCGCCGCCGCCTCGGCATACCGAATCCGCAGCGCAATCCGCCGCACAACTACCAGGTGACCTGGGATGGTGTGCGCCACTTCGCATTCGGCTACGGCGACGACAATCCGCTGTACTGCGACCCGGAATACGCGCAACGCACCCGCTGGGGTTCGCTCATCGCGCCACCCACCTTCCTGTACACGATGGGCGAGGATGCCGCACCGAAGCCGGACGCCGAGACCAAGGCACTGCTGAAGGGCGACCCCTTCGCCGGACTGGGCTCCTATCAGGCCGTAATGGAATTCGAGTGGTGGCAGCCGCTGCGCCTGGGTGACCGCAGCCGGGTACTGCAGACACAGGTTGGCGTGCAGCCCAAGCGCAGCAGCTTCGGTGGCCGCACCGCGCACGTCACCCAGGATTACCTGTACACCAACGGATCCGGTGAGATGCACGCCGTGCGGCGCGGTACCTGGATCAATGCCGAGCGGCACACCTCGAGTAAGCGGGCCAAGGAGAAGCTGGAGCAAACCCCTTATACGTCAGCGCAACTCGCCGAGATCGACGCGGCGTACGCGGCCGAGACCAGGCGCGGCGGCGAACCACGCTACTGGGAGGACGTGGCGATCGGCGAGGTGGTGCAACCCAAGGTGAAGGGGCCGCTGACCACCACCGATGTGGTCGTCTGGCATCTGGGCTGGGGTATGCAGCTCACCCCGCCGGGCGCATTCAAGATCGCCGCGAATATCCGGCGCAAGGCTCCGGGGCTGTACCCGGCCAACGGGTTGAACATTCCGGATACGGTGCAGCGCCTGCACTGGGAGCCGGCGCGGGCACAGGAGCTCGGCCTGCCGAACTCCTATGACTACGGCGGCATGCGCGAGACGTGGCTGTGTCATCTGCTCACCGACTGGATCGGCGACGAGGGCTGGCTGTGGAAACTGCGCTGCGAGCACCGCAAATTCAATTACATCGGCGACACCACCTGGGTGCGCGGCACCGTCGTCGACAAGCGACAGGCCGACGGGCGCAACGAGATTCACCTGGAGGTGCGCTGCGAGAACCAGCGAGGTGAGATCACCACCCCCGGCACCGCCGTAGTGCTGCTCCCGACGCGAGATCACTCCGTCGAACTCCCCACGCCCCCCGCCCCTGATCTGGACGGCATGGTGTCCCACGAACTGGCCCGGTTCAGCGTCACCGGCTGACCTCCCCCCGGCGACCGGGACGCGCTCCCGCAGATCTATTGACGGCCGCACACAGTGAGACACGGTACAGCTTGTCCGAGGCCGTCAGCGGCTACACGGCAGCGCTCCCGATCGCCGAAGCACCCAGTGGCACGGACGAGTTCGGTGCCATGCCGCGCATGTTCTGGCGTGACACGCGCGAGTTTGCCCGGCGAGATCGTGCGCGGCGCGAATCCGTGCGCTGCACCATCACATCACGACGAGGTGGCGGCCTGACACCGCGGTGTGGCGGGGAGGGTCAGTGCCACCAGGGGGCGAGGGCGTCGAGGTGGCGGCGCATGCGGTGCCGGGCGATTCCGGCATCGCCCTGGATGATCGCGTCGAGGATGAGTTGGTGTACGTGTTCGACTTCCTCGGCGGCGGTGTCGCCGGGGAGCGGCTGATCGTGTCCGGCCGCGTGGCGACGGAAAAGTTCGGTGATGATCGACAGGAACAGCGAAAGTACCGGATTGCCAGCCAAATCGGCCAATTCGGTGTGGAAGAGGTCGGCCTTGCGCGGGTCGTCGGCCGGACCCTCGGTCGGCCACCGGACCGCTGCCGAAAGACGTTGCGCCACTTCGTTGTCGCCGTCGGCGTAGCGCGCGGTCACCCGCGCCACGATGCCGAGTTCGATGGCATTGCGGACGATTCGCAGATCGTCTGCGGTGACGCCCTCGTATTCCAGGAACAGCGCCATCGTGTCGATACTGGCTTGCGGTTCGGGTTCGGTGACGACCAGTCCACCGCCCGGCCCGCGGCGCATCTGGGCGACCGCGTGGTATTCGAGCAGTCGGACGGCCTCGCGCAGCACCGCACGGCTGATCTCGTAGCGGGCGAGCATATCGGTCTCCGAGCCGAGCACCATGCCGACCTGCCAGCCGCGCGCGGCGATATCGTCATGAATCCTGGCGGCGACCACCTCGGCCAGCTTTGCCCTTGGCCCCTCGACCATTTCGGGTTCGATTACATTGCCCGCGACCCGCTGCCCGCGACGCACCCGATGCTTTTCGATCCAGGCGGCCACCGACTCCAGGTGTGCGGTCAGATCTGTCTGGGCTCGCGCGCCGTCGCCATCGATGACGGCCTCGATGATGGCCCGATGCGCGATACGTGAAGTCTCTTTGGAGCTCAGTATCTCGGCCTTCGAGAGCCGGCGTGAGGTATGCGCATATCGTGCGGTGAGGCGGGTCAGTACATCGATGAACAAATGCAGCACCGGATTTCCGGACAATGCACCGAGCATCGGATGCAACGGATCCTGCGACTGAACCTCAGGCGCCTCGGCGTGGCGGAGTTCGTGTTCGAGTGCCGTGCGCAGAGTATCGATTCCGTCCTCGGTGATCCGCTCCGCGGCAAGCCCCGCCGCGATCGGTTCGAGCAGCAGCCGGGCCTGCAGTAGATCCGACACGCTGGTGCCGACGTATTCGAGGTAGATCACCATGGCTCGCGTCGCCGGCCCCGCATCGGGAGCGCAGACGAACAGGCCACCATTGGGGCCGCGCCGCATCTTGGCGACCTGATGATGTTCGACCAGCCGCACCGCCTCGCGCAGCACCGCTCGGCTGACCCCGAAGCGTTCGCGCAGGTCCACCTCGGATCCCAGGGATTCGCCGACCGGCCAACCGCGGCGCATGACATCCGCCTCGATACGATGGGCGATCTGGGCCGCGAGTTTGCCGACCGGTGCGCCGGTCTCGACGGTGGTGAGGTCGGACTCCTGCTCACTGTCGGCGGGCTCGACGTCGACGGCAGTCACTATGGGCCAACTCCTCAATGCGGATTTTGCGGATCCTCAGTCTACTGGCCGATCGGCCAAAAGCGCGTGCGACGTGCGGGGGGCAGTGGTGGATGACGGGATTAGGGCCACTGTTTGTCACTCACTCACCGGATCAAGCGCCCAGCATCTGCAATCCACCGCTGACCGCGATCAACTGGCCCGTCATATAGCGTGACCCCGGTCCGGCCAGGAACACCATAACGGGCCCGAGGTCGGCGTACGGATCACCGAGTTCACCACGCAGGGGGATGGTCTCGCGCAGGCGTTCGGCGAGCGCGGCCGAACCCGCGGGGCCGAGATGCTCCCGAAACCGTTCGGTGCCCGGCGTCTCGACCGCAGGTGCGAGTGCGTTCACCGTGACATCGAACTTTCCCCATGCCGCCGCCGCGGACCTGGTCCATGCCTGCACACCAGCCTTGGCCGCCGCATAGTGCGGCGCGAGCGGATTTCCGCGAATGGCTTCGCCCGAACCGAGATTGATGATTCGACCGCCCGTGTCGCGCATGCGCTCGAACGCCGCCTGATTGGTGAGGATTGTGGTCCGAAGGTTGGCGTCCAGTACGAAATCGAACTCGTCGTCGGTCAGCGTCTCCGGGGTGCTGGCCTGCCAGAGGCCCGCCGCGCTCAGCAGGATATCGAGTCCGCCGAGGATCGCGGTGGCCGATTCGAAGGCGGCGGCGACGGAAGCGCGGTCGCGCGCATCGCAGGACAACCAGTCGCAGCGCCCCTTCAACTCATCCGGCGGGGGTGTGTGATGGAAGAGGCCGACGACATCGGCACCGGCATCGAGGAACGCGGCAACGGCCGCGGTGCCGATCCCGGTGGCCGCACCGGTCACCACGGCGCGGCGGCCGGTGAGCGGGTGGTCCGCCGCCACCTGCTCGTCCTCGGGGGTCGTGCGCATCGCAGATCCTTTCGTTAAAAACGAAGTATACTCTTTTTACTGCGTGATCAAGGTGCATCGCGGAGAATGGCGCGAATCCCTGGTTGAACCGTGGGTTAGAGTGGCCCCATAGTGGGGCGTGTGGCGCGACGATGAGGAGTAGATAGCGATGCAGCTGGAGTCCACGCCGGAACTCGAAGCGTTCCGAAAGAAGGTGCGGGCATTCGTCGCCGAGCACGCGCCCGGAATCAAGACCCACACCGGTGTGCGCGCGCCCGAGCCCGAACTCATGCCCGCGATCCGCGAGTGGACCGCCAAGCTGTTCGACGCGGGCTTCCTCGGCATCAACTGGCCCGCCGAATACGGCGGTCGGCCCGACGCGCATCCGCTCGAACCGTTCATCGTCGTCGAAGAGATCACCCGCGCCCGCACCTGGCAGCCCATCGGCGCGGCCGCGCTCGCCTCGGCCGCAGTGGTCGAATTCGGCACCGATGAGCAGCGTGCGCGCTTTCTGCCCCGCATCCGCACCTGCGAAGACGTGTGGTGCCAGTTGTTCAGTGAGCCCGGTGCGGGCAGTGATCTGGCGGCATTGCAGACGCGCGCGCGGCTCGAGGGGGAAGGCGATGACGCCGTATTCGTCATCGACGGCCAGAAGGTCTGGACCACCAACGGCCAGCACGCCGATATGGGATATCTGCTCGCGCGCACCGACCGTGATGCGCCGAAACATCAGGGCATCACCGCATTTGCGCTCGATATGCGCAGTCCGGGCGTCGACATCCGGCCGCTGCGCGAGATCACCGGAACCACCGACTTCAACGAGGTATTCCTCGACGGTGTCCGGATTCCGGTCGCGAATGTGATCGGCCGGGTGGACGACGGCTGGCGGGTGGCGATGAGCAGCCTCGGCCACGAGCGCTCCGGCGTGGCCGCGCGTGGAGTGGAGTTGTTCGCCGTGCTGGACGATCTGCTGCGACTGGCCGGGGCGACCTCGGTCGGCGGCATGCCCGCACTCGAGGATTCGGCCACGCGGCAGGCTATCGGTGAGCTCGCCACGCGGGTCTACGTCAACGCGGCAATGGTCGGTCTCGCCCAGTCTCGGATGCTGCACCACACCGAACGGCCCGCCGACGCTGCGATCGGCAAGATCTTCTTCAGCGACCTCAATTACGACCTGGTCGAATTCGGGATGCGGCTGCAGGGCACCGAGGCGCTACTGACCGAGGCCGACCCGGATGCGGTGGCGGCGGGCTGGTGGCAGGACGCGCACCTGTATTCGCGTGCCTACACCATCGCCGGTGGCGCGAACGAGATCCTGCGAACCCAAGTTGCGGAGCGGGGACTGGGGTTACCCCGAGAATCCCGGTGATGACGGTCGTCGTTCCGCGCGCGATGGTGCCGCGATAGGTAGTACACGGCCGCTCGCCATCCGGCGCGGGCGGCCGCGCACATGCGGCATATCAGAACGAGTAAGGACCGAAGCGGCCCCATGCGATCACGACGGCGAGTACGAATAGCACCACGCTGGGCGCGATTTCGGCCCATTCGCTCCGGCGCGCATGCGTCAGGGCGGCGCCGATCATGATGATCGCGGCACCGACCGCGGCGATCGGGGTCAGTATCGGGACGATTCCGGTGAGCGCGGGCAGCACGAGGCCGAGCCCGCCGATCACTTCGACCGCGCCGATCGCCTTGACCTGCTGATCGGTGAAGCTTTCGACCCAGGACATCTTGTCGGCGAGTTTCTCACGCGGCTGGGCCAGTTTCGTCGCGCCGGCGGCCACCAAGACCACGGCCAGCAGGCCCTGCAGGATCCAGAGGAAGACGTTCATCGAGAACTCCTAGTCAATCGCTCGACCGGAGGCGGTGAGCGGGCGAACGCGAACAGAATCGAAAACGGACTTTACCCCGCTTTCATTCCCGACGGTACCTTGGAACTCGTGGAACCGACCGCCCTACACCTGGGTCTGCCGCGCAACGAACGCGGTGATGCCGCACGCAATCGACGACGTCTGCTGGATGTCGCACGGCAGTTGGTCGACGAACTCGGCGTCGAAAAAGTGACCATGGACGGACTGGCCGAACGTGCCGGACTCGGCAAGGGCACGGTATTCCGCCGATTCCGGACCAGGGCGGGCATCTTCCACGCGCTGATGGACGAGGACGAAAAAGCCTTCCAGCAATCAGTGCTGTCGGGCCCACCGCCGCTGGGCCCCGGCGCCGACCCGATCGAGCGCTTGATCGCCTTCGGCCGCGCCCGCCTGGATTTCCTGTTCGACCACATCGCGATCGCCCGCGCATCCCTGGACGCCAACCAGCCCATCCCCGCCGGCGCGGCCACCATCTCCCAATTTCATATCCGCATGCTGCTGAACCAGGCGCGCGTCGACATTCCCGACACCGATGTCCTCGCCATCCAGCTGACCGCGGCCCTGGAAGCCCCCGTCCTGCTCTATCTGCATACCGCGACCGCGGCGGATGCCGCCGCCGCGCGACATCAATTGGCTGACGGGTGGCAGCGGCTGGTCGAACGACTCACCACGTCGAAGCCGTTGGACACCCGTCTCGGCGTTCCGGTAGGACGCCACGGCGGGCCTGCCGATCCTGGATAATATTCAGGATACTCTAATATCACCAGGCTGCCTCGGGTTCACCTGGTCGGTCGCCTTGTGCTCAGGTCGCGACAAGTACGTGACTCGAAGCTGAACCGGGACATCGGAATCGATGAAAAAGGCTGGAACACCCTCGGCGACCTCGGATACGTGGACGAGGAGGGCTACCTCTGCTTATCCGGTCGCCGCACCGACCTGATCCTGTCCGGCGGCGTCAATATCTACCCCCGAGAAATCGAGGACGCACTCACTCTGCACCCCGCAGTAGACGACGTGGCCGTGATCGGCATCCCCGACGCCGAATTCGGCCAACGCGTCCACGCTGTCGTCCAACCCGCCGCCCCAGCCACCCCAGGCCCGGAGTTCGCCGCAACCCTGATCGCCTACTGCCGCGAAAACCTCGCCCACTACAAATGCCCCACATTGATCTCCTTCGAGGCGGTGCCTCGTCTCCGCAGCGGCAAAATCCTGCGCCGCGAACTGATGAAGGCCTACGAGGACCGGGCGTAGCTTCGACGCTGCGGTGATCGGGTGCCTACGCCCGTTTCAAAAGCATTGCCCCGGAAGGGACACCGCCTCCCGCGGTTACCACCGCGACTCGTGCGTCGTCGACCTGACGGCCGTGGGCATCACCGCGCAGTTGCAGCATCGCCTCGCGGACGAAGCCGTACCCGTGTAGCCGACCGGCGGAGAGCTGTCCGCCGTGCGGGTTGAGGGGGAGGGCGCCGTCGAGGGCGATGGCTTTGCCGCCTGCGATGAAATCGGTTGCCTCGCCGGGGCCGCAGAAGCCGAGACCCTCGATCCAGGACAGGGCGTTGAAGGTGAAGCCGTCGTAGAGGAGTGCGACGTCCACGTCGGCGGGGGTCAGGTCGGTGCGGGTCCAGAGGTGGGCCGACGGGCCGCGGGACTGTGGGGTGTGGGTGAGGGTGTCCTGGTCCCAGCTGAGCCGCTCCAGAATCGCGGTGCCGACGGCCTCGACCAGTACCGGCGGGTGCGGGCGGTCGTCGGCGGTTTCGATCGCCGAGACCACGACCGCGATCGCGCCGTCGCATGGCACATCGCAGTCATAGAGCCCGAAGGGCGTGGTCACCATGCGGGCATTGAAATAGTCGTCGATGGTGAGCGGGTCGCGGTAGAGGGCCTCCGAATTGCGGACCGCGCCCGCGCGTGCGGTGACCGCGATGGCGCCGAGGCCTTCGCGTCCGACACCGTACCGGTGCATGTAGTGCGAGGCGTTGCAGCCGATCCACTGCGCGGCCGACATGGCCCCGAAGGGGGCCCGGAACTCCATCATCCCGCTCGCGCGTCCGCCGTCGGGATGCCATGCGCCCGACCGCAGCAGCGCGCTGTGCGAGGACTCCCATACCGTGCGGAAGCACAGCACATGCCGACACAGCCCGGCCGTGACCGCGAGCATGGCGGCGGTGATGGAGCCGATCTGCCCTGGCACCTCGCGTGCGCCGTTGACCCAGGTCGGAGTCAGTTGCAATGCTTCGGTCAGGGCGGTGATGCCGCCTTCGCTCATCCCGCCGGGGACCGCTCCCGGATAGGTGGACAGTCCATCGATCTCGCTCAGGTCGAGCCCGGCGTCCGCCACCGCGGCCAGGCAAGCGTCGACGGTCAGCGAGATCGGGTCGACCATGAGCCGTCGACCCACTTGTGATTGCCCGACTCCGGTGAGTGCGACCTTGTCCTCGTACTTGCGTGTGGAAGCCATGGGCCGCAGCGCATTTCGTACCTCGCGCGGCTCGGGCAGCGGCCCGGGCCCTTCGGCCGCTTCGGTTTCCGGGTCCGGCTCGAACAGCGGAAGGTACACATCCTCGACCTGTTCGAAACGCACACGCACCCGCATCCCAATGTGCACGTCGTCCGGCTCACACCCCACGATATTGGTGGTCAGTCGCGCCCGGTCGTCCTCGGCGAGCGCGACGACCGCAACGACATACGGCGGCGGGAACTGCGGCAACCAGGTCTGATGGTTCACGCTGAACCCGACGACCACCGCCTTCCCGGAAGTCGGTGCGAGCGACACCGCGCGCCCGCGGCAGGTCGGGCATATCGGCATCGGCGGATGGAAGAAGCGCCCGCAGTCGGCGCAGTGCGAAATCCTGAGCACGCCGTCGGCACCGGATCGCCAGAACTCCGCACTCGCGAGTGTCGTTTGCGGAAGCGGACGATCCGGGGCGGAAGTCATGATGTCGGAATCCTCGAATTTCAGTGCAGCAGTTCGATAATGGTCGCGTTGGCGGTGCCGCCGCCCTCACACATGGTCTGCAATCCGTACCGCAGGTTCTCGCGTCGCAGCTGGGCCAGCAGCCGCGTCATCAGAATGGCACCCGAACCACCCAGCGGGTGGCCGACACCGATCGCGCCGCCGAGTGGATTGAGCTTTTCGGCATCGGCGCCGGTTTCGGCGAGCCAAGCCAGCGGCACCGGCGCGAAGGCCTCGTTGACCTCGAACGCACCGATATCGTCGATGGACAGTCCGGCCTTGCGCAGCACCTTCTCCGTCGCCGGGATAGGCCCGGTCAGCATCAGGATCGGGTCGGCGCCGCTCACCGCGCCGGAGTGGTAGCGCGCGATCGGGGTGAGCCCGAGTTCGCGGGCCTGTTCGCTGGTCGTGATGAGCAGCGCGGCCGCACCGTCGGCGATCTGGGACGAATTGCCCGCGTGGATCGTGCCGTCGGGCTTGAACGACGGCTTCAGCCCGGCCAACTTCTCCGCCGTGGTGCCCCGGCGCAGTCCTTCGTCCACGGTGAATTCGGTGCCGTCGACCTCGATCGGCACGATGTGGTCGTCGAACACACCGTCGTCGATCGCCGCGGCCGCCTTGGCATGCGATCGCGCCGCGAACTCGTCGAGCTGGGTTCGGGTGAAGCCCCACCGTTCGACCATCAACTCGGCACCGATGCCCTGGTTGAACTCGAAGTTGTCATAGCGGGCCAGCACCGCGGGACCGTAAGGCTGTCCCGTGGTCCGGTGCGAGCCGAGCGGAACCCGGGTCATCGTCTCCACACCACCGGCGACCACGAGGTCGTATTGCCCGGCCATGACGGCGTGCGCCGCGGAGTCGATGGCCTGCTGGCTGGAACCACAGGCCCGGTTGATCGTCACACCGGGCACGTGTTCCGGCCACCCGGCCGCGAGTACCGCGAACCGCCCGATATTGCTCGACTGGTCGCCGATCTGGGTAACACAGCCCCAGACCACATCGTCCACGATGGCGGGATCGATTCCCGTGCGCTCCACCAGCGCATTGAGTACCTTCGCGGACAGATCGGCCGCGTGCACCGGCCCCAAGGCGCCGTTGCGTTTACCGATCGGGGTACGGACCGCATCGACGATGACGGCGTCTCTCATGATGGACCTCCTCAGTCCTGTGGGCCGGCACGGTGGCGACCCGGTGTGGAGTTGGTTGCCTGCCTGGCGGCACCGCTGTGGACGAGCTCGTCGCCGCTGCCGATGCCCCAATCCTGGAATACCGCGCGGGTGTCGGCGCCGATGGTCGGTGCGGTAGCGCCTGGTCGTGCCGGGGTGGCCGAAAACCGCGGCGCCGCAGCGGGTTGGACCACACCGTCTCGAGTGATCACACTCCCGCGCGCGGCCAGATGCGGATGCGCCGCCGCCTCGGTGAGACCGAGTACGGGCGCGACGCAGGCGTCGGTCCCCTCGAACAACCGGGCCCATTCGTCGCGGGTGCGCTCGGCGAATCGTTCGGCCAACATATTTCGCAGCTTCGGCCAGGTCGAGCGGTCGTGCTGTTGTGCGGGATCGATATCGAGGTCGAGCAGTTCGATCAGCTGCCGGTAGAACTTCGCCTCCAGCGCACCGACGGCCATGTGCCGACCGTCTTTGGTCTCGTAGACGGAATAGAACGGCCAACCACCATCGAGTTGGTTGACCCCGCGCTCGTCGGTCCACGCGCCGCGCGCGAGTTTGGCGAAGGTGCTCGCGAGCAGATGCGCGGTGCCATCCACGATCGCCGCATCGACGACTTGGCCGCGGCCGGTTCGCTCGACGGCATACAGCGCGGCGAGCACCCCGATCACCAGATAGCAACCGCCGCCTCCGAAATCACCGACCAGATTGAGTGGGATCTGCGGTGGTCCGCCCGCTGATCCGATCGCACTCAGCGCCCCCGTGAGGGCGATATAACCGATATCGTGCCCGGCCGCGGCGGCCAGCGGGCCGTCCTGACCCCATCCGGTCATCCGGCCGTACACCAGCCGGGGGTTGCGAGCCAGGCATTCGTGCGGCCCGATACCGAGACGCTCGGTGACGCCGGGACGAAATCCTTCGATCAACACATCGGCACGCTCGATCAGCTCGAGCAGCGCGGCCGGGCCCGACGGGTGCTTGAGATCGAGCACCACCGACCGCTTCCCGCGATCGGTCACATTGGTCGGACCGCTCGCGTCCGGCTCATCGGCGCGTTCCGGCCGATCCACCCGGACGACCTCGGCCCCGAGATCGGCGAGGAACATCCCGGCGAACGGGCCGGGGCCGATGCCGCCGAGCTCGACCACCCGGCAGCCCGCCAACGGTCCGCCGGACATCAGCGACCTTTCCAGATCGGTGCCCTCTTCTCCGCAAAGGCGGTGGCGCCTTCGACGGCGTCGGCGGAGGAGAACACCGGCTGTGCGATGTCGACCTGCTTGGCCCAGCCCTCCGCCAGGGTCCAGTCGGCGCTGGAACGGGCGATCTCTTTGGTCGCCGCGACGGCCAAAGGTCCGTTCGCCGTAATCGTTTCGGCGAGCGCCAATGCGCCCTCGAGCGCGCCGCCCTCTTCGGTGAGCCGGTTGACCAGGCCGACCTCGGCCGCCCGCTCGGCGCCGATCGGATCACCGGTCAGCAGCAACTCCAATGCGATCGCGAACGGCACCCGCCGCGGCAGCAGCAGCGCGGCGCCGCCACGTGCGACCAGCGACCGCTTCACCTCGGGCACACCGACGCGCGCGGTGCGGGCCGCGACCACGAGATCGCAGGCCAGCAGCAGTTCGAAGCCACCGGCGACGGCCCAACCCTCGACCGCCGCGATCAGCGGTTTGCGCGGCGGCGTCATCGTGATCCCGCACAGGCCGCGGCCTTCGATCGCGGGACTCTCCCCGCGCAGCCACGCCTTCAAATCCATACCGGACGAGAACGTCCCCCCGGCGCCGGTGAGCACGCCCGCCCATAACTCGTCCGACTGGTCGAGCTCGTCGACCGCGGCGGCCACCCCGGCCGCGACGCCGGCATTGAGCGCGTTCTTCGCCGTCGGGCGATTGATCGTTATGACCTGGACCGCGCGGCGGCGCTCCACAAGCACTTCGTCCGACACGTCTTCTCCTTCGCACTGGCCGTCGATCGGCGCCGCTCTCGGGCCGTTCGATTCAGAACAGTATACTTAATTTGGCTAATTTTCCGAATGAATGCGTATACTGAATTCGTCGCGGCGGCCCTTGGCGGCCATGGCGACGCGCTCGCTACGAGGAGGTAACCGGATGCGCCGGACGCTGTTCACCCAGGACCATGAGGACTTCCGCCTCCTGGTCCGCGACTACCTCGCCCGCGAGGTGGTCCCGGAGTACGAGCAGTGGCGCGATGCGGGCCTGGTGCCCCGTGAACTGTTCACCTCGCTGGGCAAGCTCGGCATTATCGGCACTGCCATTGCGGAGGAATACGGCGGCGGGGGTCAGGACGACTACCGCTACAACGTGGTGCTCCAGGAGGAGTGCGCGCGGGCGGGCGTGACGCTCGGTGGCCTGCGCACCCACCTCGACATCGTCGTTCCGTACTTCCTGGGCTTGGCCGACGACGCCCAGCGGTCTCGCTGGTTCCCCGGACTGGCCTCGGGGGAGCTCTACACTGCGATCGCCATGAGCGAACCGGGTACCGGTTCGGATCTGGCGGGTGTCGCGACCAAGGCGGTTCGCGACGGCGACCACTATGTGCTCAACGGAGCCAAGACCTTCATCACCGGTGGCTACCACGCCGACCTGGTCATCGTCGTCGCACGGACCAGCACCGATCCGGACAATCGCCGCGCAGGCCTTTCCCTGCTGGTGGTGCAGAAGGGGATGCCGGGCTTCACCGTCGGACGCAAACTCGACAAACTCGGTCTCACCGTGCAGGACACCGTCGAGCTGTCCTTCGCCGATGTGCGCGTCCCCGTCGCCAATCTGCTCGGCGCGGAAGGTGAGGCATTCTCCTACCTAGGCCGCAATCTGGCGCAGGAGCGGCTGGCCATCTCGGTCGGCGCGGTCGCGCAGGCCAGGGCCGCGCTGGAGATGACCATCACCTACGTCCGGGACCGGACCGTATTCGGTAAACCGGTCGCGCACTTCCAGAACACCAAATTCGAACTCGCGGCCATCGCCGCCGAGGTCGAGGCCGCCCAGACCATGCTCGACGCGGCCATCGCGGCATTGGTCGCCGGCGAGTTGAGTCCCGTCGACGCGGCCAAGACCAAGCTGTTCTGCACCGAGATGCAGGGCCGTGTGGTCGACCGCTGCCTGCAACTGCACGGCGGCTACGGCTACATCCTCGAATCCCCGATCGCCCGGCTCTACGCCGACGCCCGGGTGAGCCGCATCTACGGCGGCACCAGCGAGGTCATGAAGACCATCATCAGTAAATCCCTTGGCTTATAAGGAGTTTGGTATGCACATCGACAGTTCTTCGGCACTGGTCACCGGTGGCGCCTCCGGGCTCGGTCTGGCCACCGCGCGGCGGATCATCGACCGCGGCGGCCGCGTCGTCCTCGCCGACATCTCCGAGGAGCAGGGCGCCAAAGCCGTCGCCGAACTCGGCGACGCGGCACAGTTCGTTCGCGCGGATGTGACCGATGAGGCCGAGATCTCCGCCGCCCTCGATGCCGCCGAGAAGATCGGTCCGCTGCGTTTCGTCGTGCATTGCGCCGGCCGCGGCGGCGACCGGGTCCGGATCATCGACCGCGACCGCACCCCGGGCGACCTCGCGACCTTCGCCGAGGTCGTGCGGATCAACCTGATCGGCACCTATAACGTGCTGCGCCTGGCCGCCGCCCGCATGGCGGTGAACGACATCGTCGACGGTGACCGCGGCGCCATCGTGCTCACCGCATCGGTCGCCGCATTCGACGGCCAGATCGGACAGACCTCCTACACCGCGTCCAAGGCGGGCGTGCACGGCATCACCTTGGTCGCGGCTCGGGATCTGGCCAGCTGGCAGATCCGGGTGAACACCATCGCGCCGGGCATCATGGACACGCCCATGCTCGCCCGGCTGCGCGAGGACATCCGCGAAAGCCTGGCCGCCACCGTGCCCCATCCCAAGCGTCTCGGTGACGGTGATGACTACGCCCGCCTCGCCATCGAGATGTTGGAGAACCCCTACCTCAACGGCCAGACCATCCGGCTCGACGGCGCCATCCGCATGGCCCCGCGCTGAGCGCCGCATCGAACGCAACCATGGAGGAGCCAGGTGACTCTCACGTTCAGCGAGGAGCAGGTCGAGACCGATGAGCAGTTCCGGGCGCGTCTGCGGGCGTTCCTGACCGAACATCATCCCGGTCGTCGGCCCAAGGATCCGGCCGAGCGGCTGGTCTGGCAGAAAGGCTGGCTGGCAACGCTTTTCGACGCCGGATACGCCGGTCCGAGCTGGCCGCGCGAATACGGTGGGATGGGCCTGAGCTTCGGTCGCCAGGTGATCTACCAGGAGGAATACGCGCGGGCGCGGGTGCCGGGCCCGCTGGGTACCGGTCTGGGCATCGCCGCACCGACGATCATCAAATACGGCACGGCCGAGCAGAAGCAGCGCTTCCTGGCTCCCATGCTGCGCGGCGATATGGTTTGGGCGCAGGGGTATTCCGAGCCGGGCGCCGGATCGGATCTGCCCGCGCTGCGCACCTCGGCGCGGCTCGACGGCGGCGGTCCCGACGATCCCGACGCGGAGTATGTGGTCAACGGGCAGAAGGTGTGGAACAGCGCGGCCGATATCGCCGACATCATTTTCACCCTGGTCCGCACCGGCCCGCCGGGATCGCGGCAGGAGGGGATCAGCTATCTGCTCATCGATGCGCACGCACCCGGCGTGAACGTGCGACCGCTGCGTGATCTAACTGGCGACGCACACTTCTGCGAGATCTTCTTCAGCGATGTGCGGGTGCCGGTCGCCAACCGAATCGGCACGGAGAACGGCGGGTGGCCGCTGGTGCGCACCAGCCTGGGGCATGAGCGCGCGGCCGGCGCGATGAACCAGGCCGCTATGTACCGGCGCGTACTCGACGAGCTGATCGAGTTGGCGCGTGAGCGTGGTGCGACCGCGGATCCGCTGGTGCGTGATCGGTTGGCGGACTTCGAGATTCGGGTGTCGATCATGCGGCTGACCGGCATGCGCACGATCGCCGACATCATGGCCAAGGGCGAGCCGGGGCCGGCGTCATCGACATCGCGATTGTTCATCGTGACCTTCGAACAGGACCTGCACGAATTCGCCGTGGATATGCTCGGCGCCTACGGTGTGCTCGGTCGGCGCGACCCGCACGCGGTCCAGCGCGGCCGCTGGGTGTGGGGCTTCCTGCGCACCCGGGCTTCGACGATCGGTGCGGGAACCGCTGAGATCCAACGCAATACGATCGCCGAACAGGTGCTCGGCCTGCCGCGCGATCCGGCGATGCCGTCGGTTGGGCGGACCCGATGAGGGCGGCGCGCTGCACCGAATACGGTGCGCCCGCTGGACTCTCGGTCGTCGAGCTCGATGATCCCCAGCCCGGCCCCGGCGAAGTGCTGATCCGGGTGCATGCCGCAGCGGTCAACTACCCGGACGTGCTGGTCATCGCGAACCGATATCAGGTATCGGCACCGCTGCCCTTCACACCGGGCAGTGAATTCGCCGGTGTCGTCATGGCTTTGGGGTCAGGGGTAACCGGCCCGCCGGTGGGTTCGCCGGTGGCCGGAGCCGCGCTGACCGGTGCGTTCGCCGAACAGATCGTGGTGCCCGCCACGGGTTTGCGCCCGATTCCGGACGGTCTCGATATGGTGCACGCCGCCGCGTTCCACGTCACCTACGCCACCGCCTACCACTCGCTGGTCACCATCGGCGAGGGGAAAGCGGGGGAGTGGGCGGTAGTACTCGGCGCGGCGGGCGGAGTCGGCTCGGCCGCGGTCGATGTCGGTACCCGGTTGGGGCTGCACGTCATCGCGGCCGCGTCGAGCGAAGATCGGCTGTTGGTCGCGCGCAAGCTCGGTGCCGAGGCCGGAATCGATTATGTGCGTGAGGATCTGAAGAAGCGGTTGCGCGAAGTCACCGGCGGCGAAGGTATTCACCTGGTGATCGATCCGGTGGGTGGCGACTACTCGGAGGCCGCGCTGCGCGGACTGCGGCGCGGTGGCCGGTTCGTCACGGTCGGGTACGCCGACGGGAAGATTCCCTGCATTCCACTGAATCTGGTACTGCTCAAAGAAGCGACCGTGCGGGGCTTCGAGATCCGGATGTTGCGCCAGTACGCCAAAGATGCTGTGGCATCGGGTGATCGCGCGCTGGCCGCGATGGTTCGCGACGGGATGCGTCCGCTCGTCTCCCAGGTCCATCCGCTCGCCGATATCACTACCGCGTTGACCGATGTGGCCGAACGCCGTACCACCGGAAAGATCGTCCTCGATATGACCGCCAACTGAGAGGCGGCACCACCGTGGTGGTGGTGCCGCACCGGCAAAGCCGTCACGCCGGGCGGGCGTCGGCGCGGGATTCCACGATATCGGCGATCGCATTCATCGCCGGGTTTCCTTTCGCGGACGGTTATTCCTGGATGGTGATGACCAGTGCCGGGCAGACCGCGGCGGCCTCCCGGACATCGGTGGCCAGGTCCTCGGGCGGGTTGGCGTCGAGCAGGATGACGATGCCGTCCTCGTCGCGCTGGTCGAAGACATCGGGGGCGACGGCGACGCACTGGCCGCAGGCGACGCACTTGTGTTCGTCGATGGTGACTTTCATGGGGTGCTCCTTGTTTGTTAGTGCCGGCGTTTGTCAGGCCCGACTGGTCGCGACCGACCGGGCGTCGACGATTTCCTGCCTGCGCAGGCGGGTCTGCTTGGGCATGTTCCAGCCGACGACGCCGGTGACTCGGCCGTCGAGGGTGTAGCGGGCGACGAACCTGCGCGCGTCGGTGGAACCGTCCACGATCTCGACCTCCGCTCCGGTCGGGAGGGTGCCGTGGACCTGGATTTTGGTATCGAACTGATCGGTCCAGAAGTAGGGGATCGGGGTGTAGGGCTGTTCGGCGCCGAGCAGATTGGCGGCAACCACGGCGGCCTGTTCGGTGGCGTTGGTGCGGTTCTCCATCCGGATCAGGCCACCCACGTGGTCGTCATACCAGCGGGCGACATCGCCCGCGGCGTAAACACCCTCGGCCACACGGCAATAGGAGTCGCACACCACGCCGTTGTCCAGCGCCAGTCCGCTGTCGATCAGCCATTCGGTCGCCGGGACCGCGCCGACCGCGACCGCGACGACATCGGCGGGCAGTTCCTCACCGGTGTCCAGCAATACGCCACTGACCCGGTCGCCGTCGTTGATGAATCCGCCGACTCCGGTGCCGAGCCGCAACCGCACCCCCCGTTCGGTGTGCAGATCGCCGAGCAGCGGTGCGATCACCGGGCCGAGCTGTCCGGCCATCGGCGCCGACAGCGGGCCGACCACGGTGACGTCCAGGCCCATAGCCCTTGCGGTGGCAGCGATTTCGGAGCCGAGTACGCCTTCGCCGACCACCACGAGCCGATTGGCGCGCAGCAGATCCGCGCGCAGGGCGACCGCGTCCGCGAGATTACGCAGCACGTGTACACCGGCGAGGCCGTCCGCGCCGGGCAGTGTGCGTGCGTGCACCCCCGTGGCGATCACGACGGCGTCGGCCTGCACGGCCAGTCCGGATTCGGCGTGCACGATATGGTTCACCGGGTCGAGGGCGACCGCGGTCTCGCCGAGGACCAGATCGATCGGCATCGCGGCCAGATGTGTCGTGGGGCGCAGTTGGGTCTTCTCGGGTTCCCATGCGCCCGCCAGAATCTGCTTGGACAGCGGTGGCCGGTCGTAGGGCAGTTCGGGTTCGGCGCCGAGGATGGTGATGCTGCCCTGATATCCATTGCGCAGCAAGGCTTCCGCGGTGGACAGTCCGGCCGCGGCGGCGCCGACCACCACTATGCTGTCGGGTACATACATGGCTGACTCTCTTTCATAGCTCTGGTGGTCGGGTCAGACGAGCTGCAGGCGCCTGCGCAGCAGGGCGGCGCCGGCACCCATCGAGACCAGGGCCATGGCGAGGCAAATGACGATCTGCTGAACACCCTCGAGCCCGAGGCCCTCGGCCACCGGTTCGAAGCCGACCGCCAGCGCGATGGCGAGATTGAACAGGAACAGGAACCAGAGGGTTGGCTTCGCGGAGAGCAGCGTCTGGACGGACTTCATGGCGATTCCTTCGAGATCGGAGTCGGTTAACGTCTGGCGTAAACGATTCCGTCTCCGGCTCGTCGCAACGAGGGAGTGCGGTCCCGAAGTCGGGGTGTAGCTGACTACACCCCTCGGCGGTACCGCGCTACACCGTCAGCGGGCATCGGGTCGCATAGCCTGGTCACATGCGTAAAACGGTGCGAGGGGCGGCGCGGGCAACCGCGCAGCTGGCCAATGCCGCGGCGCTGGCCTTCGGCTCGTACCTGTTCATTGCCATGCTGTTGCTGACGCTGGCCGGTGCACTGTCGCTGGTCGGCATCGGGATGGTGCCGGTGACGGTTCAGTTGGTGCGCCAGTTCGCGGGCAGCAAGCGGCGCCAGGTAGCGGCTTGGACCGGCCGCACCGTCCCCGAGGCGTATTCGCCGATCAGCGGCCCGCTGCGACAGAGCCTGCGCGCGGTCGTGCGCGACCCGACGACGCTCGCCGACCTGCGCTGGATGCTGGCCTATTACTTCTACGGCGCCCTGGCCTATCTGGCGATACCGCTGTGGCTGATCGGGTTGCCCGTCGACGGTGTGTGGTGCGGTGTGCTCGGTCGAAAAGCGTTGGTACTGCCGTTGATCGGTCGGCTCGCCGATCTGGATGCCCATTGGTCACGGTCACTGCTGCGACCTCCGCCCAAGGCATGGCTCGTGGCACGGGTCGACGAGCTGACGCAGACCCGTGCCAGTGCGATCGCCGCACACGGCGCCGAATTGCGTCGGATCGAACGTGATCTGCACGATGGCACGCAGGCGCGGCTGGTATCGCTGTCCATGCGGATCGGTCTGGCGAAACGTGCGATGGACCGCGATCCCGCGAACGCGCGCGCACTGCTCGACGAGGCACAGCAACTCACCGAGGAGGCGTTGACCGAATTGCGCCACATCGTGCGCGTGATCCACCCGCCGATCCTCACCGACCGCGGCCTCGCCGGCGCCATCCTGGCACTCGCGGCCGACAGTGGTCTGGATGTCACCGTAGACGTGGACGAGATGTCGAGGGGACCGCGCGCGCCGGCGGCGGTGGAGGCGGCGGCTTACTTCGTCGTCGCCGAGGCATTGACCAATGCGGCCAAGCACAGCGGGGCCGAGCGAGCCGATGTGCGAATCATGCGGATACCCAATGGATTACGCTTGGTCGTGCGTGACGAGGGTCAGGGTGGAGTCGAGGATATGTTGCGGGGCAACGGTTTCGAGGGATCCGGTGTGCTCGGCATGCAACGTCGGGTCGCCGCACTCGATGGAACCTTTACTGTGACCAGCCCCGTCGGGGGTCCGACCGAAATCGAGGTGGATTTGCCGTGCGCGTGGTGATGGCCGAGGACAACGCCCTGCTACGGGAAGGACTCGTCCTATTGTTGACCTCGGCCGGACACGAGGTCGTTGCCGTGGTGGGCAGCGGACCGGAGATTGTGCCCGCATTGCTTACTCACCGTCCGGATATCGCGGTGCTCGATGTTCGGCTGCCGCCGGCCTTCCGGGACGAGGGTCTGCGGGCGGCGCTGGCCGCACGCAAGGAGTTGCCTGGATTGCCGGTGCTTGTGCTCTCGCAGTACGTCGAGGAGTCCTATGCCGCCGAATTGCTCGGCGGCGGAGCCAGCGGGGTCGGCTATCTGCTCAAGGATCGGGTGGGTCGGGTCGACGAATTCCTGGAGGCACTGGAGCGGGTCGCGGGCGGCGGCACCGCGCTCGACCCCGAGGTGGTGAGTCAACTGCTCACCCGCCGCCGGAATTCACCCCTGGACTCGCTGACGCCACGGGAGCGCGAAGTACTCGAATTGATGGCGGCCGGGCACGACAACGCCACGATCGCGGAAACGCTCGTTGTCACCGAACGCGCGGTCAGCAAGCACATCGGCAATGTCTTCCAGAAACTCGGGCTGCCGACGACAGATAGCGGACATCGCCGGGTGCTTGCGGTGCTCGCCTACCTCAATCACGCCTAGCGGCGGGGTGGTCGAGCATGAGCGCCCCGTCCAGAGACCTGCGGCAGGTTCTCGACGAGGCGTTGAGTTCGGACTGTTGGGGGATGAACGGTGTTACTCGATGGTGATCGCGCGCTCCGGACAGGCCATCTCACCCTCGCGCGCCGCATTCTCCAGATCCGCGGGCACTTCGCCTTCGAAAGGCAGGGCGTAGCCGTCGTCATCGAGTTCGAACAGCTCCGGGGCCGCGGCCGCGCACCGGGCGTGTCCGGAACACAGCGAACTGTCGATCGTGATCTTCATCGAACAACTCCGTTCTCGAGAGTAGAGATTTCGCCGAGCTTCATCGGCCCGGCGTAGGCGATGGTCAGCAGTTCCGTCACCGACAACGCCGTCGGCGCGTGCTCCCGCCGTGATGACGGGCTCGGCATAGGCGCGCCCCACCTGACGCGCCGTCGCCCCAGGAATCCGATCGTCGGGACCGTAGTCATGACCGCGCCGCGCTGCCGCTCGGCTCCGTCGCGACCACGAATGTGGCTGTGTCGGTTGTTCGCTCGCTCATGGCTTGGTGGTCGAACCCGCGTCGACGGTGAATTGCAGTCCCGTCACGTACCGCGCTTCGTCGGAAGCGAGGAACAGCACGGCATTCGAGATATCCCGCGGCTCGACGTGGGTGTGCAGCGTATTCATCGCGGCCAGCGCGAACAGTGGCTCGCGTTCCTTCAGTTCCTCCATCGGCACGCCTACCGTGATGCCGGTGTCGCTGACGCCGGTGGGATGCACGGTGTTCACCCGAATCCGGTGTTTGGCAAGCTCATTGGACAACGCCTTCATCAGGCCGACCACACCATGCTTGCTCGCCACATAGTGGGCGTAGGGCACATGGCCCCGGATACCCGCGGCCGAGCTGGTAATGATGATCGAGCCGCCCGCGTCCGCGGCGATCATGCCGGGCACCGCGGCGCGCACGGTATTCCACACACCCTTGAGGTTGACGTCCATGACGACGTCCCACGCCTCCTCGGACAGTTCCCACGCACTACCGGAACTCATCACCCCGGCATTGGCGACAATCGTGTCGAGGTGACCGAATTCGGCTGTCGCCGCGTCCACCGCGCCCCGCATATCGCTGAGCGAGCGCACGTCGGCCTGGACTACGACGCACCGCCCGCCCACGGCCTCGACCAGCTTCGCGGTCTCCTCGAGCTGTTCCTTCGTCGCCAGCGGATAGGGCAGCGCCTTGCTGATCTCCTGGCAGACATCGGTGATCACGATGGCGGCCCCCTCTTCCGCCAGCCGCACCGCATGCGAGCGGCCTTGGCCGCGCCCAGCTCCGGTGATGAGTGCGACTTTGCCCTCTACACGCCCCATACCAACCTCAGTTCCTTTGTTGTGCAGTGCTTTCCGTGCCGCTGACCGACGTGATGGGTCAGCGGCCGAGCAGATCGGCGGCTGCCTCGCGCAGCGCGCGCAGCCGGGTTTCGAGCAACCCACGCTCGGCGGCGTCGGCCGCACCGAGTTCGGGCAGCCGCGCCTCGACCTCGCCGATCTCCTCCTGCAGGCGGCCGTAGGCCTCCTCGCGGGTCAGCAGATCCAGTTCCGTCCAGTCGGAGCGCTCGGACTCGGGCTTGCGGCTCATGCGGTACCTCCTGCGGCATGCTCGGGGCCGTGCTCCCGCCTCCAGACACGATCGCTCATGCCGGGATGTTGTAGAGCCGACGGGTGTTCAATTCGACCATCTGGTGCACCTCGTCGTCCGGTACCTCGGCCAGTACCTCGGCCGCGTAGGCACGGCTCTTGGGCCAGTACGAGTCGGAGTGCGGGTAATCGCATTCCCAGGTGATGCGCTCGACGCCGATGTGGTGGCGCACCTCGATGCCGAACCGGTCATCGATGAAGCAGCCGTGGAAGTGCTTCTTGAACAGCTCCGAGGGCCGAATGTCCTGATTGATGTTCTGGTAGAAGCGATGCCGCTCCCACGTGCCGTCCATGCGCTCCAGCAGATACGGCATCCAGCCGATGCCGCCTTCGGACAAACCGACCTTCAGCTTGGGGTGCCGATGGAATACCGGCGAGAACAACAGGTCCGCGGTGGCGAACATGGAGTTGCAGCCGAACAGCGAGATGGTCACCGCGAACGGGGCCTCCTCGGAGGTCTTCGGCGGTTTGCCCGAGGTGCCGAAGTGCAGGCACAGCGGCATATCGGTCTCCTCGAGCGCGGAGAACATCGGGTCCCAATAATCGCTGTAGAACGACGGCAACCCCAGCGGCGCCGGATTCTCCGGGAAGGAGATCGCCTTCGAGCCCTTGGCGGCGACCCGGTGGATCTCCGCGACACAGGCCCGCACATCCCACAGCGGCAGAATGCTCAGCGGGATCAGGCGGTCGGCCGGACCGGCCGTGCACCACTCGTCGAGCACGAAGTCGTTCCACGCCCGCACGGACAGCAGCGCGAGTTCCTTGTCCTGGCTCTCCAGGAATACCGTGCCCGCGAAGCGCGGGAAGGAGGGGAAGCACAGCGCGCCCCAGACACCGTCGAGGTCCATATCGCGCAGCCTGGCCTTCGGGTCATAGCAGCCCGGGATCATCTCGTCGTAGCGGGTCGGCTCGGTGCCGAACTCCTCGGGATTCTTACCCGCAACGGCATTCAGTCCGATGTAGGGATACACGCGGCCCTCGTAGGTCCACACCTCCGCGGGTGCGGCGTAGCCCTCCCGAGCCTGCTCCACGATCCGCGGACCGGCCTCCCGGTACTTCGCGGGCAACCGGTCCACCCACAGCCGTGGCGGCTCGATCAGGTGGTCATCGGTCGACAGCAGCTTCATCCATGGCTGCAATGGCATCGTTGTGCTCCCTCGTCCAGATCGCGGCGCGCCGGAGCAGTCCCGCAAATGGGGCTTGCTCCGCCCTCGACATACGCAGCGCAGAGCCGAAGCCAGCTGTGTGCTGGCACGCAAACTCTATATCACTCCGCTTATTGTGTACACCTGATTACTTCTCACTCAGCGGAAACTGTGCCTCCATCAACTAATCAAGCAAAATTCAGTCTACCCATTTACAGTCGAACTCACTATGCTCATGGCACCAGCTCGCCGGGATCGTGCGGCCGCGCCGTGTCCACGGCAGCGCCGGAGTGGATCCGCGCCCGCATTCGAGCGTCCCGCCGCGCCGCGAGAGTCGATGGAAGGAAACCCACGATGGGTCGAGTACAGGACAAAGTCGTCTTCATAACCGGAGCCGCCCGCGGTCAGGGGCGCGCACACGCGCTGCGGCTCGCGGAGGAGGGTGCCGACATCATCGCCGTCGATCTGTGCGAGAACATCCCCACCAACGGTTATGCGCTGGCGAGTCAGGACGATCTCGACGAAACCGCCCGCCAGGTGGACAAGCTCGGGCGGCGCATCGTCGCCCGCAAGGCCGATGTGCGCGACCCGGCCGCATTGAAGGCCGCCGTGGCCGAGGGTGTTGCCGAGTTCGGCAGGCTCGATGGCGTTGTCGCACAAGCCGGTATCGCACCGTTGGGTCCGCAGGACAGTGCGCTGGCCTTCATCGATGCCATCACCGTCGATTTCAACGGCGTCGTCCACGCCGTCGAGGCCGCCCTGCCGCATTTGAAGGCGGGGGCCTCGATCGTCGCGACCGGATCGCTCGCCGCGCTGATTCCGGCGAGCGTCGACAACCCCGCCAACGGTCCCGGCGGACTCGGTTACTCCTTTGCCAAGCGCACCGTCGCCGCCTTCATCCACGATCTCGCGACTGTGCTCGCATCCCGGCAGATCAGAGCCAATGCGGTGCACCCGACGAACGTCAATACCGACATGCTCAATAACGAACTCATGTACCGCTCGTTCCGGCCCGATCTGGAGAGTCCGACGCGCGAGGATGCCTTGGTCTCCTTCCCCGCGACCACCGGCATGGGTAACCCCTACGTCGAACCCGAGGACATCGCCGACGCCGTGCTCTTTCTGATTTCCGAGGAATCCCGGTGGGTGACCGGCATGCAGATGCGCGTCGATGCCGGTGGTTACGTCAAGAAGCGCCCCCAACTGCCGACTTTCTGACCAGGTGGGTGGGCAGTGGTCGGCTGCCCACCCACCGCATTCATGCTCGGGACGAGCGCACCACATACCGCGCGATCACATTGCGCTGAATCTCGTTGGTGCCCTCGCCGATTTCGAGGATCTTGGCATCGGCATAGAAGCGCGAGATCTTCGACTCGCGCATATAGCCATAGCCGCCGTGGATCTGGACGCTGGCGCTGGCCGCCCGGTTCGCCACCTCGGAGGCGTACAACTTGGCCATGGCCGCCGCCTGACCGAACGGCCTGCCCTCGTCGGCGAGCCATGCGGCGCGATAGACGAGCGCGCGTGCCGCTTCGACCTCGGTGGCCATATCGGCGAGCTTGTGCTGTACCGCCTGGAAAGCCGAGAGCGGCTTGCCGAACTGCTCGCGCTGGGACGCATGGGTGGCCGCGAGGTCGAGTGCCTCTTGGGCCAGCGACAGCGCCAGCGCGGCGACGCTGATGCGGCCGCCGTCGAGCACATCCAGGAACTGCCGCAAGCCGTTGCCCTCATCGCCGATCAGGTTCTCGTCCGGGATCCAGCAATCGTCGAAGATCAGCTCCCGCGAATCCATCGCATGCCAGCCCAGCTTCTTCATCGGATGGCCGACGGAGTAGCCCGGTGTGCCGGTCGGTACGAAAAACGTTCCGTACCTTTTGGCTCCGTCATCGTCGGTACCGGTCACCGCGAGAATCGTGACACCGAGGCTGATCTCGGTGCCCGCATTGGTGATGAACATTTTGGTGCCGTTGATGAGCCATCCGGCACCGTCACGTCGAGCGGTGGTCCGGATTCCGGCCGCATCCGAGCCCGCGGTGGGTTCCGTCAGTCCGAAGGCGCCGATATGAGTGCCCTGCGCGAGCGGTGTCAGCCATGTGGCCTTCTGCTCCTCGGTGCCGAAGGTGGCCAGGGGCAGTGAGGCGATGGTGGAGTGGGCATTCCAGCAGGCGGCCAGCGACTGATCCGCCGCGCCGATCATTTCCATGGCGGCCACATAGGAGACGAACCCGGCATCGGTGCCGCCGTACTCCGGGGCGACGAGCAACCCGGTCAGGTCCAGCTCGCCCATTTTCAAGAAGACCTCGGACGGGAATCGTTCCTGCTCCGACCAGGACTCGGCGTACGGCTCGATCTCCCGTTCGGCGAAGTCACGGCACAGCTTCTGTAGCTCGATCGCCTCGGCTGGCAGGTCTAGATCCATAGCGAGTCCGTCCTGTCATCTGGTCGCAACAGCGACTCTTGTTTTTTCGAACACTCGGTATAATATTGACAGTCGGTGCCGCACGTCAACAGTCGCACCGAGCGCGAGGCCGTCGACCGATCGGTGAGAAATCCATGACAATGACTGAATCCAATTCGTGGACAACGGACTTGGGGAATGCGGCGACGCTGACCGAGCTGTACCGGAGAATGCTGACGATTCGGCGGTTCGAAGAGCACGCCGCCCGGCTCTACCGTGACAGCCGGATACCGGGGTTCTTACATCTATCCATCGGCCAGGAGGCATCGGCGGTCGGCGCCTGCTGGCCACTGGACGACCGGGATGTGGTGACTTCGACCCATCGCGGCCACGGCCACTGCATTGCCAAGGGCCTCGATGTCGACGGCATGTTCGCCGAGCTGATGGGCAAGGAGACCGGCACCTGTAAGGGCCGCGGCGGGTCCATGCACATCGCGGATCCGCGCAAGGGGATCTTCGGTGCGAACGGCATTGTGGGCGCGGGCCTCCCGATCGCGGTCGGCGCCGGAACCGCCGCCCAGCTGCGCCGGGGCGGTGGCGTGGTCGTCGCCTTCTTCGGCGACGGCGCCATCGCACAGGGCGTGTTCCATGAATCGGTCAACCTGGCCGCGGTGTGGGACCTGCCCGTCATCTTCTTCTGCGAGAACAACGGCTACTCCGAATTCTCCGCGGCGGCCGACCAGCACCGGGCGACCCTGCGCGAGCGCGCGGCGGGTTACGGCGTCGAATACCACGGGGTGGACGGCAACGATGTCGTGCAGGTCGCGGCATTACAGCGCGAGCTGGTTGCGCGGCTGCGCGCCGGGGCGGGCCCGATGATCGTCGAGGCCACCACCTACCGCTGGCACGGGCACTACGAGGGCGATCCCGAAAGCTACCGGGACGCCGAAGAACTCGCCGAATGGAAGAAGCGCGATCCGCTGATCCTGCTCGGCGACACCATGCGTGGGCGCGGGCTGGCCGAGCAACTGGCTATTGTCGAGCGCGAGGTCGATGCCGTGATCGAGCACGCGATCGAGCAGGCCACCGCCGCACCGTATCCCGCTGCCGAGACGGTCGGCGATTTCGTCACCATGCCACGTGCCGATATACCGGAACCGGCGACCCCGACCGGTGGAACGCTGAAGATCATGCATGCGATCACCAATGCACTGACGCGCGAGCTCGAAGAAGATCCGACCGTCTTCCTGGCGGGTATCGATGTCGGAAAAGGTGGCAATGTCTACGGTTTGACTCGCGGTCTGGCCGAGCGATTCCCGGGCCGCGTCCGCGACACCCCGATTTCCGAAAGCGCGATCATGGGGACCGCGGTGGGCGCGGCGATGGCGGGCTACCGTCCGGTCGTCGAACTGATGTACTTCGACTTCATCGGTGTCTGCCTGGATCAATTGATGAACCAGGCGGCCAAATTGCGCTTCATGACCGGCGGCGCGGTGACCATGCCCTTGGTCGTGCGCACCCAGTTCGGCGCGGGCAAATCCTCCGGCAGTCAGCATTCCCAGAGCCTGGAGGGTCTGCTCGCCCATATCCCCGGGTTGACGGTGGTGATGCCGTCGACTCCGGCCGACACCTATGGCTTGCTGCGGGCCGCGATCCAGGACCCCAATCCGGTGATCTTCATCGAGAACCGCCTGCTGTACGGCAAGAAGGGGCCCGAGCCGTCCGCGGATCACCTTGTGCCCCTTGGTAAGGCGATCGTGCGACGTCCTGGTGTGGACGCGACTGTGGTGTCGTATTCGAAGATGATGTACGACTGCCTTGCCGTCGCCGACCGCCTGTCCGCCGAGGGCATCGAGGTCGAGGTCATCGATCTGCGGACCATTAGTCCGCTGGACTTCGATACCGTCCTGACCTCATTGCGCAAGACGAATCGTTTGGTGGTTGTCCATCAGGCCGTGGGTGAATTCGGAGTCGGCGCCGAACTGGCCGCCCGCGCGGTCCGCGAGGGATTCTGGTACTTGGACGCGCCGGTGATCCGAGTGACGGCCGGTCCGACACCTGCGCCGTATACCCCGGCGCTGGAGCAGCTCTGGCTGCCGGACCAGGCGCGCATTGAGGCCGCGATTCGCGAATCCCTGGACGCCCATCCGTGACCGACACCGACACGGTAGTTTCTACCGACCGTTCACTCTGCGTATACTCGGTTCGCACGCGACCGCGGGAGGGATGAAATGGCTCGACCACCAGGACACGGACCTGCCTACGAGGTCAAGCGGCAGGAAATCATCGATACGGCCGCGGCGCTATTCGCGAAAAAGGGATATGCCGCGACGGGGATCATCGAGATCGGTGACACGGTCGGCCTGGCCAAAGGTGCGCTGTACTACTACATCGGCTCCAAAGAAAATCTGCTCGTCGAAATCCAGGGCAGAGTGCTCGACCCATTGTTGGTCGTCGCCGCGCGCATCCAGGAGTTGGATGCCGCGCCGCTGGTCAAACTTCGGTTGTTGTCCGAGGAATTGCTGAATGTCATATTCGAGCGCCTGGACCATATCTGGGTGTACGAACACGACTATCGCCAACTGACCGGCGAGAATCTTTCGCGCATGCTCGAGAAGCGCAAAGAAGTCGAGAATGTCGTGCGGTCCTTACTGGTCGACGCGATGGCCGACGGATCGCTGCGCAAGGCTGATCCGACCTTGGCCATGCTGCAATTTCTCAATATGCACAACCGCACCTATCAGTGGCTCGATCCGGATAAGCGGTGGGATGCGAAATTCCTGTCGAAGTCCTACTGCCACACGCTCTTCAATGGTTTCGCCGACGGCGAATGTGATCTCGAGGCGCTGGAGGCGCAGGTCGAGGCGCAGACAGTGGCGACTTAGCGCCTGGCATCTGATCGATCCGAACGCCGCGTTCGACAACCGTGTGTTGTCCGACGCGGCGTTCGGCGTTTCCAAGGTCGGCAGGCGAGACCTTGACAGAATTGCGGTTTTGGTTTTGTATACCGAGTGTTCTAATTAATTAACCGTCCCCGACACGGGAGGCCGACATGGGTTCGAGGCTCGAAGGCAAGACCGCGGTGGTAACCGGCGCGGGTGGCGCGCTCGGCTCGGCGGTCGCGCTGCGCTGCGCCGAAGAGGGGGTTCGTGATCTCGTGCTCGCCGATCTCGATGTCGATGCCATGGCGTCGCTGGCGGATACCTTGCGCACCAAGGGAATTGCCGTGGCAACCGAACGGCTGGACGTCGCCGACGGTGACGAATTCGACGCGCTCATCCGCTCCGCCGTCGAGCGCAGCGGCACCGTCGATGTGCTGGTGAACACCGCGGGCATCGTCTCGCCGAACGCCCGCATCCACCATCTGTCCACCGAGGACTGGCAGCGCACGATGTCGGTCAACTTGACCGGCACCTTCCACGGCATCCGTGCCGTCGCTCGGGCACTGCGCAAGAAGGCGAATGTCTCCATCGTCAATATCGCCTCCGTCAGCGGGCTGACCGCTTGGGCGTATGCCGCGCCCTACTGCGCCTCGAAGGCCGGGGTGATCCACCTGACCCGCGTCGCCGCACTCGAATACGCCAAGGAGGGAATTCGGGTCAACGCAGTCTGCCCCGGCACGTTTCCGACGGCCGTGCACGAGGGCCTGCCCGCCGAAGCGATGAATGCGATCGAGGCCAAGCATCCGCTCGGATTCGGTGCGCCCGCCGACATCACCGGCGCGGTCGTCTATCTCGCCAGCGATGAATCGCGTTGGGTCACCGGGCAGTCCCTTGTCGTCGACGGCGGCTACTCCTTGCCGTGATGTGGCGAAACCGCCGCACATGGTTGTCTGCCGGGCCGCAGTTGATTAGTCTGACCGGTACAGAAAACTTTCAGCTTCCTCTTCACAGCGAAGGCCCGTGAATGTTCAACTTCGCCGCCGTATTCGACCGGAACGCGCAACAATACGCAGCCGAAATCGCACTGTCCGAAGGCGATCGGGCCCTGACCTACGCCGAGTTGCGCGCCCGAGTGCACGCGCTGGCGCTCGCACTGCGTGAGCTGGGAGTCGCACCGGGCGATATCGTCGCCGTGCTGCTGTACAACCGCACTGAATTCGTCGAAACCATGCTCGCTGCCAATCACATCGGCGCCGCGATCATGCCGCTCAACTATCGGTTGTCCCCGGCGGAATGGCAGTACATTATCGAGCATTCGAATGCCGGTGCCATCGTGACGGAGTCGGAGTTCACCACGACCATCGACGCATTGGTCCCCTCGTTGCCGCAGCTGCGCCACCGCGTGACGCTCGATGCCGCACCTGATTCGTCATGGCTGGAATACGACGCACTGGTCGGACCGAATATCGGCCGGACGACGGACGTGGTCGATGTGGAAGCCGATGCGCTGCAACGACTTATGTACACATCGGGCACGACCTCGCGCCCGAAGGGCGTAATGATCTCCCACCAGAACCTGACCTGGAAGAATCTCGCGCATATCCTTGAGTTCTCGCTGACCCCCGCGGATAACACCCTGGTGTGCGGCCCGCTCTACCATGTAGGCGGAATGGATCTGCCGGGTCTGGCCACCTTCCACGCGGGTGGGCGGCTCAGTCTGATTCGCCGTTTCGACGCCGCCGCGGTCATGGACGCGATCGAACGGCTGCGCCCGACCAATGTCTGGCTGGCACCGTCGATGATGAATGCCCTACTGCAACTGCCCGATATCGCCGATCGCGACACCTCATCGATTCGCTTCATCACCGGCGGTGGCGAGAAGATGCCGATTCCCTTGCTCGACCGGATCGCCGATGCGTTTCCGGGTGTCTGGTTCGCCGACGCGTACGGTCTGACCGAAACCGTCTCCGGCGATACCGTCAACGATGCCGAGCACATGCGATCGAAGGTCGGCTCGGTCGGGCGGCCGGTGGCCGATGTCGAGGTCGCCATTGTCGACGAGCGCGGTACCCGTGTTCCGGCCGGACAACTCGGTGAGATCGTCATCCGCGGGCCCAAGGTGACGTCGGGCTACTGGCGTGACGAGGCGGCCACCCGCTCGGCCCTGCGCAACGGATGGTTCCACACCGGCGATATCGGCCGCCTCGATGAAGACGGCTACCTCTACATCGAGGACCGCAAGAAGGACATGATCGTCTCGGGTGGGGAGAATATCGCCACCCCGGAGGTCGAGCGGGTGCTCTACGAGAATCCGGATGTCGTCGAGGCGGCGGTCGTCGGCATACCCCACCCGCGCTGGGGCGAGGTGCCGAAGGCTTTCGTGGTGCTGCGCGCCGGTAGCCGCTTCGACGCCGAGGCGCTCAAAGATTTCTGTCGCACCCGCCTGGCCAAATACAAAGTGCCCGCGGAGATCGAGCGCATCGACACCTTGCCGAGAACCCCCTCCGGGAAGGTGCTCAAACGCGTATTGCGCGATGGGACCGCCTGAGCGCATACAGTCGCCGCGATTTCCATGCGAGAACCTTGCTCTCCTGATTCGTAATCAGCGATACCGTCATACGCTCAACTGAGTTACCGAAGTGGCACACTCCGCATCGAGGGCTGTTGGCCAGCCCTGCGCCGACAACAGGAGGATCGGATGACGACAGTAGGTATCGCGACCGGCGCAGGCCGGGGCATGGGCAATTCATGTGCGCAGCGCATGGTGGACATGGTGGACGTGCTGCTGCTCGTCGACCGAGACGAGGCGACGGTGACCGCGGCGGCCGAGGAACTGGACCAGGCCGGGCGCGCGAGCGTCGAACCGTTCGTCCTCGATATCACCGACGTCGACGGGTTGGCCCGACTCGGGGCGCGCACAAGCGAACTCGGCACACTGCGTGCGGTCGCGCACGCGGCGGGCATCTCACCGAGCATGGCGGATTGGCGCCGGATCTTCGAAGTCGACCTGATCGGCACGGCTCGGCTGGTCGAGGCGCTACGGCCGCTCGCCACGATCGGCACAGCGCTGGTGTGCTTCGCGTCCATGTCGCCGCTGCTCGATCCCAGCGTTCCCGACCCCGCCGCATTGGCGATCCTGGACGAGCCGCTCGACAAGAAGTTCCTGGAGCGCTTGCGCGAGACGCTCGGTGGATCCATCGAGAACACCGGCATCGCCTACAGCTGGGCCAAGCGCGGTGTGCACAGGTTCGTTCGGCAGGAGGCGCTGCGCCTCGGTCCGGCCGGCGCGCGCATCTGTTCGGTATCGCCGGGCATTATCGCCACTCCGCAGGGCAAACAGGAAGCCGAAAAGCATCCGATCATGGGCAGGCTGGTCGAGGGCACGCCGCTGCGGCGGATGGGCAAATCGGGTGAGGTGGCCGCGGTAGTCGCCTTCGCGCTGTCCGACCAAGCCAGCTTCCTCAATGGCATCGACCTGCTCGTCGACGGCGGCGCGTATGCCGCTGTGCAGGTCGCGGCCGAGAAATAGGTTCACTCTTTATCGGGCTCGGCCACTCATAGCCGAGTCCGGTCCGTATTGCTGGTATTGATTGTACCGACCGATAGGTCTAACATTCGATTATTGCCTGGCACGAGGCAGTCGAACGGAGTCGTAGATGAGGTTTGTTCGCGAGGTAGTCGCGTGACCGCGCCGGACGGTGTGCTGGTAGTCGGTGCGTCGGCGGCCGGACTGTCGACGGTCGAATCACTGCGGCGCAAGGGTTTTCATGGTGCGATAACAGTGCTCGGCGATGAGCCGCATGCGCCCTACGATCGGCCGCCGCTGTCCAAGCAGGTGCTTTCTGGTGTGTGGGAGCCGGACCGGGCCGCGCTGCGCAAACAGGAGATGCTGGCGGCGTTGGATGCCGAATTCGTACTCGGGGCCGCGGCGACGGGATTGGATCCGACGACCCGAACCGTGCGCACTGCTACCGGGCACGAATTGCGGGCGGAGGCGGTCGTACTTTCCACGGGAATGCGTGCGCGCACGTTGCCCGGCCAGGACGGCCTGACCGGCGTGCACGTATTGCGCACACTCGACGACGCACTGGCGCTTCGGGCGGATCTACTGATCGGCTCGCGATTGGTCGTCGTCGGCGAGGGCGTCCTCGGTGCCGAAATCGCCGCCACCGCACGTACGCTCGGGTTGGACGTGACCATGACCGGCCCGCAGCCGGCCCCCATGGCTGTGCAGGTCGGGCCCATGGTGTCGAAACTGTTGGCGGACTTGCACACCGAGCGCGGTGTGCGACTGCGGCTCGGCACCGGTGTCATCGGCCTGGACGGCGTGGACGGCCGGGTTACCGGCGTGCGGCTCGGCACCGGCGAGGTGCTGCCCGCCGATGTGGTGGTGGTCGCGATCGGCGCGGCCCCGGCAACCGACTGGCTGAAAGACAGTGGGCTGCGGCTGGATAACGGTGTGGTCTGCGATTCCCGCTGCCGCGCCGCCGAGGGTATCTACGCCGTCGGTGATCTTGCGCGGTGGCATCACGAGCTATTCGGCGAGATGATCCGCCTGGAGAACCGGACCAATGCCACCGAGCAGGCCGCGGCCGTCGCGGGGGTGATCATGGGGGAGGACCAGCCATACGTGCCGGTGCCCTACTTCTGGACCGATCAATTCGACGTGAAGATCCAAGTGCACGGCAGGCTTCCCATCGGCGCCGAGGTCGACATCGTCGACGGTGACCCGGCCGGCGGAAGGTTCGTCGCGCGCTACCGCGATGCGGGTGTCGTCACCGGCGTCCTCGGCTGGAATATGCCCAAACAGACTCGCCTGCGCCGACAGGACATCGTCGATGCGCTCGCGAGTCCGGCGGCCACCAGCGCTGCGCCCTGATTGCCTTCAGCCCCAGTCCAATTCACCAAAAGACCAGGAGAGACTCGATGAAGGTTGTCATCGACGAAGACAAGTGCGTCGCGGCCGGACAATGTGTCGCCGCCGCTGCCGAGGTGTTCGACCAGCGCGACGAGGACGGCATCGTGGTGCTGCTGAACGAACACCCGTCGGCCGACCAGGCCGAGGACGTCCGTCAGGCGGCGGCCGTCTGTCCCGCGATGGCGATCTCCATCGAGGAATGAAATGTCGACCCAAGGAGAGCCGATCATGGCCGAGACCGTGGATATCCCCGAGTACCCGACGCCGCGAGATGCCAAGTGCCCCTTCCTTCCGCCGCCGGAATTGCGCGAACTGCACACCGCCGGTCTGCCGCTGTCGCGGGTGCGCACCTGGGATGGCCGGACTCCATGGCTCATCGCCTCGCATGCCGCTCAGCGACAGGTCATGGCCGATCCGCGGGTCAGCGCCAACGACCATCTACCCGGATTTCCGTATATGACCCCGGCCATCGCGGAGACGATCCACGACCGGCCCAAGACGCTGTTCGACACCGACGGCGCCGAGCATGCGCGGTTGCGCCGGATGCTGACGAACTCGTTCACCCGCGGGCGGATGGAGAAGGTTCGCCCGGCGATCCAGCGGGTAACCGACGAACTCATCGATAAGATGCTGGCTGGCCCGAATCCGACCGATCTGGTGGAGGCGCTCTCGCTGCCGCTGCCGTCGCTGATGATCTGTGAGCTGCTCGGTGTGCCGTATGAGGATCACGACTTCTTCGAGGAACACGCCAAGATCACCAATGGTCGGGAGGTGACCCCCGAGGAGAACAACGCCTCGAATGCGGCGCTCGGCGCCTATCTGGGCAAGCTGATCGTGGCCAAGATGGAAAACCCTGAAGAGGACGTGGTCTCCGACCTCGCGACCCGGGTCAAGGCGGGCGAGCTGGATATGCCCGGCGCCACCATCATGAGCATGATCATGCTCATCGCCGGTCACGAGACCAGCGCGAATATGATCACGCTCGCGACCGCGCTACTGCTGCAGAATCCGGATCAGCTGGCGCTGCTGCGCGAAACCGAGGATAAGAAGGTCATCGCGGGCGCGGTCGAGGAATTGCTGCGCTATCTGACCATCCCGCATCTGCTGCAGCGGCGCATCGCCACCGAAGATATCGAGGTCGAAGGCCACACGATCCGAGCGGGGGAGGGCATCATCAGTTCGTTGCCCGCGGCCAACTTCGACCCGAAGGCCTTCCCCGAGCCCGAGAAGCTCGATCTGCGGCGCGAGGCGCGTCATCATCACGCGTTCGGCTGGGGCCCGCACCAGTGCATCGGCCAGCAGCTCGCGCGCATCGAACTCGAGGTCGTATTCGGTACCCTCTACCGCCGTATCCCGAGGCTGCGGCTGGGCGTCGACTTCGATCAGCTGCGGTTCAAGGGTGATTCGCTCGCCTACGGCATCTACGAACTGCCTATTGCCTGGTAGCGAACAGTATCCTCATTCGACGGCGTCGATGCCGCCGCGATGTTCCCGGCTCCGTCGCTTCGTGCTGTTCACCGACGACCACGAATTGTCGATGGCGCGCGCGTCGACAACGATTCCATTGCCGGGCGCTAGCTACGATCCAGACAATGGCACCCGCAAGAGCTACCGGTTGCGCAAATTCGCCCGCTCGAATCAAGGCAATTGCGTCAATCAACGCCCGATCGTCGACGAAGGGTAGCGGGTCGAGTCCAAGGACCGCATGCGCCCGACCGCCGCCATCCCCGTCACCGATGTTCCGGACGCGGTCGCCGAGATCGAACGCTGTGCCCGCGCCGGACTCGGGACCATCCTGCTGCCGGAGCTTCCGCCGGTGCTGTGCTGGTCGCGGCATTACGACCCGATTTGGGCGGCCGCGCAGGCCAACGGCATGCCGGTGTTCTTCCATGTCGTCACCGGCGGGGTTCGGTCAACGAGAAACCTCGGAACGGCGGTCACCGTCAAGGGGCCGATGATGGCGGTCAATATAGGCAAGGGGCAGCTCACCGATGACATGGTGGCGGGCCCGACCATGCGCGTCGGCAATACCGCCTCGGCGATTCCACAGGGCATCATCGCCGATCTGGTCGGCGCTGGCGTGTGTGAACGCATTCCGAATCTGCACTTCGACCTGGTTGAGTGCAGCGCGGGCTGGCCCGTCTCGTCTCTGGGCGTGATGGACCGCTCGTGGCGGTCGGGCACCGGACAGGACCCGGACTGGTGGCTCGGGACGACACCCGCTCACCGAAGGATCAGCCGACCATGGGATGGCTGCAATGCCAAATGCCATGGCCGCTGAAGTGAATACGTACAGCGCCAGATCCACGTCCAGTTCGCCGATGACCCGACCGCCGTCAAGGCCCGTCACATCACCGGGTTGTCAACGATCATGTGGGGCAACGACTACCCGCACGCCGAGGGACTTTCCGCGGCAGCGCCGAATGCATTGCCGAGAATTTCGAAAGGTTCCCGATGACGATCGCGCGGCCATCCTGGGCGGCACCCTCGCCGATATCGTCGGCTTCGACAAGTCCAAAGCTCGCGGAGGTTCCCGAGGGCGTCTGACCCGCGCTCGCATGCCCGGAGCGTGGCCACTCCAGGCACGTCGCGTTGTCAGTTGACCCGCGTCGGCCGGATTCGCCGACAGATCCACGCCATTCGGGAACCACCATGGCGCCCTTGCCGGCGAGCAGGAGTGTCGAGCACTCCCAGCTGGAGGGGGAAGCGAACCCGGCTTCATCGGCGGGTCGAGCTGTCAGAACAGGTAGCGTCCGCCGTTCACGCTGAGCGTTTGTCCCGTGACGTAACCGGCTTCGTCGGAGGCGAGGTAGGCGACCGCGTGGCCGATGTCCTCCGGTTGCCCGGCCCGCTTCATCGGCATATGCGCCGCCGCCGCTTCCACATCGATGGTCTGGCGGGTCAGCGGGGTGTCGATGAATCCGGGCGGCACGTGGTTGACCGTGATTCCCTGTTCGATGAACTCGACCGCAAGCGCCTTCGTCAGGCCGATCACGCCACCCTTGGATGCCGCGTAGTGGGCCATGCCCGGGGCTCCGGTCTGCGCGGATGATGAGGAGATATTGATGATCCGGCCCCATCCGGCCGCGAGCATGTCGGGGATCAGCGCCTTCGTGACCAGGAAGGGACCCTTGAGATTGATCCCGATCATCCGATCCCAGGATTCCTCGGCCAAGCTCGTGAAGGGCTCGTATGTGGTGATTCCGGCATTGTTGACCAGCACGGTGACGGGTCCGAGCTCGGCGTGGGTGCGGGCTGCCGACTCGGCGATGGCGTCGGCATTCGCCGCGTCGCCCGCCACCGCGATGGCTGTACCGGCCGCCTCGCGGATCGCGGCGGCGGTCTTCTCGGCGTTTTCGAGGTTCAGATCCCAGATCGCGACCGCGGCGCCTTTGGCCGCGAGTACCGTCGCGATCGACTTGCCGATCCCGCTACCGCCGCCGGTGACGACGGCGATCTTGCCTGCAAGTGACATTTTTCGTTCCTTTGCGTCGAAATCGGTTGCCGGGCTGGGCTATTCACCCAGTGCGGCCCGGGCGGCGGTACGTGCCGCAGTCGCGCGCGGGAACCCGGCATAGCCGCTGGAGTGGTAGATGACCTCGGCGATCTCGTCCTTGGTAAGTCCGTTGGTCAAGCCGATTCGGACGTGGTGGCCGAATTCGTTCTCGGCTCCGAGTGCGATCAGGATGCCGAGGGTGACCAGGCTGCGATCGCGTGGCGTGAGCCCCTCTCGGCCCCACAGCTGGGCCCAGACGCTGACCAGACCGATCTCGACGAGGTCCTCGCCGATCTGGCCGTCACGCAGGTCGATATCGCCCTCGGGAAAGACGCCGGGTAGGGCCGCGCGCATCACCGCGAGGCCCTCGGTACGCAAGTCGGTGTCCTTGGTTGTCATCAGCGACTCCCATCGCATTCTGTGGTGCTACAGGTTGTCGGCAATCTTAGAACAATCGGTCGGTACAATCAATGCTGGCGAGGCTGTTGATTCCGCTCGGATTCGCCTCTAGTCTCGTGACCAACGTCATAGACCGACCGGTCGAAACATCTTTGGCGTCGTACAGCAGGCGACCCATTCGAGAATTGGAGAACGTATGAGTGGATCGGCGAACGCCGCTGGTACGACGTCCGACGCCGTCGACGTCCTGGTGGTCGGCGCGGGCGTGACGGGTATCTATCAGCTGTACCGCGCCCGCGCGGAGGGCTTCACGGTCGAACTGCTCGAGGCGGGCGACGGCGTCGGCGGGACCTGGTACTGGAACCGCTATCCAGAGGCGCGTTTCGACTCCGAGAGCTACACCTACGGCTACCTGTTCTCCAAGGAACTGTGGGAAGAGTGGGAGTGGTCGGAGCGGTTCACCGGCCAGCCGGAGAACGAACGCTACTTCAACTTCGTGGTCGACCGATTCGATCTGCGCCGCCACATTCGATTCGGCGCTCGGGTGATCGCCGCGGAATTCGACGAGTCGGCCGGGATATGGACGGTGCGCACCGACGACGGCGCCGAGCATCACGCGCGCTTCCTCATCGCCGCGACCGGTGTGCTCTCGGTGCCGTTCATCCCGGAGGTGCCCGGACGCGAGAGCTTCGGCGGCCAACAGCATCACACCGGCCGCTGGCCCAAGACTCCGGTCGATTTCACCGGCAAGCGCGTCGCCATCATCGGCACCGGATCCAGTGGCGTGCAGATCGTTCCGGCCATCGCCGACCAGGTCGCCGCGTTGACGGTGTACCAGCGGACTCCGGACTGGTGCACGCCGCTGAACAACGCGCCGCTCACCCCGCGGGAACGGGCCGAGATCAAGGCCGACTTCGAACGCATCCGCGAGACGCTGAACACCTCGCCGAGCGGATTCCTGCATGACCTGCCCAGCCGCTTTTCCACCGACGATACGGCCGAACAGCGGCAGGCCTTCTTCGAAAAGATGTGGAACAGCCCAGGCTTCACGAAGTTGACCGAAAACTACATCGACTTCACGACCAACCCCGAAGTGAATAAGGAATTCTGCGAATTCATCGCGAACAAGATTCGCGGCATCGTCACCGATCCCGAGACCGCCGAGAAGCTCATCCCGCAGGACCACATCTACGCCGGTCGGCGTCCACCCTTCGTGACCGGCTACTTCGAGGCCTACAACAAACCGAACGTTTCGCTCGTCGCGCTCAAACAGACTCCGATCATCCGTATTACCGAGACCGGAATCGAGACGGCCGAAGGCCTACGTGAGTTCGACATCATCATCTGGGCGACCGGCTACGACTTCGGTACCGGTGCGCTCAATCGGCTCGGCGTCCGCGGCCGCAATGGTCTTGCGCTCGAGGACTATTGGGCGGAAGGGCCCAATACCTACCTGGGCGTCGCGACGGCGGGTTTCCCGAACTTCTTCTTCCCCGGCGGACCGCACGGCGCACTCGGCAACAATCCGCGCTACGCCGGTGACCAGGTGGACTGCGTCATCGGGGCGCTGGTCCACGCGCGCGACAACGGTTACGAAGTGATCGAGGTGGACCCCGCCGCGGAGGCGGAGTGGACCGAAACGGTGAACGGCAGCGGATCGCTGTTCTTGGAGAGCAGCTACTTCTTCGGGTCGAACATTCCCGGCAAGGCGGTCAAGCAGCTGCTGAATCCGACCGGGCGGCCCAACCTGCAGCGGCTGATCGCCGAACTCGCCGCGAACGATTACTCGGCATTCATCTTGTCCAAGGTCGAGGAAGCGGCCGCGTAATAGCGATCGAGCAGACAATTCGCGTTCAACGATGGAGAGAAAATGAGCGAATCCAACGAAGCCGGGATCGCGGCCGGTGTCCGTGCGGCGATCGGCGCCCATACCCAGGCCCAGGATGCGGGGCAGGCCGATGAAATCGTGGCCCTGTACGCGTCCGACGGGGTGCTAGAGATTCCGGGCATGGACCCGATCAGCGGTCACGACGCATTGCGGGCGGCATTCGAAGGCTGGGCACCGACGGCACCGCAGCGCCACCTCGTGGCCAACACCTTGATCACCGCGGTGAGCGCGGACGAGGCGACGGCCGTCAGTGACGTGGCGTTCTTCCAGCGCGGTGACACGGGGTGGGCGGTGCAGGTCGTCGGTCGATATGAGGACACGCTGCGCCACAGCGACGGCGCCTGGCTGTTCCAGCACCGCAAGACGACATACCTGACCTAGCAGCGCTGAATCCACCAGAAGCAGAACATCTTTGGAGAATCAATGAGCGAGTCCACCCAGGCGCAGGTCGCGCACGGGGTCCACACCGCCATCGCCGCATACGCGCATGCGCTCGATGACGGGCGAACCGACGATATCGTCGCGCTGTTCAGCCCGGATGGTGTCAGCGAGATCATGGGCGTCGGCACCTTCGAGGGCCACGAAGCCATCCGTCAGGTCTATGCCGGATTGCTGCCGACCCAACCGCAGCGGCACCTGGTGGCCAACACCGTCATCACCTCCTGGTCCGAGGATGCGGCGACCGCCAGCAGCGACCTGGTCTTCCTGCAGCGCGGCGAATCGGGTTGGGCCGTGCTGATCGCGGGCCGCTATGAGGACACCCTGCGTCGCGATGACGGCGCGTGGCGGTTCCAGCACCGCAAGACCACCTACGTGATGTGAGAGATAGGAGCAACCCGTGACCAAACGGTGGAAGCAACGCCCGCCCGGCTCGAACTGGGGCGATTTCGGCGACGACGATGAGTTGGGGCGGGTCAACCTGCTCACCCCGGAGAAGGTTTTGCAGGGGGTGCGCGAGGTCGAACACGGCATCACCTTCAGCCTGAGCCTACCGCTGGACTATCCGGGCGGTACCGCGCTGAACCAGCGGCGGTATCCGCCGATCCTGCGACCCACCGAGGATCTGGCGCACAACCAGGACACCTTCTACAACGTCGTCGCGCGTGACAAGATCGCCCCGAGCTTCATCGATCTGTGGAGCGACGACGTGGTGACGCTCTGGCTGCAGTATTCGACGCAGTGGGACTCGCTGGCGCATCAGGGCGCATTGTTCGACGCGGACGGTGACGGTGTCGCGGAACCGGTGTACTACAACGGTTTTCGCCCCGGGACCGATATCGTCGGTCCGCAGCAGGACGCCAAGGGTGACGGCAGCGGAAGTGTCTCCTTCGCCAAGCACCTCGGCTGCGAGCACATGGCCGCGCACGGCATGCAGGGCCGCGGCGTCCTGATCGACGTGTCGCACCTCGGGAGCGACTGGCAGCCGGTCGATTTGAAGATGCTCGAAGACATCATGGCGAAGGACAATGTCGTCGTGGAACCGGGCGACATGTTGCTGCTGCACACCGGGTTCGCCACCCAGGTTCTCGCCTGGGAGAAGAATCCGGGCCCAGAGGTCCAGGCCATGTATCCCTACCTCGATGCGACGGATGAGTCGCTGTTGGAGTGGATCGCCGAATCGCAGATCTCGGCGCTCGTCTCGGACAACTACGCGGTCGAGGGCTGGGCACCGGACAGCGAGACCCCGCACACGCTGCTGCCGATCCACAACCTGTGCCTGTTCAAGCTCGGCATCCCGCTCGGTGAACTGTGGTACACCGAGGAATTGGCGACCTGGCTGCGCGAACATCAGCGCAGCCGCTTCTTGCTGACTGCGCCGCCATTGCGCCTGCCCGGCACGATGGGCAGCCCGCTGACCCCGGTCGCGACCGTCTGACGCGGGCCGCCGGAATCCAGGGTTCGGTTCGGTGCAGGTGAGGCGCGAAGCCTGACCTGCACCGAACTGTTGTCGTTCGATGGAAGGGAGCGCGGCGATGCCTACCACGCGTACCGAACGCGCGAAAACCGCCCGCTACCACCGCAAGCGGGAGCAAGTGGTGGATGTGGCAGTCGAGCTCTTCTCGAAGAACGGCTATGCGAGCACCGGGGTCGCCGATATCGGCACCGCCGCCGGATTGGCCCGCGGCGCGCTGTACTACTACATCGGTTCCAAGGAAGAGTTGCTGGCCGAGATCCACGACCGCGTAATGGATCCGCTGCTCACCGAGGCTTCGGCGATCGTCCGGCTGGATATCGGTTTCCGGACCCGGCTGCGATTGCTCTCGGAATCGCTACTGCGCCAGATCGTGCACCGACAAGATCATGTGTGGGTCTTTCTGCACGAGCACCACCAACTGCAGGGTGAATACCGCACTCGATTCCGGGCCAAGCGCCAGCGTTTCGAATCGCAGATCCGCGATGTGCTCGCCGACGGGCATCGGCAAGGCCAGCTGCGGGTTCGGGATCTGGAGCTGACCACACTCGCGTACCTGAACCTGCACAACTACACGTATCAGTGGGTGGGGCGACGCGCGGATCTGAAGGTGGACGAGCTCGCTCGCTTCTATTGCGAGATCTTTTTGAATGGAATCCTGGTCGAGCGGGTCGACGAGTCGGCGGCCGAAGCCGAACTGGCGCATGGCCGTTCCGTGCTCGGTGTGCTGCTCGCGAAGGGGCTCGATCACTAGCGAGCAAGCCCGTCGCTTGCCTACAGGGTGCGGCAAGCGACGGGCCGCTGCCTAACTCTGTGTCATCTGAGCGAACTGATGCTTCAGGAATGTGGCGGACCAATTCATCAGGTCCGTCGGCACGTAGTAGTCGGTCTCGTCATTGATCGTCGCCCAGTGCGCGGCGACTTCCTCGATCGTGGCCGGGCCCGGGGCCAGATACCCTTCGGTTGAAGCGAGGAACAGCCGCGCGAAGCGGCCCGCCCCCGCAGTGTAGATCTCGCCGTTGACCGGACAGTTTTCGTGCGCCAGGAAGGCGGCCATCGGAGCCACCGACTCCGATGGCATGACCGCGGCGGCAGCCGCGGCATTCTCGTCGCTATCGGGATCGCCACCGGCCATGCGGGTATAGGCCGCGGGCGCAAGCAGATTCACCTTGATCCCGTGCGGTTCACCCGCCAGCTTCGCGCTGCGCGCCAGGCCGATGAGGCCCGCCTTCGCCGTCGCGTACGGCAGGTTGACGTCCATGCCGAAGATGCCGCTAGAGGTGGTCAGCACGACCCGGCCGTAGCTCTGGTTCAGGAAATGCGGCCACGCGGCCTTCATGGTGTTGAACGAGCCGAGCAGATGTACGGCAAGGTGCCGCTCGACATTGTCCAGGTCGACATCGGGCAGCCCCGCGTACCTGACGATCCCCGCGTTATTGATCAGAATATCGATGCGGCCGAACCGGTCCACCGCAGTGTCGATGATCGCCTGGGCTCCGGCCGGTGTCGAGACGTCGTTGCCGTCGGCCACGGCCGAACCGCCCGCCGCGATGATGCCGTCGACAACCGCCTGGGCCGTTGTGGTGTCGGCGCCCTCGCCCTCGATCGATCCGCCGAGGTCGTTCACGACGACACTGGCTCCGCGTTCGGCCAGGAGCCGGGCGTGGGCTCGCCCGATGCCGCGACCCGCGCCGGTAACCACCGCAACGCGGCCCTCGAAACTCAACTCACTCATTCGCGACTCCTGTCGTACTCCATTGTCGATCGGTGGCCCCGGTCACCGTATTTTAGACCAATCGGTCAGTACATACAATGAAAGTCAGCGGCCCTGGAAGGTGGCCTTGCGCGGGCCGTCCTCGACGAAGCTGCGCAGGCCGTGCTGTCCGTCCGCACTGGCGAAGCATCGGGTGATCAGGTCGGCCTCCAGTGCCAGCCCGTCCTCGATCGACATGCCGAAGCCGTCATCGATCGCCTGTTTGGCGTATCTGAGTGCGAGCGGGCCGCGGGCGTAGGAGAGGCCTCGCGCTACGGCGGCGTCGAACGCATCGGCGTCGTCGAGTAGTTGGTCGATGAGGCCGATGCGCAAGGCCTCCTCCGCGCGCACCAGGCGTCCGGTGAGGATCAGATCCTTCGCGCCGGCTATTCCGATAATCCGCGAAAGGCGTTGCGTCCCACCGGAGCCGGGCATGATCCCGAGCGTGATCTCGGGTAGGCCGAGGACCGCGCCGCGACCGCCGATGCGGAAGTCGGCGGCCAGTGCGAGCTCGCAGCCGCCGCCCAGCGCGTAGCCGTTGATCGCCGCGATCGTGATCTGCGGAGCCGTCGCCAGGGCATGGAATGCGTGTTGCAGCACGCGGTTTCGTCGACCGAACGCCGCTGAGGACAGGCCGCGCATCTCCTTCACGTCGGCACCGGCCGCGAAGTGTTCGCCGCCGGTGATCACGACCGCCCGATAGATGGTGCTGCTGTGCAGTTCCGCCGCGGCGGTTTCGAGCAGATCCCACATCTCCTGGTCGAGTGCGTTCACCGGATGGCGCTCGATGCGCAGGATGGCCAGTCGCTCGTCGACGGGGTGTGGCTCGAGCCCGACCTTTGCGGGTGCTGGATTGCTGCTCACTATTCGATGCCTCCGTTGATGTGCTACGTTCACGGTTGAGTGTACCGACCGGTCGAAGAATTTATCGGTGGATGGACGGTGAGATGCAATGGGTATGGGGCATGCCGACGTATCGGGGCGACGTGTAGTCATTACCGGCGCCGGACGCGGCCTGGGGCAGGTGCTCGCGACCGCCTTCGATGCCGCGGGGGCGCAGCTGGGAGTGGTCGCGCGATCGGAAAACGCGCTGCGCGAAGTGGCCGACTCCCTGCGGGGTGACCCGTTGGTGTGCGCCGGCGATGTCCGTGACGACGAGTTCAACGACACCGTCGCCGAACGCATGGTCGAACGCTTCGGCGGCGTCGACGTGTGGATCTGCAATGCCGGTGTGTCACCAGAGGTTTCGGAGGTGACGCAGACCAAGCCCGCCGTCTGGCGCGACATCATCGACGTGAACCTGACCGGGACCTTCCTCGGCGCGCGTGCGGCGGCGGCGGTGATGGGGGAGGGCGGCCGGATCATCGTCACGGGTTCGGTCATCGGTCAGCGGCCGCGTGCCGGACTGTCCGCATACGCGGCCTCCAAGAGCGGTTCCCATGCACTTGTCCAGGCATTGGCACAGGAACTCGGACCACGTGCGATCACCGTCAATGCGGTGGCGCTCGGCTGGTTCGACACCGGGATGGGAGCGCACTGGCACCGCGATGCCGAGCGCGAGAACGATATCGTCGGCCATACCGCCCTCCGGCGTTGGGGAACTCCCGCCGACTTGCCCGGCATCTATCTGTTCCTGGCCGCCGAATCCTCGGCCTACGTCACGGGCGCCACGATTACGGTCGACGGCGGATATTCACTGATGTGAGCATTGCCCAGCGCGCTACACCGCAGCACTGGCGCGGTGCTGGAACCTGCGGATATTCGGGGATTCGGTACAGCATCCGCGGTTCCCGGGTGTAATAAAGTATCCTGATTTCTATCGCGGCCGCCCCGAGCAGTGCATTCCCGACTACCGGCCGTGTTCGAGGAGATTCCATGAGCGTGCCGCCCGTTCTGTGTGACCGACTGCGTCTGCCCGTAATCGCGTCCCCGATGTTCATCGTGTCGAATCCGGAATTGGTGATCGCCCAGTCGACCGCGGGCATAGTCGGATCGTTCCCCTCACTCAATGCGCGGCCGGAATCCGAACTCCGGCACTGGCTCACCCGGATCACCGAGGCACTCGCCGAATTCGATGCCGAACATCCGGACACCCCGAGTGCGCCGTATGCCGTGAACCTGATCGTGCACAAGACCAACGACCGGCTCGACCACGATCTGGCAGTGGTCGAGGAATTCCGCGTCCCCATCGTGATCACCTCGCTCGGTGCTCGGCCCGAGGTCAATGACCGCATCCACGCCTACGGCGGCATCGTGCTGCACGATGTGATCAACAATGTCTTCGCCCGCAAGGCCGTCGACAAAGGCGCGGACGGACTCATCGCCGTGGCAGCGGGCGCGGGCGGTCATGCCGGAACCCAGTCGCCGTTCGCCCTGATCCAGGAGATCCGGAGTTGGTTCGATGGACCGCTGGTGCTGTCCGGATCGATCGCACACGGCAACTCGGTATTGGCAGCCCAGGCGGCGGGAGCCGACTTCGCTTATATCGGGTCGACGTTCATCGCCACCGACGAGGCGAACGCGGCGCCCGACTACAAACAGATGATCGTCGATTCGACCGCCTCGGACATCGTTTACAGCAACCTCTTCACCGGTGTGCACGGCAACTACCTGCGTGGCAGCATCATCGCCGCCGGACTCGACCCCGACGCGCTTCCCGGATCCGACTCCGCGGCAATGAATTTCGCCGGTGGCAGTGCGAAGGATGCGAAGGCATGGCGTGATGTTTGGGGTGCCGGTCATGGCATCGGCTGCGTCGACGCGGTGCGCCCGGCGGCTGCCGTCATCGAACGCCTCATCGAGGAGTACGAGACGGCCCGGACCCGGCTTTCGGCCGTGCCCGTCCCTTCGTGACGGCGTGCGCAGGGGACTCCGCGCGCCGGTCGACTGGTGAGTCTTTGCGTAACTGTCATGTCGCTGGGTATGGCGGGTTATGAGGGCTGGTAGCGAAGAAGGTGAGATCGTCATGATGATGGATATGTTCTGGATGGCCGTGAACTTTCTGCGGTCCATGATGGGCATGTAGTCCCGCGCCACATCCAAGGCCGGTTCCTGCCGCAGCAAGGGCCGGCCGACTCCTATCCTTCCTCGGCCGCAGGGTGAAAGATCTCCTCGATTCCGCGTCCGATGCCGCCGATGAGCATGGCGCCAGAACTGTTCGATGCGGCGATACAGCAACTGCGCGTCCTCTTCGGACAGCCCGACTCGTCCGCGGCATCAGGTAAGGGTGGCTCATGACGGGCCTCGAATAGTGCCGAGAGGCTATTGACAAGAATCGGCATGAGGGTGCTATACATTAGGGGAGGCTTACCTCTTTAGATGAGGCTAACCTCGTGAAGTGTCCCGCTCGCACAATGAGGCATCCGTGTACGTCTGTATCTGCAACGCCGTCTCCGAGTCGGATGTGCACAGCTGTGTCGCCGCAGGCGCCAGCTCGACCGCGCAGGTCAAAAAGGCGTGCGGTTGGAAGCCCGGCTGCGGTAGCTGCACCCGTCGCCTTTCGGAGCTGGTCGGCCGGGCCTGCGCGGCCCCTGCCCAAGCCATCGAGGCGCCCGCGGCATAGCCCGACACGATAGGCCGTCCTTACCGATTCGCCGGTTGTGAGCTGTGACACGATCACATTCATGGAAGGCGATAAGGAAATCATCTCAGTGCTCAATGAGCAGCTGACAGCCGAACTGACGGCCATCAATCAGTACTTCCTGCACGCCAAAATGCAGGAGAACTGGGGTTTCACAAAACTTGCCAAGCACACCCGCCACGAGTCCATCGATGAGATGAAGCATGCGGAGGTGCTGACTGATCGCATCCTCTTTCTGGAGGGTCTGCCCAACTATCAGAAGCTGAACCCGCTGCGCATCGGCCAGACCGTCCCCGAACAACTGCGGGCGGATCTGAAGATCGAGATGGAGGCGGTGGATCGGCTGCGCGGCGGTATCGAGCTGATGCGCTCGCGCGGTGATGTCACCTCCGCGCGCATCTTCGAGTCCATCCTCGAGGATGAGGAATCGCACGTCGACTACCTGGAGACCGAACTCGACCTGATCGAGAAGCTGGGCGAGCAACTGTACCTGCAGCGTTATACCGACATCCCCGACGGCGACTGACATCGTCACCGGTTCCGGTCGGTCGATCGTGCGCCCGGAACCGGTGCTTATCCGATGCCACCGGTCAGCGGATCGGCTGCGTGACGGCCGTGTGTTCGTCGTTGACCAGGTGGAATGCGATCGCGAGGTCATCGATGACCGCCTGCCACGCCGCCTGGCTGCCCTCCCCGCGGGGATCGCGGGCCAGCGCGAGCAAAGTCGTCGCGGCATCCACGGCCTGAACCGCGGCAGCCAATAGCGCTGGCACGGGAGTCGGGGCATTTCGGGAGGCGAGTGTGGCGATGTTGTGACGCAGCCACCGCGCGTCGAACTGTGCCTGCGCCGATACATCGCCCACGGCGTCTTGCTCCGCGGTCGCGGCCATCGACCAGGGGCCCATGTACTGCCCGAGAGGCGCCTGGATTACCAAGTCCCGCAGCTCACTACTGATCAAGCCGTGTAGCCGACCCGCTAGTTCGGCGCGGTCGACTGGCGGATCGGCCGACCAGCCGGAAGCGGTGTGCTCTACGTCGGCCTGCAATACCGCCAGCACTGCTCGTAATTGCGCAGCTGTTGCCACCTACGCCCCTCTCCGTCGTTCATTCCGAGCTACCGTTGTGCGACAACACTTCGTGGACCCAAACGAACTACTTCGAACCCTCCCGGCACCATTCGCTGCGCGGCCGTTCGCGTCGAAACGCCCCTCACCCGACGGTAAGTGCAGCCATGACGATACAGAAGCAGACAATATCGAGCTACCGACAAGCGGTAGCCAATATTCGCTGTACCCGATCGAAGTGAGTGTGGGTTCCGGACCGGGCGAGATCGAGGGGCCGCCGCACCGGCTTGGGATCGCCCACAACCGCTGGATCGGCCAGCGTTGTGTTCGACCGGATTCGTCGTCCGCAGCGCGCGGGGGCGAGGACCGGTCGCCGACGCACAGGCCTGGCGCGGCGGTCGAGGCGAAGCGGGACATCGTCGTGGGCCGAGGTTCCGCACAGTGGTAGTGCGAACCCCAGCATGGCGTCAGGTCGGAGTGAAACCAGGGCGTTCAACACTTGAAACCGATCTGGTTGAAAACCGGGGCGGTTCGCTTCCTCGGCGTGCAACCGGGCGAAATCAATTGCGCGAACGCACCTCTGATGCCTGCTGTCGTGCGGCAGGCCTGCAGGTTAATATTGGGATGATTGCTTTCACCCGAATGCGGCGCGTCCGCACGACCGAAGGCTGGTGAGTCCGCCGATGTCGGTGTCGATGTTCGATGAGGCGCTTCCGCGCGGCGAACGTGATGGGGTCGGCCTGCGCGTCGGTGCGATCATCGACCGAGGTGGGGAAGTTCTGCTACTGGAGGCCCACAGCACAGGGCCGCTCCCACTCACCCGCAAGCTTCCGGGTGCCACCGTGGAACCGGGCGAATCGGTCTCCGCCGCACTGATTCGCGGCGTCCGCGAAGAGACCGGTCTGACCGTCACCGGCATCGGCCACCACATCGGCGATTTCGACTACCTGTCGCCGGCCGGAAAGCCGGTGCGGCGCTTGCATTTCGCCGTTGAAGTGGCGGCCACGAGCCCGATCGTCTTGTCCGCCCACGCGGATTACGTGTGGGCACCCCTGGACGGAGAGCTGCTCGTGACGCCATCCATCCGCGGCATCCTCGAGGCCTACAAGGATCTCCTGCTCCACTGAGCGGTCTTTCGATACTCGATCTGGGTTGTGCCAGTGGGGTTCTCATGCGGTGGCCGATCGGTCGAACTCCTCGTACCACACTGAACAAGAGCCTGATCCGAGAGCTCGCATACTCACGGCGCTACGAACATCAGTGGGGGACTGCCGCCAAACGTCGATTCGTCACGCGCAGTTGCCGTTGTGTGCTGTCGATCAGATCGTCGACTTGCTGGGCCGTCAACTGCCCGCACGGCTGTCCCCAGTGCAGCGCGATATCGTCCCCTGGCGCCGCATCCGGTAGCGCGGCGTAGCCGTCGGTCCACACCGGGATGGTGCGCCGTATCGTCTCCGACAGTGCCAGGTGTGCGCCGTCCCAGCGCAACCGGCGGGTCGCGACAGTGAGGTCGTCGCGGTGGCGATCGAGTACCGTCGCGGCGGTGATGCGGCAGTTGTCGAGGATTTCCAAGGGCTGGTCGCCGCCGATGGCGGCCAGCAGCCTGGTCCACGGGTAGACACCGAAGACGTGGAAGCTGTGGTTCGCGGCCGCTTCCGGGGCGAGGTCGGGTCCCAGATGGGACCAGTACACACCCGCGATCGGGGCGATCAGTCGCAGCAATTCGGCAAGGAATTCGGGGCCGTCCAGCTCGGCGCCGATGCCTCCACCCAGCCAATAGGATGCGACCAGTCGCTCATCGAGCGGGTCGGCAATGCCGGTCATGCGCGACATGGCCCGCAGGTAGGGCCATGCGCCGGAGAAGCCGCGCGCCAGGATGCGCACCCGCTCGCCATCGCGTTCACGCAGGGCCGCGGTGTGCTCGGGCCCGCAGTAGCCGAGGTGGTTGGGCGCGTACGCGTAGCGCGCGAACATCTCCACACCGTCCATCAGGTCGATTCCTCCGATAGCGTTGCGCTCCACCGGCTTTCGATGTCGCCGTAATGCCAGATCGCGAATGCGGTGGCCCAGGTGAATGCGAAGAGGCCAACGATGATGAAGCCCATCGTGGCGAGGTCCAGGCCGCCGATCCAGGCGAGCACCCCATTGGTGACATCGAGTTTCTCGGTGAGGATGGAGATGAGCTCCTGGACACCGATCAGCAGCGCCACCGCGACCGAGAGCCCGGTGACCACGATGTTGTAGTAGATCTTGCGGATCGGTCCGGCGAAAGCCCAGCCGTAGGCGTAGTTCATGAACGCGCCGTCCAGCGCGTCGAACAGCGACATGCCCGCCGAGAACAGAACGGGCAGAACGAGAATCGCGTACCAGGGCAGCCCGGTGGCGGCCGCGCCTGCGGCGATCACCAGCAGACCCACCTCGGTGACGGTGTCGAATCCGAGCCCGAACAACACCCCTACCGGATACATCTGCCACGGCTTGCGCACCGCGCGCACGACCGGCGCCAGGACCCGGTTGAGTAGGCCACGGGAGTCCAGTGCGCGCTCGAGTTGTTCTTCGCTGTAGCCGCCGCGTCGCATAGCGCGCAAGACTTGCCAAATCCCGATCAGCGCGGTCAGGTTCAGCAGTCCGATGAGGATCAGGAAGGTGCCCGAGACCGATGTCCCGAATACTCCGGTCCACCGCTGCAATCGCGAGTCCTCGTCTTGCAGGTTCCGCGCCAGCGCGGTAACTCCGAGGGCCAGCAGCCCGACGAGAACGAAGACGACGGTGGAGTGGCCCAAGGAGAACCAGAAGCCGACCGCGAGCGGTTTCTGCTTGTCCGCCACGAGTTTTCGGGTGGTGTTGTCGATCGCCGCGATATGGTCGGCGTCGAAGGCGTGTCTCATACCCAGCGTGTAGGCGGTGACGCCGAGCCCGACGCCGAATATCGCGCCGTCCACCTCGTAGCCGTCCGGTACGACCAGCGATAGCAGCGTCCCCCATCCCACGATGTGCAGTGTGACGATCGTTGCTGCCATGCCGAGGATGCTGCGACGCTGTCCGCCGTCGAGTCCGGCCCAGGTATCTCGCAGCCTCGTGGTGATTGTCGCCATCCCCACGGTCCCATCTTTTCCACTCGTTCGGCGGACTACCCGCCGTGTTCAACATATTCGCGGAAGTTGTTCTCCTGCGGGTAGGTCGACGACACGGGTACCGCCGAGGGCGGTGCGGGCCACCACCATTCCCGGATGCTCGGCAACGCAATGACCCACGATCGTCGCGCGGGCACCGAGCGGATGCGCACGCATGGCGTCGAGGACACGGTCGGCGTCCGCGGCGGGTACGAATGCGACGAGTTTGCCTTCATTGGCGACATACAGCGGGTCGAGACCGAGCAACCCGCAGGCATCGCGCACCCCGACGGGTACCGGAATCGCCCGTTCGTCGAGTTCGACGCCGACGCTAGCGGCGCGGGCGATCTCGTTGAGTGAGGCGGCCATTCCGCCGCGCGTGGGATCGCGCATCACATGCACATCCGCTCCGGTGGCGAGCATCGCCGCGACCAAGCCGTGCAGCGGTGCGGTATCGCTGCACAGAGTCGTGCCGAACTCGAGGCCCTCCCGGCAGCTCAGCACCGCGATACCGTGCAGTCCGATCTCACCGCTGACCAGCACGATATCGCCGGGTCTCGCCCGCTGGGGACGGATGTCGACGCCTGCTGGCACCAGTCCGATGCCCGCGGTATTGATGAAGATGCCATCGCCGTGCCCGGCGTCGACGACCTTGGTATCGCCGGTGACAAGCCGGACCTCGGCCGCGAGCGCGGCGGTGCCGACGGCTTCGGCTATGTGGGCGATCTCGGCCAGCGCGGTGCCCTCTTCGAGGATGAACGCGGTGGACAGCGCCATCGGTCGGGCACCGGACATCGCCAGATCGTTCACGGTGCCGTTCACGGCGAGGTCACCGATCGAGCCGCCGGGGAACACCAGCGGCTTGACCACGAACGAATCGGTGGAGAACGCCAGCCGCACATTGTCGAGGGTCAGCACCGCCGAATCGCCGAGTTCGGTGTCGGCGGCCGCGCCGAACGCGGGCAGGAACAGGTGCTCGATCAGCTCGCCCGACATCGCACCGCCGCCGCCGTGCCCCATCACGATATTGGGGGCGTCGCGCAGCGGCATGGGGCAGACCCAGCCATCGATGTCGACCGGGGGCGATGCGGCTGCCCCGCTGCCGTTGGTTTCAGGCATGGGCGGCCTCCGCGGGAAGATCGAGGCGCCGGTACAGGTAATACGCGGCACACGCGCCTTCGGAGGAAACCATAGTGGCCCCCAACGGGTTTCGCGGAGTGCACGTCGTGCCGAACGCGGCGCACTCGTGCGGTTTGATCAAACCTTGGAGCACCTCACCGGAACGACATACCGAAGACTCCGCGGTGTGCACATCCCCGACAGAGAAACGATGTTCGGCGTCATACTCCCGATAGCGCGGCGACAGCCGCCACCCGCTGCGGGGGATTACGCCGATGCCGCGCCACGCCCGGTCGGTGACTTCGAAGACGTCCTCGAGCATCGCCTTGGCCGCTGGATTCCCGGCTGCGGCCACCGCGCGTGGATAGGCGTTCTCGACCTCGTGGCGTCCCTGTTCGAGCTGGAGCACGGTGCGCCGGATGCCCTCGAGGATATCCAGCGGTTCGAATCCGGTGACCACCATCGGAACCTTGTATTTCTCGGCCAGCGGCGGGTATTCGCCGGTGCCCATCACCGTGCAGACATGTCCGGCGGCCAGGAATCCCTGGACCCGGCAGCTGGGCGACTCCATGATCGCCGCGATGGCGGGCGGGACGAGGACATGGGAGACCAGCAGGGAGAAATTCTCGATGCCGAGCCGTCGGGCCTGGTACACCGTCATCGCGTTGGCTGGTGCTGTGGTCTCGAATCCGATGCCGAAGAACACCACCTGCCGATCCGGATTGTTCTTGGCCAGTTCCAGCGCGTCCAGTGGCGAGTAGACCACCCGCACGTCCCCGCCTTCGCTCTTGACCCGGAACAGATCCTTGTGGCTGCCGGGTACCCGCAGCATGTCGCCGAAGGAGCAGAAGATCACACCCGGCCGTGCGGCGATCTCGAGTGCCTTGTCGATTACTTCCAGCGGTGTGACGCATACCGGGCAACCCGGCCCGTGGATCATCTCGATCTGATCCGGTAACAGCTGGTCGATGCCGTGGCGGATGATCGAATGTGTCTGTCCGCCACACACTTCCATGATCGACCACCGCTGGCTCGTGGTGGCGCGGATACGGTCGAGCAGGTGCCGTGCAAGCTCGGGATTGCTGAATTCGTCCAGGTATTTCATGACTTCGCCTCCTGGTCGTCGACGGTCGCGCCCGCTGCGGATGCGTCGGAATTGCTCGCCCCGGGCTGCGGGGCTTCGGGGTTGTCGAGTCCGGCCTGCTTCGCCGCGATCGCGAAACCGTCGCCGAACTCCTCCTTCAGTACGCCGAGATGTTCGAACTCGGCCAGCGTCCGCAATGCGGATTCTTCATCCAGTCGTTGGATCGCGAACCCGACGTGCACCACGACGTAATCGCCGACCGCCACGTCCGGGATGTATTGCAGGCACACGTCTTTGTGGACGCCGCCGAAGTCGACCTCCGACATCAGCGTGCCGTCGCGTTCGTTGACGCTGAGCACCTTTCCTGGAACCGCAAGACACATCGCTCGTCTCCTTCACTCACACCGCACCGGCTACCAGGAGCTGACCGAACGCGATCCCGCCGTCGTTCGGTGGCAGTCTGCGATGACTGATGACACGGAATCCGTCGTGCCGAAGCAGACGGGTACAGCTCGACAACAACAGCGCGTTCTGGAACACGCCGCCCGACAGTGCGATCACCGACTCGGGCGCGGCGAATCGCCGTGCCGCGTCGTGCACGAGGTCGGCGACCGCGGCATGGAATCGGGCGCCGATGACCGCGGGCGGTATGCCTACCTCGGCGTCGGCGACGACCTCGGCGAGTACGGGGGCAGGATCGATCCGAGCGGGATCGCCGTCGTGCCAGGCGAACCGGTACCGCCCCGCCGCGGCATCGGCGCCGCGGGCCAGACCTTCGAGTTCGATCGCGGCCTGCGCCTCGTAGTCGACGATGTGCCGCACTCCGGTCAGGGAGGCGACCGCGTCGAACAGCCTGCCCATGCTCGAGGTCGGCGCGCAGCCGAGTCCGGTGTCGAATTGATGTGCGAGCACGGCCCGTTCGGCGTCGGGGCAGGTGTCGACCGAGGCGATGCCGGGGGACCATTCGATGCCCGCGGCGCGCAAATGCGACAGCGCCATCCGATAGGGCTTGCGGACGCTGAGGTCGCCGCCCGCCAAGGGCACATAGGACAGGTGCGCCATGCGCCGGTAGCCCTTGTATCCGGCGACGAGCACCTCACCGCCCCAGACCGCGCCGTCGGGTCCATAGCCGGTGCCGTCGAAGGCGATGCCGAGGACCGTCTGGTTCGCATCGAGGCCGTGCTCGCCCATCACCGCGGCCAGATGCGCGTGATGGTGTTGCACCGTGTGCACCGGTCGGTCGGCCGCGTGCGCACGGGCCCACGCGGTCGAACGGTAGCCGGGGTGGGCGTCGGCGGCGAGTTGGGTCGGGTGCACGCAGGTGAGTTCCTCCAGATGTGCTCGCGCTGTATCGAATGCCTGCAGAGTGGCCAGATCGTCCATATCGCCGATGTGCTGACTGAGCCAGGCGTAGCGCCCGTCGGCGACGGCGCAGGTGTTCTTCAGGTCGGCGCCGACCGCCAGCGTCGGAGGAACCGGGATCGGCAGTGCCAGGGGCAGCGGCGCGTAGCCGCGGGAGCGGCGCACCGGCAGCTCGGCGCCGTCCACGACGCGCACCACCGAATCGTCGCACGGGACGAGAATGCGCCGGTTATGGCTGAGCCAGGCGTCGGCAAGCCCGACGAGGCGGGTGCGGGCATCGGCGTCGTCGTAGCAGATCGGTTCACCGCCGAGATTGCCGGAAGTCATCACCAGCACGTCCGGGCCGGGCGGGTCGCCGGGCAGGCCGAACAACAGCAGATGTAAGGGGGTGTAGGCGAGCATGACTCCGAGGTCGGGGTTGCCGGGGGCGACCGCATCGGCAACTGGCCGTCCGCCGCGCGGCAGCAGGACGATCGGCCGCTGCGGACCGCTCAGCAGGGCCGCGCCGGTGGGATCGATGGTCACGATCCGCGCTGCGGTGTCCAAGTCGGCGACCATGACCGCGAACGGCTTGTCGCCGCGCCGCTTACGGCGACGCAATTCGGCCACGGCCATTGCGTTGCCCGCGTCGCAGGCGAGGTGGTAGCCGCCGATGCCTTTGACCGCGAGAATGCCTCCGGCACAAAGTAATTCGCGCGCCGCGATGATCGGCGAGGCGGGATCGCCCGGCCCGGTGTAGGACAGGGTGGGCCCGCAGTCCGGACAGGCGACGGGCTGGGCGTGGAACCTGCGATCGGCGGGGTCGGCGTATTCGCGGGCGCAGCGCGCGCACATGGCGAAATCGGCCATGGACGTGCGCTCGCGGTCGTAGGGCAGCCCGGCGATGATGGTGAATCGAGGACCGCAATTGGTGCAGTTGACGAAGGGGTGACGGTAGCGGCGGTCGGCGGGATCGCGCAGTTCGCGCGCGCAGTCGGTACAGATCGCCACATCGGGTGAGACCAGGGTGCGTCCGGCGCCGCCGCGCAGGGTGTCGCCGATCAGGAACCCGGTGCCGCCGCGGATTTCGACCGCGGACTGCTCGACCGAGGCGACGGCGGCCAGCGGCGGCGGGGAGTCGTGCAGCCGGCGAATAAACTCCCGCACCGATGCCTCGGCGCCCTCGATCTCGATGACGACGCCGTCGCTGTCGTTGGCGACACGGCCGGTCAGTGCGAGCTCGACGGCCGTGGTGTAGACGAACGGCCGGAATCCGACGCCCTGCACCACGCCGCGCACGAGTAGGCGCCTGCGAACGCGGTCGACGCTCATGGCTGTTCTCCACTGCCCAGCAGGCGCAGCCCGGCCATCGCCCGCTCCGCGCCAGCCGCGTCGGTCTTCTCGATGACGAATCCCATGTGGATGATCACCCAATCACCTGGCGCGGCGGGCTGATCCGCGTCGAGCAGACCGATATTGACCTTGCGCTTCGCACCGGACACCTCGACCACCGCGATCTGCCCGTGGTAGCCGTCCGGAATCTCCACGACCCGCCCTGGTATGCCAAGGCACATGGTCACACCTCCTGTCCAGCGCACAATTGCGCCGCGACGCGCGCGACCGCGGCTGCGGCAGGGTCGACGGCCGCGGCGACGGCGGCGCTGAGACCGATCCCCTCGGCCACCGAATCGACCTGACAACCGACGACGACGGTCGGTGGCACGACACCCCCGAGTGCGCGCACCGCGGCGAAGACCGCTTCCGGATTCATCGCGTGCGCGTCCATGGGCGTCGTCGCATCCGACTCGGGTTCGGCGCGCATGATCTGCACGCGGCCGGGCTCTCCGGTATTCGGCAGGGCGTCCACCAGTACCAGCGCATCCCACCCGTCGAGCAGGTCGAAGGCCAAGTGCAGTCCGCGGATGCCGTAGTCGACGATCCGCTGGTCCTGCGCCGACGCCGTGGGTAGCCGACGGACCACCTCGGGGCCGAATCCATCGTCGCCGAGGAAGATATTGCCGATCCCGGCAACGAGCACGCGCGTGCCCATCTCACATGTGACGAATCTTCAGATAACGCCGGAGGTCGGGGATCGACCGTATGCCGAGATACGCGCCGACCACGACAATGACGCCCACCACCGCGGTGGAGACCACGCCGACTGCTTGCATGACCGTATTCCTTTCACTCATCGCCGTTGACAATCGGTTCGAGCTCATCGGGAGCGAAATACAGGTAGCGCCCGTACCATTCGTGCAGATCGGCCGCCGGATCGTCGTCGATGACCACGCCGATATGCGTTTCGCCGTCGACGTCGGCGTGCACCGAGGTGACGCGCGCCGCCCTGCCCTCGTAGAACAGGTCGTGTGCGTCGGCGCGTCGCGTCGGGCGCAGCCGAACCCGGCTGCCCTTGCGTACCAGTACCCCGGCGATCGGAACCGCGTCGGAGTCCGGCCGCACCGCACCATCGGCCGCGGGATCCCACCAGCTCATGCCTTCCGGCACCTCGGGCACCAGGCGCGGCGCCGGCTCGCGCCACAGCCCATGCAGGTCGTGCATGGCCTCGGGGGTCATGCGATCGCAGCGGTCGATGATTTCGGCGGCTCTCGGGTCGGTGGCGCGGGCCCGTTCCTTCTCGTCATCGGTGAGCGTCATCACGCGCAGGGTGAGGATTTCGTCGATCTCGGTGGAGTCGTACAGTTGACCCGCGCTCTGCTCGGCGATTTCGGGATGGTCGTAGAGGATGATCGGCGACACCAGGACAACGCCGTGGTGGCCGGGGGGACCGGCCAACACCGGGAAACAGCGGTGCTGGGTGCAGTGTGCGACCGCCGTCTCGGCGCCGGGTTCGGGATCGAGGAGCGAGATGAATTCTGCGCCGTCGAGTTCGGCGATCACGTGGGCGCCGAGCATCGAGCGGGCGGTGGCGTCGTCCGAGCTGGTGGCCGCACCACCGGTGTTGCGCAGCCGTATTCCGAGGCGTCGATAGTCGCCCTCGGGGGCGACGGTCAATTCGAGTGTGCCCTCGATCGGTGCTCGGGTGCGCACCACCGTGCCCGCCGTCGATCCCGGAATCGGGTCGACCGCCTGCCGGCCCGGTACTTCGATCGGCAGCATGGCATCCGCTAACGCCCAAGGCCCGCAGGGGATTTCGCATTCGGTGGCCTCGTCCCAGCTGACCCATCGGTGACCGTCGACGATCAGTTCGGCGCGCGCGGTCCCGTCCAGTTCGACAGTTCGGCGCTGCAATTGCAGGAATCGCGCGGTGAGCGTGATCTGCGCGGTACGGGACGCGCGGACGAGACATTCGGCGGCAAGTGAGTCGTCCTCACCGTATCCGGCCGCGGCCGCGCCGGGCGGGCCGAGCACACCGAACTGCCAGCGGGACTGGTTCTTTCGGGCGTCCGACCGGTACGGATACAGCAGGTACCCCTCGTACAGCACGGCGTCGGCGACGGCGCGGGCGCGGGTCATGGCGGCGTTCACGGCGCGGACTCCTCGGTGAGAAGTTTCGCGATGGCGTCGTCGAATCCGAGCAGTCCGTGCGAGGACTTGTAGGCAGCAAGTGCTTCCACATTCTCCCTGCACAACCGCACCCAGCCCGAGTTCGGATAATGGGTGTCCATGAGATCGCGCCATACGGCGACCGGCATGTCGAATTTGTCCTCGCGGTCCCACGGCACCTGCTGCACCGCGAAACCCGTTTCCCCTCTGATGAATACGGTGCCGCTGAAGAGGAAGATCAGGGGCACGGTGCCCTCGCGCAAGGCGTGCAGGTACTTCGATCCGGTGACCTCGAAGTCGTAGGTGCACGGCATCGGCAGTTCCACTTCGACGCCGCCGGAAAAGCCGGGCACCATGGTGGCGCAGTGCATCCAGGTGAACGACTTCTGTGTTTCGTGCCAGCGTTCGCGCGGGCCGAAAAGGTCCAGCAGTCCCGTGCCCTCGGCATCGGAGTAGCCGCGCCGGAAGGGTTCGATGCGCACCTGGGCGCGCAGCGCGATCGCGTGCACCGGCTCCTCGGCCAGCGCGGCGATGCCGATGCGCGCCGACAGATTCGGGGTGACCGCGTACGGTTCGGGCCGCACCTCGAGCACCGCGAAGGTCATCGCATAGGCCGGACTCATCACGCCACCTCCGGCCGGGCCCGAGCCGACATCGTGGTGAAGAATTCCGCGATGTAGTCCCTGGCCTCCTGGCCGCCGTCGAATCCGCGCCACAGCATCCGCATCCGTCCGACGAACTCGTAGCACGCATCGATCGGCAGCAGCAGGACCGCGCCGGGACCGCCGCGCTCGGGCATCCGGATGAGCAGAGCCTCGACATCGGGCGCGAGCCGGTCGAGCTCGGGATGACGATCCAGCATCGCCCGCCAATCCCGCAGCGGCAGTTCGGATTCGGTGGCACCTGCCGGTCCCGGATAGAACGCGACGGTGCGTCCGAGCGCCGAATTGACGAAGAAGAACGCCAGGCCGACCGGGATGTCGAGCGCGTCCCATTCACTCTGACCGATCACACAGTCGGGGAAGCAGACGTAGTGGTCGGGCACCGCCCGGTAGCGCATCGCGGCATGCTGATCGGTGAACAGCAGATAGCAGCCCACGCATACGCACATCAGCTGCCTGCCTTCGATGTCCACCACATGCCGGTGCTGTGCACCGACGGGTTCGGCGCACATTTCACATCGCTCTCCGACCGCCGCGGGCGGCGGCGGATCGGTCGCGATACGACGCAATGCGCCCAGGCCCGGGTTCATCCGCGGACCTCCGCGGGCACCGCCACCGAGATCTCACCGGACCGCACCAGCACTGGCAGCGGCTCCAGATGTCCCTCGCCGTCCAGTCGCGTCCCGGCGTGCACCACGTCGAAATGGGCCAGGCACCCCGGACAGCGCAGTACGGCGGAGTCGGCCGGAGCCCCCATTCTGCGGTGCAGCGCGGCGCCTGCCATCGAACGCCCACAGGCCGCGCAGCGGTCGCGATAGGCGAACAGGTCCGCGCCGACCCTGCAGGCCAACACCGGCACGTCGGCCACCGTGAATCCGCCGACCTCGCCTGCCGCCAAGTCCGCGAGCTCCGGTACCGAGATCCAGCTGCCCGCGGGCGGATCACCGGTGTGCACCCGCGCGAACAGCGCTTCGGTCGGTATCACCCCTGGTTGCGCCGCCGCGGCGACCACCTCGATCGCATCGACTTCCGGTGCGGCCGCGCGCACCGCGTCCTCTACCGCCAGCTCCAATGTCACCGACGACGAAGGGCAGGTGCGGCAGCTACCCGACAGTTCGAGCCGCACGACACCGTCGGCGACATCGATGAGCGTCACATCGCCGCCATGCGAACCCAGATAGGGGCGGACGCTGTCCAGCGCCGCCGCCACCCTCGTTCGAACGTCGTGTGGGTGCAGGCCGTGCACGAGCAGCAGGCTCGCGACCAGATCGTCGCGGGTCAACTCCTCGACGATCCGGTCGTCGAGTGCGGCCGTTATCCGGCCGAGTGCCGCGCCATAGAGGTCGACAACCTCGCGCAGGAGACGCTCGGCGCGCTCGCGCGCCACCGGGCCGCCTGCCGAACAGGCATCCAGCAGGGTGTCGATCCGATCACCCGCGCCCCGCCACTGGTTGTCCTCGGTTGGTCCGGCTCGCTGCTGCCGGCGACCATCCACGCTGTGCCTCCCGTCGTCGACCCGACCTGTCATTCCGCGATGAGCGTCTGCGTGGGTGAATGCACCTTGTCCAGGGTTAGGCCATTGCCCAGATACATGTGCACCCCACAGGGCAGGCACGGATCGAAGCTGCGCACCGTGCGCATGATGTCGATGCCTTTGAAGTGCTCCCGGTCGTTCTCCTCGAAGATCGGCTGCCCCTGTACCGCGTCCTCGTATGGCCCCGGCGTACCGAAGGAATCACGCGGATTGGCGTTCCACGGCGTCGGCGGATACGGGTGGTAGTTGGCGATCTTGCCGTCCCGGATGACCATGTGGTGCGACAGCACCCCGCGCACCGCCTCGGTGAAACCACACCCGATGCCCTCGTCGGGCACCTCGAAGTGTTCCCAGGTCTTGGTATGACCCGCCCGGATTTCCTGGAGGGCCTGCTCGGCGAAGTGCAATGCGCACGCTGCCGCATAGGCCTGGAAGTAGGTTCGCGCACGGTCGCGTTCGATCGTGTTGCTGCCGTGCGTCGGAATCTTCCATTCCAGGGTGGCCGGCCCCTTCAATGCGGTCTTGGGCAGGTTGATCTGCACGCTGGATCCGGTGGATTTGACGTAACCGATGTCCACCAGCCCGGCCAGCGCCGTTACCCACAGGCGAGCGAGCGGGCCGCCGCCGGTGTCGAGTGCGAGATGGTCTTTGCCATCGAACCAGCGCGGGGACATCACCCAGCTGTACTTGTCGTCCAGGTCGCGTTTCTGCGGTTTCGGGTTGGTGTGCTGATTCCACGGGTGGCGCCGGTCGACCGGATTTCCGAGCGGGTCGGTCGTGACGAACATTTCCTGATCGGTCCAGTCCTCGTAATACGAACTGCCCAACAGGATTCGGATGCCGAGGTTGATATCGACCAGCGAGGTGGTGATCAGCTTCCCGTCCACCACGATGCCGGGGCTGACGAACATCCGCCGACCCCACTGCTCCATATCCTTGTAGTCGAAGTTGCATACCTCGGGATCCTGGAACGATCCCCAGCAGCCGAGCAGTGTGCGGCGCATACCCACCTGCTCGTAACCCGGCAGCGCCTCGTAGAAGAAGTCGAACAGGTCGTCGTGCATCGGCACGACCTTCTTCATGAACTCCACATACCGCATCAGCCGCGACATGTAGTCGGTCATCAGCTGAATCGTCGCGACCGTGCCGACCCCACCGGGATACAGCGTCGACGGGTGCACGTGCCTGCCCTCCATCAGGGAGAACATTTCGCGGGTGTACCGGCTGACCTGTAGCGCCTCTCGGTAGAACTCGCCGGTGAACGGATTGAGCGCTCGCATGATGTCGGCGACTGTGCGATAGCCGTGGTCACCGGCGTGCGGCGCCTCGGAGCGCTCGGCGCGTTCGAGCACACCCGGATTGGTCTCGGCGACCATCTTCTCGCAGAAGTCCACCCCGACCAGGTTCTCCTGGAAAATGTTGTGGTCGAACATGTACTCGGCGGCCTCGCCGAGGTTGACGATCCACTCGGCGATGGGTGGTGGTTTGACCCCGTAGGCCATGTTCTGGCAGTAACACGAACAGGTCGCGTGGTTGTCGCCGCAGATGCCGCAGATGCGGCTGGTGATGAAGTGCGCGTCGCGGGGGTCCTTGCCCTTCATGAAAATCGAATAGCCCCGGAAGATCGACGAAGTGCTGTGGCACTCGACGACCTGCCGCTGGTCGAAGTCGATCTTGGTGTAGATGCCCAGGCTGCCGACGATGCGTGTGATCGGATCCCAGGCCATCTCCACCAGGGAGTCGGGTTCGATCTTGCGAAGCGACGGATCGGGAATGATCTCTGTCATCGAAATGTCTCCCTACCAGGTACGGGTCGCGCCGGTTTCGAGCTTCCCGCCCTTGTGCCGCCAGCGCGGTTCCTTGTCGACGGTGCGGCCGGTGATGTGGCGAAGACTGCGGATCACCGACCCGTACAGCCCGGAAGCGGTCGAGGAGATCTTGCCGCCCGGTGGTTCGTCCATGAACGGCATGAACTTGTCCGGGAAGCCCGGCATCGTGCAGCCGATGCAGATGCCACCAACGTTCGGGCACCCGCCAACGCCATTGACCCAACCGCGCTTGGGCACGTTGCACTTGACGACCGGACCCCAACAGCCCAGTTTCACAATGCATTTCGGCGACCCGTACTCTTCGGCGAAATCGCCCTGTTCGTAGTAGCCCGCTCGGTCGCACCCTTCGTGCACGGTGGCGCCGAACAACCATTTCGGGCGCAACGCATCGTCGAGCGGGATCATCGGGGCTTGGCCGGTGGCCATGTAGAGCAGGTAGGTAATGGTCTCGGACAGATTGTCCGGCTGGATCGGGCAGCCGGGCACGCACACGATCGGTATGCCCGCTTTGCTCTGCCAATCCCAGCCGAGATAGTCCGGGACACCCATCGCGCCGGTCGGATTTCCCGCCATGGCGTGGATACCGCCGTACGTAGCGCAAGTGCCTGCGGCGATCACCGCGGTCGCCTTGGGCGCCAGTCGATCGAGCCATTCGCTCGTCGTTATCGGCTGACCGGTCGCAGGATTATTGCCGAAGCCGCACCAGTAACCCTCGTCGTGCAACTGCTCATTGGGAATCGACCCCTCGACGACCAGAACGAACGGATCCAATTCGCCCCGCTCTCCTTTGAAGAACCACTCCAGAAAATCGTCCGCGCCGCCGTTGGGACCGCATTCGAAATCGATCAGCGGCCAATGCACGGCAATCTTCGGTAATCCGGGGAGTGATCCGAGTGCGATCTCTTCGATGCTCGGCTGGGTGGCGGCGGTGAGGGCCACCGAATCGCCGTCACAGCTGAGTCCGGCGTTGATCCAGAGGACGTGGATCAGGGTGTCTTCGGCTTTTACTGCTTCCTGAGTTGGCATCGGACTGCCACCTTCCGCAGCGGGGGCACGCGGATACCGCTATCGGTCAGCTACGCCGACTGGTCCGCGTGTGACTCTGATCACATGAGTCTAGGTCTGGTAGCCGACTGCTTTCAAGGTATCGGGGTGCCGACGGTTAGCTGGGCATTGAGCCAGTCGTACCAGAGGGCCAGTCCATCGCCGGTGGTCGCCGATACCGGAAGAATGGTTACGTTCGGATTCACCGACAGCGCGTATTCCACGCATCGCGCGGAATCGAAGTCAACATAGGGCAGCAGATCGGTCTTATTGATCAGCACGAGTTCCGCCGCGGCAAACATGTGCGGGTATTTCAACGGTTTGTCGGTGCCCTCGGTGACCGAGATGATCACGACCTTGCCCGCCTCGCCGAGATCGAACAATGCCGGACAGACCAGATTGCCCACATTCTCCACGAACAGCAGGCTGCCCGGCGCCGGTTCCAGTGCGTCGAGGGCCCGCCGCATCATGTCCGCGTCGAGATGGCAGCCCGCGCCGGTATTCACCTGTACGACTTTGCATCCGGTTGCCTCGATGCGCCGCGCATCGAGCACGGTGGCCTGATCGCCCTCGATGACGGCCACCGGAACGGATTCGAGCTCGCGAATGGTTCGCTCGATCAGGGTCGTTTTCCCCGCCCCCGGCGAACTGGTCATATTCAGTGCCAAAATCCCGCGTTCCCGCAATCGCGCACGGTTCGCCGCGGCGAGCTCGTCGTTCTTGGCGAGCACCTTCTGTTCGAGGGTCAGTGTGGTCAGAGGGTGCTCGTGGGAATGCTCGTGCCCGGAACCATGTTCATGGCCGCCGTGGTTGTGCGGGTGATCGTGGTCCTGGTGTCCGACGGTGATCACAGCGACCCCGTCGCCCTCGCATCCGCAGGTTGCGCACATCGCTCACTCACCTCCATCGATACGATTCGAAGTTCCCGCCCCGCAGTGATCTCGACATCGGCGCTGCCGCAACGGCACAGCACTATGAGGTTCGGCAGCAGAAACTCCGCCCCGCAGCTCCGACAATGCGCCGTCCCCTCGACAACGCGCAGATCCAGTCGCGCTCCCTGGGCGATCGTCCCCTCGGTGGCAAGCTCGAAACAGAACTGCATGGACTCGGGCACGACAGCGCTCAGCGCGCCGACCTCGACCGTCACGTTGTGCACCGAGCGTCCTTGCGCATGCGCACAGACGGCGTCGACAAGGTACTGGGTAATAGCCATTTCATGCATCCCGACCTCGCCTTTCGACAAGCCCTGAGATGGATCCTACGCCGCGCACTCCTCATGGCCGGGGTGATCGTTCAGGTGCGGCCGCCGGGCTGAGGAGATCTCGAATGCGTACGCGGCGATGCCGGTCCGGGTCGCGGACCGGCATTGTTCGCCTTCAGGACCCGCTGGTGTCGAGGAAAGTGCCGGTTCGATCGTGGTACTCGCCCCACGTGACGAACGCGGTCGGGTGGCGCACCTACAGATCCATGCGTTCAGCGTATACATCATGCCAAGCGGGCATTTCACACTGATCTGTTCGGCTCGTACCGTTCCTCGTGTGAATGATCAGCTGATCAGTGAGCGCGTGCCGAGCGCCCGGATTTCGCCGCTGCGTGGTCGGCGCGTGAGTGTGGCGGCTGCGGCCGGACTCGCCGCGGCGATGGGTGTGGGCCGGTTCGTGTTCACCCCGTTACTCCCGATCATGACCGCCTCGGCGGGCCTGAGCGCCGGCGACGGCGCGGTGATCGCGACCGGCAATTACGCCGGCTACCTGGCAGGAGCGCTGCTGCTGACGCGGATGCCGCACCTGAGCCGGCGCAGCACCTTCCTGGTGTGGTCGGTCGTACTGATCGCCAGCGAGGCGGCCATGGCGACTACCGCACAGGTCACGGCGCAAACTGGGCTACGGTGCGTCGCCGGCGCGGCCAGCGCGGCGATCTTCATCGCGTGCGCGGCCACGGTGGCCCACCATCGAGACGAGGGCGCCTCCCTAGGCGTGGCATTCGCCGGGGTCGGCGCCGGAATCGCCACCACCGGTGTGTACACCCTGCTCGCCGCGCCCCACCTGACATGGCAGGGCTTATGGCTCGGCTCGGCACTGTTGACCGCGCTGCTGCTGGTACCAGCGTGGTTACTGGACATCCGCGGCGAAAAGGGCGACACCGGCACCGAACTCGGCATCGACTCCAACGCCGCCCTCGCACAAAGCCGTGCCGAAACCGCGCCAGCTGTACGACGGGTATGGCGGTTCTTGCTCGCCTGCTACTTCGTCGAGGGCGTCGGCTACATCATCGTAGGAACGTTCCTCGTCGCCGCGGTGGCGGGCCATCGCGGGTCTTCGGTGGCTGGGGCGGTTGTGTGGACGATAGTCGGGTTGGCGGCGGTTCCTGCGACTGTGGGCTGGCATGCGATCGCGCGCCGGATCGGCACCGGGCCTGCGCTCACGGCCGCCCTGATGGTGCAAGCTGTGGGCACCGCCAGCGCGGCGATATCGGGCAGTCTTGCCGCGGCAGCGGTCGCGGCGCTGGCCTTCGGCGCGACGTTCCTGGGTGCGGTGGTGCTTGCCATCGATTTCGGGCATCAACTCTCGGTGACACGCGCGGCAGCGTCGCTTACCGCGGTGTACGCCGTCGGCCAAGTGATCGGTCCGCTGATCGTTGTGCCGGTCATCGGGGATTCCTTCGCCACCGCGTTCACCCTCGCCGCGGTGATCATCGCGGTCGCTGCCACGCTCGCGCTCGCCGCGACACTCCTGCACCACAATTCCGGACGAGGCGATCACCACCGCGCTTCGGCACCGAGTATTCGCGGAGGGGGCGACCGCCGCGGTAACCGACACGATGGCGATCATGCGTGAACCCGGATCAGCCGTAGACCATGTCGTGGCGGATGCGGACCAACATCGTGGCGCCAGTCATCGGGTGCCGGTGCGGAATAGGGGGTATCGAAAATGCTCCGGCGCGCGATGGGTTGGACGGCATCGCTGAGATTCTCCAATTTGCCTGCGACGGAGCGTAATTGAACGGCAAAGATCGCCAGCAGTGCGGTTCCGGCCGCAGTTGACACAGCGTCGGCGGTGCGTGGAGGTAGGCAAGGCCGTCTGGAACCGCGACGCAGCCGCTGAGTTTCATCGAAACCCCAACCAGCTGATCGCGGACCCTCTGGTAACCGCCCGGCGTCCGGACCGTCTGTCGTCGAAGTCGGGGATCGTGAGGTGTCCAGGTTTGCGGTCGCGGACGGCGGCGTTGAATTTTTCGTCCGCGCTGTCCCGGATTCGCCTGCCTGGATGAGTTGCCGGAAATCTGGTCAGCGGCCACCTCGGGGATACTTCATCGCAAAAGTCCACCGCGACAATGGTTCCCCGCGGTCCTGCCTCGCGATGCTCGACCATCGAAAAGCTCGGGTAACGGGGAATGTATCGCTCGGGCAGCGGATCTCCTTTGCGGATCATGGCCTCCGACATTGCGTTACGGCCAATATATCGATGGTCTGCATAACTATTTCGCCAGAAACCAAGAACGCGAGCAACTTCTGGGTACCCCAGATACAAGCCGGGCTGGACCCGGAGGCACGATAAATTAAGAAGTACGACCATGCGTAGAGCAACGGCGCTCTTCGCCGCATTACTGTTGGCTATCATCCTTTCCTTCACAAACGAGATGGGACCGAAGGCGCACGCCGACAACTGTATTGGCGACTGGGCTATTGGTATCGGGGGTCTCGGCGACAACACCTCGTCGGTGTTCGTCCCCTTTGTGGATCAACCTGTCGGCTACAATTCGCTCGACCCGATGTCGGGATTGAACGAACTCGACCGCTTGTTCTGGCTGCATCGCAGCGAATGTCCGTACGACCACATCAGGTTGATCGGGCACAGTGAGGGCGCGGGCATCGTTCACGCGTGGGTCACCGCCCATCAGGATGTCGGTAATGCCAACGCTATTCTGCTGTCGGATCCCAAGCGCGCCCCCGGGCCTGGTTGGGGTGGGCTGTCGTCGACGCCCGGCAGCGGTATCGTCGGTTATCCACTGGCCGGTGTCGACGACTGGTTCGGTGACTTTCCGGTGCTGACGGTGTGCAACCACGACGACCAGATCTGCGACACCTCGGCTGGATGGTGGGGCTATCTGTTCGGTGGTGCGCATGGTCGCTACGATTTCAACGTGTGGGACTACGGTGCTTGGGATTCCGGTATCTGGTATCGGTAGCCTGATTCGTGGGGATCAGTAGCCTTGCGGCACTGGTCCCCATTGGCTGAACCCATGTCCCATCGATGTGCACACTGCCGCACCTTGATAGGTGATTTGGCAATTCGCGCCGGCATATGTGATCGAATACTGCGGGTCGCGATAATTCGCGGATGCGATGCGCGGTAGCGGCGGGTTTCCGCCTGGCACAGTGTGGCTGCCGTTGGAGTTCCACTGAGGATGTGCCGGCCACATGGTCGAGTCGATGATGATGGCCCCCGCATTCGGTACCGAAACCTGCATTCCGGCATACAACACATTCATGGACGGCGCCGGGACTGCGAGGTCGCAGCCCACTGTGCCGTCCGCACCGATCGAGCAGTTCCAACCGCCCATAGCGAAATACGCTGTGTCACCGACCAATAACGGGCCAGTTCCATCGTCGGCGTGCGCGGTGCTCACTCCGACCAGACACGCGAGAGTACCGAGAATTCCCCCGCAAACCCTTGCAGCGGCGATGTTTCCGGCCCTTAACACGACATCTCCCTCGATGCGCAGCAAGTATGAGATCTAGCCGACCATACAGAAAAACTATCACCAAACAGTGCAATGACAATAGGCCTGTCAAGGGACCTTCCACGCCGATCGGCGCGCCGATCACGCGCATCGGCATGTGGCGTCATGCCGTCCAGCTGGATGCCTTGTCGGACAATCGGGCACCGAAGGGAAGAAGCCATTCCAGCGGACTGTCGAAGCCGATCAGCGTGACAGGACAGCCGACTGCATCATCGCCAGCAGAAGGGCGCCGCCGGCCGCGAGCCGTTGATCGGCGGTGCGGTTGTCCTCGCTTACTGTTTCGACGGTCGTCTCGAGGCCGTCGAAGGCGCCGACGAGAACTGTGGCAAGCAGTTCCGGGTCGACTCCGCCCGACACCTCGCCGATGCGCTGGGCGTCGCGAATGAGGTCGGCGACGCGGTCGATCCATCGGCGAGTCAGCTCCGTGGCGAGGGCTCGGGTCGCGGGCACCTCGGCCAGGTTCTGGGCAAGGCGCGAGATGACCCAGGCGTCGGGATCGTCGCGGTCCAGGTCCAGCATGGCCGGCAGCAGTGCTTCCAGTCGCCGCAGGCCGGGGGGTGTCGTGACAAGTCGTGTTTCTACCCGATCGAGCCATTGCGCGTGCTTCTCCGTGAGCACCGCAACGGCGAGGGCTTCCTTGCTCTCGAAATGAAAGTAGACCGAGCCCTTGGTCATTCCGCGATGCTGAACTGCTCTGTCATGGTGTGCCCCGTTGCTGAGGTCGATGGATTCGTGCGGGGAGATCTGTTTCCGAGGAGTGTTCTTCAGTCATCGAGGAAGTTGGCTACCTGGATAGCGAAGGCTTCGGCGTGCTGGAACAGGAAGGCGTGACCGGCGTCGCTGTATCCGAGCAGGGTGGCGTTGCTGGTGTGTTCGGCGGCGGTGTAGGACACCACGGCCGGTGTCATGATGTCGCGCAGGCCGGTGGCGTACAGGACTGGCCGGTCGAGGCGTTGCAGGTCGGTAGCCACCTGCTCGAACGGGATCGACATGTTTTTTACGATCGCGGTGATCTGGCCGTTGCCCGCTGCCTCGGACACGGCGGGCCCGCCGGTGGCTACCCGGGTGGCGACTCTGGCGAGGTATTCGTGCCCGGCGACGCGCCCCGTGTCGGTCTCGGGGAAGAACAGGTACACCAAGTCGTCGCCGGTGACCTCCGGCTTGGTCATGGTGGCCATCACATTCTGGTTCGGAGCGGGTGCGCCCGGCACCTGACCGCCGGGATTGCTTGCCGCCAGCACCAGCTTGCGGACCAGGTCGGGCCGCCGCAGTGCCACCTGCTGGGCCACGGTGCCGCCCAGGGTCCAGCCGAGCAGATCGACCTGGGTCAGGCCGAGTGCTTCGATGAATTCGATTGCGCCGTCGGCGAATCCGGCGACGGAGTCACGGGGTTCACCGGTGGTGTAGCCGACGCCGATGTCGTCGAAGACGATCACGTCATGCTCGGCGGCCAGGTAGTCCAGTAGCTGGGGGTCCCACCAGTCGATGGTCGCGCGGACGCGGTTCAGCAGGATCAGGGGGATACCGCCGCGGGCGCCGATGCGCCGATAGGTGAATGTGGCGGACGCGGCGTTCACGGTCAGGTTCTCGGCGGTGTCCGACAGATAGGTGCTCATGGCAAGCGTCGCTTTCTGTTGTGGTGGAAGTGTCAGGCGGGGAGCCGGTTGAGCTTGCGCAGCTGTTGGTCGAACATGCGGGCGGGCACCAGGCGGCGCATGGTGGCGACGCGAGCGCTCTGGCCGACGGGGTAGCGCAGTTTCGGCTTGGTGTCGGTGGCCGCGGTGACGATCGCCTTGGCGACAAGGGCGGGATCGTCGCCCGCCTTGACCGCCTCGGCCATGTATTCCTCGAAGACCAGTCGGTGCGTGGCATAAGCGTCCAAGGGCTGGTCGTGCAGCACACTGTTCGCGTCGAAAGCGGTACTGGTCCACGCCGGTTCGATGAGCAACGCCCGGACGCCGTATTCCCGTACCTCATGGTCGAGTGATTCGGTATAGCCCTCGATCGCGTGCTTGGACGCGGCATAGACGGCCATATAGGGCTGCGGCATGAATCCGACGATGGAGGAGATGTTGACAATGCGCCCGCTGCCGTGGGCGCGCATATGCGGAAGGACCGCGTTCGTCATTCGAATGACGCCGAAGACGTTGATATCGAAGACCTTTCGGGCCTGCGCCACCGAGCTTTCCTCGGCCGCGCCCGCCGAGCCGATGCCCGCATTGTTGACCAGGATGTCGATCCGGCCGAATTGCGCGATCACCTTCGCGACGAGGGTGGCGACCGATTCGTCACTGGTGACGTCGAGGTCGAGGAAGATCACACCGTCGGGCGGGGTCAATGCGCTGGTGTCGCGGCCGGTTCCGATTACCTGGAATCCCGCGTCGACCAGCGCAAGGGCGGCTGACTTTCCGATACCTGAGGATGCGCCGGTGACGAGGGCTATGGGGCGTGATGAGATCATTGTGAGCTCCTGCATGTGGGGGTTTCGCTGTGCTGTCACGAGATTCGTGCGCCACCGGAGACGGCGGGGCTCCGAGCCGACTAGCTGTTCGCGACGACTTGGGGGTAGAGGATCGCCGGGTCGGCGGCGAGCCCGGCCTTGACGTGTCGTGTGAGGTCGTCGGCGATGACTTCGAGGGCGTCGGTTTCGATGCCGTCGAGGGCTTGGGTCGCGACGCTGTGCGGGGAGGTCTTGGGGGCGTCGACCCCTGCGGCCAGATCGGTGTCGACGTAGCCGACATGCAGCCCGGTGACCCCGATACCGCGCGGCCGAAGCGCGAGGCGCAGCGCGTTGGTCTGTGACCACAGTGCCGCCTTGGACGCGCCGTAGGCATCGGTGCCCGGAACCGCGATCCACGACAACGCCGAGTGAATGGTGAGGATGTGGCCGCCGCCGTTGCTTTCCAGAATCGGGGCAAGGGCGCGGGTGACGTGGAGCGTTCCGAAGAAGTTGATGTCGAACTCGCGGCGGATATCGGTGATCGGGGAGTCGAGGAACGACGAGCCGAGCGCGGTCCCGGCATTGTTGATCAGGATCGTCACGTCGGGTGCCTGCTCGGCCAGCGCCGCGGCGGCATCCGGATCGGTGAGCTCCAACGCGAGGGGGACCGCATCCGGATGGGTGATGGTCCGCGGGTCGCGGGCGGCGGCGTAGACCTTGGTGGCGCCGCGTGCGTAGAGCTGCTCCACCAGTGCCTTGCCGATGCCGCGGCTGCCGCCGGTGACGAGTGCTACCGAATTTTTGATGCTGGTCATAGGTTGAACTCCCTGTGGAAACCGATCTGTTTCCTCAAGAAAAACAGATCGGTTTCCAAAATGCAAGCGGAAGGCTAATCTGAGATCTATGCCCGACCCGACACCACCGGCGGCACCTACCGCCTCCACCCGCGACCGGTTGCTCGACGCCGCCGCGCAGCTATTCCAGCAACAGGGCGTCCACATCGGCGTCGACGCGCTGTGTAAAGCGGCGGGGGTGTCCAAGCGCTCGATGTACCAGCTGTTCAACAGCAAAGACGAGCTGGTGGCCGCGAGTCTGGAACGGATCGCGCCCGACTATCAGGCCGCCCTGCTACCGGCCGACGATGTCGGGTCGCCGCGCGAGCGGATCTTGCACGTCTTCGAACGGTTGGAATACCTGGAACCGGCGCAAGATTTTCGCGGCTGCCCCTACGTCGCGGCGGCGGTGCAACTCAAGTCCCCCGAACATCCGGGCAGTCTGGTCGCTCGCCGACACAAGGACGGCCTCACCTCGTTCTTCCAATACGAGGCCGAGCGCGGCGGCGCACCCGACCCCGTCCTGCTCGCCCGGCAACTTACCCTCGTTTTCGACGGGGCCAGCGCCCGATCGGTCGTCCAGGCCCACCACCTCGACGGCCTTGCCGTAGCCACCGCCACCACACTCCTCGACGCCGCCGGTGTCGGTAATTCCCTCCCGCTCAATGGTTTCGCCCAGAACGCGACAGGCACTAACACCGGCGCGCAGGAGTGACACCCGCACCGGAGGCGGCCTCGCTGCTGCTTGCCGCGGGCCGGCCTGGTGTTGGTGATCGAACAGGCGCTCGGCGTCACCACCAGGCGCTCCGCGCGCCGTCATCGAGCGATACATGAAGCGTTTCGCGGCCACGGACGGTCAGCTGACCCAGCCGAACAGTTTGCGGCGGTCTTCCTGCGGTACGCCGAGAAGTTCCGCGATGGCCTGCAGGGGAAGTTCACACGCGACCTGTTCGACGAAGTCGCCGCCGCCCTCCTGCTGGGCCGCGTGCACGATGGCGGCCGCTCGTTCGGTCAACGCGGCGCGCAACCCCTCGACGGCGCGCGGACTGAAGCCTTTGGAGATGATGCGCCGGATCTTGGAATGCTTCGGCGGATCCATGTTGACCAGCAGGGCGCTGGTGAGTTCGATCTGCTCGATGGTGATCTGCCCGGGCAGCCGGATGATGGAGCCTTTCCGCTGTGAGGAGAACAGCTCCGGATTGCGCGAGATCTCTTTGATGTCCTCGTGTTTGGTGACCACCCAGTAGCCGCCGTCGCGGAATCCTCCGGACTGCGCATCGGTCTGCGGGTTCCACCACACCGGCGCGGTGCGGCGCAACTCGGCGAATTCCTGGACGGGATTGCGGGTTTCCCAGAGCGCTGGATCGGTGAAATCGAATCCGGGGGGAATGGACGGCGCTGACACAGCTTCCTCCTGAAAGGCCGACGTCTTCGTGGACCGAAATGCGCGGGACTCACCGCCGCCGGCGGCGGTAGCGGACACGGCATGGCTGCTGCAGCTGCACCACCATCTTGGAGTGATCATTGCGATAGGTGTCCGATGGCTGTGCCAGTTCGAACTCCCAGTCCCGCAACAAAATCGAGAAGATCGCCTTGAGCTGCATGAGCGCGAACGGCGCCCCGACGCAGCGATGACGACCCGCGCCGAAAGGGATCCAGGTCCAGCGATTGATGGTGTCCTCTTGCCGAGGATCGAGGTAGCGGCTCGGATCGAAGGTGTCCGGATCCGGGAAGTCCTCCGGAATCCGGTTGGAGATCGCCGGAGTCGCGGCCACCATATCGCCCGGCGCGATCCGGTTGCCGCATACCTCGAATTCGTCGCGGGCGATGCGCATCAGGATGATCAGCGGCGGATGCAGGCGCAGCGCCTCCTTCAGCGCCGCCTCGAGGTTCGGAATCTGGCGCAGCGCATTGTGGCTGACCTCCGAACCGTCCGAGTACAGCTCGTCGAGCTCGGTGACGACGCTCGCCAATGTTTCCGGGTGGCGCAATAGCTCGATGATCGTCCAGGCCGCGGTGCCGGAGGTGGTGTGGTGGCCGGCGAACATCATGGAGATGAAGATGCCGGTGATTTCGCTGGCGGAGAACCGAGGCGACCCGTTCTCGTCCTGCACCGAGATCAGGACGTCGAGCATGTCGCGATCGTCCTTGCTCGCCGGATTGGCTTCGCGGTCGTTCATGATCGCCTGCACGAGTTCGACGAGCTTGACGCGGGCTTCGTCGCGGCGGCGGAAGCTCTCGATCGGCGCGTAGGGATCGACGTAGGCCAAGGCATCGGTGCCCTGCTCGAGTTCGTGATACAGATGCGCGAAGCGGGAGTCGAGCTGATTGCGGAACTTCACCCCGATCAGGCAGGACGAGGAGGTGTAGATGGTCAGCTCGGCGAAGAATTCGAGCAGATCGATCTCGCCCTCGTCGTCCCACTGAGCCAGCATCTGGTCCACTTCGCGCGCGATGGTGACGGCGTGCCCGCGCATGTGGTCGGCACGCAGGGCCGAATTGTGCAGCATCTCTTTGCGTCGTTCGGGTGGAGCGTCGAAGACGACGCCCTCGCCGAAGATCGGCTTCATGAACGGGTATGCCGCGCCCTGATCGAGGTCCTCGTCGCTGGAGCGGAAGAAGAATTCGTTGGCCTCGGCGCCGGACAGCAGGATCACATCGCGCCCGGCGAGCACGAATGAGCCGACATCTCCGCATTCGGCGCGAACTCGCCGCATCAGCGCGATCGGATCGGTGCGGAACTCCTCGAGGTGCCCGTGCTCGTCCTCGCCTCCGGACACTCGCTGCGGCTTGACCAGCGTCATTGGAAATCCTTCCCGGGATACCTGTCCAGACAGATGGTGGACATGTGTCCGGACAGTACTATGGTTAGCGCGGTGCGACAAGGCTTCCGGTGTTTTGCCAGGCCGGTGCCACCACTGAAGCTCGCTGACGACTGCCAGCGCGCTGATCTCGTAGGTCGGGGGAAGCGATGGGCAGGTGTTCGCGAAGTCCGCCCACTGCGCAGCTGCGAATGCTGCGGGCCGCCAGTACCTGTGCGATTCGCACCGCGTACGACGGCCACATCGTCGCGGGTTGTGCCGTTGCATTGCGCATGTCCCACGACGCACGGAGAGGAGGACTAGGTCGGCTTGCGCCGCAGCGTGTTTCAGGCGGCGCGTTGCTCGAGCCTCCGCCGCCAGGCGCGAGTAAGGCATCGAGACCTGACACCGGCGACCGCACCGGACAGCGGTTCGGCCGGGCATACATGGCCGGAGCAAAGATCCATTGTGCTGTCTCGATCACCTGGCTTCTCCCGGCCGTCGACCGTATCGGGAAGTTTCCGCTGCCGCGGGTAGTGTCGACCGGCGGGTCGCGTGGAGGACGCTGGAGGTGTTGGCCCTGCTGAGATGAGCGGATCATTCTCTACGCCCGGGCAACACTTGCCCGCTCGCAACATCGTCGCGTGGAGCACTCGAACACGACGAGCCGGATGCGCGAAGGACCGGCCGTCGTCGACGATCAGATGCCAGCGCCCGGATCGGTCAGCAGGCGCCGCGTGGAGATTTCCAGGAGGTCGGCGACCTCTTCGTAAGAGAGTAGTCCCATGCCTGCCTGCAACAGTGCGCCGGCGTAGAGCAATTCCAGCATCGAGAGACGTTCGGGGTCTTTCGATCCGAGCGCATCGGCGAGGCGGCTGCGAATCTCCCTGCCGATGCGTACCCGCAGGTGCTGTACGTCGGGATCGTCGCCGAGCAGGGCATTGCTGACCGCGCTCGCCAATGCTGGTTCATTGGCCACCAACATGGAAATCTGACGCAGGACCGCGACAACGCGTGTGGCCGGGTCCTCGTCATGGGTCTCCAGTGGTGGAGCGGCGATCAGGCGGCGCCAGTACACCTCGGAGACCAGATGTTCCTTCGAGGAGAAATACGTGTAGGCGGTGGCTGTACCGACACCCGCGGCGGCGGCGACCAGTCGTATCGTTGTGCCGGAGTATCCTTCCCGGGACAACACATCGACTGCCGCCGCGGTCAGGCGCTCGACGGTGTCGGCCTGCTTCTCCGTGAGACGCCGCCGAGTTGCTTCGATGCCGGTAGATGCGAGTTCGGACATGTGTCTGGATACTACTGTAGTCTCGTGACCAGGACAATTGACGTGGGCCTGATGCCCTGTCGGGCGATTCGCTACCGATCATCTCTTCATCCGCCCCGGTGGTCCGGGATGTGGTTGGCGGCATAGTCTTTGGCCCACCGGTAGTCGGGTTTGCCGCTGGGGGAGCGGGTGATGGTTTCGGCAACCCAGATGGCGCGAGGCATCTTGTAGCCGGCGAGGTGGCTACGCACGTGGGCGGTCAGCGCGCCGAAGTCCAGCGGCTCATCGCCTGCGATGGAGACCATAGCGGCGACCTGCTGGCCCCAGCGCTCGTGCGCGATGCCGACAACCACGGCTCGAACACCGAATCATGGGAATTTCAGGCGTCGGTGCGACACCGATCGAAGCGAGGTCATCGGCCAGCCGATTGGCCCGGGCGTCGAGGTCGGCCCGGTCGAAATCCGCCATGGCGGTGGGCCTTTCAGACAGGAACCGGGAGAGCGGGTTTCGGGATCATGGATTACGCAGCCGGTCGTCGTAGACGCGGCGGGCCTCGCGGTCGACGAAGGTGGTGTGCACGCCGAGCCGCCTGGCGATGTACTCGCCGAGGGGGTGGGGGGTGAGTTTGTTGAAGGTAGCCAGGACACCTGCTGCGCGGGTCACCGTGACGCGTCGTCGCGGACGTGCGATGAGCGCGGCCACAGCCGCGGCGACGTCCTCTGGATCGGCCAGCAAGCCCAGCGGAGCCCGTGTCCCCGCGATGAGCTCGGTGCGGGTGAAGGTCGGCAGGACCGCCGAGAATCGAATCCCGCTGTCCCGGTGTTCGAGTCGCATCGCCTCGGTGAATCCGAGCACCGCCTGCTTGCTCGCGCAGTAGGTCGCCAAGCCCGGCGGATACGGGGCCATCGCCGCGACCGACGTCGACCACGCGCTCGACCTGCTGCACACCGCGCTGGAGCGGAACCGGGCGACCGCGCAGCGAAGCCGGGACTGTCACGCCTAGCGGCGTTTTCACTGTGCGGGTGGGCGACTATTGAGCTAGTTCGGTGAGTGCCTCTTGCAGGTAGGTGGCGATGTTCCAGACGTCCGGGATGGTGTCGGTGCTGGCGAGGATGCCGAAGTCGAGGTGGCCGTTGTAGGACATGACGGTGATGTTGAGTGGGCCGGACAGGTCGGTGAGTACGGAGATGGGGTAGCTCCCGGCCACCCGAATTCCTGCGGCGTACAACGGTATCTGCGGTCCGGGCACGTTGGAAATGACCATGTTGGCCAGGGGCAGTGCGGGGGCGGCGACGCGCAGCAGTAGGCGGGTGGCCAGGCCGTGCAGGATCTGCGGCAGGGCCGCGGTGGCGTAGTGCAGCAGGGCCGGTGGGGTGGCGTGGAAGTGGTCCTTGGCAGCCAGCATGGCGGCATGGGTGAGTTTCATGCGGTGTTGTGGGTCGGGTTCGCCGATCGGTAGTTCGCACAGCATGATGGAGAACTGGTTGCCCGCGGTGCCGAGTTGCTCCGGGGTGCGCACCGATACCGGGATCGCGGCCACGGCCGGGTCGGCGGCCAGCGTGTCGTGGTCGTGTAGCCAGCGGCGAAATGCGGTGGTACACAAAGTCATTACCACGTCATTGACGGTGCCGCCGAAGCTGTTCTTGACCTGTTTGACAGTATCGAGTGAGAGCGAGACGAAGGCGAAGGACCGGTCGGTGCCGTTGGGGCGGTTGCTCGCCAGCGTGGGATTGGCTTTGCGCATGTCGGCGAGTGCGTTCGGCAGCATCGGTCCCAGGCGCAGGGGCAGGCGCATCCGATCAGTTTGGCGGGTCATCGTGTGTGCGATGCCCCGGCCGATTATTTCGGCCGGATTGGGCGTTCGACCCAAACGCAGACCGTCGGGCGGTGGCGGTGCGGGCTGGGAGTCGGGCACGATATCGAAGAGCGCGGCCACGACCTCGGCCCCCGACACGCCATCGATCAGGGCGTGGTGGACCTTGGTGTAGATGGCTTGGCGGCCGTCGGTCAATCCCGAGATCAGGTGGCATTCCCACAGTGGACGATTTCGGTCGAGCGGCTGCGCATGCAGACGTGCGGCGAGATCGGCCAGCGCCGTATCGGTCGAGCCTTCGGGGAGGCGTGTATCGCGTACGTGATATCCGAGGTCGATGGTGTCGCTGTCTTCCCAATAGGGGAGATCCAGCCCGAGCGGGACGGTGCGCAGTCGCCACCTCAGGGGTGCGACCAGGTGTAATCGGCTCGCAATCAACCGCCGCAGTACGGTGACGTCCAATGCGCGACCTGCGGTGGGTGGTTCCAGCAGTGTGACCGACCCGACGTGGAGCAGCATGGTGGGTGACTCGGCATCGAGCAGTAGGACGTCGAGCGAACTGAGTTGCCGGGATGGTCCGTTCTCACCCGATAGCGGAATTCTTTGCGACGGTATCGCTGGTTCAGCGGATGTGCCGGAGGCGATTTGGCCCGGTGTCATGATGCGGACGTCGAGGTGGCGGGCGGGTTTCAGGTCGGCATGGGACATGGGGGTCTCCGCGTTATCGCTGGGTTTCAGGACAGACTGCCGATTCAGCTCAATCGGCGGCGATGGTGCCGCGCCACATTTACGGTCTGTCGATATCTGTGGGCGATGGGAACCGTTCGAGCCGCTCCGCTCTTGCGGTGACGCCGACCTCCGTGTCGAAGACGTGTCATTGAGCCTAGTGGTCGGCGCGGCGCCGTCGGCCGCGATCGTGTGCACTACACGTTAATTCTGTGCAAACGTGGGACCTCTGCTCATTACCTGCCGGTACTACGTCAGCTTTGGCGAACCACCGCAGTGGCCGCCGGAGTCCAACCAGATGCAATCGGCGGTCTCGGATTTCCGCGAAAGATATGCGACTGCTGCGGAATTCGTGCGTCTGTCACGGCGTTGTCCCGCACGGTGCCGATGCCTTCGCTGGCGACCTCGAGCAGGGGTGTTCGAACCCGAAAGGGTCGAATACACGCCGACTCAGTTGAAGGCTGCTCAACCCGATGCGATGGCGATCTCGGACCCACTACGCCGATCGATCACCGAATGCGACCGCAAACTCACCAGACATCGCGCCGCTCTAGAGGTCGGTGCGGACCCGGCGATGGTCGCTGTCTGTGTCCGGAGGGGGACTTGAACCCCCACGCCCGATAAAGGGCACTAGCACCTCAAGCTAGCGCGTCTGCCATTCCGCCACCCGGACCGGTGTTGCTGGGCAAGGGTAACGGATGGGTGGGGAAGTGTTGAAATCGGTGTTGGGTTCAGTGGGTGCCGGTGATTGTTTGCCTCACTGGGCGCCAGGTCTCGACGGGGTCGCCGCTGCGTCGGGCATATTCCCGATGTCGGCGCATCCGCTCAGCAGGTTCGGCAATTCGTCGACGGTGGCGACGGATACTGCGCCCATCTCTCCAGGTGAATGGTCTGATCAGCATGTCGTCCGCGGGTTGGCTTCGATGGGCTTTCAATGAACCTTCCACGGGGCGCATTGGGTGCTGGCCGAAATCCGATCGGCGTCGCACCGAGTTCCGAGATCGATGTGGCAGGCTGGCCGCATGCGTGTTGCCGTTGTTGCCGGGCCGGATCCCGGCCATGCGTTTCCGGCGCTGGCGCTGTGCGAACGGTTCCGGGCCGCCGGTGACGATCCGGTGCTGTTCACCGGACCGCGTTGGTTCGACGCCGCCAAGCGGGCGGGTATCGCGGTGCGCAGACTCAAGGGGCTCGCGCCCCGCACGGTCGACGACGACAGTGATGCCGGACAGCGCATACATGAACGCGCGGCGCATATTTCGACCGAAATCCTGCCCGATTTGAGCGCGATGCTGCCCGAGCTCGTGGTGTCGGATGTGCTGACCGCCGGTGGTGGGATGGCTGCCGAGCGACTCGGTGTGCCGTGGGTCGAACTATCGCCGCATCCGCTGTATCTACCGTCGAAGGCGTTGCCGCCCATCGGCAGTGGCCTCGCGCCGGGGGAGGGGGTGCGTGGCCGCCTGCGTGACGGCATGTTGCGCACTATGACCGCCCGCGCCATTCGCAATGGTGTGCGTCAACGCGAGCAGGCCCGTGAAAGCGTCGGACTGCCCGCCACCGACCCGGGGCCGGCGGCCCGCCTGATCGCTACCCTGCCCGCGCTCGAGGTGTCGCGCCCCGACTGGCCCGAGCACACCCACGTCGTCGGCCCGCTGCTGTGGGAGCCCACTCCGAAAATCCTGCAACCACCGCCCGGCGACGAGCCGCTGGTGATGGTGGCGCCGTCGACCGCGCACACCGGTGTCGCGGGCATGGTCGAAACCGTGCTGACCGCACTGGATGGAGCGGGTGTCCGGGTGGCCGTTTCCATGCTCGACACCCCGCCCGCCGATCTGCCGCCATGGGCAACCGCCGGACTCGGCCGCCAAGACGAACTGCTTACTCATGCTTCGGTCGTGGTCGGTGGCGGCGGCCACGGTCTGCTGGCGAAATCTCTGCTCGCGGGTGTGCCGATAGTGACGGTTCCCGGCGGCGGCGACCAGTGGGAACTGGCCAATCGTGCTGCCCGCCAAGGCAGTTCGATCCTGGTTCGCCCGCTGACCGCCGACGCGGTGCGCTCGGCAGTGCTCGACCTGCTCAACACGCCCGATTACCGGGCCGCGGCGCAACGGGCCGCCGCGGGCATCGCGGACGTCGCCGACCCCATTCGAATCTGTCACGGCGTGCTCAGCGTGCGGACCCACTAGTGGCGCCATTTCCGAGCCGACACCGTGCGCAGATCGAGCGGCCCGAGTAAACGGCGGCATGGGCGCGAGTATCTTGAATACGGTGCGGTTGACCGAGTTCCAGGAGCTGTTGCACACCGAGTTCGGTGTGGCCCGCGGCGATGCGCTGCTCGAGGACTACACGATCCCGGCGCTGGGTGGACGGACGGGGGCCGCCGCCATCGAAGCGGGTATCGACCCGCGTGATGTGTGGCGTGCGCTCTGCGCCGACTTCGACGTGCCGAGATCACGCTGGTGACCGAGCGCAGGGAGGCCGCGATATACACCGCACCGCCGGTCGCGGCGGAGCCGAACGCTGGCGAGGCGTGGCGGTGACCGACCACGGTTACCGCTTCGACGAGCGGCTGCGCATGATCCCCACCGATCATGAGGAGCTGGCCGCGCGCGTTGCCGCGGCGCGGCCGGTCGACTTCGCCGAATTCCGCAAGCTCGGCATCGAGCTGATGCTGCTCGGCCGCTACGCCGAGGCCCTCGATCACCTCGATCGCGCTCTCGAACTCGCCGATAGTGACTATCGCCGGATGTCGGTCTGGATCAACCTCGGCGATGTCTACCACTACTGGGGTGACACCGTCACCGCCGAAACGCTGTATCGCCGAGCCGTGGACCGAGCCACCGATTCCGAGGTGCTTTCGTTCGCGCTGCAGCACCTGGGCAAGGCCCTCGCCGAACAGGGCAGACTGTCCGAGGCCAGGGCTCGGCTCACCGAGGCGTTGAAACTGCGCGTCGTCGAGGGGGATACCGAGCTGATCGAATCCACGCGTACCACCCTCGACCTTCTCGACGACCTGCCCACGACCTTGCCGCCGAAGGTTGCCGCAGTGCTGGGTGACGATCCCGCGTGGTCGCGGGAACACGAGGGGATGAGCGGCGGTGTCGCGCACGTCGATGGTGCGTACTGGGTCAAGCGGGGCCCGCAGGCCGCCGCTGAATTTGTGCGACTGAATTGGTTGCGGGGCAAGGGGATTCAACTACCGGACATTGCCGTGTTCGAAGAGGACGTCTTGGTGCTCACCGACGCGGGTCTGCCGAGTCTGGCCGCCGAGCCGACGGAATCGGTGGGCGCGGTCATGGGCGCACTGCTGCGACGTCTGCATGACATTCCCATCGCCGAGTGCCCATTCGACGGCCGGTTGGATGTGATGCTGGCGCAGGCGCGGCGCCGGGTGCTGGAGGGTTTGGTCGATGTCGACGACTTCGACGACGACAACCGAGAGTTGACGCCGGAACAGGTCTACCAACGACTGCTCGCCGAACGTCCGCTGGCGGAGGATCTCGTTGTCGCGCACGGTGATTTCACCCCGACCAATGTGCTTGCCGGTGGTCTGCTGATCGACGTCGGCGGCTTGGGTGTCGCGGATCGATACCGCGACCTGGCCCTGGCTCGGCGCGATCTGCTCGAGGATTTCGGTTCCGACGAATTGCGCGCGTTCTACGCTACCTACGGGCTCGCCGAGCCGGACCGACGGCGACTGGACTACTACCGACTGCTGGACGAACTCTTCTGAATTCAGCCCTTTTTCGCGTAGTGGCGCGCGGCCTTGGTTCGATTGCCGCAGGTCGCCATCGAATGCCATCGGCGGGTGCCGTTTTTCGAGGTGTCGTAGAAGAACAGCACACAGTCCGGATGGGCGCACTGGCGGATCCGGTCGGGTGCCTCGGCCAGTAGCCGCAGCAGGTTATCGGCGGCGAGCCAGGCTGGGAGCCAAGCGGTTTCGGGTACGTCGACGATGTCGGCGGGTCCGGTATCGGTCAGGAGGCGTCGGATCCGGCCGTGGCCGAGTACTTCGTTGAGCGCGGTGTGCGAGGCATGTTTCACCACGTCGTAGATGGCGGTGCGAGCGGTGAGTACCGCTTGCAGGGTCCGCTCATCCGTCTTCGCGCGATCATCGAGTCCCGCCGTGGCGAGCCAGATGCCCAGACCGGTGACATCGGTGAGCAGATCCTGCGGTCCGTCCTGGTTCCACCGAGTGTTCAGCAGGTCGAGTGCCAGCGGTTCACCGAGGTGGGGGCGTGGATCGGGCATACCTGAGAGTAACGATCTCCCCGTCGTCTCCAGGGCAACCACCACCGTTCTAACTAGCTAAGAAGATTTTAAAGGTTGACAGACGCAGTGCCACCGCATATGTTCTAACTAGTCAAATTAACTTGACCAGTTAAGTATTCCAGGAGGATCAGATGACGACAGCTATCGCGCCCGAGTTGGTCACCGGACACATCGGCCTGAATGTCTCCGACCTGAACCGATCAGTGGACTTCTACCGGCGCGCATTCGGGTTCGAGCAGCTCGCTGCCAGTACCGACGACGACAAGCGTTGGGCTTTCCTGGGTGCCAATGGCAAGCTCGTGCTGACCCTCTGGCAGCAGTCCAATGGCGCGTTCTCCACCGAAACCCCTGGCCTGCATCATCTTTCGTTTCAGGTCGACACCGTCGAACAGGTGCGCTCGATCGAGGCGCTGCTGCGGGAACTCGCGGTGAGTTTTGCCCACAGTGGCGTGGTCGCGCACGGCGAGGGCGTCGCCTCGGGCGGCATCTTCTTCACCGATCCCGACGGCATCCGCCTCGAGGTGTACGCACCCACGGGCGCCGAACACGCTCCCGCGCCCAGCGGTGCCGCTCCGACCTGTGGATTCTTCTGAGCCGGAACACGTCGAACACGTCAGGAGGATCCTGATGAGCCATTTCCATTCGGGCGAGGTCGCCGTGCAGCGGCGAATGGGCCAGGCGCATATCGCCGACCGGGTGGGGCGGATGATTCGCGCCGACATCCCGGATATCGCAGCCGGGTTTCTGGCGGAGCAGCCAATGGTTGTGATCGGGGCTGCGGACCTCGCGGGACGGGTGTGGGCAGGGTCGTTGGTCGGATCGCCGGGGTTCGTGCGTGTCATCGATGGCGAGACGATCGCGATCGATGCTTTTCCGGTTGCCGGAGATCCACTGCACGAAGCGCTTACTCGTCCTGCCCGGATCGGCATGATCGCGCTGCAGCCGCAGCGGCGAAGGCGAATGCGCGTCAACGGATCTGCGACGCCAAAACAGGCGGGCCTGCTGATTACCGTCGATCAGGTGTATTCGAACTGTCCGAAGTACATCTCGCGCAGGCAGATCGAATCGTATTGCCCTGATATAGACCTACCGGCGGCCCTGCATGGCACGGAACTCGATGCGCGACAGCTTGGACTGATCGCTGCGGCGGACGCCTTCTTCGTCGCCACAGCGGATACCGACGGCAATGCCGATGCCTCCCATCGCGGCGGAAATCCCGGATTCTTGCAGGTGCTTTCGCCGACTCGGCTGAGATGGCCGGACTATCAGGGCAATTCGATGTTCATGACACTCGGAAATATCGCGGTGAACCCACGCTGCGGCATCCTGATCCCGGACTGGGCCACGGGCGCAACCCTTCACCTCACCGGAACCGCCGAATTGTCCTGGGCACCCGAAACCTTCACTGCCGGAGCTCAGTGCTCGATCGACTTCACCATTACGGAAGTGGTCGAGCTCCCCGGCCCGGGCCCGCTCCGCTGGGGCCCGGCCGAACTCTCCCCAGTCAACCCATGACCTCACACCCGAGAAGGGAATTGCCATGCGACCTCCGCTGCCGCCGTTCGACCTGGAATCCGCCAAGGCCAAGGTGCGCGCCGCCGAGAATGCCTGGAACACCAGGGATCCCGAGCGCGTCGCCGCCGCGTACACCGAGGATTCGGTGTGGCGCAACCGCGCCGAGTTCTTCACCGGACGTGCAGCCATCGTCGAATTCCTCACCCGAAAGTGGTCCATCGAAAACGGGTACGCACTCCGCAAGGATCTCTGGGCCTTCGAAGACAACCGCATCGCGGTCCGCTTTCAGTACGAATGGCATGATGAATCCGGCCAGTGGTGGCGCAGTTACGGCAACGAGCAGTGGGAGTTCACCCCGGACGGTCTGATGTCGCGACGCGAAGCGAGCATCAACGATGTCCGCATCGACGAATCCGACCGCCGCATCCTCGGCCCGCGCCCGCAGGGCGACGAATCTGTTCTGCCGCAGCGATAATCGGTAGTACCGGGGCAATCCGACTCCTGACCGGGCATCGCGTGTACGCGGTGCCCGGTTGGTGTGCGGGGGCGATGCTCAGGCGACGACAGTCTCGGGCTGGGTTGGGACGTCGGCAAGTTGGCGCTGACGATGGAACAGGCCGAATGCGATCATGCCGAATACGATTCCGATTGCGGCCGCGATACTGAACGCCGCGTCCAACCCGTCCACGAACCGCGACAATGTCATTGGTCGTGTGTCATCGGCGACTTCGCGGAATACGGTGCCCAGCACTGCGACTCCGAGTGCGAGGCCGAGCTGCCGCGCGGTATTCACCGCGCCCGCGGCGATCCCGCCCTGGTGCGGCGGCACCGCGGCCATCCCCACCGCGACAAGGGCGGGCGCGTTGATGCCGATTCCGGCGCCGATCACCACGAATCCGGGAACCAATGCTGCCCACGATGATTCGGTATCGATAATGGTCATCAGTCCGGTGCCGATACCGACCAGCACCAGACCGGCGCCGATCGTCCATTTCGGTGAAACATCGTGCAGCAGTTTGCCGAATGCACCGGCGACCACGAATGCCGTCGCGGCCATCGGCAGCATGGCCAATCCGGCGCGCATGGGCGACATATGCAACTGCTGCTGCAGCCAGAGCGAAATAAGGGGCGTGGCGGCGAAGGCCGCGAACGTCTGCCCCGACGCGGAGACAAGGGTGGCGCCGAAGTTGCGATTGCCGAGCAGGGTCAGCGGGAACATCGCCGCGGCACTGCGGGATTCGATGAATGCGAAGGCCAACAGTGCGACCGCACCGAGTGCCAGGGCGAGCAGTGTAGGCCCATCGGACCAGCCGTGTTCACCGCCGCGGATGACACCGTAGGTGACCGATGTCGCCGCAGTCGCGAACGCGAGCATGCCCGGCACATCGATGGCCCGATCCGCCTGCCGCACCGACGGCTGGAAAACAACGGCGGTCAATACGATCGCCAATACCGCGATCGGCAGATTTACGAAGAAGATCCAACGCCATGACAGCGCCTCGGTGAGCACACCGCCTAGCACGACACCGATTCCAGCCGCGGCACCTGATACCGCGCCCCAGACGCCGAAGGCGACACCGCGATCACGGCCGGTGTAGGTGGAGTGCAGCAGCGATAGGGTGGTCGCGAACATCGCGGCCCCGCCGATACCCTGTAGTGCCCGCGCCGCAATGAGACTCGCCGAGGTGTCGGCGATCCCGCAGATCAGCGAGGCGAGCGCGAAGACGACGAGTCCGGCGAGATAGGCGCGTTTCGCACCGACCCGGTCGGCCAACGAACCGAGCACCAGCAGCAGCGCGGCCAGCGCGAGCGCATATCCATCCATCACCCACTGCAGTCCGGACAGACCGGTGCCGAGATCGGCGGCGATGTCGGGAAGCGCGACATTGACGATGGTGACGTCGATGAGCAGCATCAGCGTGCCAAGGCACGCGGCGAATAAGGGCAGCCATTTCCTCACGGAGCCTCCGAGGCGATTCGAAAAATATCGACACTCAGAGTGGGACAGGCGTTGATATCCACATAGTCGCGCGGCGATATGCGTTAGATTCCTCCTGTGCAATCCGAAGATGGCGTGGATTCCTCCATGCTCGATGTCCTCGACAAGCAGATCCTGCACGCGCTGGTGACCGATGCGCGCATCCCGTTCGCCAAGCTCGGCGCGATCCTGGGGGTGTCGGAGCAGACGGTGGCGCGGCGCTACCGATCGTTGCGGCAGCGCGGCATTCTGCATGTATCGGGGCAGGTCAACGCGGTGCCGCTCGGGCATGCGCGCTGGGTGATCCGGCTTCGATCGACCCCGGACAAGGCGGCGCGGCTGGCCGAATCGCTGGCTCGCTTTCCGGATCTGAGCTGGGTCACCCTGCTGTCCACCGGATCCGAGGTGACGTGCGTGAGCAGGCCGCGCTCGGTCGAGCGGCGCGACAAGCTGCTGATGCAGACCTTGCCCCAGGCCAGTCAGGTGATCGGGCTGACCGCACACGAGGTGATCCACCGCTTCCCGCTCGATGAGGAGTGGCCGCATTTCGGTCACCTGTTCACCGCGGCGCAACTGCGCGAACTCGGTCCGCGGCCGCCGTGGCGGGCCGATACGGGACCGGAAGCGCCGGTGGAACTTTCGGCGCAGGACGAGGCGATGCTGGCGCTGCTCGGCCGTGACGGCCGCGCACCCTACGCCCAGATCGCCGCCGAAATCGGTTGGACCGCAACGAGAGTAGCGCGTCGCATGGCCGAACTCGTCGAATCCCGGGTGCTGTACTTCGATCTCGATTTCGCGATCGAACGGATGGGGTACGCGGTGCGAGCGGCGCTATGGCTGCGCACACGGCCGGCGGATCTCGAGGCGGTGGGCACCGCGATGGCAACCCACCCCGAGATCGTCTTCATCGCCGCGACCACCGGGCCGACCAATCTGATGGCCTCGCTGATGTGTCGCGATACCGCGCACCTCTACCGGTATGTCACGCAGCGGCTCGGTGCGCTCGATGGGATCACGGATGTAGAGGTGACGCCCGCATTGCGGGTGTACAAGCAGGCGCAGACGTTGCTGGACAGCGATCGGATTTCGCTGGTGCGATGAGGAGGGGGTCAGCGCTCGGAAAAGGGGCTGCGATCGGCCGTAGCGCGGCGGTTGCCAGGTCGGAAAGTTCGGGGCGCGTGTTGTCGGGCGCGTCGCTTGACTCGAACACCTGTTCGTCTAGGCTGGTCATCAGAACTTGTCGGTGCCGCCCTCTAATGTGGGCGCCAACCACGAACGAGACTTACCCGGCGAAAAGGGGATCAGGATATGGCACCACAGGCGTACGACCGTGATAAGGCGCTCGAGCTGGCGCTGGCTCAGGTCGAGAAGAGCTTCGGCAAGGGCGCGGTCATGCGTCTCGGTGAGGAGGCGCGCCAGCCCATTTCGGTGATCCCGACCGGATCCATCGCCCTGGACGTGGCGCTCGGCATCGGCGGTCTGCCGCGCGGCCGCATCATCGAGGTCTACGGTCCGGAGTCCTCGGGTAAGACGACCGTCGCACTGCACGCGGTGGCCAATGCCCAAGCCGCGGGCGGCGTGGCTGCCTTCATCGACGCCGAGCACGCGCTCGATCCCGATTATGCGCGCAAGCTGGGCGTCGACACCGACGCACTGCTCGTCTCCCAGCCCGATACCGGTGAGCAGGCGCTGGAAATCGCCGACATGCTGGTGCGTTCGGGCGCTATCGACATCATCGTCATCGACTCGGTCGCCGCGCTGGTACCGCGTGCCGAAATCGAGGGTGAGATGGGTGACAGCCACGTCGGTCTGCAGGCGCGCTTGATGAGCCAGGCGCTGCGCAAGATGACCGGTGCGCTGAACAACTCCGGCACCACCGCCATCTTCATCAACCAGCTGCGGGAGAAGATCGGCGTGATGTTCGGTTCGCCCGAGACCACGACCGGTGGTAAGGCGCTGAAGTTCTATGCCTCGGTGCGCTTGGATGTGCGCCGCATCGAGACGCTCAAGGACGGCAGCGATGCGGTCGGCAACCGTACCCGCGTGAAGGTCGTGAAGAACAAGGTCTCGCCGCCGTTCAAGCAGGCCGAATTCGACATCCTCTACGGCCAGGGCATCTCTAAGGAGGGCTCGCTCATCGATATGGGTGTCGAGCAGGGCTTCATCCGCAAGTCCGGCTCCTGGTACACCTACGAGGGTGACCAGCTCGGCCAAGGCAAAGAGAACGCCCGCAAGTTCCTGCTGGAGAACACCGACGTCCGCGACGAGATCGAGAAGAAGATCAAGGAGAAGCTCGGCATCGGCGCCGATGTGACCGCCGAGGGCGCGGCCACTGAGGTCCCCGCCGACTTCTGATCCGATGACCCCTCGGCGCTCAGCCCCGCATCCCACCCGGCCCGCGCCCGATACAACGCGCCCGGACCCGGTAACCGAGGCCCGTCGCCGCCTGAACGAACTACTGTCCGCCTCAGGCCGCCCACCCATCCCAACCTCCACCGGTTCCGGCTCAGAGGAGTCCGAACCGGATCGGGTGCGATGGTCTCAGAACGATTCGGAGACCGCCGGTCTCCGGCCGAGCGAGTCCGAGTCCGGACGTGTCCGGCAGTCCGCGGTTGATTCAGCGGGCGCTGGGCCGCGGAACGGTGGTTTCGAGTGGAGCCGTGGTCGGCGGTCCGAGATCGACTTGGAGGCCAATGGTTTTCAATCGACGGCGCCGGAGCTCGGACGCGGCGGATGGTCCGACGGTGGCTCAGACGCCGACCAATTTCGTTCGGGTGAGTCCGAAGTAGGTCGGGCCAGGAAGTCCGAGGGTGACTCGGTGGATGCTGGTCCTCGGTTGTCCGAGTTCGGTTCGGAGGCTGTGGATTTCCGGTCGGATGAGTTCGGTGCGGGGCCAGGGCGATGGTCTGAGGGAGATTCGAGGGGAGTGGGTTTTCGGGGGAGAGGGCAGGGGGATAGGCGGGTCCGGTCGGCCGACGGTGGTTTGGCCGATTCGGACATCATGGGAACTCGGTCGAACGCACCCGATCCGCAGCGGGCGCGTTCGACCGGGTCCCGGCGCGGTCGCGGGCGTCGGAACGAGTTCCGGCGCAACGACTCCCACTCGGCTGACTTCCAGAGTTCTGAAGGCCGATGGGCGGATCCGGTGGCGGCCGGATCCGAGGAGGGTGCGCGACAAACAGGTACCGCGGTCCCCCGTGTAGGCGGGGATGATCCGCGGTCCCGTGCGGAGCGCAGTCCCCAAGGCGGGACGGTCGAGCAGGCAAAGGAGGCGTGTCTTCGCCTGCTCGCCGTCCGCGCCCGCAGCCGTGCCGAACTAGCGCAGCGTCTCGCCGCCAAGGGCTTTACCCCCGAGATCACCGAACGCGCCCTTGACCGCTTCACCGAGGTCGGCCTGATCGACGACGCAGCCTTCGCCGAACAGTGGGTTCACTCGCGTCACACCTTCTCCGGCAAGGGCAAACAAGCCCTCGCCCAAGAACTTCGCCGCAAAGGCGTATCCCAGTCCGACGCAGCCTCCGCCCTCGACGCCATCACCCACGACGACGAGGAACAACGCGCGACCGAACTGGTCCGCCGCAAACTACGCACCATGCCCACAAACCTGGATCGCGATAAAACAATCCGCCGCCTCGTCGCCATGCTCGCGCGCCGCGGCTACAACCAATCCACCGCCTTCACCGTCGTGAAAGCCGAACTCGCACAGGCCCAGTCCGACCTGCCGGATCCCGACTGAGCTCTGGTAGCCCGCCCCGCTCTTGCTCGAGACACGCGTGCGACCGCGCGCGTATGCCGTGGTGAACAGGCGGCAGGTAGGGCTGCGGACTGGCCTCAGTTGTTAGAGGTGAAGGCCGGGGCGAGAACTTCTTCGCACCATTGGCGGAAGGTGGTGGGGGTTGTGGATCGCGGGGTGCGCGGTTCGGCGTTGTCGAGGCCGTTCTCCTTTGCCTCCAGCATGTCGTACATGCCCTGGGCCATTGCCTCGGACATTCCGGATTCGAGCATTGTGGCTTTGTAGGCTTCGCCGGAGACTTGTTGGAACCGGATCGGGCGGCCCAGCACTTCGGACATGATTCGCGCCATGTCGTTGTTGGACAGGTCTTCCGGGCCGAGTACGGGGACGCTGTCGTATCCGCTCCACGAGTCGTCGAGCAGCAGTTCGGCGGCCACGGCGGCGATATCGCGGGTCGCGCAGGTGGGGCGTTTCAGATCGGGGGACAGCGGTGCGAAGAACATGCCCTGGCTCTTGATCACCTCGACCTGCCAGAGAAAGTTGTCCATGAACGATGGCATCGTCAGCGCGCGGTAGTTCACGCCGGTGCTCGCAATCAGATCATCCATCGCCAGTGATGCCGTGACCAGTCCGGCGTTTCCAACCGACGCGGCCCCGCGCCCAAGGCCGGAAACTCCGACGACGCGCTGGATGCCCTGGCTTGTGAATGCCTCGCACGCGGGCCGGGTGAAATCCAGAAAGGCCGCGTCGAGACTGGTGGTCTGCCGATTCGGCGGAAGCAGCCAGAATACGGCATCGGCACCGGCGAATGCCTTGGTGACGACATCGATATCCCCGTGCGAACCTATGACGACTTCGACGCGTTCGCGGATTTCGGTGGGCAGGCGTGCGGGATCACGCGCGATGACGCGGACCGGGACCTCGCTGGCGAGGAGATGCGGGAGGACCTGACGGCCGATATTGCCGGTAGGGGCGGTAACAACGATCATGACGACCTCTGCTCGAGTGATGTGGCACTGGCCAGTCAAGTCGGCATGGCACCGAACCTGAAGGACCGATTGGATAAGCGTTGATACCGTGGGGATATGAGTGATCTGGAGGTTCGGCAACTCCGATACTTCGTGGCCGTCGCGGAGGAACTGCACTTCGGACGCGCGGCCGAGCGACTGGGGATGGCGCAACCACCCCTGTCCCGGGCGATCCGGGAGCTGGAACGTCAACTGGGCGTTCAACTTTTCGAGCGCACCACCCGACATGTCGTGCTCACCCCGCCCGGCGCGACCTTGCTCCGCGACGCACGGACCGCACTCGATGCCGTCGCGGCGGCCGCTCAGCGCGTCCGCCACGTCGGCCGGGCCGCGCCGGGTCTACGGCTCGCGCTCAAAGCCGACTACGACGCCGGACTCCTGCCGAAGATTCTCGAGACATACCACCTCGAGGAAGTCGCAGTTCCGGTCGAGTTGATATTGGGTGGTCGGGGCGAGCAAGTCCCGGCCCTGCTACAGGGCCGTGCGGATGTCGCCCTCGTGTCCACCCCGTACGACGACCGGGGTCTGGACGTCGAACCGCTGCTCACCGAACCCCGCCTGGTCGCGCTGGCCGCATCCGATCCGCTCGCAGCCCGGGCAACCCTGTGCCTGGCCGACCTGGCCGGTCGAACGCTGCCAGACGGAATTCCGGCCGACCGCGACGGCCTCGTGCCACCTTCGGAAACCCCGCGTCTCATCCGGGATCTGGCGCAGATCTTCAACCTGGTCGAACTCGGCAACAGCATCTGGTTCCCGCCCTCCTCGGTCGCCCGCCGCCACCCTCGCCCCGGCATCGCCTATCGCCCCGTCACCGACCTGAAACCAACCACCCTCGCGATAGCCTGGCCGCAAAACTGCCACTCACCCGCCGTGGCCGCGTTCGTCCGCGCAGCCACCGCGGTGGCAGCGGCCACCTACTGCCCCGAATCCGCCCCGCGCGCGGAAACTTTCACCTCCGCGCTCCACTCCGAGAGCGAAGAACTCGGTAGCACCGTGCCGTTGTCCTGATCATCAGCCACTCATCGACGCGCATCGACAACTTCGCGCACATGCCCAACCCCTTGGCGGCCGCACAGCCCGATGACCGAATTGTGGTCGTGACAAGCAGCAACGAAAACCGAGTCGGCCAGAAAATGGGGTCCGAGCGTGCACTTTCCGCGGAATCTGGCAATGGCCGGATTCGAGAAGTGCAGCGCTCGGACTCGGCCGGACTCAGGACTTCTGCGTGATATCCATCCCTGGAGTCGCATCGGTCAGAATCGAGTCGGCCGCCACGACAGCCGCACCCTTGGTCCGCTTGCGCGAGCGCAACCGCTGCTCCAGCTTATTGGCCACGAAAGTCAACGTGCTGTTCAGCAGAATCATCACCACGGCGACGACCATCAGTGCGGGCACCGTATTGCGTTCGGCCGCACCGAGTTGCGAGCCCTGACGCACGATCTCGAGGTAGGTGATCTGGTAACCGAGCGCCGAATCCTTCAGCGCCACAACCATTTGCGAGATCAATGCGGGCAGCATCGCGGTAATCGCCTGCGGCAGCAGGATCAACCGCATCAGCTGTCCCTTGCGTAGACCCAGCGCCACCGCGGCCTCGGTCTGTCCCTTCGGCAGCGATTTGATGCCCGCGCGCACGATTTCGGCAATGACCGAACCGTTGTAGACGGTCAACGCGATCACCACGGCCCATAGCGCGAGCTGATCGACCTTGAACACCTTGTAGTCGGAGAAGACGTAGAACAGGAAGATCATCAGGATCAGCACCGGAATGGCCCGGGCCACCTCGACGATCGCGCCGGCCACCCAGCGCACCACCCGATGATCCGACAGCCGCAGGATGCCGAAGACCATGCCGATCACGAGCGCGAAGACGATGGACATCAGCGCCGCGACGAGGGTGCCGCGCAGACCGGGCAGCAGATAGGTCTTCCAGACGTCTGCCTCGATGAACGGCTTCCACTTCTCGGCGGTGAATTGTCCCTTATCGGCGAATCCGCGATAGAACACCCAGCCGAGTGCCAGCACCGCGATAATCGCAATGACGGAATAGATTTGGTTTCGAATGCGCGCGCGGGGCCCCGGCGCATCGAAAAGAACCGAAGCACTCACCGAGCCACCTCGAATCGCTTGGCCAGCCAGCCGAACAGCAGGCCGGTCGGCAGGGTCAGGATCACGAAGCCGAGTGCGAATATGAAGCCGATGGTGATCAGCGCGGCCTCGTTCTCGTTCATCTTGGCCATCAGGGTCGCGGCCTCGGCGACACCGATCGCCGAGGCGATCGTGGAGTTCTTGGTAAGCGCGATCAGCACGCTGCCCAGCGGGGCGATAACCGAACGGAATGCCTGCGGCAATACCACGATTCGTAGGTTCTGGGTGAAGGTGAAGCCCAGTGAGCGGCCCGCCTCGGACTGGCCCATCGGCACGGTGTTGATACCGGAACGCAACGACTCGCACACGAATGCCGCCGTGTAGATGCTGAGTCCGAGTACTGCGTAGCGGAAGTTGTTCTGCGCCAGTGAGTTCGGACCCTCCGGTGCGAGCTTCCAGCCCATGGTGGAGTAGAGGCCGAGCGAGCAGAACACGATGATGAGCGTCAGTGGGGTATTGCGGAAGATGGTGACGTAGGCGGCGCCGAGAAAACGGGCGACCGGCACGGGGGACACGCGCATCGCGGCGACGAATGTGCCCAGGATCAGGGCCAGGACCGCCGACGACGCGGTCAGTTTGATGGTCACCCAGAAGGCGCCGAGGACGTCATACCTCGAGATCAGGTCGAACACGGTGGTCGCGTCCCTCCGATCGGATTGTGCGGCGGCCGGAGATCATCCTTCCGCGCGCGATGTACGGGTTGCTCGTAGCCAAGTGATCGGGTGGCCCGTGCGGACCACCCGATCGCGAATCTCAGTACCGGTTCACCGTCGGCGGTGTGGGCGCCTGGTAGCCGGAGGCGCCGACCGTGGAGTCGAAGGCCTTCTTCCAGGACCCATCGGCGATCATCGCCTCGATCGCGTCATTGACCTTGTCGCGCAGCTCTTTATCGCCCTTCTTCAGGCCGATGCCGTAGTTCTCCGTGGTGAACGGCTTGCCGACCACCTTGAACGTGCCCGTGCTCTGCGCGGCGTAACCGGCCAGGATGATGTCGTCGGTGGTCACCGCGTCGTACGAACCGGCCTGCAGGCCCTCGAGGCACAGCGAGTAGGTGTCGTTGGTCTGCAGCTGCGTGGCGGGGTAGTTCTTCTCGATGTTCTGGGCCGGGGTGGAGCCCTTGACCGAGCAGACCTTCTTACCCTTCAGATCATCGGGCCCGTTGATGCCGTTGTTGTCGGCCTTCACCAAAAGCGACTGGCCCGCAACGTAATACGGTCCGGCGAAATCGACCTTCTGCTTACGCGCGTCGTTGATCGAGTAGGTGGCGACGATGTAGTCGACCTGACCGTTCTCGATCAGGGTCTCGCGCTGACCGGACGGGGACTCCTTGAACGTGATGTTCTCCGGCTTCACACCGAGCTTGCCCGCGACGTACTTGGCGACCTCCACGTCGAAGCCGCTGTAGGAGCCGTCCTTATTGCGCAGGCCCAGGCCCGGCTGGTCGAATTTGATTCCGACGGTGAGCTTTCCGTCCTTGGCGTTGTCGAGTGCGGACTTGTCGCTACCACCGCCACAGGCGGCGGTTGTTGCGGCCAGCGTCAGGGCGAGCGCCCCGATGCCGAGTCGAAGCGAACGGTTGATCCTCATCGTGTTCCTTCTCCCTCTGGTGATTTCGGTGGCCGAGGTCTTACGGCTGCGGTGATTACTCGGTTCAGTGGCTCAGAATCTTGCCGAGGAAATCCTTGGCACGGTCGGACTTCGGCGCGGTGAAGAACACCTCGGGTGTGTCGTCCTCGACGATCGACCCGTCCGCCATGAACAGCACCCGATTACCCGCCTTGCGCGCGAAGCCCATCTCGTGGGTGACGACCAGCATCGTCATCCCCTCCTTGGCCAACGACACCATGACGTCGAGCACCTCGTTGACCATCTCCGGGTCCAGCGCCGAAGTCGGCTCGTCGAATAGCATCACCTTCGGGCTCATCGCCAGCGCGCGGGCGATCGCGACGCGCTGCTGCTGGCCGCCGGACAGTTGCGCCGGATACTTATCGGCCTGATTGGCGATCCCGACGCGCTCGAGCAACTCCATCGCGCGCTTGCGGGCGTTCTCCTTTTTCACCTTGCGAACCTTCAGCGGCGCGAGCATCACGTTCTCGACGATCGTCTTGTGCGCGAAGAGGTTGAATGATTGGAACACCATGCCGACATCGGCGCGCAGTGCGGCAAGCGCGCGGCCCTCGGCGGGCAGTGGCACCCCGTCGATGGCGATATCGCCGGAGTCGATCGGCTCGAGTCGGTTGATGGTGCGGCACAGCGTCGACTTCCCGGACCCCGAGGGGCCCAGCACGATAACAACCTGCCCCTTGGGGACTTCGAGGTTGATATCGCGCAGTACATGCAGGTCACCGAAGTGCTTTTGCACATCGCGCATCGAAATCATCGGCGCGCTTGTGGCGGTACTGCCCTCATCAGAACTAGCTGCCCCGGTTTTGGCCAACCCGATTGTGTCGGGTGCGGTGGCGTCGTCGGTCATGGTCCAAGACCTTAAGCGGAAAACGGCGATTTGCCCGGGTTTCGGCGACACACCGTGACGCCGCGCCGATACGACACAGCGCCGTAACTCTTCCGATGCCCCCGGCCTGGGCCCGGAGCCTGCGCCGATGCGCTGAAAACCCGCATTGCCCACCCCCGTACCCTGGACGGGTGGACTCGATCGGACAGGCAGTGCTGTCTCCCGCCCCTGCGGCCGCGGACGGTGCACGCAGTTACGAGGTCCGCACCTTCGGTTGCCAGATGAACGTGCACGATTCCGAACGCTTGTCGGGCCTGCTCGAGGATGCGGGTTATGTGAAGGTTGCGCCCGGCGCGACGGCCGACCTCGTCGTCTTCAATACCTGCGCGGTGCGCGAGAACGCCGACAACAAGCTCTACGGCACCCTCGGCCACCTCGCCCCGATCAAGGCCGACCGGCCGGGCATGCAGATCGCCGTCGGCGGTTGTCTGGCGCAGAAGGACCGCGATACCGTCGTGCGCAAGGCGCCCTGGGTGGATGTGGTGTTCGGCACACACAACATCGGATCGCTGCCGGTGCTGCTCGAGCGCGCGCGACACAATGCCGAGGCACAGGTGGAGATTCTGGAATCGCTAGAGGCGTTTCCGTCGAGTCTGCCCGCCAAGCGTGAATCCGCTTATGCCGGTTGGGTTTCGATCTCGGTCGGCTGCAATAACACCTGCACGTTCTGCATCGTGCCGTCGCTGCGCGGCAAAGAGGTCGATCGCCGTCCGGGTGACGTGCTCGCCGAGGTGCAGGCGCTGGTCGATCAGGGCGTGCTGGAAGTCACGCTGCTCGGGCAGAACGTGAACTCCTACGGTGCGTCCTTCGCCGATCCCGACGAGGCACGCGATCGAGGTGCCTTCGCGAAACTGCTGCGCGCGGCCGGTCGCATCGATGGGCTGGAGCGGGTGCGCTTCACCTCGCCACATCCGGCCGAATTCACCGACGACGTGATCGAGGCGATGGCCGAGACGTCGAATATCTGCCCGCAACTGCATATGCCGCTGCAGTCCGGTTCGGATCGGGTGCTGAAGGCGATGCGCCGGTCCTACCGCAAGGCGCGCTACCTCGGCATCATCGAGAAGGTGCGGGCCGCGATGCCGCACGCCGCGATCACCACCGACATCATTGTCGGCTTCCCTGGCGAGACCGAGGAAGACTTCCAGGAGACCCTGGATGTGGTCCGGCAGGCGCGGTTCACCAGCGCCTACACCTTCCAGTACTCCAAGCGGCCCGGCACGCCCGCCGCGGAGATGCCCGATCAGTTGCCGAAGGCGGTAGTGCAGGAGCGCTACGAACGGCTGATCGCGCTGCAGGAGGAGATCTCCCTCGACGCGAACAAGGCCCTCATCGGCACCGAGGTCGAATTGCTGGTCGCCGAGGGTGCTGGCAAGAAGAACGCGGCGACCGCCCGGATGAGCGGCCGCGCCCGCGACGGCCGACTCGTGCACTTCCGTCCCGAGGGCGCTGCGGAAAAGATCCGCCCCGGCGACATCATCACCGTCGACATCACCGATGCGGCCCCGCACCATCTGATCGCTGATGCGACCATCAAAAGCCACCGCCGCACCCGTGCCGGGGACGCCCACGAACGTGGCATCACACCCAAAACCGACCCCATCGGGGTCGGCCTCGGCCTTCCGCGCATCGGCGCCCCCAGCACCGAGCCGGTCGCCTCTGGCTGCTCAACCGGCTGCGGCGCATGAACACTCGGCCGGGTGACGATGACCTGACGCGTGCTGGGGGAGCGGGTCTCCCACCCGGTGCGTCTGGAGCGTCGTCCGAGTCGGGTTCGATCGGTGCCGAAGCGGATCGTTCGGTGCGTGCTGCCGAGGGGGCGGATCTCGAGTCCGGTCGTGCGTCCGATGCGTCTGTCGGCAGTGCGCCTGAACCGGATTCGGGGGCAGGAGCCGCAAGTACTACCGAACGTAGTGGGGCGGTTGCGGGGAATGAGGGCGGTGATGGCACAGTGGATGCGGGTATGGCAGCCGGGCAGGGATCAGCCGAAGGAGACGAGGGCGCAGTGAACTCGGTCGAGAGCAGTAATGGCTTCGAGCAGTTCAAGGACGATCTCGATGCCGTCGAGCGGCGCATTGCGGGGGAGATCGATCCGGGGGTGCGCGCGATGGTGGTCGCCGGTGCCGTTTTCCTGCTGCTGTTTTCACTCGTACTGTCGCATGCGGGCGGCGCGCGCGGGTTCGATGTGTTGCTCGGTACCGATGCCGCACGTGCCGAGCACATCGGTCTGCCGTCGCGGATCTTCGTCTGGTTCGCCGTCGTCTTCGGCATCGGCTTCTCGCTGCTCGCGCTGATGACCCGTCGCTGGGTGCTCGCCTGGGTCGCGGTCGCCGGTTCCGCGATCGGCAGCGTGTTCGGCGTCTTCTCGATCTGGCACCGCCAGACCCCAGGCCTCGGTAACTACCACGGCGCAGGCCCCGGTGTCGGCCTCATCCTCGGCGTCATCGCCATCGTCGTGCTGACCTTCCACTGGATCCGCGTCGTCTGGAGCCGCACCGCGCTGCAACTCGCCGCGGAGGAACAGCGCCGCACCGCCGCAGCCGCCGCCGAGGAACGCGACCGCCGCCGCCTCACCGGCGACTCCTGACCCCGGGCCTACCCTGAGCCCGCACTTTCGCGACGACGTCACCGAAACCGAAGTGCGAATGGGCATTTGGCGATCGACCATTTTCCGCGGGTCTCTGATCGGTCACCGCGGCTGCGCGACAGCGTGAGCCGGATCCATGCTGCTGGAATTGGGAAGACACCCGCTGGGTGGCGGGCGGTACCGGTCGATCATGGGCGGACATGCCCCTGTTCGTTCGACCTCAACAGGGCGCCGAGACTACGACCGAACCGGACAGGCTTCATCCGAGGCTGGCATGGCGGTGGGGTCGACCAGCGCGTCGACGAGCGGAGCCAGTCGCCGAAGTTCTTCCAGATGGGTCGCGCTGAGTCGTGCGAGGAGTGTCCGACCCGCTTCGGTCAATGCGAGACGGACGACGCGGCGGTCCTTGCCCTCCTCCCGATTGCGCGCGACGAGGCCGAGTTGCTCGGTCCGATCGATGAGTTGCACCACACTGTGGTGCCGGGTGCACAAATACTCGGCGATTTCTCCGATGCTGGGGCCCGCTGGATGGGAATGGCCTCGAATTGCCAGTAGCAGTTGATGCTGGGTGGCAGTGAGTCCCACATCGGCTGCCCGCCGTTCGCTCCAATGCAGGAAGCGGCGGAGCCCGGCCCGGAACGCCAGCAGCCTCGAATACTCCTCGTCACTGAGGTGCTCAGCCGCCGACATGGACTCATATATCATGTCATGATATTATCACATAACGCAGCATAGGCCGGGCGGTCATGGCTGTGGGCCGTCTCCGCTCGACAGTCTCTATTCACGCACTGCGTCTGAAGGGTGGTGAAGGACATGACCAGTGAGGCCATGAGCATGAGCCAGCATCCCGACATCCTGGAGTTGCGGGCCAAGCATGAGAAATATGAGCTCGCCTCGGAGGCGCCGGCCGCCCAAGCGGTCGCCGGCCTGATGTTCCTGACCGGGCTCTATATCGCTATCTCGCCCTGGGTTGTCGGATTCAACGGGTTCACGACCTTGACCGGGAACAACCTCATCGTCGGGATCGCCCTGGCTATGCTGGCCGTCGGATTCGCTTCGGTGTACGGCCGGACCCACGGGATCGTCTGGGCCGCTCCACTGATCGGTGTATGGACGATCATCGCTCCCTGGGTGGTGAGCGGGAACGTCGATACCGCATCGACGATCTGGAGCAACGTCGTCGCCGGCGCGGTCGCGGTACTGCTCGGCCTGGGCTCGATGTTCCTCGGAATGAGCCGAATGAGCCGAACCGGCCGAATGCCAGGCCGGGCGCCTGGTACGGGCGCGGTTCAGAGCTAGGACCGCCCGGGTACTCCCAGAGGCAATGACAGCATTCGTCGTGTGGGGTACGGATATTCCGGGGGCCAGCCGAGCGAGGATGTTGCACGCGCCGACCGAGCATCGGATCCAGCCCGATCTCGTCGGCGCGCTCAACCGCTACGCAGACCAGCCCGGCCTCGCCGCCGCTGGACGGTTGGTGAGGCTGCGGCTGTCGGCCGCCCGTGACGGCGTACCCGCTCACCCCAGCGGAAATACTGCGCGGCCTGCCCCGGCACCGCGTGTGGCCATGGCGAAATACGCAAGCCGCCGCATCCGGATCCGCCACCTCGTCCCCGCCGCCCTACCACGACCCGCTGCCGAACTGGTCTCAGGCGCCACCGCCGGCGGTCTCGCATGATCGCCGGGGATGTGCGGATCGAGGAACCGGTGACGGTCACCGCGTACAAGTTCCCGACACCCGAGCCCGAGGCGGACGGCACTCTGACTTGGGACGCTACGACAGCCGTCGCGGTCGACCTGACCGCGAGCGGCGAACACGGGCTCGGCTGGACCTACAGCAGCCCCGCGGCCGCCGCGGTCATCACGCACGATCTGGCGCCGGTTCTGCGAGGACGCTCACCGTTGGACATTCCCGGCTGCCGCACGGCCCTGCAGCGCGCTTGCCGCAATATCGGCACAACGGCGGTGGTCGCTCATGCGTTGAGCGCGGTCGACATCGCGCTGTGGGATCTCGAGGCCAGACTGCTGCGAGTGCCGCTGTCGGAACTCTTCGGTTCCGCGCGGCCGGCCACCCCGGTGTACGGGTCGGGCGGCTTCACCAGTCTCACGGACGGCGAACTCGCCGAGCAGATCGCGGATTGGCTCGCGGCGGGGTGTTCTCTCGTGAAGATCAAGATCGGTCAGGATCGGGGCTGCGCGACCGACCGCGATCTCGCACGTGTCGCGAAGGCCACCGACCTGCTGGGCGGGCGCGCTCGCCTGATGGTCGACGCCAATGGTGGGTATACGGTCGGGCAGGCGCGCAGTGTCGGCGCCGAGCTCGACCGGCTCGGTGTGATCTGGTTCGAGGAACCGGTCACCAGCGACGACCCAGCCGGGATGCGGCGAGTGCGCGACGCGGTGCGCTGCGATGTGGCCGCCGGTGAATACATCTACACCCGCTATGACGCCGCGCAGCTCATTGGTGCCGTGGATTGCCTGCAACTCGACGTGACCCGATGCGGCGGCTACAGCGGATTCTTCGAATGCGCCGCCCTCGCCGCCGCCCATGGCTTGGACGTCTCGGCACACTGTGCACCGGCGCTGCACGCACCGATCACCGCAGCGGTGCCCAACCTGCGACACCTGGAATGGTTCATCGACCACGCCCGCCTGGAACCCATCCTGGTCGACGGCGGACCTGGGGTCGCCGACGGTGTCCTGCCACCGCCCAGCGGGCGGACTGGCCACGGCATGTCCCTAGCCGAAACGGCTGATCCCTACCGGATTTCATGACGAAAACCTTGTGCGACGACGAATCGCTCGCGCCGATGCCGTTCGCATCAGCGCGCCTGGCGCTACCGGCTCAGCGGTTGCTGACCGCACCTTCCGCGGCCTCGGCCCACTCGCGCCACTGTTTGGCCTGCTCGAGCGCCTTCTCCGCATCGCGCTTATTGCCTGCGGCGGTTGCTTTGGCGGCTTGCTCCTCGAATTGAGCGACGCGTTCACGGAATTGGGCGGCGCGGGCCATGGCCTCTGGATCGGTGCGGCGCCATTGAGCGTCGACCGCGTCACGAACGCGCTTTTCGATGGTGCGGAGTTTGCCTTCGAGTTCCTGGATGCGTTCGCGCGGGACCTTGCCGATCGTGTCCCATTTGTCCTGGAGTTCGCGCAGCGCGGCGCGGGCGGCGTCCAGACCGGTGGCCGGATCGATGTGCTCGTAGGCACGCAGCAGTTCTTCCTTGGCGGCCGCGTTGTGCTCGAATTCGGCGTCGCGCTCGGAGACGGCGGCATTGCGTGCGGCGAAGAAGACATCCTGGGCGCTCTTGAAACGCCGCCACAGGGCCTCGTCCGCCTCGCGTGGCGCCCGCCCCGCCGCCTTCCATTCGGCGAGCAGATCGCGGAACACACCGGCCGTGCCGACCCAGTCGGTGGAGCCGGACAATTCCTCGGCGCGCACGCAGAGTTCTTCCTTGCGCGACTTGGCGGCCGCGCGCTCGCGATCGAGTTCGGCGAAATGTGCGCCGCGGCGACGGTTGAACGCCTCGCGTGCCTTGGAGTAGCGCTTCCACAGTGCGTCGTCGACCTTGCGGTCCACCCCGCGGATGGACTTCCATTCGTCCAGAATTTGGCGCAGCCGATCGCCAGCGGCCTTCCACTGCGTGGATTCGGTGGCGATCTTCTCCGCCTCGGCACACAGCGCTTCCTTGCGCTCGGTGTGCTCGTGCCTGGCCTTTTCCTTCTCCTCCTTGGCGTGCGCGGCCGCCTCTTCGGAGTGTTCGGCGATGGCCTGTAGTCGCCGCGCCAGTCCCTCGACATCGCCGATGACCGCCGCAGTGGGCAGCGATTCGGCAATGGCGACCGCGGCCGCTTTGGTCTTGCGGGCATCCGCCCCGGCGGCCAGACGCGCCTCGAGCAGTGCCACCTCGGTGGCCAGATCGTCGAACCGACGGCCGAAATGCGCCAAGCCCTCGGCGGCGTCACCGGCCTGCCAGGAGCCGACGATGCGCTCGCCCTCGGCGGTCTTCACCCACGCGGTGCCGTCGTCATCGACGCGACCCCACGCACTCGGATCGCTGACGGTCGGGACGACGACGGGATGCGGATGCTGCTGTGCGGCCGGACCCGGCGCCGGTTTGACCGCATGTGGCTTGGGATGGGCCGCCGACCCGCCCGGTTTGGGGGTCGCGGCTGGTTTCGGGGCGGCGGATGGTTTAGGCACGGCGGCCTTCGGGGAATCCGAGGGGCGCGGCGCGCTGCCGGGGGTCGCTTTCGCCGTTCCGTTGCTCTCGCTCATTGCTCCTCGTCCCTGCCGCGCGTCACGGCTGCCTGGTTACGCCCTAGCTCACTCCATTGAACCCGGTCCGAGCCCTGTAAACCATCGATCAATGCCCTCCGACTGATGATTCCCAGGGAAATCAACCCGTGATGACCTGGGTTGTAGCACCTCGAACACTATCAATCTCGGCCGAGTTTGCGGCAGAGACACTCGAACCCCGACGTTGCGGACGCCGCGGTGGTGCTGTCGATCGCGCATTCGGCGAACGACTACGGTTACGGCGTGTTCTCCATTGCGGCTCTGGTCCCGTCGCCGCCGATACTGGTGCCCGAGCTCTGCGGCACCCTCGCGCACGCGGCCGGGTCGGATTCCGATGACGCGAGTGCGATGTTGCGGGCGGCCGCGCTCACCGCTGTCGGCGCGTTGGCTGCGACGACTCGGCACTGGACCGTCGTCGGTGTGGGCTCGGCAGCGCAGGTCCTCGGACCGGATGCGGCCGGCACCTTCCGCGGTTTCGGCGCGGACGTGCAGGTCGGGCTTTCGGCGGACGCACTGTCGCGATCGCGGCACACCCCCGCCGCGGCGGATCCGCGGCAGCCGCTGCCCGTCCTGATCGCCGGGTGGTTGCGTGGTCAGGTCGCACCGGATGCGGTGGCCGCGACAACCCTCGTCGCCGCCGACACCCCCGCTGATGAGTGCGCCAAGATCGGCGCGCAGTTGCGCACCGCCCTGGACGATTCGCCCGAGCAGGCCGGCGTGCTCGTCGTCGCGGACGGCGCGGCGACGCTGACACTGAAGGCTCCGGGATACCTCGACGAGCGCGCCGCCGACGTACAGCGCGAATTGGACCGGGCACTGGCCGAAGGCGATACTGCGGGACTGCTCGCCCTGGATCCGGGCTTGTGCGCCGAACTGGTGCTGTCCGGTCGCGCGGCCTTTCAAGTGCTTGCCGGACTGTTCGCCGCCGATCCGGTCGCACCATCTGTCGAAACCCTATACCGCGACGCCCCTTTCGGCGTCGGATATCAGGTGAGCGTCTGGCGCGCATCGGGAGGTGATCGGTGCTGACACCGATCGCCGTCGTCGGTCCCACCGCCACCGGCAAATCCGATCTCGCTCTCGACCTTGCCGAGCGACTCGGCGGCGAAATCGTGAATATCGACGCGATGCAGCTCTATCGCGGTATGGATGTCGGCACCGCGAAACTCCGGCCGGCCGAACGCCGGGATATCCCGCACCACCAGCTCGATGTCCTCGCGGTGACCGAAACCGCTACCGTTGCCGCGTATCAGGCCGCGGCCAGCGTGGATGTGCGCGAGATCATGGCGCGTGGCCGCACGCCGATCATCGTCGGCGGTTCGATGATGTATGTCCAAGCGCTACTCGATGATTGGGAATTTCCGGCCACCGATCCGACGGTGCGCGCGCGCTGGGAGGCATTGCTTGCCGAGCGCGGTGTGGGTGCGGTGCACGAGGCATTGAAAGCGGCCGATCCGGCTGCCGCGGCGACCATCCTGGCAACCGATGGCCGTCGCATGGTGCGCGCGCTCGAGGTCGTCGAACTCACCGGCCGCCCGTTCGCGGCCTCGGCACCCGTTATCGGAAAACCGCGCTGGAACACCGTGATCATCGGTGTGGACCGCGATACCGCCGAACTCGATGAGCGCATCGAACGCCGCACCGCGCTGATGTTCGAGGGCGGTTTGGTCGACGAGGTGCGCGGACTGATCGATATGGGTCTGCGCGAGGGTGTTACGGCGCGCCGGGCGATCGGCTACGCACAAGTCCTGTCCTATCTGGACAACGAATACGACCTGAACCACGCGCAGGAACGCACCCTGATCGGCACCCGACGCTATGTCCGCCGGCAGCGCTCGTGGTTCCGCCGCGATCCCAGGGTGCGGTGGGTGGACGGCGCCGATCCCGATCTGGTCGCGACCGCGTTGTCCCTGCTCGAGAAGGAACGGATCCCGCAGTGACACGTCGTGTGAGTACCCGCAATGCCTCGGTCCAGGTGTGGCAGGCGTACCTGAACAACCGGACAAAGCGCCACCGCGATGGCCGCTTCCTCGTGCAGGGCGTGCGCCCGATCACCCAGGCGATCGCCAACGACTGGCCGTTGGAGACGATGCTCTATCGTCTCGGCGCGCCGGAGCTGTCGGGTTGGGCCCGCGAACTGCTGGCGACCAGCGGCGTGCCCCAGGTCGGTCTGGTGCCGGAGCTGATGGCCGAACTCGGCGAAAAGTCCAGCGCCATACCGGAATTGGTGGCCGTCGCGATTTCCAGACAACCCGAACTCGACACCTTCGAACCCGGCGAACCCGGTGATGGCGCACCCCCTGTCGTGGTGGTTTTCGATCGGCCCAACTCGCCGGGCAATCTCGGTACGCTCATCCGTTCCGCCGACGCGTTCGGTGCCAGTGGAATCATCGTGACCGGTCACGGTGCCGACCAATACGACCCGCAGGCGGTGCGCGCATCCACGGGTTCGCTGTTCGCCATGCCGGTCTTCCGTGCGGCCGGGCCCGCGCAGGTGCTCGAATTCCGTGACCGGCAGATCCAGCGCGGCATCTCGACCCGCATTGTCGGCACCGATGAGAACGGCGCGGACGCGGTCTTCGACTACGACTTCGCCGAGGCGACGATTCTCGTCGTCGGTAATGAGACCAGCGGCATGAGCGCGGCCTGGCAGGCGGCCTGTGACGATATGGTCTATATCCCGATGGGTGGAACCGCCAGCTCGCTCGGTGCGCCCTCGGCCGCCGCGGTCGCGTTGTACGAAATTTCGCGGCAGCGCCGTACGTTGGTTCGAGGACGATAAGCAGGGAGAATGCGCGACGTGTCGGATATCGAATTCACCAAGGGCCACGGCACCGAGAACGATTTCGTGGTGCTGTCCGATCCTGAGGTTCGGCTGGAACTGACGCCGGACCGGGTCGCCGCGCTGTGTGATCGTCGCCGCGGACTCGGCGCGGACGGCGTGCTGCGGGTGGCGCGCGCGGGTGCGCTGCGGGACGCGGGTGTGCTCACCGAGATTCCCCAGGACATCGCCGAAACCGACTGGTTCATGGACTACCGCAATGCCGACGGCTCGATCGCCGAGATGTGCGGCAACGGGGTGCGGGTTTTCGCGCACTACCTGGCGGCGAAGGGGCTCGAATCGAGAACGGAGTACGTCGTCGGCAGTCGCGCAGGGGCGCGTCCGGTCACGGTGCATTCCGGAGGCCCCGCCAATGGCGAGGTCACCGTGGGGATGGGCATTGTTCGGGAGCTCGGTTCCTCGACCGCGACCATCGGTGGCTGGGCGCTACCCGGCATCGGCATCGATGTCGGTAATCCCCACCTGGCCTGCGTCGATGCCAGTATGTCGGCAGACGCGCTCGCCAAACTCGATCTCAGCGTCGCACCCGGTTTCGACCCGGACCTGTTCCCACAGGGCGTGAATGTCGAGATTCTGACCGGACTGGAAGAGGGCGCGGTCGATATGCGCGTCTACGAACGCGGCGTCGGCGAAACCCGTTCCTGCGGAACCGGAACCGTCGCCGCTGCGGCGGCCGCCTTGGCCGCAGATGGTTTCCACATCGCCACCGATACCGGCGAGGTTCGTGTGCGTGTGCTCGGGGGTGAGGTCAGCGTCCGCCTCGCCGAGGGTGTGGCCTGGTTGCGCGGGCCGTCGGTGCTCGTCGCGACCGGGCGGATCGCCGAAGACTGGTGGTTGTCGCTTTCAGGGAGCTGAGAGCCGTCGTCGGCGCGACGACATGATGACCCGGCTCGGCCGTGTCCAGGAATAACCGAATGCGCATCGGTCGGCACTCGTGGCAGCATGGATGGTGTATGACGAAATCGAAGACTTATGAATTCACTCCGGCCGCCGACGACAACGACCCCGTCGAGGCCGTCGAGGACACGACGGAAGACACCGGCGATGTAGTCGCCGAGCACGCCGCGCGGATGCGGCGGTCCGGGTGGACCGCCGACCCGACAGTCGGCGAGATGCAGCTGGTCGAGCGTTCCTCGCTGCGGCGTGTCGCGGGTCTATCCACCGAGCTCACCGATATCACCGAGGTCGAGTACCGGCAGCTGCGACTGGAGCGGGTCGTGCTGGTCGGGGTCTGGACCACTGGCACCGCAACACAGGCCGAGGCGAGCATGGCCGAACTGGCCGCACTCGCCGAAACCGCGGGTTCTGAGGTGCTCGAGGGCCTGATCCAGCGTCGTGACAAGCCGGATCCGGCCACCTATATCGGTTCCGGCAAGGCCGACGAGCTGCGCGCCGTGGTACTGGAAACCGGCGCCGATACCGTGATCTGCGACGGTGAACTGACCCCGGCGCAGCTGACCGCGCTGGAGAAGGTCGTCAAGGTCAAGGTGATCGACCGAACCGCACTGATCCTGGATATCTTCGCCCAGCACGCCACCTCCAGCGAGGGTAAGGCTCAGGTATCGCTGGCCCAGATGGAATATATGCTGCCGCGACTGCGCGGTTGGGGTGAGTCCATGTCGCGGCAGGCCGGTGGTCGCGCGGGCGGCAACGGCGGCGGTGTGGGTTTGCGTGGTCCCGGTGAGACCAAGATCGAAACCGACCGTCGTCGCATTCGCGAGCGAATGGCCAAGTTGCGCCGTGAGATTCGCGAAATGAAGACCGCACGCGATACCAAACGGGCGCGTCGCACCTCCAGCGGTATCCCGTCGGTCGCCATCGTCGGATACACCAATGCGGGCAAATCCAGCCTGATGAACGCGCTGACCGGTGCGGGTCTGCTGGTCCAGGACGCACTGTTCGCGACCCTCGATCCGACCACCCGCCGCGCTGAACTGGACGATGGCCGCGAGGTCGTCTTCACCGACACCGTCGGATTCGTGCGGCATTTGCCGACCCAGTTGGTCGAAGCCTTCCGGTCCACCCTGGAGGAGGTGACCGGCGCGGACCTGTTGCTGCACGTCGTCGACGGTTCGGACGCGCTGCCCGCCGAGCAGATCAAGGCGGTCCGCGAGGTGATCACCGATGTGATCAAGCAATCGGGGGCATCGGCGCCGCCGGAGCTGTTGGTGGTCAACAAGATCGATGCGGTCGACCCGGTCGAGCTCACTCGACTGCGTGGGATGCTGCCCGACGCCTCCTATGTCTCGGCGCACAGCGGCACCGGCATCACCGAACTGCGCGAGCGTCTCGCCGAGGTGCTCGGCGGTCTCGATGTCGAAATCAGTGTGCTGCTGCCCTACACCCGTGGCGATCTGCTCGCCCGCATCCATGCGGACGGTCGCATTACCAGCTCCGAGCACGAAGAGGGCGGCACTCGGGTGCATGCCCGCGTCCCGCACGCGCTGGCGGCGGCGCTGTCGCAGTACGCGCATGCCGGCGGATCGTCCGAGACTAGCGGCACCGGTTCGCCCGAGGCCGATGGGTCCGCATAATGGGCTGAGGTTACGCGCGGCCGTCGAGTCGTTATCGACGGTCGCTTCGAGCGAACGAGGGCGTCCGCCGCCGCACCCGATGCCGTTGATCGGGGTGTGCGCCGATGTGTCCTCGACTCGTGGGCCGTAAGAACCGGCGGGCAATCGCTGGTCGCGGTTACCGCGCGCCGGAGGCGGTCCGATGCATTCGCGAACCGGGCGGTCGGTAGCCGACACTCGGCACATCCGGTGCGGCACAGGCGAATTCGTTGCGCTATCGTCATCGAATCGACATCAGGAGGGTTAAATGTCGCATGACCACTCCGGTGCGGCCGATTCGGGTGATCGGCAGTCCGGTGATTCGTCCCTTGCCGCCCCCGTGCTGAGTGACGGCGCGCCACTGTCGGTTTCGCTCACGGATACCGATATTCGGGTGCTCGACACCCTGCTCGCGCCGTTGCGTGCGTGGACGAGTCCCCGGTTCTACGGTCTGGAGAACATTCCGGCGCAGGGGCCGGTGCTGCTTGTCGGCAACCATAATCTGATGGGCGGTATCGACGCTCCACTGTTGCTGCCCGAGGTGCTGCGCAGGCGTGGGCGACTGATCCGCGGCCTGGCCGAGAATGTGCTCATCAATGTGCCCGGCATCCGTCAGCTGCTGCACCACTTCGGCACGGTACGCGGCAACCGTCGCAACTGCTTGGCGCTGTTGGCCCGCGGCGAGGCCGTCATCGTATTTCCGGGTGGCGGTCGAGAAGCGGTGCGCCGCAAGAACGAGAAGTACGTCCTCAAGTGGGAGGGACGCTCCGGCTTCGCGCATATGGCGATCGAGGCGGGTGCGCCGATCGTGCCGGTGGCGATGATCGGCGTCGATGACGCCTACGACATCGTTTTCGACGGCGACCATCCGGTTATGCGTCCGCTGCGCTGGGCCGTCGAGGCGCTGGGCTTGAACCGGGACCTGACCCCGCCACTGATTCGCGGCGTCGGCCCGACCGGCATCCCGCGCCCCGAGCGCTTCTATTTCTCCGCCGGTGCGCCCATCGACCCGACGCCGTGGCGCGATGCGACCGATAAGCACGCCGCCGCAGTGGAATTGCGTGACGTAGTGCGCAAGGAGCTGGAGGAGGAACTGAAGTTCCTGTTCAGCGAGCGCGATCGTGATCCCGGTCGCACCCTGTTCGGTCGACTGCGCAGTCTGTTCTGAGTCCGCTCTCTTTCATTTGCCAGTAACTCTCCATAGCTTGGCCGAATGGCTGGCACGGCACCTCCGTACCGCAACTGCCCATCGCCGTGCCCGGCCTCGAGGAAACGGTGGCCGCCGACAGCGGTTGCGCGCAGATTTCCCGCCTGAACCAACTCGGCATCCCTGCCGCCTACGATTTCCAACCCACCGGCACCACTCCTAGGGCTACTGGGAGGACGCGCTGAAGGCCCCTCCTGGCCCGTCCTCGCGCAGGGACTCGACATGCCCGCCCGACTGGACGCAGCGGTGGAGAGCGAATCTCCATGAGCGCATGCTTGCCGCTGCGCGTGTGCTTGGTGGTGGGGTTTTGGGGTGGGAAGTGAACGGGGGTTCTTGTTGCGGGTAACGTATGGGGGAACGACGGGTCGGTGTGGACCGGCCGTGGGGTTACTAGGAGGTTGGCGTGGAGCGCACACTGTTCGAGCCCGAACACGAGCTGTTCCGGGAGTCGTTCCGCAAGTTTCTCGATCAGCACGTCGCGCCGAATCACGCGAAGTGGGAAGAGCAGGGCATTGTCGACCGCGAGGTCTGGCTCGAGGCCGGTAAACAGGGATTCCTCGGCATGGCTATGCCGGAGGAGTACGGCGGCGGTGGGGTCAAGGACTTCCGCTACAACGCGATCGTGGCCGAGGAGTCGGTGCGTGGCCAGTACTCCGGCCTCGGCTTCGCCCTGCACAACGATGTGATCGCGCCTTATCTGCTCGAACTCGCCAACGATGAGCAGAAACAGCGCTGGCTGCCCGGTTTCTGTTCCGGCGAGATCATCACCGCCATTGCGATGACCGAACCGGGCACCGGCTCCGACCTCCAGGGCATCAAGACTCGTGCGGTCCGCGACGGCGACGACTGGATCCTCAACGGCGCCAAGACCTTTATCACCAACGGCATCAACTCCGATATCGTCATCGTGGTCGCCCAGACCGATCCGGACAAGGGCGCGATGGGCTTCAGCCTGCTTGTCGTGGAGCGCGGCATGCCCGGCTTCGAACGCGGTCGCAACCTCGACAAGCTCGGTCTCAAGGCGCAGGACACCGCCGAGTTGAGCTTCACCGATGTTCGCGTCCCTGGTAAGAATCTGCTCGGCACCGAGGGCATGGGCTTCATCCATCTGATGAACAACCTGCCGCAGGAACGCATGTCGATCGCCGTCATGGCGGCCGCGGCCATGGAAGCCTGCCTGGAGATGACCATCCAGTACGTGCGCGATCGCAAGGCCTTCGGCAAGCCGATCGGCGCCCTACAGAACACTCGGTTCGTGCTGGCCGAATTGGCCACCAAGACCACCGCCGTCCGTGTCCTGGTCGACCGTTTCATCGAGGACCTCAACGCGGACAAGCTGTCGGTCGAGGACGCCGCCATGGCCAAGTGGTGGAGCACCGAGGAGCAGCTCGATCTCATCGACCGTTGCCTGCAGCTGCACGGCGGCTACGGCTACATGAAGGAATACCCGATCGCCAAGGCTTACATGGATGCTCGCGTGCAGACCATCTACGGCGGCACCACCGAGATCATGAAGGAAATCATCGGTCGTTCGCTGAAACTGAGCTGATACCAACCGTTTTCGCACCTCCGCCGCAGGCTCCGGTCTGCGGCGGAGAAATCGAGCCTGTTGCGCCGCCGACCGAAGTTGTCTAGTCCTGTTATCGGGCCACCGCGGCTCGACGGGCGAGCGAGAAGGTAGGTTGGGCACAGTGACAGAGCAGGCCCTCGGGCAGGAGCACACCTTCGGTACGAGCGCATTCGCGACCACATCCGATGGCCGTCGACTGCACTATATGGTGCGCGGAACTGGTGGGCCGACCGTTGTTTTCGAATCGGGTATGGGTTTTTCCCGCTCGATCTGGGGCTTGGTGCAGCCAGTGGTCGCCGAGCGCATGCGCGCCGTTGTCTACGACCGCGCCGGGACCGGCCGCAGCGATGACGATCCGAACCCACGTACCCTCACCCGGATGGCCGACGACCTCGCCGCCGTGCTGGCGGAATTGGGGGGTGGTCCCTTTATTCTGGTCGGTCACAGCTGGGGCGGCCCCGTGGTCCGGGTCGCCGCGACCGCGGTTCCGGCCCGAATCCAGGGCATCGTGCTGGTCGATCAGAGTGACGAGAACTGCGAACTGTATTTTCTGCCGTCGGCGCAAAAGCGGTACGCGATGACCCGCGTTCTATTGCCCAAGCTCGCCCGCTCCGGCCTCTACCGTCTGCTCGGCAGCCGGATCGGCGGCAAACAGCCCGCCGATATCGCCGCTGACCACCGCGCCGAGGATTTCACTCCGCGCGCCGCGCGCACCATGATCGCCGAACAGGACCAATTCAGCGCAGGCCTGCGAACCCTGCGCGACCAGCCGCACGCACTCGGTGCCCTGGATGTCAGCGTCATCACCGGCACGAAACTTCCGCGACTCGACAAGTCCACCCGAATCGCACTGACCGCCGCCCACCGCCGCACCGCCGCCGCCTTCCCCAACGGCCGACTGGTCGAGGCCGAGCGCTCGGGTCACCTCATCATGTTCACCGAACCCGACCTGATCGTCGACGAAATCCTGCGCATCGCGGACAACATGCGCAAGGGCCGGGATCCCAAGGGCAGCAACGGAATATGCGCTGTCGGGCAGAACGGATGACCGGCCGGATCGAGCTGCTGCGAAAGCAGGGTCGGACCGGTCTGGTCGCTATCGGGTGGATCTGGACGAACTGTTGCTCGGTGCGTCAGTCGTGAGCACGTCCGCATGACCGTTGCGGCGGCACCAGCTGAGCAGGTAATGGGCGTGCACGCCGCACCACCGGTAGATCGCATTGGCGGTCAGCGGTAAGTCGGGATCGTGCTCGCAGCGTTCGAGCACGATCGGCCCGATATAGACGCTGGCCACCTTATTGGCGGTATTGAGACCGACCCGCGCGGCCTTGGCCAGTGAGACGGCGTCGGCGGCGCGGCCCGCGGCAATGGCTCCGGCCAGCCGTGCGGCGGTCTCACCGCGCTGTCCCTGGAAAAGCCGATACAGCGGTGGCGGCGCGGCCGGCGGCGGCTCGAGATGGGGCCGTCGTCCGGTCGCCGCCGGGCGAATCGCCTCCAACAGGGCCGGGATGCCAGAGGATTTCGAGTAGAAACCGGCCAATTCCGAAGACCTCAGCAGTGCTTCGTCCAGATGGTCGCGCTCCATGCTGTGCTCCTGCGCCGCCATCAGTACTGCGGCGTGGTGTTGCGCCGAACCAAGCATGTCCAGCACATCCAGCCCATCGAAACCGTACTCCAGTGCCGGATCGTTCCAGATCAGGTCGGTGATCACCACATCGAAGCGGACTTGGTGCGCGACCTCGCGGCGCACGGACTGGCGATCCAGGGCCACCGCGATAGTCGAACCAGCGAATGCTTGTTTCAGTACCGGCTCGATGACCCGACCAAGCGGCGAGGCCACCAGTATTCGCAGGTGCCCCATATCCCGTTCGAGCAACGTATTGCCCGCACCCAGGCTCATCGGGTGATTCTTACACCCGCCGTACTCGTGTGCAGGCGAAGTGCGGTATGGCACATGAATTTCCGCCGAACCAATCCCTGCGAAATGTTCGGCTACAGGTGTGAGTGTTGGACCACGGATATCAGCCGTTCCTCAGGCATGGATTTCCGCTCGGCGCATGATCGATATCGTCGCCGTCATCGAAAAGGCTCGCGCCGAGGCCGATCGGGACCGCCCGAACCGGCATTGCTGGTCGGACTCTTGTATGCCAACGCCAGGTCGGTGGTCGGCATCGGCTGGGTGGTGACGGCCCTGGAGGCCACTGCCGCCTGGATCCTCGGCGGCTGGGCCGCGTGCCTCGGGACGCGCCAGCCATTCACATGGACTGAGGATCCAGCAGTGTGGCGATGGTGTCGGCGGACCAGGCGAGGTCCGCTCCGGGGCGGGTGGCGATATAGGTGGCGATCTCTCCGATCGTCCAGGCGTGGGATTCGGTGAGGCCTGCGGCGAGGTGGCGTATGTAGGCGGCCGAGGGCGGGTTGCCGGGAAGGTCGGTATAGCGCCAAGGCGCGGTCATCGTGAGGACCGGACGTCCGTCGAAAGTGCCGCTACAGACCAGGGTTTCGTATCGGCCGGGACCGAGCGTCGAGCGGCCGTGGGTGATTGCCTCGCACAGGTCCAAATCCGTGCCGGGGGTTCGGTACATCTCCTGGGCGGCGATATCGCAGAACTGATCGATGGTGACCAGGTGGGCGCGGGCGGCGGTTGCGCCGGCGGCGTCGGGATCATAGAAGGCTCGGCCGCCGGTCCAGGTCAGGGATTCAGTGGCGAAATATTGCAGGCCGGGGAGCATGAGCGGTACTGAACGCAGCGGTTCGGCCCCGTGACGGCAGCCGGGCAGCGTGATCGCGCCGCCGTTGGGCGTACCGCCGGCGAGGTAGCAGCGTAGGCGGCTCAGATGCATATTCGAGCCGTACGACGCGTACCACACGGTCTCGGTCATGGCACAGGTCCGGGCATCGCACCCGCCTTCCGGTCGGAATCGCCTATAAGACGAGCATGCCACGGGTGGCGGTGTCAGTGCCTTGCGGCCGCGAGTACGCGCGGCGCATTCGGCCGCTATTCGACTGTCTCGGGATGCTGTCACTGACGGCGGGGTGGAGGTGACATTCGTCGACACGGTGGGGTGTTACCCGGCGGCGGCTGTGAACGCAATCAGCCTGTGTGCTCGACGCCATCGGTAGCCGCTGCCACAGGGCCGCACCGAATACTACGGAACAAAATTCAACGCACACCCTTGCGGCGGTACGAGATTCGCGTGAGTTCGGAAAGTCGAATCCGCGGCGGGCGCGAGTGGAATGCGTACACTGACCCCGCCGGAAGCAATCTGAAACAGGCGTCCGTCAGCCGACGTTGGAGGGTAATTGTCAACACGACGCGACGACATTCTCGATGCGGCACGGGATCTGATCGTGCGCGAGGGCTACGCCGGGGCCAGTATGCACGCGATCGCGCGAGCGGCGGGCGTCACGCGCCCCGGCTTGTACGCCGAATTCAGTAATCGGGACGAACTATTCGAGGCACTGCTCGTTCGCGAGGAAGAGCGGGTACTGGCTATGGCGGCCGAGGCGACTCCGGTCTTCCAGGAGGGCGCGGACCTGGCCTCGGTCGCGGCGGACATCTCGGCCGATGCCGTCGATATCTTTCTCGATCTCGTCTCGGCCGCACCGCAGAGCTGGCGTTTCGTGCTCATGTCCGGCGAGGGGCTGCCCGACACCGCGCACGAGCGAGTCGACCGCGGCCGTGCGGCCTTGCGGGCGCGTGGTCGAGCGGTGCTCGCGCTGATCGCCGCGCGCACCGAGCAGGAGATGGACGAGGAGTTGTTGAGCCACGCGGTGATCAGTGCGAGCGAGACCGGCGCCCGGCTGGTGCTCGCCGCGGACGGCGCGCATCGGCGTGCGGCAGTATCCAAGACATTGCGCTGGGTGGCACGCCGGGCAGTCGCGGCCGCCGGAGTCGGGGAGCAGTAGCGATGGTCGACGCGAAACAAGCAGCGCCCCATGAGCAATCGACACCTCCACCACCTAAACGCAAGTATGCCAAGCGGCTACAGCCCGCGGACCGACGCGAGCAACTACTCGACGCGGCATTGCGCCTTGTGGTGGAAGCAGGGTTCACCAGCGTCAGTATTGCCGCCGTTGCCGAGCGCGGCGGGGTGACCAGACCGGTCGTCTACGACTCCTTCGGCAGCCGTGACGAACTGCTCGAGGCGCTGATCGAACGCGAGACCGCCCGTATGGCGGCGGCGGTCGCCCGCTCGGTCGCCGATACGGCCCCGACACCCGACTTCGGTTCCGCCGCACCGGAACAGCTGCCCGCGATGCTCGGGCACCTTCTCACCGAGGTCTGCGCGATGCCCGACACCTGGCGGCTGGTGTATTTCCCGATCGACGGTGTGCCGCCGGGACTGCGGGAACGGGTCGCCGCGGCTCGCGACGAATTGCGCGCACCGCTGCGGCAGGCACTGGGACTGTGGCTGGCGGAGCAGCCCGACGCCGATGGCGTGGATCCGGATGTGTTGGCCCAGGTCGTACAGGGCACCATCCACACCGCGGCGCGCCTGGTGCTCGACCAACCCGACGAGTTCGGCATCGACCGGATACTGGCCCTGTTCGATTACCTGTTCTTCCGTGTGGCGTAGCGACTTTCACTGAATAGCTTCCGCGCCAACTGTAGCGGACTGCGATTTGACCCTGACGTTACGTCAGGCTCGACGATGTGGCGGTGAGCGAAACCTACCCAGCATTCGATATCAGTCCGGTTCCCGTACCCGCCCTCGATGCCGTGGCTCCGGACCTTTTCCGCGGCATCTACGGTATGCCGATGTTCGTCACGGTGCCGACGGCCGATCTGGCCGTGTCGGTGGACTTCTGGACGCGCGGACTCGGCTTCTTCGACCTGTTCTCCATTCCCGGCCGACTCACCCATCTGCGGCGCTGGGCATTCCAAGATGTCCTGCTCATATCCGCTGACCAGTCCGCGGCGGCAACCGAGCTGAGCGTGAGCTTCGCCTGCGTGCTGAGCCAGCTCGACGAGATCGCGGCCGCATGCGAGCAGCTGCTGCCCGGTTGCACGTCGGGGCCACGTCCGATGCCGTGGAATACCGTCGATCTCGAGATCCGCACGCCGGACAACACCCGGGTGATCATGACGGCGGCGCGACCCTACGATCCGAACAGTGCCGAGGCCGAGAATTTGCGGTCCATCGGGATCGGAGAGCCGCCGGCATGAGCGTTCCTGTCAAACTGGACGGTGTGACTGATCAGGCTGATGCCGGTCTCACCGTCGGTGCGGCCGCGGCGCGAATGGGCATCACGATCCGGACGCTCCACCACTGGGATGCGATCGAGCTCGTGTGTCCGACCGAGCGGACCGACGCCGGATACCGGCTCTACACGAGCGCGGACCTCGCCCGCATCCATCGCGTACTCATCTACCGTGAGCTGGGCGTACCTCTCGATGAGATCAAAACGGTCCTGGATGCGCCTGCCACCGATGCGACGTCATCGCTGCGCCGGCAGCGCGACGAACTCCGCGAGCGCGCCGTCCGCCTGCAACAGATGGTGGATGGCATGGACCGCATCATCGAAGCCAGAGAGTCCGGAATCCTGCTCTCCGCCGAGGAGCAGGTAGCGATCTTCGGCGAACACTGGCAACCCGACTGGACCGCGCAGGCCCACGACCGCTGGGGTGACACCGAGCAGTGGGCCCAGTACGCCGAACGCGCCGCGGACCGAACCGCCGAGGACTGGCAGCAGATCGCCGATTCCGTCGACGCACTCAACGCCGATCTGGCCGCGGCCTACCGAGCGGGTGTGCTTCCCGGCAGCGACGAAGCCAACGCCCTCGCCGAACGCCACCGCGCCTCCATCGACATCTACTTCGACTGCACCCCCGCCATGCACATCTGCATCGCCAGTACCTACCTGACCGACCCGGGCTACACCACCTTCTACGACACCCTCGCCCCCGGCCTGACCCCCTGGCTAGCCGCCATCATCCAAACCAACGCCGGTCAGCCGAGAATGCCCTGACGCAAGTGCTCTCTCGACATTTGCCACCAGTGGCATGGGCGAGGGTTCACCTGGTTCCGACGAGGGTGCCGCGGGCTCGGAATTCCTGGGGTGGGCAGCCCTGCCAGCGGCGGAAGGCGCGGATGAAGGATGCGGCCTCGGCGTAGCCGAGGCGGGCGGCGACCTGTTCGGTGGTCATGTCGGTGTGGCTGAGCAGTTCCTCCGACATCATCTGCCGGACTTCGTCGAGGAGGCTGCGGAAGGAGGTGCCCTCTTCGCGCAGGCGGCGAGACAGTGTGCGCGGACTCATGAAAAGTGCTGCGGCGATGGCGAGTTGGTCCGGAATCTCGCCCGGGTTGTGAACCAGCAGATCACGCACCGAACCGGCGACGCCGGTGCGGGCTCGGCGCGCGGTGAGTAGATCGCGGCACAGCTGCTCGCATGTCTCGCGCGCCCATTCGTTGGCTTGGGGCAGCATGGCATCGAGGTAAGCACTGTCGAAGGCCAATTCGTTGACCTCCGCGCCGAATTCCGGCTCGACACCGAAGACGGCGCGGTATCGCGTCGTATCCGCCGGAGCCCGATGGCGGAAGCTGATCCGGGTGGCGGGCACCCCGGCGGAGAACCGCTCCCGGCCGATGGACTGGATGCCGGCGATGACGCGCTCGGTCAGGAAGGTGCGCACATCCTCCGGAATCTGCGAATCGTCGAAGATGAGCCGCGACTCGGTCGGCCCCTCTTCGAAGGTCAACCGGCCGAATGCGAAGGCCAGATCGACATAACGCAACGAAACCTCGATCACCTCACGCACCGTGCGACTGCTCAGCAGCGCCAGCCCCCACGGCCCGTACAGCGATAAGTGATAGCGGTCCCCGGCCTCGACACCCAATCCGGGTTCAGCGCCGAATCGCGCGAGCAGATTCCGCACTACGCGCACCTCTTGGCGGGCCGTGATCTCGGCATCGGGATCGCGCACCACCTCGGGCACCAGTTTCGTGCCCTCGAGACAGTCCTGCGGCGACATGCCGCGTTCCTGCGCCAATCGCATCAGCACATGCACGCTGGAGGTACTACGCAGTAGATCCCGATCGAACACTGAACTGCATCCTCGTCGAAGCCGATCCCGTCTTGCTCTTGGCGGAACGTATCAACCCTTTCTTCTCCATCGCAGGAAAATCGGAACACCCGGCACCACGCCGACGGAAATGCCACGCTGGAGGGTGGGGCACAGCGTAGGAGGTGAGCCGGATGAGCACGGCGCAACAGCAGGTCGAGATCGAGGTACGCAATCCCGCCGACGGCAGCGTCACCGGCCGGGTGCCCGATGAATCGAGTGCGGCGGTGGCCGCGACGGTGCGCGAATTGCGCCTGTTCCAGCCGGAATGGGAAGCGATCGGTCCGGAAGAGCGCGCCGAATGGTTGTTCCGGCTGCAGGATTGGCTACTCGATAATTCCGACGAGCTCACCGACGTGGTTCAGTCCGAAACCGGCAAGACCCGCTACGACGCGGAGATCGAAGTGCCCGCTGCGGTCAATCTGATCAAATACTGGGCGCGCAATGCCGCGAAATTCCTGCGCGACGAGCATCCGGCTCCGCACAGTCCGCTCGGCCGGACCAAGCGCCTGGTCAAGACCTATCGACCGCATCCGGTCGTCGGGATCATTACGCCGTGGAACTTTCCGCTGCTCAATGTGTGCTTCGATGCGCTGCCCGCGCTGATGGCCGGTGCCGCGGCGCTGGTCAAGCCGTCGGAGGCCACGCCGTTGAGTGCCGTCGCGCTGGCGCGCGGATGGGCCCAGATCGGTGCGCCGCCGATCTTCGCGGTCGCGACCGGGCGGGCGGACACCGGACGCGCGGTCGTCGAGGCGGTCGATTATGTGCAGTTCACCGGCTCGACCAAGACCGGTAAGGCGATCGCCGCCGCCTGTGGCGCGACCCTGACCCCGTATAGCCTGGAACTCGGCGGTAAGGATCCGGCGATCGTGCTCGCGGATGCCGATATCGAGCGGGCGGCGGCGGGCATCGCCTACGGCGGGTTGTTCAATTCTGGGCAGGTCTGTGTGTCGATCGAGCGGGTGTATGTCGAGGCGCCGGTGTACGAGGAGTTCGTGACCAGTCTGACCGAACAGGTGCGCACGCTGCGGCAGGGGCACGACGGGCGCGGATTCGGCTTCGATATCGGCGCGATGGCAACCGAGGCGCAGCGCGATATCGTGGCCCGTCACGTCGAACAGGCCGTGGCCGCGGGTGCGCGGGTCACCGTCGGCGGCAAGGCGACCGGGGTCGGCACCTTCTTCGAACCGACGGTGCTGGTGGATGTGGATCATTCGATGGCGTGCATCAGCGAGGAGACATTCGGCCCGACCATTCCGGTGCTGAAGGTCGCCGACGAGGACGAGGCGGTGCGCCTGGCCAATGATTCGGTCTACGGACTCTCGGCGACGGTGTGGACCGGAGACCGCAAGCGTGGCGAGCGGGTGGCGCGTCGGTTGGAAGCCGGTGCGGTCAATATCAACGATGCCTTCGCGAATCTGTTCAGCTTCGCGCTGCCGATGGGCGGTTGGAAGGATTCCGGGGTCGGCACGCGGTGGGGTGGTGCCGCCGGAATCCGGAAATACTGTCGCCAGCAAGCGATTACCGTGCCGCGCGGACCGGCGATGAAGCGTGAGTTGATGTGGTATCCGGCCTCTCGTGCGCGGGTGCGCGTTGTCGCCGGATTGATGCGGGCGTTCGATGGGCGTGGCAGGCGCAAGCTGCCGAAGTTCTTGGGCGGCAAGCGGTAAGGCTGCCACTGGCACCAATCGCATACCTCACCATTCGAACCACGAAACACCCTCGACTGGTAACGCGGTCTTGGCGCGCCGATGGCCTCCGACCTAGCCTGGACTCCCACCGCGCGAAGAGGAGACGACCGTGCCCGACGTCCGGGAAGTGTGGCAGAGCCGAGTCTGGGGGAATCTCGGGGCTCCGGTATACGACTTCGTGCTCGACCATCCGCAGCTGGCCCGGCCCGCCGGACGGGTGATGTGGGGCTGTGATACCCGTCGGATGTATGCGGCGATGGATGTCGTCAACCAGCTGCCGGAGGGTTGCGCGCTGCTCGATCTGCCGGTTGGCGGCGGCGTGACCCTGCGTCGACTCGAACCAGGTCACAAGCTCCGCTATGTGGCCGCCGATATTTCCGATGACCAGCTGGCGGCGGCGCGTCGCGCGGCCGCGCGTGCCGGGCTTTCCGATATCGACTATGTGCGAGCGGATGTGGTCGAGCTGCCCTTCGCCACCGGCGAATTCGATCTGGTGGTGAGTTTCGCGGGCCTGCACTGTATGCCGGATCCGGCCGCCGCGGTGGCCTCGCTGGCCCGCGTGCTCGCGCCGGGTGGACGTTTGGTCGGCAGTTGTGTAGTGCGCGGGGTCCGGCCACGCTTCGACCTGCACATGCGGGTGATGCGGGCGCTGGGCGTATTCGGTCCGTCCGGTACCGCGGCCGAGCTGTCGGATTGGATCGCCGCGGCGGGGCTGCGCGAGGTCGAGCTGGTGTGCAATGGCGCGCTGGCGCAGTTCACGGCCGTGAAGGACTAGCCTCCCTGCTCGTAGCGCGGTCCGACCAGCGCGATGGCGGTATCGACGGCGACGTCGATGATGTCGCTGATATCCTTGCCCGCTTCGACCGTGGAGGCGATCAGCTCGCGGAACCCACCGTAGAGGATGGTGGCCATCTGACGGGTCGGCGGATGCAGTCCGGGGGCTTCGAACTCCGGTGTGGTGGTGAGGCTTTGGATCAGATTGATGAAGGCCTCGGCCGCGTCGTGGTAGACCTGGCGCGCGGCCTCGCCGAGCGCGGGTGTGTCCCGAATCCAGGCCAGGGTGATCGTCGTGTCCTGATTGGATGCGTGGATCCAGGCTTCGATAGCCTGCCGGACCTGAGTGCGCCATGGCGCGGCCGGATCGACGGCATCGTAGATCTGCTGGATCGTCTCATTGTTGCGCTCGGCGAGCAGCGCGATGAAACAGTCCTGTTTGCTATCGAAATGTTCGTAGAACGTACGACGGGACGTGCGCGCGTTGCGGACCACATCGGCCACGGTTGTTTCGCGATAACCGCGATCGCGCACGGCCTCGGCCATCGCATCGAGGAGCCGACGCCGGAATGCTGATTCCGGCGCGTCCTCGGTGGCGATACTGGCGGCGGGCTCGGCACGGGTCACGAGAATCAGGTTAGTTCGCCCCGCCGCCGCGGCGATCATGACCTCACACGCACCGGGATACGGCCGGGTGCGCCGGCCCGGCTCGCGAAGCGGATGGTGCCGTCCTCGATGCGCCCGTGACGTAGTGCGAGCACATCGTGGGCGTAGTTCATCCCCAAGCGCCAGGGCCGTCGCGAGCCGGCCCGGGGGAAGTGGTCGATGGAACGCTGGACGTAGCCGGATTGGAAATTGAGCAGTGGCTCTGCGGCGACACTCGGATCCGGCCACGGCGTGCACTGGTCGTAGCCGTTGTCGTCCATATGGCGCAGTAATCGGCACACGAATTCGCCCACCAGATCCGCCTTCAATGTCCACGACGCGTTGGTGTAGCCGATGGTGAAGGCGAAGTTGGGGACGCCGCTCAGCATCATTCCCTTATAGGCCATGGTGTCGGGCAGTGGGATGGCCCTGCCGTCGACGCTCAATTCGATCCCGCCGAAGGCGAGCAATTGCAGACCGGTCGCCGTCACCACGATATCGGCGGGCAGCTCGGCGCCCGAGGCCAGACGCAGGCCGTCGGCGGTGAACTTCTCGATGCGGTCGGTCACCACGGCGGCGCGTCCGGCCCGGATCGCCTGGAACAGATCCCCGTCCGGCACCAGGCAGAGCCGTTGATCCCATGGGTTGTAGGTCGGTTTGAAGTGGACGTCCACCTCGTATCCGCTCGGCAATTGCGCGGCCGTCTGTTTCCGGATGAAGTTGCGCATCATATGCGGACGGCGCTGGCTGAGTTGGTAGATGAGCGTGCCGATCAGCACGTTCTTCCAGCGGGTGATCGTATAGGCCCGGCGGGGTCCGAGCCGTTCGCGCAGGCGGATCGCCACCGCGTCCTCGGTAGGCACGGACATGATGTACGTGGGGGAGCGCTGCAGCATGGTCACCTGCGCCGCCGTCTCGGCCATGGCCGGAACCAGGGTCACCGCGGTGGCTCCGCTGCCGATCACGACGACCCGCTTACCGGCATAGTCCAGGTCGGTGGGCCACTGCTGTGGGTGCACGAGTTGCCCACGGAAATCCTCGATTCCGGCGAATTCGGGGGTGTAGCCGTGGTCGTAGTGGTAGTAGCCGCTGCACACATACAGGAAGCCGCAGGTGAATGTCGAGGTGGTGCTGTCGTGTTCGACGGTCACCGTCCACTGCGCCCCTTCGGTCGACCAGGACGCCCCGATAACCTTGTGCCCGAATCGGATTCGGCGATCGATACCGGCTTCGGCGGCGGTGTCACGGATGTAGTCGAGGATCGACGGCCCGTTGGCGATGGCCGCGGCCTGTGTCCATGGGCGGAAACGGTAACCGAGGGTGTGCATATCGGAATCCGAACGCACCCCCGGATAGCGGAACAGATCCCAGGTGCCGCCGATTACCGTGCGCGCTTCCAGAATTGCGTAGGTGCGCGTCGGGAAGGCCGTCTGGAGATGGTGCGCCGCGCCGATGCCGGACAGACCGGCCCCGACGATCAGCACATCGAAGTGCTCGGGCCCACCCGTCTCGCGGACACCACCCACCGGGGAATCGCCGCGCGATGCGCTCATGCTGTCACCTCCGCCTTCGCGCGGGCCCGCAGACGCCGCTCCAGTACCGCGAATATGTCGTAGTAGTGCGTGGGCGCTACGCGTGCGAGTGCGTCGAAAACGTAGGCATCCGGCCCGACCAGAATCCGTGACTTCCCGCGTTCGACTCCACGACAGATGATTTCGGCCGCCTTGTCCGGTGAGGTCAACGTCATCGCCTCGAACTCCGCCGCTATCTGCTCGCGCGAGCGACCGCGTCCCTCGGGATCCTTGCGCACCCGGGCATTTCGCGCGATGTTGGTGGTGATACCACCCGGATGCACATTCACCGCGGACACTCCCGTGCCCCGAAGTTCCTGGCGCAGTGCGTCGGTGAAGCCGCGCACCGCGAATTTCGCCGCGCAGTAGGCGCTTTGATTCGGCATGCCGAGCAGTCCGAATACGCTGGACGTATTCACGATGACACCCTTGTCCTGTTCGACCAGGATGGGCAGGAATGCGCGGGTGCCATTGACCACGCCGTCGAAGTTGATCTGCCGCAGCCATTCATCGTCTTCGGGAACCGCGTCGAGCACCGACGAGCCCACCGCCACACCGGCATTGTTGAATACCGCCGCCAATGGCTCGGTAAGCCAGTCCTCGACCTCGGCTGCGAAGGCGAGTTGGTCGGCGGCATCGCGTACATCGAGCACGCGGACGAGTACCGGACCGGTCAGCGTGGCGGCCGTCTGTTTCAAGCCGACCTCGTCGATATCGGCAATGGCCACGGGTGACCCACGGCGCGAAAGCAATTGGGCCAGACTGCGACCGATGCCGGAGGCGGCGCCGGTGATCATGGCGGGATGGCCGGACAACGGCCTAGCGGTGCGTGGCATCGGTGCTCCTGGCAGTGCGGATGTGGGTGTCGATGAGATCGGCGAGCGTCGGCCGGACGCCGATGGGCAGGTCGTGGCCCATACCGGGCAGGGTGTGCAGGCGCGCACCGGTGATGGCGCTCGCCGTGACGGTGCCGCCAGTGGGATTCACCATCAGGTCGCGGTCACCGTGCAGGATCAGCGTCGGGGCGATGACGGCGCTGAGTTCCGCGGTGCGATCACCGGATTTGAGGATGCCGGCGAGCTGACGGCCGACGCCCGGTGCCGGATGGGGATCGCGGTCCCAGGTCGTCGCCGCGGCGGCGCGCACCGCGTGTTCGTCGAACGGGTAACCGTGCGAGCCTATGTGGCGGAACATACGCACCGAGCGTTCGATGTGTTCGGTGCGGGTCCGGGCCGGTCGGCCGAACATCAACCGCCACGTCGACAGGGCCGGTCGCCCGACCCGTGCCGCACCGGTCGTCGACATGATCGAGGTGAGCGAGGCGACCCGGGCCGGATAGCGGGCGGCCACGGTCTGTGCGATCATCCCGCCGAGCGACATCCCGACCAGATGCGCGGAGCTCAGTTCCAGCGCGTCGAGGAGACCGACGGTGTCGGCGGCCATATCAGAGAGATCGTATTGCGCTGTGTGCCACCGCTTTCGCAGGAAATCGAGCGGACTCGGCGGTGGGAAGCCGAAGTGCGTCGATCTGCCGACATCGCGATTGTCGAAGCGGATGACCTGGTAGCCGCGTGCGACGAGGAGTTCGCAGAGACCATCGGGCCAGTCGTGCAGTTGCTGTCCCAGACCGGCGACGAGCAGCAGCGCGGTGTCGCCGTCACCGAGGCGCTCGTAGGCGAGTGTGACGCCGTGGCCGACATCGGCGAATTGCTCTGTCATGCCGTGACCTGTTCTGCTCTGGCCTCGGCGGTGCTGGGCTGTGGTGCGCGGCGATAGACCACGGCGCGGCCCTTCTTGGCGGGCACCAGCGCGACACCGCGGAAGTGCGTGCGCTCATCGGGTGCGTCGGTCGGCTCCAGCGTGAAGTCCCTTAGCAGCGTGCGCAATACGACATTCATCTCCATGGTGGCGAAGGCCGCACCGATGCAGCGCCGGGCGCCGCCGCCGAAGGGAATCCAGCTGAAGGTGCCCGGCCGGACACCGACGAAACGATCCGGATCGAAGGCGCGGGCGTTCGGGAACAGCTCCTCGTTGTCGTGCATGAGCCGAATGCTGACTAGCACATTCTGCCCCTTGGGTAGGGTCCACCGACCAAGTTGCATCGACTCCGCGCGCACCTTGCGGAACGTCGAGTCGATGACCGGGCGCACCCGTTGCACCTCGAGCAGGGTAGCCTCACGCAGTTCCGAACCGCCTTCGTCGACCTCGGTGACCAAGCGTCGCAACACTTCCGGATGCCTGCGCAACCGCTCGATGGTCCACGACAGTGTGGTCGCTGTGGTCTCGTGCCCAGCGGTGAGCAGGGTGAGCAGTTCGTCGGAGATCTCGCTGCTGGTCATCGCGCTGCCGTCGTCGTAGCGGGCCTGCAGCATCATCGCGAGCACGTCGTCGCGGTCGGCGAGATGACCGTCGTCGGCGGCGCGGTCGATGAGCCTGCCGACGATCTCGTCGTAATGACGGCGGTGCGCGGCGAAGCGGGCCCACGGACCGTACCGCCCCAAGAACTTTTGCGGCACCGGCAGTGCCGCAAGCGCCGAACCGACCAGCACCAGCCTGGGCAGCAGCTCGCGCAGTTCGTCGAATTCCTTACCTTCGGCGCCGAATACGGCACGCAGGATCACGTTCAGGGTGATCCGCATCATCGAATCCATCGTCGCGAACTCCCGGCCCTGCGGCCAGGTGGCCAGCTCGCGCACCGTCTCCTCCTCGATCAGCGTCTCGTACACCGAGAGGCGACGACCGTGGAACGGCGGGGTGAGCAATTTTCGCTGTTTGCGGTGTTCGGCCCCCCGCAGCGAGAACAGTGAGCCGGGGCCGAGGAACTGGCCGAGATTGACATCGACGTTATCGGCCACCTCGGAGCTCGCGGTGAACAGCGCCTTCACCTCGGCCGGTTCGGATAGCACCATGACCCGCCCGAAGCGCGGTAGGTAGACCGTGAACGCCGAGCCGTACCGCCGATGCAATCTGCGCCATGCGCGGGTGCGGCCCGCCAACACCTCTGCGGCCTGTACCAAGGCCGGGGTGGTAGGCCCGTCGGGCAATTTCACCGTGGTCATGCGACACCTCCCAGTGGTACATCTGTGTACCAACAGCACGGTACGCTCACGTACCATGGTGTGGCAAGGGTCACTTTCGGAATTGCGGCCCGCTTCCTCGGTGCAGGTGGTTAGCGTGAGCGCGTGCGCAAGCATCGTTGGTTTACCACGGGAGGCTGGGTTCGCGGCATGGATGAGCTGCGCGGATTGCCTGATCGGCTGGCGGTGCGAGGCTGGGTCGCCATCCTGGCCTCCGTCCTCGTGCTGATCGGCGTCGCCGGACCCGCTCCGGCCCAGCCGGCCGCCGCCGATCTCGTCACCGTCGAGACCGGTCAGTTGCGCGGCATCGTGGCCGCGGAGCATCGGCTGTTCGCGGGCATCCCCTACGCCGCCCCGCCGGTCGGCGAACTGCGCTGGCGGCCACCGGCTCCAGCCGCACCGTGGCCCGGCATTCGAGATGCCACCGTGGCCGGGCCGAGCTGCCCGAAGGACAACGACTTCTACGGGATAGTCGGTGCGAACCCGACGAAATCAGAAGACTGTCTCTCTCTGAATGTTTCGACACCGCGCAACCTGCCCATCGACGGTGGTGGGCTCCCGGTACTGGTCTGGATCCACGGCGGCAGTTTTGTCACCGGCTCCGGCGACGTTTACGGTGCCGAGCCGCTGATCGCGCACGGTGACGGTGACCTGATCGTGGTCACGATCAACTATCGTCTCGGCACGCTCGGCTACCTCGCCGCCTCGGCGCTCGACGACGGTACCGGGCCCGGCAATTACGGATACCTGGACCAGCAGGCCGCATTGCGCTGGGTGCGGCGCAATATCGCGGCATTCGGTGGTAATCCGGAGCGCGTGACGCTGGCGGGCGAGTCGGCCGGTGCGACATCGGTATGCACTCAGATGGTCGCGCCGAGCTCGCGTGGGCTGTTCCGGGCCGCGATCATGGAGAGCGGGCCGTGCAGCCCCGGTGTGCCCGCCGCGACGGCGGTGGCAGACGGCGACGCGTACGCCGCACGTCTCGGATGCGCCGGACCCGGAACCGCGGCGTGCCTGCGCGCGCTGCCGGTCGATACGTTGGTGAGCGATTCCATCACCCCGACGGTATACGGCGGTCAGTTCCTACCGTCTGCGCCGCAGGCGGCCGTGCGCAACGGCGCCTTCGCCGATGTACCCACCCTCGTCGGTGCGAACAACGACGAGATGTCGCTGTGGGTGTACATGAAATATGGTGTGCCCCTTGGCAAGCCGCTGACCGCCGCCGGATACCGCGACGCACTGGCCGCCGCCATGCCCGACCTGACGCCGGAGCAACTCGACCGCGTCGAACAGACCTATCCGGTCGCCGCCTACCCGCAGCCCGCACTCGCACTGTCGCGCGCCTGGACCGATCGCATCCTCACCATGCTGGTTGTCGAATACGAAGGGCTCGGCCCGCGCACGCCCACCTACACCTACTCCTTCGACGACCCGGCGCCGCTCGGCCCACCGAATATCTTCCCGCTGGGCGCGTACCACGCCAGCGAACTGGCATCGCTGTGGAGCCTGCGCGACCTCGGCTGGCTCTACGGCACCGCCCTGACGCCGGACCAGCAGCGCCTCGCCGCCGAAATGCGAAGGTACTGGGTCCGATTCGCCATTGATGCCCGCCCGGATCCGGCCGGTCTCGAACCGATCCCGGCCTATGATCCCGCTGCACCCCTCGTCATGTCCTTGCGGCCCAGCGGAAACCGGCTCATCGACTCCTACGCCGCAGACCATCGAGCCGATTTCTGGGCGCCCATGCTGCCGCGCTGAGCTGGGTCGGATCGCCCTGAACTGGTGTCAGATTTTGCGGATAACCGTGACCACCTTGCCGAGGATCTGCGCGTCATTGCCCGGAATCGGTTCGAACAGCGGATTGTGCGGCATGAGCCAGACATCCTTACCGGTGCGCTTGAATGTCTTCACCGTCGCCTCGCCCTCGATCATCGCGGCGACGATATCGCCGTTGTCGGCGACGTTCTGCTGGCGCACGACTACCCAGTCGCCATCGCAGATCGCGGCGTCGACCATCGATTCACCGACGACCTTGAGCAGGAACAGCGAGCCGTCACCGACCAGTTCCCGCGGCAGTGGGAAGACATCCTCCACCGCCTGCTCCGCCAGGATCGGGCCACCGGCGGCGATCCGACCAAGCACGGGCACGAAGGTCGGGACGGGCCGCCCGGTGTCGACATCCTCGGTGGTGGACGGCAGGCTGGTCACCGCGCGCACCGCCTCGTCGAGACCGCGAACGTCAACGGCGCGTGGGCGATTCGGGTCGCGGCGCAGATAGCCCTTGCGTTCGAGAGTGCGCAGCTGGTGTGCGACCGACGATGTGGAGGTGAGTCCGACCGCATCGCCGATCTCGCGGATGCTCGGCGGGTAGCCGCGCTCGCTCACCGAGGTGCGGATGACCTCCAGAACTTTGCGCTGACGCACGGTGAGATCCGCCCCGGTAACGGATGGGTCGGTGCCAACTCCGCTCTCGTCGCCCGTGTCGTCTGTATGGCTCACCGCAACCGCCCTTCTGTGTCTATTGATTTCGTCTATCGAATCTAGTCCGGTAACGCCGATGTATCAAACATCTGTTCGAGGCATGTCGGCGTTTTCTGCTGACTTTGCCGGCGAGGCGTGGTAGAAATCGAACACAAGTTCTTCGAACACATGATCGAACAGCTACCCCTCCGTCTCGCGACATACCTGAGCACGCCCTAACACCCCTTCATGGAGGTTTGTCCGATGAGCACAGCGATCCGCGCCACGAGCACCGACCTCCAGGGTGAGGTCGACGTCGATCTCGGCTTCGAATCCGTTCCGCGCGTGCAGCGCCAGCATCGCGGCGGCGTTCGTGCCCTCGAGGCCGCGCGTGCCGCGACGGATCGGCGGCCGCGCGACAGTCGGCCCGGTGGTGCTGTGGTGCCGTACGGCCGAGGTTTCATTCGAACTCCCGCGCTACGTCAGGCGCAGGGTCCGCATCCGATGGAGCGGGTCGAACAGGCGCAGGTCGGTTTCGCGGTGCTCGCGGTGTCCGCACTGTTGAGCGCGCTGGTGGTGACAGCTTTGATCGGCTTGGCGCATTGGCGTGCTGGAACTTTCGGCGGCGAGACCCCGACGACGGTGCCCGCCGTGGTCGAGCAGCAGTCGGTTCCGGATGGTGTCGGTGTGGGTGCGCCGAGGTAGCTCGTCGAAAGCCGGTGTGACGGACGGCGACCGGCTGATCCGCCACGAAGCGTGGCCGAAATTGTCGATTACAAACTAGAACATGTTGCTACTGTGCCTGAAAACGTGACCTAGGCAACTCTCGCCGACGAACGATTTCGGGACACCCGCAATGACGCATCGCTCCACCGCTGCACACGCTGTCCGTCTACTCGCCCGGATCGCCGGGCTGCTGGCCTGTCTTATCTTCGCGCTCACCATGATTCCGGCCGCCCAGGCGGCACCCGCGTACGAGGCGTATCTAGATCTACCCGCCCTCAACGGGGACGGTGCCGGTGGAGGCGGATTGAATCCCGCGCTGCCCCTGGATGAGTCGACGTTGCGTGCGGCGCTCGACGAAGCCAGAGGCGACGGGGTGGCACCGAACCGCTACGCCACACTGCTGCACCAGTATTGGCTGGTGGTCTCGACCCGCAATGCCGATATTGATCTCGCGGCCTGGGATCCGGCGCTCGGCGTGCGTGCCAACCAGCGCACCTTCAGTCAGGTGTACGTCAACTACTTCCGGCTGGCGAATCAGCATCAGGAGTACTGGTGGGCGGGCCTGGCCGGAATCGCGGGCGGCTCCTTCGCCTCGGGTTTCTTCGATCTCAGCGATGTCGGCATGGTGCTCGACGTGCCCGGAATCCATCAGCTCGGCGATGCGGTCGCCGACCTGTTGCGCGGCACCCCACCGGAATTGGTGGCCAGGGTGCCCGCCGATATCCGGCTGCTCGCCACCGAGGGTTCGCGGTTGAGCGCCGAAGATGTCGCCTGGTATCAGACTCGGCTGATGATCATGCAGAAGCACATATTCACCGATCTGGTCCCGATGCACGAGGCGTATGCCGCGCTCAGGATGGCCGGAATCGACGAAATGTATGCGGCCGGGGTAATCGATGCCGATATCCGCACCGCCTGGCAATCGATCGATTCGCATACCCGCGACGGATATGTGGACGCGCTCATCCGCATGACCGATCGTGAGCAGAACCGCGTCATCGCCGACCAGTGGGACCTCACCTCGGCGGGGCGCGGCTCGATGGGGCGGGTCATGACCTACGTGAGCACGGTGGCGGGTAAGCCCGCCGTCCCCGGCGTCCGCGCACCCGGTGTTTTCGCCCCCGCCACCGTCAGCGCGGATATCGCGGGACACACCGTTTCACTGCGCACCCCGCTGCCGGACTTCAACTGGGCCGATCGCGATGCCCGCTGGACCTACATCACCGGCGATCTGGTGCTGCGCCATATCGATATGGAGAGCAATCGGCCGTTCGCCGAGGTGGTGCTCGGTGAATCCTTCTGGAGCAAGCTCGCACACGGCCGGATGATCGCGCGCATTCCGGATCTGATCGCCGATCTGACGACGCAATGGCAACTCGGCTGAGTGTCGATCGACGGGGTAGTTGGGACGTATGAGACGGTTGGTGACCCCTCCCGGGTATCCTGGACCTGATATGGACGTATCGGTCTAGACCCCTGTACACGTGCTCGCCGGATCGGGACTGGCGAACCGGAGCCGATTCGGACGCGGGCGCGCGCATCGACGAAGGATCTCTCGGATGCATTGTCCCTACTGCCGACACCCCGACTCGCGGGTCGTCGACTCGCGTGAGGCCGAGGAAGGCGCGGCCATCCGCCGTCGGCGCTCCTGCCCGCAGTGTGGGAGACGATTCACCACCGTAGAGACCGCGATCCTATCCGTGGTCAAGCGCAGCGGCGTCACCGAGCCGTTCTCCCGGGAAAAGGTGATTCGCGGCGTGCGGCGCGCCTGCCAGGGTCGCGAGGTCGCCGAAGACGCGCTGAACCTGCTGGCCCAGCAGGTGGAGGACGCGGTGCGTGCGAAGGGTTCGCCCGAGGTGCCCAGCCATGAGGTCGGCCTGGCCATCCTCGGCCCGCTGCGGGATCTGGACGAGGTGGCCTACCTGCGTTTCGCCTCGGTCTACCGCTCCTTCACCTCCGCCGACGACTTCGAACGCGAAATCGCCCACCTGCGCAAGCATCGCGAGGAAGCGACGGTCGCGGCCTCCGCCGACTGATCGGGCTGTCAGAGACAGATCCCCGGCGGACACGAGCAGCCGAAGCTGCCCATCGCCTGCCCGGGGCAGATGCTGACCGAACCGGTATCGAGCAGCCGAACCAACTGCCGCAACACGTCGGTATCGGCGTGCACCGGTGTGGGCTGTATCGGTATGTCTGCCGAAGCGGTCGCCACCGGTGCGAGCGCGACCGCACCGGCGGCGAGGATCGGCGCGAGGAATTTCCGTATGGGCGAATACCTCTTTCCAGAATTCACGTCGGACTGCCGAACCGACGCGGTGCGGTACTGTCGGCGGCCGCAATGTTCTTGCGCGCCACCATGTCCGGCGACTGTATCGCCGGATCTGGGCTCGGTCGCGCCCCCAGAACTACCGTTGCGAGCGCAGCCGGTGCCTCGGAAAGAGACGGTGTAAATCGGGTGCAGGCTGCGCCCGGTCGGCACCGTGGTGCGTGTCGGCGCCGAGATCGACGGCATCGCAATGGGCAACCTTGTCGATCGGGCACGCTGGTAGCAGCCGTGGCATCAGCGGCGGATGGCGGCGATGGCCTTTTCGATGCGCTTGGTGGAGACCGGGTACGGGGTGCCGAGTCTCTGGGCGAACAGGCTGACGCGCAATTCCTCGATCATCCACCAGATTTCGGTGACATCGGGCGCGTGCTTGCGTGCGTCGGGCAGGGCATTGACGAGGCGGTCGTATGCGGCGAGGGCGCGGTCGATTTCGATCATGCCCTGTCGGTCGCGCACCGCGGAGCCGGGTAGCGACTCCAGGCGGATTCGGGCGGCCTCCAGGTAGCGGGGTAGTTCGCGCAGGCGAGCGCCGCCCCACTCCGAGATGAAACCGGCGAAGATCAGTTCGTCGAGTTGGTGGCGGACATCGTCGGCGATATCGCGTTCGGAGGTATCGGCGAGTGCGGACGCAACCTGGTGCGCCCCGGCCAACACCGGCACCACCAACCGCACGATGCGGGCCACAGCGGAGACGAAGTCGGGGCGGATCTTCGAGACCAAGGCTTCGAACTGCTGCGGACTGCGCACCGGCCCACCGGCGGCGGCGATCAATTCGTCCGCGGCCGCGGCGCGGCAATCCTCGATGAGCGCGTCGAGCGAACCGTACGGATTCTGGCTCAGCGCAAGCCGTTCCCGCGGTGGCAGGCTGGCGGTGACGGTGCGGACCGAGGTGGGAATCGCGCTCAACACCAGTGTGCGCGTGCCGACCCGCATAGCGGCGGCCTGCGCCGCGGGGGAGCTCAGCACGCGCACCGCGACACCATCACCCTCAGGGACCAGCGCCGGGTAACCGGTGACCGTCTGTCCGGCCACTTCGCTGCGTACCGTCGGCTCGACCGTTCCCAGCGATTCCGAGGTCCACACGGTGGCGGGCGCACGTTCCGCACCCGCGGTGGCACGGGCGACCGAGGCCGACACCTGCTCGGAAAGCTTGGTTTTCAACTGGGCGAGGTTCTTCCCACGCGCCAGCACTCGGCCTTCGGCATCAATAGCAGCGAAGGTTATGCGCAGATGGTCCGGCAGCGCGGCGGGGTCGAGATCGCTCGGCGCGATGCTGACCGCACCGAGTCGCGACAGTTCCCTGGCAAGGCCGATGCGCAGGGGTTCGGCGCGTGGAGTGAGCGCGGCGAGTGCGGCGGCGGCGAAGTCCGGTGCGGGAACGACGGTGCGGCGCAGGGCCTTCGGCAGCGTCTTGATCAGCGCGGTGGCCAGCTCGTCACGCATACCGGGCACCAGCCAGTCGAAGCCGACGGCGCGCACATGCGCCAACTGCTCGACCGGGATCCGCACGGTGACGCCGTCATCATCGTTGCCGGGCTCGAATTGGTAGGTGAGTGGGAAGCTCAACTCGCCTTGGCGCCAGGCGTCCGGAAAGTCGGTCGGGTCGAGCGTCGCCGCGGCTTCATTGACCACGGTATCGGTCGAGAAGTCGAGCAGCGCGGGATCTTTGCGCTTCGCGGTGCGCCACCAACTGTCGAAGTGACGCACCGAAACGATATCGGCGGGGACGCGCTTGTCGTAGAACTCGAACAGCACCTCGTCGTCGACGAGGATGTCGCGGCGACGTGCGCGGTGCTCCAAATCGGCGACATCATCGAGCAGTTCGCGATTGCGGTGGAAGAACTCGTGGCGGGTCTGCCACTCGCCCTGTACGAGGGCATGCCGGATGAACAGCTCGCGCGACAGTTCTGGATCGATCCGGCCGTAGTCCACCGCGCGGCTGACCACTAGCGGTACGCCGTACAGCGTGACCCGCTCGTACGCGCGTGCTGCGCCACGTTTGGACGACCAATGTGGTTCGGAGTAGGTGCGTTTCACCAGATCTCCGGCCAGCCGCTCGGCCCACTCCGGCTCCACTCGGGCTGCCATCCGGCCCCAGAGCCGGGAGGTCTCGACCAGTTCGGCCGCCATTACCCAGCGGGGCGGCTTCTTCGCCAGCGAGGACCCGGGGAAGATCATGAATTTGGCATTGCGTGCACCGAGGAATTCGCGGGTCTCTGCCTCGCGGACACCGATGTGGGACAGCATGCCCGCCAGCAGTGCCTGGTGTATGGCGGTCGAATCCCACGGGGTGCCATCGTTTTCGAGTGCCTCGGCGGCCTGGAGTTGCGAAGCGGTGGTGTTGTCGCGCGCGCGGCCACGGCGGTTCGCCTTCGTGCGAGACGAGTCCGCGCCGCCCGAGTCCGCGCGCGCCGAATCGGCGTCATGCCTCTTGCGCTGTCCACCATCCGAATTGCGACTGTCCGCAGCGGATCGCCCACGGCGCGAATCGCTTTCCGAGCCGTCGCCCTGCACCGTCCAGCCGAGCCCACGAGTGATGGTCCGCAACTGCCCGTGCAGATCCTGCCACTCCCGGATCCGCAGATAGTGCAGGAACTCGTCGCGGCACATACGTCGGAACTGATTGGACGACAGCGACTTGCGCTGTTCGGTCAGATACTCCCACAACCGCAGGTAGGCCAGGAAATCCGAACCCTCGACCACGAAGCGGGCGTGTTTGGTGTCCGCGGCTTGCTGATGCTCCGCTGGACGTTCGCGTACATCCTGAATGGACAGCGCCGCGACGATGATCAGCACATCGGCGAGCACGCCGTTGCGGTGGGCTTCGACCAGCATGCGCGCCATTCGCGGATCCACCGGTATCTGCGCCATTTCACGCCCGGTGGGGGTGAGCGTCAGCGTCGCGTCGGACACCTTTTCCGCTCGGCCTCTTTCGGGCGCGGTGCCGTCGGTCGGCTGGTCCGAGGGGATTGTCGAATCAGCCTGCTGCCGAGCCGGTTTCGCCGTCGCGCGCGGAGCGAGCGCACCCAATTCCTCCAGCAGCGCGACACCGTCGCGAATGGCCCTGCGGTCGGGCGCCTCCACGAAGGGGAACTTCTCGATATCGCCGAGTCCGAGCGCGGTCATCTGCAGGATGACGGCGGCCAGATTGGTCCGCAGGATCTCCGGTTCGGTGAAGGCAGGGCGGGCTTCGAAGTCTTGCTCGGAGTACAGGCGAATGCAGATGCCATCGGCGACGCGGCCGCAGCGGCCAGCGCGCTGGCGGGCCGAGGCCTGCGAGACCTCTTCGATAGGCAGGCGCTGCACCTTGGTGCGCATCGAATAGCGGGAGATGCGGGCGGTGCCGGGATCGATGACGTAGCGGATGCCGGGGACGGTCAGCGAGGTCTCGGCGACATTGGTGGCCAGCACGACTCGTCGCCCCGGATGCGGCGCGAAGACACGATGCTGTTCGGCGGTGGACAGGCGCGCGTAGAGCGGCAGGATCTCGGTGCGTGGAATCCGCAAGTCGCGCAACGCATCCGCGGCATCGCGGATCTCGCGTTCGCCGGATAGGAAGACCAGCACGTCGCCGTCGCCCTCGGCGAAGAGTTCGCGCACCGCCTCACCGATGGCGTCCACCGGGTCGCGGTCCGCGATCCGGGTGTCCTCATCATCGTCATCGGCGGCGACGGGTAGCTCGAGCGATAGCGGCCGGTATCGGATTTCGACCGGATAGGAGCGGCCGGACACTTCGACAATCGGTGCGGGAGTGCCCGATTCGTCAGCGAAGTGGCGGGCGAACAATTCCGGATCGATGGTCGCGGAGGTGATGATCACCTTGAGGTCCGGTCGGCGCGGCAGCAATTGCTTCAGGTAGCCGAGCAGGAAGTCGATATTGAGGCTGCGTTCGTGCGCCTCGTCGATGATGATCGTGTCGTAGCGGCGCAGCAGCCGGTCGCGCTGGATTTCGGCGAGCAGAATGCCGTCGGTCATCAGCTTGACCAGGGTGCGATCGGAGGCCTGATCGGTGAAACGCACGGTGTAGCCGACGACATCGCCCAGTTCGGTGCCCAACTCCTCGGCGATGCGCTCGGCGACGGTGCGCGCGGCCAGCCGGCGTGGCTGGGTGTGCCCGATCGTGCCGCGGATGCCACGGCCCAGTTCCAGGCAGATCTTCGGAATCTGGGTGGTCTTACCCGATCCGGTCTCACCGGCGACGATGACGACTTGGTTGTCCAGGATCGCCTTGGCGATATCGTCGCGGCGTGCGGAGACGGGTAGCTGCTCCGGATAGCGGATTACGGGTACCGCGGCACGGCGGGCCTCGACGCGCTGCTCGGCCGCCGCGATCTCGGCCGTGATACCGGTGAGATCGCCGCCGCGGGCCCGGTCCAGGTTGCGGCGCAACCGGTGTTCATCGCGGAGGGTTACGGCGGCCAGGCGGGTCCGAAGCTCGCGGAGATTCGCGTTGGCTGTCCTGGTCATTGCGTTCACCAGGGTAGCGAAACCGGCGCGTCGAATCCGACTCGGGCGTGGGCATCCGGTGAGCACACCGGCGGTGCGGCCGCCGACACTGTTGCTGACGTGCGGCCATCGAATCCTCTGTGCTCGGCGTCACAGTGTCGCTGATCGCGTGCTCCCTGACCTTACGCGGTACTGCTGGCGCACATCTGCGTGCGAGACGGACCGGGGTGGGTGGCTACGGTGGTGCAGCGCATCATGCCTATGGTGATGATCGTGGACTAGGTGCTGGCGCCGGTCGCGCTGAGCTATTTCCGGGCGACTGATCGCGGGCTAGCGGGTCTACCCGCTCGGCTACGGTGCATACATCCTCATTCGTGGCCGGATCGTCGACTGGTATCCGTTCCTCGATCCACGGCATCAGGATTATGTGTCGACGACGATGGGCCTGGTGGTCCTGGTCATCGGATTCGCGCTGCTCGCCGTCGCGGTGGCCGGGCTCGGTGCGCCGTGCAGCCGTCGGCACGGTGCCGGGCCAGCCGGGGGAGCGAAGTGAGATAGTTGTCGAATAGAGGTGGTTGATATGGGCGCGCTATGGCATGGTTTCGCCGACATGGGTGCCGTGGAACGCGACGGCGCATTCGTCGTGGCGCGTGGCGAGGGGGCCTACATCTACGACCAGGCGGGCACCAGGTATCTGGACGCGACGGCCGGGCTGTGGTTCACCAATGTCGGGCACGGACGCGCCGAGATCGCCGATGCCGTCGCCGCACAACTGCGCACGGTCGCGCACTATTCGAATTTCGGTGATTTCGCCGAACCCGCCACCCAGGAGTTGGCGGAGAAGTTGGCGAGCATCGCACCGGTGCCGGGCAGCAAGATCTTCTTCACCTCCGGCGGCTCGGATTCGGTGGATACCGCGGCCAAGCTCGCCCGTCGCTACTGGCACGAGCTGGGGCGGCCGGATAAGACCATCGTGGTCGGAAGACAGCGCGCGTATCACGGAATGCATATCGCGGGAACGGCTCTGGCGGGGATTGCGGTCAACCGCGAGGGCTACGGCGAGCTGATGGCCGATGCCCGCACCGTCGAATGCGACGATGCGAAAGCGTTGCTCGCGCTCATCGAGGAGATCGGCGCGGAGCGCATCGCGGCCTTTTTCTGCGAACCCATTATCGGCGCGGGCGGAATCTACCTGCCGCCGGACGGCTACCTCACCGAGGTCCGTCGCATCTGCCGCGATCACGATATCCTCTTCGTCATCGACGAGGTCGTCACCGGTTTCGGCCGCATCGGCGGATCCTGGTTCGCCGCAACACGTTTCGAGCTCGAACCCGACCTCATGACCACCGCCAAGGGCCTCACATCCGGCTATATCCCGATGGGTGCGGTCTTCATCGCCCCACACATCGCCGACCCCTTTTTCCGCGGCGGCGTCTGGTGGCGCCACGGCTACACCTACGGCGGCCACGCCGGCGCCGCCGCAGCAGCCCTGGCGAACCTCGCCATCATCGAACGCGAAAACCTCCTCGACGCAGCGAAGCGCCTGGAGTCTGCCCTCGACGAGAAGCTCGCACCCCTCGCGGAGCATCCCCGCGTCGCCGAGGTCCGCAGCGGTCTCGGCGCCGTCGCCGCCATCCAACTCGCCGACCCCGCCGAAGCTCTGCTGTTCGTGAAAACTATACGCGCCCATGGCATTTCCGGACGCGCGGCGGGTCAGGGTGCCATGCAGATCTCCCCGTCATTTGTCATGACCGACACCCAAGTCGATGAACTCGTCGAGGGCTTCACCCGTGCCCTGGGCTGAGCCCTCGATGTCGATGCAATGACGCGTGGGTCGCGCCGGACAAAGCAGCCCGCGACATGGCTTGTGGCGGATCAGTCCAGCCGAGCGCACAGCAGCCAGGCCGGAACCGACTTGAGGCCACTGGGTTCGTCGCGGATGCCCTCGAACCGGAACGTCGGGCCGCCCGTGGGCGACTCGACGTCGCCCGTGGGCAGGTTGCCATGGATTCGTGCGGGCCTGATCTCATCGATCGTCCAGTACTTCTGCACCGCCGCCCGGAGCTCGTCGGCGGTGACCGGCGCCGGGCCGGGTCCGGGCACTTCGGGCAGGGCGGCCCGGTCGAACACCAGCGCGAAATACGACGCACCCGGTGCGGCGGCGCGCACGATCGACTGCTGGTATCCCTCGCGCGACTCGACCGGGATCGAATGGAACAGCGTGCTGTCGACGATGGTGCCGAAGCGGCCGTCGTAGCCGGTGAAGGAGGTGATGTCGGCGACCTCGAAGGAGGCGTTGGCCAGGCCACGCCTGGACGCCTCGGCGCGGGCCAGCTCGATCGCGGTCGCCGATAGATCCAGCCCCACCGTGGTGTATCCCCGCTCGGCCAGATACAGCGAGATCGCCGCCTCCCCGCATCCGACATCGAGGACATCGCCATGGAATCTGCCCTGCTCGATCAGCGTGGCGAGTTCGGGTTGGGGTTCCCCGATGCTCCACGGCGGTTTGACGCCCGGCCCGAAAGGACCGGCCGTGCCTCGATAGATGGCTTCGAAATCGAAATCATCCGACGCTGTCATAGCGTATGGGTATCACGTTGGCGTTGAACTTCGCGTCAGCCACGCGGCCAGAAGGCGGATGCTATCAGCTTGTGGCCGGCTCGATTATCGAGGCCGACGCGTGGAAACGAGTCGCTCAGGTTGCGCGTAGCTGGTGATTCGCTTCCGAGTAGGTCTCGCCCCGAGGTGTCCGGGCGGGGCCGGAGCAGCCGCAAGCCATGTCCTTAACTTGCAGTTTCTGAAAAATTGCAGTTTGTGCTACTTTGGCGAACATGTCCAAGGACGAGCGCCCGATCGGGTTGCGGGAGCAGAAGAAACGCCAGACCGAGCTCGATCTCTGTCTAGCCGCGCGACGGCTTGCGGTCGAGCGCGGACTGGACGCGACGACCGTCGAGGACATCGCCAGAGCGGTCGGCGTCTCGCCCCGCACGTTCTTCAACTACTACGAGACGAAAATGGATGCGGTCGTTGGGCCGATCGGCGAGATCGGCACTCCGCGGTTGCGCGAGCAGTTCATCGCGGGTGGTCCGAGCGGCGTGCTGATGGACGACCTCGCTTGGTTGTTCATGCACGGCTTCGAATCCGAAAGCGAGGTGCGCGAGGGTATCGCGCTGGTTACCGAGATCATCAAGACCGAGCCGCGGGTACTCGCGGCCTTCGTCGCCTCGGGCGCTCGCTTGCAGAGCGTTATCGCAGACCTTCTCACTGCTCGGCTCGGCAGTGTGGTTTCTCCCGAATTCGCCGGTCTGGCAGCGGGATTCGTGACGAACATCACCTCGCTGGCGGCGATGACCACGGTCGGAGATCCGACCGTATCGCTGGCGGCGGCAGTACGCGAACACTGCGCAATGGCCGCGCGGCTGTTCGAACAGCACGACGGCAAGAAAGAGAGACGGAAGAGATGACCATCACGGCCGAATCGCCACCTGCGCCGATTATCCTGACCCAGAAGCGGATCTGGCTCATCTTCGGCGCGTTGATCGCGGGGATGTTCCTGGCCAGCCTGGACCAGACCATCGTCGGCACCGCGATGCCGACCATTGTCGGCGATCTGGGCGGCATCTCCCATATGGCTTGGACCGCAACGTCGTATCTGCTCGCGACCACCATCATGATGCCGATCTACGGCAAATTCGGCGATCTTTTCGGACGGCGCTGGCCGTTCCTGTTCGCCATCACCATCTTCACCGTAGCCTCCATCGGCGCCGCGGCGTCGACGAGTTTCTGGGAGTTCATCACCTTCCGCGGCCTGCAGGGCGTCGGTGGTGGTGGTCTGATGATTCTGGCGCAGGCCATCATCGCCGATGTGGTGCCCGCCAAGGATCGCGGCAAGTACATGGCCCCGATGGGTGCGGTCTTCGGCATCACCTCGGTCGCGGGGCCGCTGCTCGGTGGTTTCTTCGCCGATCATCTCGGCTGGCGCTGGTGCTTCTGGATCAATGTGCCGATCGGAGTTGCCGCGTTGTTCATCGCCTTTCGCTACCTGAGCATCCCCAGCCACCGGCCCAAGACCCGGCCGGACTATCTCGGTGTGGTGTTGATGTCGGCCGCGACCACGCTGCTGATCTTGATCACCGACTGGGGCGGTAAGCAATATGCTTGGGACTCAACGGTTATGGTCACCATGATGGTGGCGTTCGTTGTGGTGGTCGCGGCCTTCGTGCTCGTGGAGGCGCGCGCCGAGGAGCCGATGCTGCCGCTGTGGTTGTTCCGCAATCGCACTTTCGTGCTGACCTCCGCCATCGGCTTCGTGGTCGGCCTGGTGATGTTCGCCGCCCTCGCCTTCATCCCGACCTATCTCCAAATGGCAACGGGCGCTTCGGCTTCGGTTTCGGGCCTGCTGCTGATTCCGATGATGGTCGGTCTGATGATCACGCTGATCGCCTCGATGACGATGATCACCAAAACCGGCCGCTACAAACTCTATCCACCCCTCGGCGCGGTCCTGATGTTCGCGGACATGCTCTGGTTGACCCGCTTGGACGCGGACACCCCGATGTGGGTCGTCTCCGCCATGCTGTTCGTCATGGGTGCTGGCCTCGGCCTGATCATGCAAATCATCGTGCTGGTCGTCCAGAATGCCGTCGCCCCGGACCAGATCGGCACCGCCACCAGCGCCAACAACTACTTCCGTGAAATGGGCGGCGCGCTGGGTGTAGCGATTTTCGGCTCCATCTTCACCAACCGTCTGACCGAGGGCCTCACCGATGTCTTCGTCTCGCACGGACCTGAAGCCGCGGCCGCGAAACTGGATCCGGGCGCACTGGTGCCCTCGGTGGTCAAGCATCTGCCGGACGGGCTACACGACGCCATCGTCGGCGCCTACGTGGATGCGTTGGTCCCCGGCTTCTGGTACCTGATCCCGGGCGCGGTAATCGCCTTCGTACTCGCCCTGTTCATTCCCCATATGAAACTCGCCGATGAGGCAGGCATGGTCGCTCGCGGCGAGGCGGTCATGGCCGAAGACGCGGATCGGCAACTCGTCGGCGAACATTGAGGCACGCGAGGTATGCGACGGGCCCGGGCGGAATCCACCCGGGCCCGTCGCGTGCGCAAATCCGGTGTCAGCGTACGACTTCGACCACGTCACCAGGGTTGAGATAGCGGTAGGTCGCTTCGGCGCCCTCCGGGGTCATGCGGATGCAGCCGTGCGACTGCTCCTCGATGGGGCCGATGTGGGTGGCGATATCGCCGTTGAAGAAGACCGCCCACTTCATCGGAGCGTTGTGCATGGTGCTCCAGAAGTCTTCCCGCTTGAAGGCGACCTTGAAGACGCCCGGCGGCGTCTCATATCCGGGTCGTCCGTGCGAGATCGGCGTCGGACCGTAGGTGACCTTGCCGTTGTCCATCAGCCAGGCCTCGTTCGTCGATAGCCGCATGCACATGCGCGCGGTCTCGCCACACGGTGCGTAGACGGGAGCCGGCGGAATCGGTGGGATGATCGCCGGTGTACCGATATCCGGACCACCGGGCCACAATGGTTCGGCCTGTGCCGTTCCCGCCATCAGCAGCCCAGCGGAAACGGCACCGATGAGCGCCACGGATCTTACCGACAACTTTCGAAAACGTCTGCTGTTCTTCACGCTTCTGACCCCTCTGATGCCGGCACCCTGGGCGTGGATCGCCAGGGTGGTGATGGGACCAACTTCGTCCGATAAGCATAGAACCGGCACTAGGTGAAAGTGATCATTTTCGTTTTCTACCTCGGTGCCCATGGAAGCGGGCCGGCGCCGCATAAGCGATCGATCCGGCGGCATAGACTTCCAGCGGAACGAAAGGATCCACGCGCGCATTGCTCGGGTCCCAAGTACGCTCGGAGTGTCGAAATATGACGCGACAGATTGGTTTCCGTATTAAGGGGGAACAGTGGACGCGCTGAAGCTCGACCCGGCGGCGATGGCCGCCTACACCACGATCGCGAATACGGTGTCGCAACAGCTTGCCTCGGCGTCGGCGGTCGCGGGTGGTGCGGTGAACCCCGAGCGGCTGGCCGCCGACCTCGGTCAGGTCGGCGCCGGATTCGTGGCCAGGTTCACCGAGAAGGTGAACGAACACGTGCAGGCGCTCTCGACCGCGGGACAATTGGTTGCCGCGTACGGGCAGGTGCTGCGCGATTACAGCGCGGACATGCAGGGTATCGATGTCGATTCCGCGGGCGCTCTGGCCCGGCAAGGAGAGGCGCTGCCATGAGACGACTGCTTCGACGGCGGCCGGCGAACAACGCCTCCGATGCTCCCGCGAGCACGTCTGTCGATCCGAATGTGGATCCGCCGATCGTGGCGGCCCTGGTCGAACCGATGCTGCAATTGCGCGCCTCGCTCGGCAGCGGCGTCGCGACTCCGGACCAGTCCGTCGTCAACGCGCTGTCCGCCGCGTCCACACAGGCCGCCGATGCCGAGGGCCCGCACCGCGAGGGCCTGCACGCCCTCGAATCGACCTGGACCTCCCGCGCCGCCGACGATGCCGTTCCGGCATTGCGCACCACGCAAACTCAGATCGGTGATATCACCGACCGCGGACCCGAGTACCTGTCGGTGCTCGGCGATGCCCATGCCACCAGCGCCCGCGCCGCGCGGAAGGTGGACCAGATCATCGCGGACTTCCGTCGCGACGCCAAGCAGATCATGAGTACCGCCAGCGCATCCTCGGATACCGATGCGGTGATCGCGCGGGCGACCCAGGCGCTGCGCGATGCGGTCACCGCGGTCAGCACGGCGCAGTCGGAAATGGACGGCCACACCGCGCGGCTGGATGCGATGGGACCGCTCACGGTCACCACACCGCAGGGTGTCGGCACCGCCCAGCAGACGGTCGCGCCGGGTATCACGAACGGCACGACCACCGCGGGCGTGACGACAACGACGCCACTGGATCCGGTGCAGGCGGCCCAGCTCCAGTTGCAGCAGTATCTGATCAACGCGGGCGTTTCGGTCGGCACCGCAGCCATCGATGCCGGGGTCAATATCGGCACCCACCTCATCGACAAGATCGCCGAAGTCGGCACGCACGCCATGGACACTGTGGCCGCCTCAGCTGACAAGGCCATCGACAAGGCGATTCCCGAACTCATCCATCCTGGGAGCACCACGAATTCGCCCACCGGCGGTGACAGCGCGAGCAAGCCAACGAATGTCATCGACTTCGGCGGTGGATCGGGTCAGTCGTCCAAGCCCGCGCCGAATATCGGAACCAACTCGGTGATCCCGCCGAGCCTGGACGGTCCGACCGCGACCAAACCCGCTCCCGCGCCACAGGCACCGGCCACGAGCGCGGACACGCCGCCATCGCGCCCGTCTGGTCCGGAACCAACGAATCAGCCCGGCACCACCGGTGGTCTGGCCATGCCGCCGTCGTCGCAATCCGATGAGGACCGCCGACCGCGTGACGGTCAACTCGGTGTCACTGTGCCGACCGTATTGGCGACCGTCCCGCCTGCGGTGATCGGCGAATTCGACGATGACGAGCTCTGATTCCGGCTCATCGAGCCAGAACCAGGGCAATCCGTTCGATACCGGGCTGCCCATGGTCCGGCCCGCCGCTGCGACCCCGAAGCGGCGCCGCCGCCCCAACGGACGCCGCGGTTCGGGCCAACGCCGGACACCGCTGGCCGATGCGCTCGATCCAGCCGAGCGGCCGCGCCGCCCTCGCCCGGCCGGGGATTGGCAGGAGTGGCTCGAACCGCGCCGTCCCGCGACGGCGCCTCCGGAGGCGGAGCGCAGTCGGCCGCGCACGCGTGCGATAGTCGCCGATGCTGAGCTACCGGCCGAGACCAATTCCGTCGTGCCGACGATCATCGATCGGTCCGGTGGCAATCCCGGTCCGGCACTGCGGCATCCGCCGCGTCGTCGCGATCCCCAATCGAACGGCGGCGGCAACCGAGTTGTCGCAGTGCTGATCGTGCTCGGTGTGGTGTTGGCGGTCGTCTCGGTGCTGATGTTCGTTTTCGGCGGTTCCGGCGATCACAAGCGACCGGCCGCGGCGACGACCCAAGCCGTCCTGGGTGGAACAGCCGGGCGTGCCCAGGCAACGACGGCGCCGAGCGACCAACCGTCGGCGATCGCCACCCCGGGCTGCGAACAGCGGCGCACCGGTGATGTCATCTCCGGCACCGATCCCGGCGGCACCAGCGATGGGCCATCGGCGATCCTCGCATTCGAGCGTGCCTACTATGTACAGCGTTCCGGATTCGCCGCGCGCGGCGTAGTCGACAATGACGCGAATGTGCCTGCCGCCGACCAGATCCAGCGCGGGATCAACCAGCTACCGATCGGCACCCTCTACTGCGTGCAGATCACTCGGGCGGGCAGCGATGCGGGGCAGGCACATTGGGAGGTCCAGCTGACTCAGCAGCGGCCGGGCGAGCAGCCACAGACCTTCACACAGATCATCACGACGCGAACGGCGGGCAATCGCACGCTGATCACCGCGATCAACGCGGCGTGACCGGTCCGCCGAACGTCGCCTATCCGCATGACTGCGCACCGAAGTCAGCGAGGTCCGTTGATGCGTGCCATCAGAGGATGCGCGTCACCAATCCGAGCAACCATGCGCCGAAGGTCGACAACGCTCGTCGGGTATGCGGCGTCAGAGGGTGCGCGTCATGAAGACGCTGTGCGGATCCTCGACGTAGTCGGCGAACGGCGCGCAGATCTCGAAGCGGTGGCGGGCGTAGAGCCGTTGCGCGGGGGCGAAGTACTCCGACCAGTCATGCGCCGAAGGTCGACAATGCTCGTCGCTTTTGCGGCGTCAGAGGGTGCGCGTCATGAAGACGCTGTGCGGATCCTCGACGTAGTCGGCGAAGGGGGCGCAGATCTCGAAGCGGTGGCGAGCGTAGAGCCGTTGCGCGGGGGCGAAGTACTCCGATGCCCCGGTCTCCAGGCTCAGGCGCTGGTAGTTGCGTGCGCGGGCCTCGGTGATCAGGTGGTCGAGCAGGACAGAGGCGATGCCGCGGCCGGTGCGATCGGTGGCGGTGCGCATCGACTTGATCTCGCCGTGGGTGGGGTCGAGTTGTTTGAGTGCGCCGCAACCAGCGAGTTCGTCGTCCTCCCAGGCGCTCCAGAAGGTGACGTCGGTTCGACGGAGCGCCTCCAGGTCCAGGGCGTGCACGCTGTCTTCGGGCGAGTTCTCATACATCTCGGCCAGATGCTGGGCGAGCAGGGCAGCGACCTCGGGACCGGACAGATCATCGAGGGCGATCCGGAGCCCGGCGGCCGGTGCGGTCGGCTGCGGAAGGCATTCGCCGATATCGCTGGACATCCGTCCATCATGGATGGTGCCTGCGTGGGCACTGCTGTCTGGGTCGGTACTCGACGAACCCGCCGGTGACGCTTTACTGTGAGGGCACTCGCCCTCACCTAGGTGGACAACGATGCCGATATTCGAGAAGTTCGCGTCGCGTGGTGCGCTGATCGAGCCGAAGGCCTGCGCCGAATGCGGATATCGGGAGCGTACGAACTCATTGATGTACCCGAGGATGCGCTCGGCGGCTTGTCGGGACTGCTGCCCAGCGCAGTACCCGCTCCGATCCGACATCCGCGTCTTCCACTGGTGCCCTGTCCCCGTCGCTGGCCGAGCGGGCGCGGTGTTGATCGCCGAGAGGCGCGGACGAGTCGAACGCTGTGCCTCGGCGGTCGAATCGGCTGTGACCGAAGGGGGTCAGGTCGGCGAGCGGTTGGGTGGATTAGGCGTCAGGATCGAATCATGAAGTTTGCGAACAAGGTCGGGGCGCTGGCCGCAGCGGCGGCGCGTCGGGCTGCCGATGAGACCTATTACGCCGCCCTGACGGTTCGTGCCGGGCTCGCGACCCCTGAACGGCCGGATCGACTCGCCCTCATGGGTGCCGCAGTGCTGCGGTCCGGGCTGCTCGGCGGCCTGACAACCGTTGCCGCCCTGCGCTATCGCGACCGCACCGCCATCGTCGATGAACTCGGTCGCGTCAGCTTTCGTGAACTCGACGAGCGCAGCACCGCGCTCGCGCATGCTTGGCGGGCGCGCGGACTGCGCGACGGGGAGGGGGTTGCGATCCTGGCACGCAACCATCGCGGCTTCCATTACGCGGTCTTCGCCGCCGCGAAATGCGGTGCTCGAATCATCCTGCTCAATACCGACTTCGCGGCACCGCAACTGCGCGAAGTAATGACCCGCGAGGGCGCCGATCTGCTGATCTTCGACGACGAATACGCCAGTATGCTCGGCGATTTCACACCGCGCCGCGGCCGCTACCGCGCCTGGGCCGATAAACCAGGCGTAGACACTATCGATAATCTCATCGCGGGCGCGGCCCGCACGCCACCGCGCAAGCCCCGCACCCCAGCCCGCATCATCCTGTTGACCAGCGGGACGACCGGCACCCCGAAAGGTGCGCCGCGCGGCAGCGAGCCGACCTCGCTCTCGCCGCTGGGTGCCATTCTCGGAAAGGTGCCCTTCCGTGCCCGCGAAATCACCGAATGCCCTGCGCCGCTTTTCCATACGCTCGGCTTCGCACACGCGGTACTCGCCATCGGGTTCGGGTCCACGCTGGTGATCCGTCGGCGTTTCGATCCTGAAGCAGTGCTGGACAGCCTGGACCGGCACGGGGCCACGGCGATGATCGCGGTGCCGGTGATGTTGCGGCGGCTCGTCGATGCCGGACCGAAAGCCTTTGCCGGGCGTGACCTTTCGCGGTTGCGGATCATCGTCGTCGCGGGCTCCCAGCTCGGCGCCGACCTGTGCGTCCGGGTGACCGAGGCATTCGGGCCGGTGGTGTACAACGTGTACGGGTCCACCGAGGTCGCCTACGCGACCATCGCCACGCCAGCGGATTTGGCGGTCGAGCCGGGCTGTGTCGGCTCGCCGGTGCCCAGCACCACGGTCAAGATCTTCGACGACAACGATCGAGAAGTAGGCACCGGCACTACCGGACGCATTTTCGTCGGCAACAACTACCAATTCGAGGGCTATACCGGAGGTGGTGACAAGGCGCGCATCGCAGGATTGATGTCCACCGGTGATGTCGGCCATTTCGACAGTGCTGGAAGGCTTTTCATCGACGGACGCGACGATGACATGATCGTCTCCGGCGGCGAGAACGTCTTTCCGGGCGAGGTGGAGGAACTGCTCGCCGCGCATCCAGCAGTGGCGGAGGTCAGCGCATTCGGAGTGCCGGACGATCGCCACGGTCAGCGCCTTCGTGCGGTAGTGGTTGTTCGCGAAGGCTATTCGCTCACCGCAGACGAGGTGCGTGAGCACGTGAAAACGCACCTGGCCCGCTTCAAGGTCCCGCGCGACGTGCTGTTCGTCGACGAACTCCCGCGCAACCCCACCGGAAAGGTACTCAAACGGGTTCTACGCGAGCTCCCGGCCTGACGGCCTCCGGATCGGGCGCATAACCGGGCGCTCGGGCCGCCTGTGTTGCCACGTGATCATTCGTTCACTTGGTGGGGAAAGGGCGGGCGGACGGGGTGGAGGGGTGCGAGTATGGAGGCGAGGATTTGGGTCGGGAGGTGGGTGTGGTGGAGTTCGCGCAGGAGTATGCCGCCTTGCGGTGGTCGGTGGTGGTGGCGTTTGTGTTCGCGGCTGCGGTGGTGGTTGGGCGGTTGGCGGTGCCCGCTGACGTCAGCGGGGTCGAACCAGTTCGGCTGCAAGTGAGTTCGCCTGATGCGGGTGCATGTCACGAATCCGATGCCGCTCATCTGATCATGTGCATGGTCATGCTCGCGATGCTGGTCTTTCCGATGGGAGCCGATCCGGTCGTGTTGCGCGGTGTGCTGATCGCGCTCATCATCGTATTCGCAGCCTTGCTGACAGATCGAATTGTGCAGTGGCGCAATACGACTCGTGCGCTACCCGATGATCGGATGCTCGCCCTCGGCTATCATATCGCCGTCGCGGCAACCATGCTGTACTCGATGACGGGACATAGCGGGGGCATGCACATTGATGGGCCAGCCCCGGGACCGGCGCTGACACTGGCCGCGTTCTTCGCCGTCGACGCACTCGCGTTGATCGTCGCGGCGAGTACCGGCCGTTGCCGACGCTGGCTCGGTCACCCGATCGGCATCCGAACCGACTCGCAGCAGTCGACTTCTTTCATCGGCCGCGCACTGACAACGGCGCTCGTGCCGCACATCGTGATGGACCTCGGCACGGCCTACATGCTGATCGCCGCTGCCTCCGAATAAGCTCGGGTCGTTGTCCGATCAGGCTGTGAGACGTGGGAACAGGGCCTCGGCGCTATCGTGATTGATCGCATCGAGTTGGTGAGGCTTTCACGCCCACCGAACGCAACCAGCTCGTCGCCCGCTGCGCCGCCTCGCCGAAGTCGTCCCCGATTCCAACCGCCATCCGCAGCCGCCGGGGTGGGTTGCCGCCCCCAATCCGAAAAGAGTTTCGATGCCCTGGTCAGCTGCCCGAGGACTTCCCGTCGGGTACTCGCGGTCTACAGGTCGACGACCGAGTCCGCGACGACGCGGCCGCCGAGTCGAACCCAGCCATCGGAGTCCCATTCGGTGAAGAGCTGTGAGCCCTTGCCTTGGGTGATGATCAGGCCGCGGCGCAGTAATGCGGTGAGGGCGACGGCGGCGGCTCCGGTGGCTTCGTCCTCGGTGACGCCCATGGCGGGAGCGAACATGCGCGAGCGCAGGGCGCCGCGGTGCTCGTCGGTCCAGGTCCAGAGGTAGTGCGAGCCACTGTCGAAATCGTCGGGGCGCAGATTCGCCAGCTCGTCGAGGTCGTCGAGTTGATGAAAGGTGAAGTCCGGGGCCCATTCGCCGCGTGCGGTTATCCAGACCATGCCATCGGTGAGTTCGACGGCGACGGGCCCCGCCGACACCTGCAGAATTCGCACCGGTTGGCCCTGCTCCGCGAACCACCAGGCGGTACCCACCGACGGATGCCCGGCGAACGGCAGCTCCACCGCGGGGGTGTAGATCCGCACCTTGGCGATCTCGTCGACCGGGTCCTCGACGATGACGGTTTCGCTGAATCCCGCCTTCGCCGCCAGCGCTTGGTGGTCGGCCTCGGCGACGTCCGCGGCGCGAGCGATACCGAGCTCGTTGCCACCCCGCCCGGTCGGGTCCGTGAAAACGCGCACGACCTCGACCCGCGTACCGATGCCCTCTGGTTCACCCTGTGTGCCCATGTTCGCGAGCCTACCGGCCGATGAGAAGTGGTTAATGCGCCGCCGCAGAAGTTCCGTCTGGAGGAGTCCCTCTCCGATGTCCCGATTGCCGGTTACGTCGGTCAATGCGGGCCGCACAGCCACGCGAGATCGCGCAGGATTTCCGATACGGTGACCTGGCTGAGGTCGGCGAAGGTGGCGGAATTGCGGCCCGCGAGCGCGGCGTACCTGAGCTCGTGCACGGGAGCGACCGCTTCGAACGGCTCCATGCCCGCAGCGATCCCAATGCTGAAAACTCCATCGTTCGGCAACCGCTTGTCGAAGGTATCGATGCGAACGCCGTCGCCGCGTTCGGGTGGATTCCAACCCCGATCGGTCAAGCCGTGGATGCGGCCGAGGGGCACGGTGGCGTTCGGCGGAATCGGTACGGAGGAACCGGCGAGCAACTTCGGATCCAGATGATGCACCTCCCGCCTGAGCTGTGGAAATGGTTGCAGGAGTTGGTAATCGGCTAGCACATCGGCCCAGGCAGCGGTCAGTTCGGTCCCGAGGTGGAGCGGATGGGCGATGCCGATGACGGCGTCCTCGGCGATTTCGAGTGCGGTGTCGTCGGTGTCGGCAAAGAAGTTGTCCTCGGCTATGCGGAATGAGTCGAGCACTTGGTCGTCGCGATAGGTCGCCCAGATCAGTCGGCGAGTCAGGTTGATGCGCACCGGATGTGCGATGTATCGAGTGCGCAGTTCATCGAGGGTGAAGCGGCGTTCGGTGACCATGGCGCGTTCGAGTCGCCGGATCTGGTCGGCAGCGAACTTCTTGACCGACTTGCGGATCGAGCGATACGTCGCGGTCGCCGCCGCGGCCTTGTAATCGTCGTCGCGAACTCCGGCCTTGGGCAGTGCCTGGTAGCGGGTGCCGTCGGTACCGGTAATGGTGGGGCGTAGCTGTTCATCGAAGCCGAGCACGAACTGACGCGGCCCGAAGTCGAGCAGCGCCGTGCCGTCGGGGCGCAGGCCGAGATCCGGGACCATGCGATCGGCGAGTTGATCCTCGCTCAAACCCAATTCGTCCGCGACATCGGTGACCCGGATCCGCGCCGCATCCCGGACAGCCGCGTTTGGGCCCTTCTCGCTCAACATGATCAACGCCGACAGTGCGTGGTCGGTACCGATGGCGGCGAGAGTGTCGAGCGCATTGTCTTTGGCCCCGCTCCAGAGAATATTCCGCAGCAGCTCCTCGACGGTCTCGTCATTTCCGAAGGCGGCCAACGCTTCCCAGACCCAGGCGTCCTTCGACGGCGCGCCCGCCCTGGTCCACTGGCTGTGGATCCCAGCGGCGGCTGCGGCCGAACTAGCCGGGTCGCACTCTTGGCGTACCTGTGTCAGCGCGGCATGTGGCGTGCCGGGTTCCGACATCATCATGAAAGTAACAAGATTGGCGACCGCATCGGGCGGCAGCACATGGCCGTCGCGCAACCCGATCGCGGGCAGATCGGAAATCGACAACCATTGCGGGAGAAGGGGAATCCGGGCGAGCACGATCTCGGCAGGATCGGTATCGAGCAACTCGCGCACCGTCGCGGTGGCGTCATATGCGGCCGCGGCGGCGATGATGGCATCGGTGTGACCGAGTGTGACCAGAGTGCGCAATGCCGCGGCATGCGTGCGTCTCGCCTTGCGCGCCTTGCCGAGCGCGCCCGGAATAAACGCGGTCGCGGCGTAGGCTGGATGGCGGCGCAACCAGTCCAGTGCGATGCGGCGGCGCGAGCGCAGGCGCAGCCAATCCGCGACCAGTTCGGCGACGACTGGGCTTTCGAGAGGAGCGATGGCCGCGGCGTGCTCGCGCGGGCGCTTCGTGACAGTGTCGAGGACCAGATCATGCGTTGCGGCGCCATGTTTGGCTGTGAGTGCGAGCAGGGGAGTGGCGGACCACAGTCCCCAACCCACGGTACTTGTGCGCAGATATGGTTCCGCGATCGCGAAGTCGACCTGGGCGAGCGCGTCCAGCATCCAGTCGTTGAGAAAGTCATTGCCCGGCCGAATGCGCTCGAGCCGCTCGCGAATCTCCTCCTCCGACAGCGTGCCGATGCTGTCGAGCCATTTCTCCCGTTCGCCATCTCGCCACGAAATACCAATGTCCGCAGGAACTTCCAGCGCTATGGCGGCGATCGGCTTACGGCGCGGTCGCTGCCATGGCGGTGTGCGCAGGATCGCGGGAATCAGATCGGCGGGAGTCGTATGGATCGTCGGCTCCACGGGCAGACTCTCGGCGATCAACCGGCGAGCGGATTCGGGCAGTTCTTCGCACATGGTAACGGCGAGGTCGGGGTGGCGGCGGACATGCTGGCAGAAGTCGGTGACGTTGTCCTGCTGGCAGGTTCGCGCGCCGAGCACGCGCATGGCACGTGCTGGAAACCGTTCTGTCGAGGCGAGCAGCGCCCTAGCGGTCACATTGCGCCACGAATGTCCGGCGAGGAAGTCCATCGCTTCGTCAGCGGGAATGTGGGCCAGAATGCGCGACAGGGTTTCCGGTCCCGGCGCGCAGCTATTGCCCTCACCCGCCTCCCACAGACGAATGAGTACCGAGGTGGCATCGGCACCGAGATGTGCCGCGACACTGTAGATCAGCGATTTGTTGTCACGCAACAGGTGCCAATGCCAGCCGAGTAGATCGAGGATGCGGTGCGCGTGCGCGGAATCGGTCACCGAGGCGAGCAGGAAGATTGATCCGAAGCCGTCGTCGAGTGTCGGATCGGCGAGATCGGTGCTGACCCAATCCTGTTCGGTGGGAAACAGATACGAGGTGAGCAATCGGATCGAGAGCGGGCCGCGGCGCAGCTGCCGTGCCTGGTCCAGGGCGTCGGCGTAATCCATCTCCCCGGCGGCGGCCAGCAGCGTGCGCATTCGGCGGACCAGCGTGGCAGGCGGATCGCAGGGACGTGAAACCAGCAAGCGATTCGATTGCCCGCCCCAGGTATCCGATGCTTCAGCGCAGATGCCGCTGAGCGCGGCCACGGTCGCCACGGCACATCCGAAACCGTGGGTGGCGACCAGATAATCGGCGAGATCCGCGTGGTTGTCGTAGTAGCGGCCGAGTGCGTTGTCATCCCACAGCTTGGTATCCATGCCGATCGCGGCGCACACGGCTGCGCCGAGCGGGTCGGCCTGCCGATCGCCCAGATATCGCGCACCCCGTTCGGCGAGTACCTTGTTCGAGCCGGAATGGCTCAGGATGGCGCGGATCCGATCCGTGGACTGCGCCAACTTGTCGGAGATCCGCTGTGCCGCAGCCACGTTGGCGGCGACCTCGCGCGCGGGCCACCGGCCGCGGAATGGATCGGTTTTCGACCACCAGGCGGTGGGTACCACCCAGCTGTCCTCATCGGTCGGCGGCGTGCGTACAGCCATCGGCCTGCTCCCTTGTTCGCGAGGTGCGTATCGCGGACAGGCTAGCGAGGCGCTCCGACACGTGCCGGTCGGCGCGGAAACGATAACGGCCCCGTCCGAGGGCGGGGCCGTTATCGTTACGGCGAAATGTCAGACCGCGGCGGTGGCCAGCGCCTCCGTGGATTGCACTGCCTGGCCGACACCGGCGACGATCGCGGCCGCACGCAGCGATTCGAAGATCACCTCACGCGACACGCCCGCCTCACGCAGCGTCTTCTCGTGTGCCTCCAGGCAGTGCGCGCAGCCGTTGATCGAGGAGACCGCGAACGACCACAGCTCGAAATCGACCTTGTCGACACCCGGGTTGCCGATGATATTCATCCGCAGACCCGCCCGCAGATCGTCGTAGCGTCCCTCCAGAAACGCTTTGCCCCGATAGAACACATTATTCATGCCCATGATCGAGGCGGCGCCGAGTGCGGCGTTGTATGCCTGCGCCGATAGATTGTCCGCGGCTTCCTCGGCGATTTCGCGCAGCGTCGTCGCGGACCGGGTCGCGGCCGCCGACGCGAGCAGCGTGCCCCACAGCTGCTGTTCGTTCAGCACGGTGGTGCGTGCGATGGACGACAGATTGAGCTTGAGGTCCTTTGCGTACTCGGGAAGGGAGTTCTTCAGGGTCTCAATGCTCATTCGGCGAATCCTCTTCTCGTTCGGGGGTTTTCAGATAGCGCGGAGAGTGCTCAGACACTCGCGGCGAGCAGTTCGCCCGCGTTGATGGTCGGGTCGCCCTTCTTCCAGTTGCAGGCGCACAGCTCGTCGGACTGCAGCGCGTCCAGCACGCGCAGCACCTCGTCGACATTGCGGCCGACTGAACCCGCGGTCACCGAGACGAACTGGATCTCGTTGTTCGGGTCGATGATGAAGGTGGCGCGGTCGGCGACGCCGTCGGCATTGAGAACGCCGGTGGCGGTGGCCAATTCACGCTTGAGGTCGCTCAGCATCGGGAACGGCAGGGTCTTGAGATCCTCGTGCTGGGCGCGCCACTGGAAGTGCACGAACTCGTTGTCGACCGAGGCGCCGAGCACCTGCGCGTCGCGATCCTCGAACTCCTCGTTGAGCTTGCCGAAGGCGGCGATCTCGGTCGGGCACACGAAGGTGAAGTCCTTGGGCCAGAAGAAGACGATGCGCCACTTACCGGCGTGGTCGTCGGAGGTGATGCGGGTGAAGTAGTCGTCAGGCTGCTGAGCGTCGACCTTCGACAGGTCACCGCCGATTACCGCGGTGAGATTGTATGCCGGGAACTGGTCGCCGATGGTCAGCAAAGCCATGCTTGTCTCCTCGTCAGTCGGTTTGCTAGAGCGAGTGGATCGAAAAGCTCATAACGATCTTGCCCAAAGGTCAGTGAAAGGTAAACGTGATCAGTCGCACTACACTGATAGGAGTGACTGATCAGACTTATCAGCCGACCCTGTCGCAGCTGCGTGCGTTCGTGGCCGTCGCGGAGTACCGCCACTTCGGCACCGCGGCCGCACGGCTCAATGTGAGCCAGCCCACGTTATCGCAGGCTCTTGCCGCATTGGAACACGGGCTGGGCCTGCAACTGATCGAGCGCAGCACCCGACGGGTGCTCGTCACCGCGGCGGGTATGCGGCTGCTGCCGCAGGCGACGGCGACCCTGGAGGCGGCCGATCGATTCGTCGCCTCGGCGACCGGTGACAGCCTGGGGGGCACCCTACGGATCGGCATCATTCCGACGGTTGCCCCGTATGTGCTGCCGGATCTGCTGCCGGAATTGCGCACGACATTGCCCGCCTTGAATCCTCAAGTGATCGAGGACCAGACCGCCCGGCTGCTGGAGGGATTGCGCACCGGCGTCCTGGATGTCGCGCTGCTCGCACTGCCGACCGAAGCGCCCGGGCTGGTCGAGATCCCGCTGTACACCGAAGCATTCGTGCTGGTAACACCGCGCGGTCACGAGCTGGCCGGTCGCACCGATATCGCACCCGACACCTTGGACGCGCTGCCGCTGCTGCTGCTCGACGAGGGTCACTGCCTGCGTGATCAGACCCTGGAATTCTGCCGATCCGCCGACGCTCATCCGGGTGCGGTCGGCGATACCCGCGCCGCATCGCTGGCGACCGTGGTCCAGTGCGTCGCGGGAGGTCTCGGGGTGACATTGATTCCGGAGATGGCGGTGGCGGCCGAAACCGCGCGCGGCACACTGGAAACCGCGCACTTCGCCGCACCAGCGCCGGGGCGAACGCTCGGTCTGGTGTTTCGCGCTTCGACGGCGCGCGCGGACGATTACGAACGGCTGGCGCAGATCATTCGGTCCCAGCGCCCCGGAAACTGAGTGCGCGCGATCAGGGTGCGGCGTCGCCGAGGAGGTCGGTCGCGGTGCGGTGGATCTTGTGCAGGGCGCTTATGAGGTGACGGCGCTCGGTGGGGGTGAGATCGGCGGTCACCTTGTCCTCCAATGCTTGTCGTTGTGTCTCGATCGGCCGTTGCAGGGCGCGGCCCTTGTCGGTGAGCCAGAGGCGGACCAGCCGGTTGTCGTGGTCGTCGCGTCGGCGCTCCAGCAGCTGCGCGGCGGTCATCCGGGTGGCCATTTTGACGACGGTCGGTGTGGTGACATGCAGTGCGGCGGCGACCTCGCCCGGCGTCCGGCCGTCCTGCTCCCACAGCAGTGCCAGGACGTGATTCTGGCCCAAATGCAGTCCATGCGTGCGCATTTCGCGGTCCGCGAGTGCGCGCAGCACCTTCGAACTGCGGCCGTGTAGGTCGAGGAACTCGGGCACCTGTCGGATCTCCTTCGCGTTGACGAATTGATCGTTAGCCGTCTAACGTTCTTTTCGCTAGACGGCTAACGATATGGAGATCTGATGATAGTGGTGACCGGTGGCACCGGAAATATCGGTCGTGAACTCGTCGGCGAACTTGCTGCCAGAGGTACGGAATTCCGCGTTCTCGTGCGCGATCCGTCTCGTGTCGCGGATCCGGGTAGGGCAGAGTTGCTCGTCGGCGATTTCGACGATCCGAGGACCCTCGCGCCCGCATTCGACGGTGCCGACGCGCTGTTCCTCTTGGTGCCCGGCATCGGCCTGGAGCACACCATCGATGCCGTGAACGTCGCGCGAGCGGCTGGAGTGCGCCATATCGTGCAGTTGTCGTCGTTCAACGCGATGGGTGATTCGGTGCCGGCCATGGGGCGTTGGCATCGTGAGCGCGAGCGGATCGTCGCCCGATCCGGCATACCGGCGACCGTGCTGCGGCCCGGTGGTTTCATGACGAATGCGCTGGCGTGGGCGCAGACGATCCGCTCCGGCGGTGCGGTCCTCGACCCCACTGGTCCCGGCCGCTACGCACCGATCGACCCCGCCGATATCGCCGCGGTGGCGGCCGAGGTGCTCACCGGCGACGGTCACCACGGTGTGACCTATACCCTCACCGGTTCGCAAACTTGCACTGTCGCAGAACAAGTCGCGACCATTGCCCGCACGATCGGTCGCGCCATCGAGGTACACGAGGCGGCCACGCCGCAGGAGGCGTTGGAATCGCGCTATCCGGGTGGTGCGCCACCGGCGTTGGCGGCGGCGATCATCGAGGGGTTCGAGTTGATGCGCGCAGATACTGTCGGGTTTCGTACCGACACTGTGCGAGAGTTGCTCGGCCGAAGTCCGCGAACCTTCGCCGAGTGGTGTGCGCGCAACGTCGACGCGTTCGTATGCGGACGCTAATTGCAGGTTTCGAATTCGGTGCGGAGTCGGCGCTGCAGGGCGATGGCATCGGTAGTGAGGTAGTGCTCGGGGTGGGCGTCGGCGGCGGTGGCTTGGTCGGAGCACCCGGCCACGTCGACACTTCCGGTGAATTGTTTATCGGGCGAATAGCCGCCCCAGTTCCACCGCAGGTCTATCGGATGCCCAGGCGTTGGTCGGGTTGCCGCGATGACGGCGGTGAGGTCCTGGTAGGCGGTTTCCGGGCTGTGCACTTCGACAGAGAGATTCGCGAGATACCCGTCAGCGATGCGGACATAGGCGACGGAAACGGGTAGCGCGGTCAGCAGGGTCTGCATGTCTTGTTCCTGCTGGATGCCGAATGGGAGGTCGACGGTCCAGACCGGCTGCCGGTCGGCGGGCCGGATGGTGACCTGTGTCGGATCGGTGCCGAGCACCGTGCGTACCACTGCAAGAGAATCCCTTGTGGGCGGTGCCTTTTCGATTTCGATACCGAAGCTGGTCCAGGTGATGGCTGCTCGGGGCAGGCTGCTACCGAGTTGGCGTAGCTCGCGGGTGCGCGCGGTGATGAGGTTGGGGTCCAATTCGGCGCCCAGCTTCAGTTCCAGTCGGTCGCCGACGACGAAGTCGGTCGATTGCTGGTAGGAATCGAAGTCGCGCTGCTTGATCGCGTTGATCCGGTCGACGACTTCGGTGATCTGCGCTTCGGCGGCCGCGCGCATCGATAGGTCCAGGTCGAGATAGGTGCCACGGGTGAAGTCGTTGGAGTAGCCGACCGAAATGCTTTGCACGCCCGGCTTCGCGCCGACCTCGGTGCGCAGCCGATCCGCCTGCTGGCGGCGGTCGGGTGTGGTGGTGCATCCGGTCAGCGCGACCGAAACGATGGCGACGGCAATCCCCGTCGCGAGCATGCGCGGGAGCATGGGTGCCTTCCTGTAGCGGCCACGGGCGGTCGCGGCCCGGCGGGCGTGTCGGCTCCTGTGGCACGGTACGCGTATGGACGCCGATTTCACGGTAGCCCGGCCTCGGTGTCGGGCGGATTCTGTGTGCGTTCGGCGTAATCTCCGCTGGTAGGCAAGTGGAAAGGGGCATGGTGGACGAGTTGGGTACCGATGTATCGCCCGAGACGCAACAGCGCCTCGGGCGCTCGCTCGCTCACGATGATCGGCTGTTCGTGTACGGGACATTGCAGTTTCCCGAGGTGCTGGTCGAACTGATCGGGCGGTGTCCGGATTCGGTGGCGGCGGAGTTGACCGGGTGGCGCGCGGCGGCACTGCCGGGGCGTGTATATCCGGGCTTGGTGCCCGCCGCTGGTGCGGTTGCGCGGGGTGTGGTGCTCTCGGGGCTGGACGCGAGGGAGTGGGCGGTGCTGGATGCGTTCGAGGATGACGAGTACGAGTTGCGGCAGGTTCGGCCGGGTCCGGTGTCGTCGATGTGGACATATGTGTGGACTTCCGCTGTCGCGCAGAATGATTGGTGTGCCCAGCACTTCGTGGCCGAACATCTGGACACATTCGTGGCCCGGTGCGCCGAGTGGCGGAGGCTGATCTGAATTGATTTGCCATTCCAAGACGACCGGTCATATATTAACTTCATGGCGCGACCGCGACGCAGTGATGACACTCGCCAGCTGCTTGTGGAGCAGGGTGCTGCCGGGTTCCTGACCAACGGCTACCACGGGACCGGCATCAAGCAGATCCTGGATGCGGTCGGCGTGCCAAAGGGTTCGTTCTACAACTACTTCGATAGCAAAGAGAGCTTCGGGCAGGCCATCATCGACCACCATTCGCTGTGTGTGCAGCGGAATTTGGCCGAGGCGCTCGGGAGTTCACCGGATCCGGTGGCCGGGTTGCATGCGTTCTTCGAGCGGCTCATGGACGATTTCGTACGGGCGGAGTTCAGTGGTGGATGCCTGATCGCGAACCTCGGCGGCGAGCTCGAGGGCAGCGATGTACTGCGGGGATCCTTGGCGGGGGCCTGGAATTCCTGGCGGGACGGAGTGGCGGCGGCGCTGCGACGAGCGCAGGAGCTCGGGAGGATTCGCGAAGATATCGACGCCACCGAATTGGCTGATCTGCTGTTGGCGTCGTGGGAGGGGGCGGTGATCAGGATGAAGATCGAGCGCTCGCTCGAACCGCTGCACAAGTGTTTGCGCCGACTGCTGGATGACTACTTTCGGCCCTGACATGTAGATATTGGACGCGATGCGCGGCGGTGCGCCCATTTCAAGACGACCGGTCGTATCGGTATATGCCGCGAGGAAGAGAGAAAGATCATGGTCAAGACGGTCATCGTTACCGGATCCTCCAGTGGGATCGGGCGCGATATCGCTCGGGCCTTCGTAGAGCGTGGTGACAATGTCGTGCTCAACGGACGGGATGCGGACAAGCTCGTGGCGGTGGCGGATTCGTTGAGCGCGCCGTCACAATTGGCGGTTTTCGCTGGTGATATCGGTGTGCCCACCACGGGTTCGGAGCTGGCTCGCCTTGCGGTGCGGCGGTTCGGTCGAGTGGATGTGTTGGTGAACAATGCCGGGATCTTCGGCGCGAAGCCGTTCGTCGATGTCACCGCAGCGGATCTGGACAGTTACCTGAACGCAAATCTGAAGGGGACTTTCTTCACCACACAGGCAGTCGTACGCCAGCTACGGGCGCAGAAAAGCGGTGGCAGCATTGTGAATATCGGAACGGTGCTGATCAACCACGCGCTCGCGGGGCTGTCCGCCTCGGCGGCGCTGGTCAGCAAGGGCGGCGTCCACGCGTTGACGACGAGCCTGGCAGCGGAACTCGCCGCCGACGGAATCCGAGTCAATGCCGTCGCGCCCGGCATCATCCGCACACCGCTGTTCGGTGATGGCGACGAAAGTGCCTCGGGCCGACTGGCTTTGCTCAACCGAATCGGCGAGGTGAGCGAAACCACCGCGGCGGTGCTGTATCTCGCGGACGCCGCCTTCACCACCGGCCACATCCTCCCCGTCGACGGTGGGTTCATCTCGGGAAGGGCCGCGTAATGCCTCGCGGTCGCAACCGTTAAGCATATTGAGCAGGCCCCGGCAGCGCGCCGGAGAGCGGGGCGGGGAGTGTTCCGTCGAATCGCACCGGCTCCACGGGAAGTCCTTGGGGAGCCGGTGCGATTCGATTTAAGGCTGAACTCGCAGCGCGTGCGGTTCGATCGCGCCGCGCACCAGCGCCCGCGCATCGATCGTCTGCGCGCGGTAGGGCAACGTGCCCAGCCGCTCGATCATCGTCTGCACCGGGTCATCGATTCGCTCGTTCAATCCGAACAGGAATGTCCACTCGTGCTCATCGCTGCCGTACTGCACCACGGTGTCGAACTGCTCGTGGAAGCGCTTCCACGACCGCTTCAGCGTCTCGTTGCGCCACATCGTCGCGCATCCGGCCTGTGCGCTGAGAACGCCGCCGGATGCGAGCAGTGCCCGACATCGCGACAGGAACTCCGACTCGTAGAGCCGGTTGTGCTGCGCGTCCTCGACCCGCTCATCGGGCAGATCGATGACGATCACGTCATAGCGGGTGCCCGCCTCGGTCGCGTTGGCCAGGAAGTCCCAACCGTCGGCGTAGTGCACCTTGACCGGTCCCTCACCCTGCACCGCAGCGGCCAGCTCATCGCTGGTGTAGCCGTAGGGTAGGTGCTCGGCGCACAATTCGACCTCGCGCTGGTCGATATCGACATGATCGACCAGCGTCGCGCCCGCGGCGACCGACATCTGACTGGCCACACCCTCACCCGAACCGATGATCAGCACCTTCTCCAGCTTCGCGGCCAGCGCGAAGGCGGGAACCATCATCGCCTCGTGATAGGTCAGCTGGGAGAACTCCGTGGACTGGCGATCATCGTCGGAGAACAGGCTGATGCCCTGTTCGGTGCGTGCGATCACCATGTGCTGGAACGGAGTGTGGGTGTCGACAATGACATCGTGCAGATCCCAGATGCGGGTCAGGCCATTGCCCACCGGCTCCTCGATCCGCGTCGAGCCGTGCCCGCGCTGGATGACCTGCATGCGAACAGTCTTGGGAGACAACTTATCCCGCAGCAGTTCGACGGCCTTCGACGCGCCGGCGCCGATACTTCCGCAGGTGAATACGTCGACAAAGATGTCGCCGGACTCCGGATAGGTGTGAATCGAGGCGTGGGACTCCGACAACAGCGCGAGGACGGTCACCCCCTGCGGATCGAACTTTTTGTGTACGACATCGCAGATGGTGACGCCCGCCGCGATCAGAGACTCACGCAACGCCGATTCGAGTCGTTCGAGATCGTCGCAGAGATCTGCGTCGACACCACCGAACTCGGCCAGCACATGCCAGCCGGTGAATTCCGCCGTCATAGGCAAACTCACTCTCGCTCAGCGCCCGAGACATGAACGGTCAAGGGCGGAAAACCATTGAAGGACACCGACGAATAGCTCGCGGTATAGGCGCCGGTATCGAGGATCTTGATGCGATCACCGGCTCGCAACGAGGTCGGAAGAAGGACCTTCGTGCGTTGATACAGTACATCGTCGCCATCACAGGTCGGTCCGGCCACCACCGCCTCGTCCACGGGGTCTCCGTCACGTTCGGTGACGAAGCGGTATGCGATGTACTCGTTCTCGGTCTCGGCCATCCCGTTGTAGCGGCCGATGTCGAGATACACCCAGCGCCGTCCATCCGGCGCGATGCGCACGCCGATGACCTCGGCGTGAATGGTGCCCGCCGAACCTACGAGCGCACGGCCGGGCTCGATGACGAGTCCGGCGGTCTCGGGCAGGAATGCTGCGGTGGCGGCCGCGATGACCGCGCCGATATCGTCGAGTGCGGGTGCTGCCTGGGCGTACGAAATGGGCAGGCCGCCACCGATATTCACCGAGCGCACCGGAATATCCTTGTCCGCCAACGCTGCCACGATGCGCCCTGCCTGTTCGATACCGATGCGCCAGGCCGTCGGGTCGGTCTGCTGGGAACCGACATGGAAGTACGGACCGCCGACGATCAACCCGAGATCGCGTGCGCGCACCAGCAGGCGCAGCGCCTCGGTGGGGGAGCAGCCGAATTTGGTGCCGAAGGGTGTCGTGGACTGCGGCGCAGAGGACAGGAACCGGCACTCGACCTCCGAGTCCGGCGCGTGCTCGACGATGCGCAGCAGATCGTCCTCGGTGTCGAAGGCGTAGCGGCGCACGCCCACGGCGTAGGCGGCGGCGATATGGGCGGCTTTCTTGATCGGGTTCCCGTAGCACATGCGGGCCGGGTCGACACCCTCACGTAGACACAGCTCGATCTCACCGACGCTGGCGACGTCGAACTCCGCGCCGTGACGGTCGAGCAGACCGATGAGTTCCGGGACCGGACTCGCCTTGACCGCGAAGCGAATTCGGGCTTCCGGTACCGCGGCCTGGAGTGCGCGGTAGTTCTCGCGCACCCGCTCTGGGTGGATGGCCAGATAGGGCGATTCGGGCAGGTTTGAGCCGGTCAATCTAGGGGAACTCTCCGTCATTTGGGGGTCGGCCGTCGTTCGGGCACCGCGCGAGAGAGTATCAGCGCGATGCCCCCGGTAACCAACTCGTTGACGACACCTTGATCATGATCACCCCGCGACTACCGTGACCTCGTCGAATACGACCTCGCCCGCGGCATCGGACTCGGCCAGATCGACCACCGCCGCCAGTGCCCAGCCGTGGTCCCCGGCGGGATCGTCGAGTACCTGGCGCACCTGCCAGAAACCGGGGCGTTGTTCCACCTGGAATAGTTGTGGACCGCGAGCGTCCGGGCCGGTGCCAATGCTCTCGTACTCCTCGAAGTAGGGGGTCAGTGCGGCCGCCCAGTCCGGACCAGTGCCCAGGTCGGCGAGTGCCTCCCAGCGGCGCAGCGCGGCGAGTTCGACGCGGCGGAACATGGCATTGCGGACCATCACCTTGAACGCGCGTTCGTTGGCCGAGATCGGCCGCACCGATTCCGCGCCGAAGGCGAGCTGATCGGCATCGGTCTCCGCGCCCGGATTGGTGAGCTGCTCCCATTCGTCGAGCAGACTCGAATCCACTTGGCGCACAAGCTCGCCCAGCCATTCGGTCATATCGTCGAGATCCTCGGTGCGCGCCGATTCCGGGACGGTGCGCCGTAGCGCGCGATAGGCGTCGGCGAGATAGCGCAGCACCACGCCCTCGGAGCGGGCCAGTTCGTAGTGCGAGATCAGCTCGGCGAAGGTCATCGAGCGTTCGATCATGTCGCGGACGACCGATTTGGGGGAAGGGGCGAATTCCGACATCCATGGGTGCCCCGCCCGGTAGGTCTCGAAGGCGGGTTCGATCAGCTCGGCCAGGGGTTTGGGCCAGGTGACCTCTTCGAGCAGCTCCATGCGTTCGTCGTATTCGATGCCGTCGGCCTTCATCTCGTTGATCGCCTGGCCGCGGGCCTTGTGCTGCTGGGCCATGAGCAGCTGACGCGGATCCTCGAGTGTCGATTCGATGAGGGAGATGACCTCGAGGGTATAGCCGGGGCTGTCCTTGTCGAGCAGCTCTAGTGCGGCGAGAGCGAAGGGGGACAGGGGTTGGTCGAGGGCGAAATCGCGCTGCAGGTCGACGGTGAGCCTGGCGCGGCGGCCGTGGGCGTCGGGCTCGGGAAGCTGTTGCACCACACCGGCGTCGCGCAGCGCGCGGTACAGGCGGATGGCGCGCAGGATGTGGCGGCGTTGTGCGGGGCGGGGCTCGTGATTGTCCTCGAGCAAATGGCGCATGGCGTCGAAGCAATTGCCCGGGCGGGCGATCACGTTGAGCAGCATGGAGTTCGTCACGTTGAAGCGCGACACCATGGGTTCGGGGCTGGCGGCGACGAGCCGGTCGAAGGTCTCCTCGCTCCAGGAGACGAAGCCCTCCGGCGGTTTGCGACGCACCACCTTGCGCTGCTTCTTGGGATCGTCGCCCGCCTTGGCCAGCAGTCGGGTGTTCTCCACCTCGTGGTCGGGCGCCTGCACGACTACGGTGCCCATAGTGTCGTAGCCGGCCCGGCCCGCGCGGCCCGCGATCTGATGGAATTCGCGGGCCTTGAGCCTGCGGGTGCGCACACCGTCGAATTTGGTGAGGCCGGTAAGCAGTACCGTGCGGATCGGCACGTTGATGCCGACGCCGAGGGTATCGGTGCCGCACACCACCTTCAGTAGTCCGTCTTGGGCAAGGCGTTCCACCAGTCGGCGGTACTTGGGCAGCATGCCCGCGTGATGTACGCCGATACCGTGGCGGATCAGCCGGGACAGGGTCTTGCCGAAGCCCGAAGAGAAGCGGAAATCGCCCAGTGCCGTTGCGATGGAGTCCTTTTCGGCGCGCGTGGCGAAGTTCACGCTGGTCAGCGCCTGGGCGCGTTCCAGTGCGGCGGCCTGGGTGAAATGCACGACATACACCGGTGACTGGTTGGTCGTGACAAGATCTTCCAGGGTTTCGGTGATCGGGGTGCGCGCGTAGGAGAAGCTGAGCGGGACAGGACGTTCGGTACCAGCGACAATGGCGGTCGAATTGCCGGTCCTGCGCTCCAGATCGGCGGCGAAGAAATCGACCTCGCCGAGCGTGGCCGACATCAGCAGGAATTGCGCGCGCGGAAGTTCCAGCAGCGGTACCTGCCAGGCCCAGCCGCGGTCCGGATCGGCGTAGAAGTGGAATTCGTCCATCACGACCTGGCCGACATCGGCGGCCGCGCCCTCGCGCAGCGCCATATTCGCCAAGATCTCGGCGGTGGCGCAGATGATCGGCGCCTCCGGATTCACCGCCGCGTCACCGGTCACCATGCCGACTCGGTCCGCGCCGAAAACGTCGCACAGGGCGAAGAATTTCTCACTGACCAGGGCTTTGATGGGTGCGGTGTAGTAGGTGCGCAGGCCCCGGGCCAGCGCGAACAGATGTGCGCCGACCGCGACAAGGGATTTACCGGAACCGGTGGGAGTGGCCAGGATGACATTGGATCCGGACGCCAATTCCAGCAGCGCCTCGTCCTGCGCCGGATACAGCGGGGTGCCCTGCTCGGCCGCCCACGCACCGAAAGATTCGTAGAGCGCGTCGGCGTCGGTTCCCGGTATCTCGAGCAGTTCGGTCAGATCCACTCCGACCACCCTACGGGCAGCCGTCTACGGCCCAGTCAGGGTGATCGGGTCAGTTGGACTGTTCGCCCTCGTCACCGTCGTAGCCGCCCTGCTCGGCCAGGAAGCGCTCGAATTCGGCGCCCAATTCGTCGCCGCTTGGTAGTTCACCGTCGCCGACCAGCAAGCTCGACTGACGTTCCTGGGAGGTGACGAAGCTGTCGTACTGGCGTTCGAGCGCGTGCACCACCGTCTCGACCTCGGAATTGCCCGCGATGTGCTCGTTGACCTGTTCGCGCACGCGCGCGGCGGCCTCACCGAGCGCGGCCAGCGGGAATTCCAGGCCCGCGTTGTCGGCGACGTGTTCGAGCAGGGTCTGCGCGGCCTCCGGGTATGCGGTCTGTGCGAGGTAGTGCGGCACGTGCACCGAGAAACCGACGGATTCGTGGCCGTGCTGGGCCATCCGGTACTCCAGCAGCGAGGAAGCGCTGCCGGGCACCTGTAGTTCGCCGGGCCAGCGCTGATGGTCGGCGATGAGGTCGCGGTCGGAGGAGTGCGCGGTGACGCCGAGCGGGCGGGTATGCGGGATCGCCATCGGGATGGCGCTCAGACCGATGCTGCGCCGCACACCGAGCTGTTCAGCGAGCAGACGCACCGCGGTGGTGAATTTCTCCCAGCGCAGATCCGGTTCGAGGCCGGAAAGCAGCAGGAACGGGGTACCCGAAGTGTCACGAAGCGCCCAGAGATTCAGCTCGGGTTCGGCGTAATCCGAGAAATGGTCGGTCTTGAACGTCATCAGCGGACGACGCGAGCGGTAGTCCAGCAACTCGTCGACATCGAACGAGGCGACCAGCTCACTCTCGAGACTTTCGCGCAGGTGCGTCGTGGCCAGCCGCACCGCATGCCCGGCATCGGTGAAGCCCTCCAGTCCGTGTACCAGGACCGGACCCAAGCCATCGTCGTTCGACAGCTGCGGAGCTGGGAACTCCAACTCGTACATTCGCGACTCGTGGTCCATCGCGTCTCCTTCCTGCGCGGTTCACCGATGCGAGCTTCCAGGTTCACAGGCCTGTTGGGCAATTCGCGGCGGTCAACCACTGTCCATTGTCCCCCATGGCCCCGATACACGTTGCCACGGGCGACACCGACCCATAAGACAGGGCAACATCGGTGGTACCCCATGCATTCCCGCCTCACTCCGAGAATCGGCGTGGCATCGCGGGCGGGCACGGGGAGTTTGGCACAGTGGAGCGGTGACTGTGCCGAATTCGACGCGCAGCGGACCACGCGGATTCGGGGTCTCGGGTTGGGTGCCCATCGCCGCGGGTGCGGTGCTGCTCGCCGGCTGCGCGTCGTCGGTGACCGGACATCCGGTCGGCTCCCGGCCGAGTACGGTGACCGGGCATGTGGCGGCAGAGCTTTCGACGCTGCTGCCCGATCCGGGGAAGTTTCCGGCCGAATACGAGGCCGTGGTGTTGTCGTCGGAGGCGGCCGCGCAGGCGGCGGGGGATCTGACCGGGGTCGGGCGCGGTGCGACGGTGCAACCCGAGGGATGTATCCCACCCGCTCAGCAATTCGGTCAGAATCAGACGGCCATGGCGGTGGGTACCGACAACCGGACGCGCGCCACGCTGACCGTGGAATTGACCAGGACCGGACAGCCATTATCGGCGTTGCGCGAACAGTTGAAGCAGTGCCAGCAGGTGCACGTGAGCCGGGCGGGGACGACAACGATAGTGACCACCGAATTGCAGCGGCCGCCGCCGATCGATGCCGACGACACGCTCGCGCTGCGTCGCATGGTGGCGCCACAGGTGAGCGCCGCGGGGTTGACTCAGTCGATGCAGACGCTGACCGGGCAGGTCATCGATGTGCGAGTCACGGTGACGTACATGACATTCGGCGATGCGAGGCCGGATACAGCGGCGTTGGACGAGCTGTTCACGACGGCGGTGCGGAAGGTCGAGAAGGGATGAATGCGGGGAAGTTCCAGCGAGTGGCCGCTGGAGCTCGCGGCGGACAGTAGCAGGTGGCACCGACATGACCCCCGCCGTTCTGGTCTCTGGTTCCGGATTCGTCCACAATCCAAGTGTTTTCCACAGGGCAATTCGATCCCGTGATATCCCCAGGTCAGCGTCTCGGGCTCCGAGGTGGGTGCGCGCACTCTCGATGCATGACGACTTCCACGAACGCCGCTCCCGCCTTCGGCGACCCAGGTGATGGCGCATATCAGCGCGCCGGTTTTTGCCCGAGCCCCGCCGTTCACCTCCGCAATTCGGCCCACCCGTCGCGTTTCGGCGACTCGGGCCTACGCGATGTCGAGCATCCTCGCGACGGTCTGGCCACGGGCGGCGAGGTGCGAATCGGCCAACCACCGGAGATGTCTGATGCCATATGGCCCCGTAGCGATGCTGGTGCGGATCATGGCATGGATACCGGCAAGCCGGGGGACTATCGAGCCGCCGGTCATCCCGGTACTGGCACGGGCGTAGCCGACCCTGGGGTACAGGTTGACGAGCCAGATGACATCGCGGATTCGACTGACGTTACCCATGCGGCGCGTTTTGCTGAACCAGCGGGCGATAGCCTTGGGGCGCAGGCATATCCCGTATGGCCAGTGGACGAGGTCTCGGCCCGAATCGATTCGATGTCCTTCTTCGACCCGGATGCCGACGACGGATCGCCGGAATGCACACGTGGTTTCGGAAAAGAGATGCGCCCGGGAATCTGTGCGGAACCGCCGCCGGAATTCGGGGATCGAGTTTCGGGAGATTCGCTGCATGTCGATGATCCCGGTGAATTGATTGTGGCGGTGCCCGCCATGGTCGGATTCGTGCCGGAGCGGTCGCTGGTGGTGGCGGTGCTACACGGTGCGACCGACGCGGAGCAGAGTCCGATCATCGATGCGGTGGTGCGGTTCGATTTGGATCAGGAGGGTGGTAGTCGACGCGGCCTCGCAGCGGCGTATGCCGAGTGTGTTTCGCATATCTGTGCCGCGGAGGGGGCGACGGAAGTCCTCGCCGTGATCGTCGATGACCGGGCGCGCGAACCGCGACGCACGCGCCGAAACGGGACGGGGAGTACGGGGCCGTGGGGCGCGCTCATCGCGGCGTTCGCTCGGCGATTGGCGCGGGCCGAGGTATACCTCGAGGGCGCCTGGGCGGTGCGCGCCATCGAGGCGGAGCAGCGATGGTGGAGTCTGCTGGATGCGAACCACCGTGGGACGCTGCCGGATCCGGCGACGTCGATGGTGACGGTGGCACATGTGCTCGAAGGACGGCCGATCCGGGGAACCCGCTCGGAACTCACCGATCTGGTCGCACCGGATGATGAGCTGGCCCAACAGGTCGCGGTCCATCTCGACAGCGCCCGCGCACTCGCGCACGAGCGATATGCGGCCGCCGTCCGGCGCGGTGATCCCGACGGATATCACCGCCGGGCGCTGGAACATATGCTGTGGCAGATCGCCAACATCGACTCCGGTGTGGCCCTCGCCGCCCGCGAATACGCGGAACTGGCCGCGGCATTGCGTGATCGGACAGTGCGCGACTCACTGTTCGGACTGGCGGTCGGAGCTCACGCCGCCCCAGCCGAAACCCTGTGGGTGGCATTGACACGTGTGCTGACGGGCAGCGACCGTGCCGACGCCGCAACACTTCTCGGCTACAGCGCATACATCCGCGGTGACGGACCGCTCGCAGGCATCGCGTTGCAAGCGGCTCTAGACGCCGACCCTGCTCACTCCATGGCGAGTCTGCTGGAGATCTCCCTGCGCACCGGGATGCGCCCGGATACGCTGCGCCGCCTTGCCTACTGCGGGCTCGGGATCGCCGCGGACCTCGGGATCGAACTGGGGCCGGTTGTTCGGTGAACCCAGGCTCGGGCGGTCAGCGGTGAGTCACATGGTGGTTGAGGCAAGTACAGCACTACCATGTGACCGCGCTCGATAGTGAGCCGACTTACTTCGCGCTGTGTGCCAGCGGACCGAGATCCCGCAGGAATTCCCAGGTATCGGCGACGATTTCGTCGAGATCGTTGTGCTTGGGCTGCCAGCCGAGGTCGGTGATGGCGCGATCACTGGACGCGATCAGCGTGGCCGGGTCGCCGGCGCGGCGCGGTGCGTCCTCGGCGACGATGGGCAGGCCGGTGACGCGCTCGCAGGCCGAAATCACCTCGCGGACCGAGAAACCGGTGCCGCTACCGAGATTGAAGATGCGATGGGTACCGGACTCCGCCGAGCCGAGGGCCAGCAGGTGGGCATCGGCGAGATCGCGGATGTGGATGTAATCGCGGACCGCGGTGCCGTCGGGCGTGGGCCAGTCGGTGCCGAAGACCGAGATCGCCTTGCGATGACCGAGGGCGACCTGAAGCACGAGGGGGATCAGATGGGTTTCCACCACCCGGTTTTCGCCGAGGCCGCCGTAGGCGCCCGCGACGTTGAAATAGCGCAGGCTGGTCGCGGCCAAACCGTGCGCGATCGCATAGGAAGTGATGGCGTGGTCGATGGCCAGCTTGGAGGCACCGTAGGGGTTGGTCGGCCGGGTCGGCGCGTCCTCGGTGATAGGCACCTGTTCGGGTTCGCCGTATACGGCAGCGGTCGAGGAGAAGACCAGTCTCGGCGTTTCGGTGCGACGCATCGCCTCCAGCAGTTCGAGTGTCTTCACAACGTTGCCGTGCCAGTACTTCTCCGGCTGCAGCACCGACTCACCGACCAGCGACTGCGCGGCGAAATGCAGAACGCCGTCGAAGGATTCGGCCTCGAGCAGTTCGGGCGCGGCGACTGCGACGTCACCCTCGACGAACCGAGCCTCGGTGGGCACACCTTCGGCATTGCCGGTCGACAGATCATCGACCACCACCACCTCGTGCCCCGATTCGAGCAGAACCTGCGCGCAGACGCCACCGACATAGCCCGCGCCGCCCGTGACCAGAAGTTTCACGCCTCAGACCAACTTCACCTGGACGGCGTGGGCCATTTCGTCCGAGAGCTCGAAAGCAGTGTGACCGGGCACAGTGATGACCACCGAACCTGGCTTGGTCTCCACCGTCACACGGGCGTCGGGCACCACGCCCGCCTCCCGCAACTGGCCGATGACCTCGGGATCGGTCTGGATGTGCTCGGCGAGGCGACGCACCACGACCGCGTGCACCTGTCCGTGCGGCAGATCCGACAGCCGCACCAAGGTCTCGTCGGCGCCGCTCGACGGGATGATGCCCAGTTCGTCCAGCCCCGGAATCGGGTTGCCGTAGGGGGAAGTGGTCGGGTGGTTGAGCACCTCGACCAGCCGCCGCTCGACATCCTCACTCATGACGTGTTCCCAGCGGCACGCCTCGGCGTGCACGTTCTGCCAGTCGAGCCCGATGATGTCCACGAGCAGCCGCTCTGCGAGGCGATGCTTGCGCATGACCGCGACCGCCATGCTGCGGCCCTTCTCGGTCAGTTCGAGATGGCGATCACCGGCGACAAGCAGCAGACCGTCGCGTTCCATCCGGGCGACGGTCTGGCTGACCGTCGGGCCGCTCTGCTCGAGGCGCTCGGCGATGCGCGCACGCAGGGGCACCACGCCCTCTTCCTCGAGGTCGTAGATGGTACGGAGATACATCTCCGTGGTGTCGACCAGATCCTTCACCTGTTACCCCTTCGTCGGCACGAATTCTACCCACGCACGTCGGCACCCCCGCGTGCCGCGTGGTCTCGCGCTACACCCGTGACTGCGCTGTGGGAATCCTGTCGGCGCACGGCCTGTCACCGTGTTCGCTCTTGCTTGTATTTCTACTGCATACGAACGTCCAACGGGGCGGTTACCTTCCCGCGTAGCGTTGCGATCATGGCCACTGCACCGCACGGCGAACAGTCCGCGCCGCTCGACGAAGGTGATCTCGAGGCGCGATCCGGAACCGTCGTCTGGACCGATCGTTTCCTCGATTACGCGTGGACGCCGGAGCACCCCATGAAACCGGCACGCCTGCAGTTCACCATGGCCTTGACGGAAAGTCTCGGATTGCTCGACGGTGTCGAGCGATTGGTGCCCGAGCGGGCCGAAGTGTCCGATTTGCTACGCATCCACACCGCGGACTACATCGAAGCCGTCGAACATGCCACACCGCCCGCGGGTGCGCCGCTCGCACCTCCGTACGGCCTCGGCTCACCGGACAACCCGGTATTCCCAGGGATGCATCAGGCGGCCTCGGTGATCGTCGGCGGCACATTGACCGCCGCACGCGAAATCGCCCAGGGGCGGACCCGCCGCGCGGTGAGCATCGGCGGCGGCATGCATCACGCGATGCCGGATTCGGCGGCCGGATTCTGCATTTACAACGATGCGGCTGTGGCCATCTCCTGGCTGCTGGACAACGGATTCGATCGGATTGCCTACATCGATGTCGATGTGCATCACGGCGACGGCGTTCAGCGCGCCTTTTACGGCGACCCGCGGGTGCTGACGATCTCGATTCATCAGCATCCGGCCACCCTGTGGCCCAATACCGGTTGGCCGGAGGAGACCGGCCACGGCGCCGCCGAGGGCACCGCGATCAATCTGGCGGTCCTGCCGGGCACCCGGGATCCTCAGTGGCTGCGCGGCTTTCACGCGATCGTGCCCGGTGCGCTGGCGGCCTTCCGCCCGCAGATCGTGGTCAGCCAATGTGGTGTCGATACCCATCGTGAGGACCCACTGGCCGATATGGAACTCACCGTCGACGGCCAACGCGCCGCCTTCATCGCGATGCGCGATCTCGCCGACGAATACGCCGAAGGCCGTTGGCTCGCCGTGGGTGGCGGTGGCTACGGCCTGGTGCGGGTGGTGCCGCGTGCCTGGACGCACCTGCTGGCGACCGCGCTGGATCGCACTATCGCACCGGAAACCGCGGTGCCACAGGACTGGATCGATATGATCCGATCCGCGGCGCCGAGCGTAGACCCACCGCGCACCATGAGTGACGGTGGTGACACCGCCTACCGCCCATGGGATGGTCCCGGCGGCACCGGGGAAACTGGAGACGCGCGCACCGACCGTGCGCAACGTGCAATCGATACGGCCGTATTGGCTACGCGCCGAGCGACCTTCGGGTTGCTCGGCCTGGATCCGGAGGACCCCCGTGACTGAAACCCCGCCCGTCCCGGACTCCCCGAGCACGCCCGCGGTGCCGCCACCGCCGCCGCAGCACTGGTTCGCCGATGTGCTCGCCTCCGATGGCGGCGTGGTGCGACTGTGCCCGATCACGCCCGATGATGCCGAGCGGCTGCAGGAATTCCACGCGGCGCTATCGGATCGTTCCCGATATCTGCGCTACTTCGGTCCGTACCCCCGCATTTCCCCCAAGGATCTGTACCGCTCCACCCACGTCGACCACCACGACCGGGTCGGACTGCTGCTGGTACTCGGTGAGGCGATCATCGCGGTCGGCCGCTATGAACTGCTGACCGACCGCACCGGAGCCCGAGCCGCCGAAGTCGCGTTCGTGGTGGCCGACGAACACCAGGGACGCGGACTCGGGTCGATTCTGCTCGAACATCTGGCGGGGGCGGCCGCGGAGAACAAGATCGAAACGTTCGTCGCGGAGGTGCTCGCGGAGAACACTGTGATGGTCACCGTATTCCGCGACGCGGGCTATCAAGTGGAGCGCGCTAGGGACGGTTCGGTACTGCATCTGGAATTCGCCATCGATCCCACCGAAGCCCTGCTCTCGGTGCGGGATTCGCGTGAGCGCGCTTCCGAGGCGCGCAGTGTCGGTAATCTGCTCGCGCCGCGTTCGGTCGCGGTGATCGGCGCCACCATGGGCTCGGCCCGGGTCGGCGGAGTGATCTTGGCCAATTTGTTGTCCGGGGTGTTCCAGGGGCCGGTGTTCCCGGTCAATCCGAATCGGCGATCGGTGCGCGGGGTACGGGCCTACCCGACGGTGCGCGATGTTCCCGATGAAGTGGATCTCGCGGTGGTCGCCGTGCCACCCGAGGCGATCAGCTCGGTTCTGGACGACTGTATGGCCAAGGGTGTCAAGGGATTGGTGGTGCTCACCGCGGGCTTCGGAGAAACCGGCGAGGATGGTGTGGTTGCCGAACACGAGTTGGTCGCCGCGGCGCGCGGACACGGAATGCGGGTGGTCGGGCCGAGTGCGCTCGGCATCGCCAATACCGATGCCTCGGTTGCATTGAACGCGACCCTGGCCTCGGTGCTGCCCGGGCGCGGGCGCATAGGGTTCTTCTGTCAGTCCGGTCCGTTGGGTGCGGCCATCCTCGGTGAGGCCGCCGCGCGCAACCTCGGGTTGTCGACCTTCGTCTCGGCGGGTAATCGCGCGGATGTGTCCGGCAACGACTTACTGCAGTACTGGGACAGCGACTCGGCTACCGATGTGATCCTGCTGTATCTGGAGAGCTTCGGTAATCCGCGCAAATTCTCCCGGATCGCGCGTCGGGTCGCGCGGAGTAAACCGATCGTCGCGGTAAGCAGTGGACGTTTGGCAGCGCGGTCCCAGCCGACCGGTGATATGGACCGATCCATTGTGCGTGACCTGTTCGCGCAGTCGGGAATCGTTCAGGTTGATTCGATTTCGGAGCTGTTCGACTGTGCGGCGCTGCTGGGTTATCAGCCGCTGCCGGCGGGGCCGCGGGTCGCAGTGATCGGCAATAGTGCGGCGTTGAACTGGCTGGCCGTCGATGCCGCGCGCGGTGAGGGGCTCGAGGTTCGACGACCCGCCGCCGTCCCGTACGACGGCGTTCGGCGCCCGCGCCCGACCGAGCGCGGGGTGGACGAGGAGTCGACCGGCGATCCGGTGAGCCTGGGGCCGGACGCGACGCCGGGTGCCTACCTGGACGCGGTGGTCGCCGCGCTGCGCTCGGATGAGATCGACGCGGTCATCGTGGTTTTCGCGCCGCCGGTGCCGCTGCCGATGGCCGGATTCGCCGATGCCATTCGCGAGGCCGCGGCGGCCGTGCCCGATGCGGCGAAACCTATTCTCACCACTTTCGTTGCCGAGCAGGGGATTCCGAATCTGCTGGCCATGCGTGGTCCGGCCGGTACGGCGGTGCGTGGCTCGATACCGTCCTATCCGGATCCCGAGCGCGCCGCACGGGCACTGGCCAGGGCGCATCGGTACGCACAGTGGCGCACGAAACCGGTGTCTACGGTGGTGCGTCCGGCGGGTATCGACGCGGAACGGGCTGAGCGGCTGGTCGCGAGCTGGATGAGCGAATCCGACGGGCGTTGGCTCACCGACCTCGAATCCGTCGAGCTATTGGACTGCTACGGAATTCACGTCGTCGAATTCCGCGAGGTCCGCAGCGCCGATGAGGCGGTCGCTGCGGCCGAGGAACTCGGCTATCCGGTCGCGGCCAAGGCGACCGGCGAAATGTGGCGGCGGCGACCGGATCTCAGCGGAGTTCGATTGGACCTGTGGCGTCCGGAGGCCGTTCGGCAGGCCTATTCGCATCTGGTGGAACTATGCGGTGATCCCGCCGTGCACATCCAGAAGATGGCCAGCCCTGGCGTCGGCTGTGTGCTGCGGGTGCAGGACGACCCGTCCTTCGGTTCGGTCATCGAATTCGGACTCTCCGGCATGATTATCGAACTCCTCGGGGACCGCGCCTACCGCGCCCTCCCACTCACCGCCGACGAAGCGACCGCTCTCATCGACGCCCCGCGGGCGGCCCCCCTCCTCTCCGGCACCCCCGCCAGTCCCCGCGTCGATAAACCCGCCCTGGTCGAACTCGTCCAACGCGTCTCGGCCCTTTTCGACGACCTCCCCGAAATCCGAGAACTATCCTTCGATCCCGTCCTCGCCTCCGCCAACGCCGCCGCAATCCTGTACGCCCGAGCCCGCTTCGGCCCCCAACCCAGCCGCTTCGACTCCGGCCCTCGCCGCCTCGGCTGAGCTCCCGTCCGCCCCCGACCATGCGAGCCCGCCGTCACCCAATGCGCCGATCTGCCACCAACGCGCGCATCGAAGTCCCATGTCAGCGGTGCGAATCGCCAGCGGGTTCACACCTGAAGCAACCTGCCCGCCATAGCGCGCAGATACGCCAGCGCAGGGGGAGATATCTTCGCTCCCGCCGGATAGCTATTTCAGCGGTATCCGCCGTGGTTTCTGGCATCCCGCTGCGTCGACTGTTTGCTGCGCCGGTGGCGAGTGATCCGTGGCGACAGGTGTGGGAGATTCGCCTTCACTCGCCACCAGACCCCGACCTTCGTAAACCTCTACTACACACCGACTTTCACCCGATCCTGCTGTGTAAGGATGTCGATCCGGGGCGCGGCGTGCCAACTCGACGTGCGATGCCGCTCGCTGGGGCAAGCGCACAACTTGTCCAGGCCAGCGTCGGCACCGGCCGCGTGAGAGAGGATTTCGCGATTCTGCCGATGCGCTGGCCGAGAACTCCGCACTCGCACTGACACCGCAGAACCTCACGGTCGACGATGGACTCGGGGGTCTTGAATGAGGTTCGCCGACCGGCTCGCGCGAACCCGGAGGGGACGGGACGCGCGGTCGCCGGTCGGCGTTTCGAGGTGACCGTCCCGGGTCACCGAGCCGGACGCCGGACCGGCCTCGGAGTAGTCCGGCGTCATGGGCACGTGCCGGGCTGACCGGCACGAGTTATTGCGGGATCAGCTGGCGTAGGCGCGCAGGCGATCGGCCCGCTCACCCTTGCGCAGCTTCGACATGACCTCACGCTCTATCTGACGAACACGCTCGCGGGAGAGTCCGAAGAGCTTGCCGATCTGGTCGAGGGTACGCGGCTGGCCGTCGTCCAGGCCGAAGCGCAACCGGATGACCTGCTGCTCACGCTCGTCCAGGGTGGCCAGCACGCTGCGCACATCGTGGTGCAGGAGTCCGGCGATCACGGCGGATTCGGCCGAGGTCGCCTCGGAGTCCTCGATGAAATCGCCCAGCGGGGCCTCTTCGTCGTTGCCGACCGGCATATCCAGGCTTACCGGGTCGCGGCTGTGGTCCAGCAGATCCGAGATCTTGTCGACCGGAATACCGGACTCGTTGGCGAGTTCGGCATCGGTTGCCTCGCGACCGAGCTGCTGATGCAGTTCGCGCTTGATCCTGGCCAGCTTGTTGACCTGCTCGACCAGATGCACGGGCAGGCGGATGGTGCGGCTCTGATCGGCCATACCGCGGGTAATGGCCTGGCGAATCCACCAGGTGGCATAGGTGGAGAACTTGAATCCCTTGGAGTAGTCGAACTTCTCCATTGCCCTGATCAAGCCGAGGTTGCCCTCCTGGATCAGGTCCAGCAGCGGCATACCGCGGCCGGTGTAGCGCTTGGCGAGGGAGACCACGAGCCGGAGGTTGGCTTCGAGTAGATGCGAGCGTGCCGACTGGCCTTCGCGAACGATGATGGCCAGATCGCGCTTGCGGGTGGCCGACAATCGCTTGCCGGTCTCCAGCAGATGCTGCGCATAGAGGCCCGCCTCGATGCGCTTTGCCAGCTCGACCTCGTCGGCTGCCGTGAGCAGTGCGGTACGGCCGATCCCGTTCAGGTACACACGTACCAGGTCGGCTGCAGGGCTCTGGGCGTCGAGGTCCGAATCGCTGGTGCGCACACGAGTGGTGGCGGGGCTTGTCATGACTTGCCTCCTGTCGGTGGTGTCTCACTCCGAATAACGGACCCGACAGGTAGAAAGTTCCCCGCTATTGCTCCGATAAACCGCTCTGAACTGCGGTTTCCGTCACTTGCGTCTGAGAAGTTCCTGAGAACCCCACCCTGTCGGAACAACCCGTGCGCGAAGCGTCGGGCGGGACGGGAGTGGTTGCCGCTTCGTTACCCGGGTCGCACCAAACCGTGGCGAACCAATCCGGCCACCACGGATAATGCGTCGGCCGCGAACTCCTCGGTGATTTCGCCCGATCCGTGGGCGAGCGCGAGCAGTTCTATCAGCTCTTGTAACGGCAAGCCCTCGGCGCGCATTCCCGCGACGAGTGCGATGGTGGACTCGTCCACCTCATGCTGCCAGCGTGGACCGTCCCCGCGGTGCAACCGCGCGACCTGCTGCTGCCAACCGAATTCGCCGTGCAGATAGACCCGTTCCAGCGCGGTCGCGGAATCGACCACGAAACGTGTTGACCAGACGAGGTTTTCCTCGGCGGCGGCGCGGCGTAACCAGGCCGAGCGTTCGAAATACGCGATGGCCTCGGCGCCGAGCGGATCGTCGAAGCCATGCATCAGATCCTCGGCGAGCAGTTCGGTCGGACCGTCGATGGCGTGCAGATAGACGAAGCCGAAGCCGATGGCATCGACATCGGCGGCGCTGAAGGCGTCGAGCCATTGTTCGGCGCGAGCCTGTGCGGCCGGGTCGCGCGGATCCAAACCCGCGTCACGCAGCCATGTTCCGACATAGAGGGCCGGATCGGCGACATCGCGTTGGACCACCCAGGCATCCACGCCCTGCGCGGGCAGCCATGACGAGACGCGCTGACGCCAGTCCTCGCCGTCCACATGCACCCAGGCGGCGAGCATCGCGGCGGTGCCACCGGGGGCGAGCACGTTGGGGGCCTGTGAGATCACCAATTCGCTTGCGCCGTCGAGGGCGAGCCCGGAGTCGCGGTAGGTGTGCTCTATGCGGGCTGGTCCGACGACGAAAGGCGGATTGGCCACCACCTGGTCGAAGCGTCGACCCGCCACCGGTTCGAACCAGGAACCAGGCAGCAGTTCGATGTCGAGCCCATTGAGTGCCGCGGTCGCCTCGGCCAACCACAGGGCGCGCGGATTCACGTCGGTCGCGGTCACCCGGTCCGCATACGCGGCGGCGTGGACCGCCTGAACGCCGCAGCCGGTGCCCAAGTCCAGAACCGAACCGACGCGGCGAGTCGGAGTGGCGCGCAGCAGCGAGAGGGACGCGTGGCCGACGCCGAGCACATGATCCTCGGTCAGGGTGCGCCGCGACATCGAATCGTCGAGGTCGGACAGGATCCAGCGAGTGCCTTCGCCCGCGTCGAGCGGACGAAGGTCGAGTGCAGCACGCACATCGTCGACGTCACGGGTGAGCAGGCCGGCCGCCACCGCACGGTCGATATCCACCGGTGCCAGTGCGGCCGCGACCTCGCGTTCGGGCAGTGCGTCACCGAGCAGCAACAGGCGGATCAGTGTGCCGAGCGTGCCAGCCCGACGAGCGGCTCGTCGCACCGGTACCGGCTCGGAGCGGCCCAGGGCGGCGTGCACGTCGGGGCCGAGCACTTCGAGCAGGGTGTCGGCGTTGTACCCGACGCGGGTCAGCGCGGCCCGAAGATCGGGGCACAGCGCGGTGAGCAGCGATCCGGTGGTCGTCTGGTTGGTAGGCACACCGGTACTCTGCCACCGCGACACACCGGCAACCGAAACGTGCTCCTCGTGTCACATGGACAGCGCTCGATCTCAGACGCCGTTCGGGTCGCGTCCGGTAATGCAGTAGGGCGCGTCGGCCGGATCGGACATGACGATCCACTGTTCATGGCGCTCGACCAGCGTCGCGCCGAGGGACTCGTGCCATGCGGCAGTGGCGTCGACATCGGCGGAGGCGAGGTCGATGTGCGCGCTGGCGGGCCGGTCCTCGCCGAGGCGCTGCAGCAGAAGCTGGACGGGCATCGGCTCCTTCGCGCGCAGCCGGGCGAATTCGGGCAGGCGGCCCTGCGTCAGGTCCCAGTTGGTGAGGGTGGTCCAGAAGCGGGTTTCGGCGGCGTAGTCGGTCGGGCCGATATCGAGGCAGACCTGATCGAGGCGGGTGAGAGTGCCCTCAGGCGCGCGCACGGCCGGGGCGGGAGTGCCCTTCGCGCGACCATTCGGGGTGAAGCAGAAGATCTGACCGCCTGGGGAGCGCAGCACCGCGTAGCGCTTGTGGTTGGCGACCAGTTCGGCGTCGAGATCGAGTGCGACGCGGACCGCGGCGGCGACATCGTCGACGTCGAGATCCAGGTGCACCCGGCCGAGTCCGGTCACCGCTTGCATCTTGACGCCCGCATCGGCGAAGAGTGCGGGATCCGGTAGGAGCGTGAGGAATTCGTCGTTCTCACCGCGTCGCGGCGAGAGTTGGGTGTCGGTGATCGTCGACCAGAATGTCGCGCATTCGTCGAAACGTTGCGTCGGGCGGTCGAGGAAGGCCCAGACCCACCGAATCATGCTTTCTCCTGTTTCCTGGCGGGAGTTCCCGCGCCGCCATCGGCGTGCAGTTGTCGCATCTTCCGGCGATTCGGTGCCGCCCGCGCCAAGTTGGCGCGGATGTGTCGCACATCACTGATGTTGAGAGACTTCCCGTCTCCTACCCCCGCCACAGAGTAGGTGTTCGCCCGCGAAGCTGTCGAGCCGGTTTCGGATCGGTCGTATCTGGCACGATCTTGGCGGTTTATGGCATTGCGGCCACTCGTTCGACGGGCGAAATTCCGGCACGCTCAGCGGGTGACTGAACTGCAGACGCCTCCGGTACTTGTCGATTCCGTGCCGAGGCGGCTGCATCCCGCCTGGATCGTCGCCGGTGTTGGATTCATCGCGCTCTTGGGCGCGGCGGCGTTCCGGTCGGTGCCGAGTGTGCTGCTGGATCCGCTGCACGAGGAGTTCGGCTGGTCGCACGGCACCATCGGGGCGGCGGTCTCGCTGAACCTGCTGTTGTACGGGCTGATCTCGCCGTTCGCCGCGGCGCTGATGGACCGATTCGGTATCCGCCGGGTGGTGGCATGCGCCCTGGTACTCGTCGCGGCGGGTAGCGGACTGACCGTGTTCATGACCCAGCCTTGGCATTTGGTGGCGACTTGGGGTCTGTTGGTCGGGGTCGGAGTCGGATCGATGTCCATGCCGTTCGTCGCGACGATCACCGGCCGCTGGTTCGTGCGCCAGCGCGGACTGGTGACCGGTGTGCTCACCGCGGCGGGTGCTACCGGGCAGCTGGTCTTCCTGCCGCTGGTATCCGCGGTGGCACACGCACACGGTTGGCGGGTGCCCTCGCTGATCGTCGCGGGTGTCGCGCTCGCGGTGGTGCCGCTGGTCCTGCTGTTCATCCGCGACTTCCCCAGCGACGCAGGCGTTTCCGCGTACGGTGCCGAACCCGGCAGCACGGTGGGACTGCGCGTACAGGCGACCGGCGGTGCGACCCGCGCGCTGACGGTCTTGGCCACGATCGCACGCAGTCCCGGATTCTGGCTGCTCGCGGGCGGATTCGCGATCTGTGGCGCATCGACCAACGGCCTGGTCGGCACCCACTTCGTCAGCGCCGCACACGATCACGGCATGCCGCCAACCACCGCCGCTGGCCTGCTGGCACTGGTTGGCATCTTCGATGTGGCCGGGACTATCTTCTCCGGCTGGCTCACCGACCGGGCCGACCCCCGCTACCTGCTGGTGGGCTACTACACACTGCGCGGACTGTCGCTGCTGATCCTGCCCTCGTTGTTCGCCCCGGACACCCAGCCGAGCATGTGGGTGTTCATCGTTTTCTACGGCCTGGACTGGATCGCCACCGTCCCGCCCACGGTCATGCTCTGCCGCGAACTCTTCGGCGCCGACGGCCCCGTCGCCTTCGGCTGGGTCTTCGCCTCCCACCAAATCGGCTCCGCCATAGCGGCCACCGGCGCCGGCATCATCCGCGACGTCCAGGGCTCCTACAACCTCGCCTGGTACATCGCCGGTGCGCTCTGCGCCGCCGCAGCACTCATGTCCGCAGGGATTCGCCGCCACCCCTGAATCCGGCCCCCGGGAATGCGCTGGTGGCGAGCCTTCTCGAAGGGGTAACTCCACAGCGCATGGTGATCGCTCGTCCAGCTCGGTATCGGTGTGTCGGCGCCCGTGTGTGGCGTTATTTCTGGTGCCCGAGCCTCTGCACGGCCTTCGGCTGGCGGCTTGTCTTTGACCTGCCGGCCATCGAACCTCGCCCCGAGACCGTCCTCAGGAGTCGATAGCCCGGTGCGGCCGCGATTCGATCGCCGTACGCGGCCGGTCCCAGCGACTGGGCTCGTCCTTACGGCGCGGCGGCCGGTCATTCGCGATCAGGACCGCGATCCAAGGCAACGGAATCGAGGCCGCGATGATCAGGATCGAGAGCAGCGCATTGCTGAAAGCGCTGTAGGCGATCGCTGCCAAGATCAGGCAGGGAATGCGGAACGCCATGATGATGGTGTAGCGGCGGACCCTGGAGCGGTGCTGATCGTCCAGTGACGGCGCGGCCTCGGTGATCAGCACCGGGTGCTTCTCGTCATTGCCGGGGAAGTAGCCGGTGGTCTTGCGGGGTGACGTCGGCATTGTCACGTCCGGGCGATCACCGCTGCCGATGTCGTCGGCGTCGGGGGTGTCGCCGTACTGCTGCATACCCTGAGTCTTCCACTGTCGAGGGCACACCGCACATGGCCTGGTCAGCTGGATTAATACCGACCGTCGTCAGCCGAGCCGGCGAGTATGCGGCATCATGGAATCCGTGAGTACCGACACTCTGGTTCGCCCGGATACGACCACCGACGAGACGACGGGCGACGACACCCCGAAGTTCTTCCACTACGTGAAGAAGGACAAGATCGCCGAGAGCGCCGTCATGGGCACCCATGTGGTCGCCCTCTGCGGTGAGGTCTTCCCCGTGACGCGCTCGGCGAAGCCCGGCTCGCCGGTCTGCCCGGAGTGCAAGAAGGTCTACGACGGCTTGCGGAAGGGCTGAGAAGGTGACGAACCGCCCGGCGCGCTGAGCCGTGCCCGGGCGGCACCGACGCCGTTGTCCTCTGTCTGCTCGGTCGGCCGCTGAGCCTCCGGGGGTTTCTCTGTGCCCGGATCATCGTGGTCGGTATCGGAGTCGTCCCCGCCCAACTGGTTGGACAACCATTCCTTCACTTGATCGATGCGAGTGCTGCGGGCGGGCCAAAATTCCTGCACCGCGGCATTGAATTCCGCGCCGAGGATGACCGCGAAGCCGAGGAAGAACGTGAAAAGTAAGAACGCGATCGGGGTCGCGAGCGCGCCATAGCTGACGCCGGTCCTGGTGACCCAGGCCAGATAACGGCGCAGCCCTTCACTGGCGGCCATGAAGAACACGCCGGCGACCAGCGCCCCGCCGAATAAGCGATGCCACGGCAGCGATTTGTGCAGCGCCAGCTTGTACAGCGTGGTGAGCCCGATGATCAGCACCAGGCCGACTCCCGGGTAGTAGAACGAGTCGATCAATCGCAGCCCGGGTTCGCGCCACGAGTCCGGCAGCACCCGTCCGATCAGTGTCGGACCCAGCGCGATCAGCGGCAATAGGAACACCGCGACCACAAGGAACAGCACATACAGCAGCAAGGCGAAGATGCGCTGCCAGACCGGATGCCGGGCATCCTGCTGCCCATGCGCCTCGACTATCGAATCCACGAAGGTCGACATCGCCGAGGATCCGGCCCACAGCGACATGACGAAACCCACCGAGACGAAGGCGGCGCGTCCGCGACTGAGTACATCGGTGACGGTCGGTTCGATCAGATCGCTCACCACACTCGTACTGAACAGGTCCCGGCTGAACGCGATGATCTTCTGCTGGACGATCTGCACGGTGTCGGGTCCGAACCATTCCCCGACGTAACCGAGGCTGCCGAGCACCCCGAGCAACAGCGGTGCCAGCGACATCGTCTGCCAGAACGCCGCGGCCGCGGATTTGGCGAAGATCGAATCATCCCACGACTTCACCGCCACCCGCACGACGAGTTTGCCACCCTGTCGCGCAACCCGCGTTGCGACCCTGCGGATATAGGTCGCCGCGGTGGGTTCCGCGCAGCCTCCGCCGCTGTGGATCGGCTGGTCGCCGGTCCCCGAGGGGTGCGGTAGGGCACTGTCGTCGGTCATGATGCCTACAAGCATCGCGCATCCGAGCATATTGTTCCGGTTTGCCATGGCATCGAGTCGATGGGGAGCAGATGAATACGGCGTGGCGCACGGCTCGGCGTGTGATGCCGGTCGCCCACGCCGCGTCGGTTTGGCGACACACCATGGGAGACAGCTAGGGTCGTCTGCGTGACTGTGTCGGGTGGCGCCGCTGTGGCGGGAGAAGCGGAAACACCGGGCGATTCGCAAAAATCGAGCGCCGCGGGTTCCACCGGTGGTTCGCTACGCGCTTGGCAGCGCCGGGCCCTGATGAAGTACTTGTCGACCAAGCCGAGGGACTTCCTCGCGGTGGCGACGCCGGGCGCGGGTAAGACCACCTTCGCCCTGCGGGTCGCGGCCGAACTGCTGGCCGACCGCACCGTCGACCAGATCACCGTGGTCGCCCCGACCGAACACCTCAAACACCAGTGGGCCCAATCCGCGGCCCGCGTGGGCATTCAGCTGGATTCGCGCTTCTCCAACGCGACCGGTGCGACCTCCGGCGACTATCACGGCGTCGTGGTCACCTACGCGCAGATCGCCTCGCATCCCGCGCGGCACCGCGTCCGCACCGAAAGACGCAGAACCCTGGTGATTCTGGACGAGATCCACCATGCTGGCGATGCGAAGTCCTGGGGTGATGCGACCGCCGAGGCTTTCGGTGACGCCACCCGCCGACTCGCGCTGACCGGTACCCCGTTCCGCAGCGATGACAGCCAGATCCCGTTCGTCACCTATGAACCCGATGAGGGCGGTTTCCCGCGCTCGCGTGCCGACCACTCCTACGGCTACGCCGAGGCATTGGCCGACGGCGTCGTCCGACCGGTCGTCTTCCTGGCGTATTCCGGCGAGGCACACTGGCGCGACAGTGCGGGCGAAGAGTATTCGGCCCGCCTCGGTGAGCCGCTGAGCGCCGAACACACCGCCCGTGCCTGGCGCACCGCCCTGGATCCGGCCGGCGACTGGATGTCGAAGGTGCTGGTCGCCGCGGATACCCGGCTGCGCCAGTTGCGTGCGACCGGTATGCCCGATGCCGGTGGTCTGGTGATCGCCACCGACCAGGAGCGGGCCCGCGATTACGCCGAACTGCTGGAACATATTTCGGGCGAGCGGCCCGCGGTGGTGCTGTCGGATGATCCGTCCTCCTCGGACCGGATCGCCGAATTCAGCAAGAACACACAGCCCTGGATGGTCGCGGTGCGCATGGTGTCCGAGGGCGTCGACGTGCCGCGCCTCGCGGTCGGCGTCTACGCGACCAGTGCCTCGACACCGCTGTACTTCGCCCAGGCCATCGGCCGGTTCGTGCGTGCGCGCAAGCCCGGCGAGACCGCTAGTGTGTTCCTGCCGTCGGTGCCGGTGCTGCTCGATCTGGCCGCGCAGCTGGAGCTGCAGCGCGATCACGTTATCGGCAAGCCGCACCGCGAGCAGAACGGCCTCGAAGACGCCCTGCTGATCGATGCGAACAAGCAGAAGGACGAGCCGGGCGAGGACGAGAAGCCTTTCGTCGCACTAGCCGCCGACGCCGAGCTCGACCAGGTGATCTACGACGGGTCCTCCTTCGGCACAGCCACTTTCGCGGGCAGCGCGGAGGAGGCGGACTACCTCGGGATTCCCGGACTATTGGATGCGGAGCAGATGCGGGCGCTGCTGCGGGAACGTCAATCCAAGCAGCTAGCCGAACGCGGTGAGGCGGCGACGCCCGATCCTGGCCCGCAGGTCGCCTCGGCCGCCGAGCGGGTCGCGACCGCGGACAAGCTCGGTGAGCTGCGTCGCGAACTCAACAGCCTGGTCGCCATGCACCACCATCGCACCGGCAAGCCGCACGGTGTGATCCACGGTGAGTTGCGCCGCGAATGCGGTGGTCCGCCAACGGCATTGGCCACCGCTGACCAACTGGGTGAGCGTATCGCCGCCCTGCGCCGGAAGTAATCGCGGCGCGATCGAGTACGGCTGTGACTGCACATGTGCAATTGCTGGGGCCAACAGGTCCTAGCTATCAGCGAGCGATGGCCGGTGCGGGCCACACCGCCATGGCGCAGTCGATGGATTGAGTGAGTTCGGCGTGTGACGCCCCGTCGCGGGCTCGGATGGACAGGCCGTACAGCACCGTGGTGTAGAAGCTGGCGAGGGCCGCGGTATCGGTATCCGGCGGTAGATCACCTTCGGTGACACCGCGATCCAGGCGTTCGCGGATGTCTTCGATTGTCTGGCGGCGTTTTTCGACCAGGAAGTCGCGGATGGTTTCGCTGCGCGTGGTGTAGGTGGAACCTGCCAGCACGACCATGCAGCCGTGCGGTTTGTCCTCGTGGGTATATGCCATGGCGTTGTCGCGCAACATGGCTTCGATGCTCGCGCGAGCGGTGGGTTCCTCGCGCAAGGCGCGTGCGGTGTAGCCGCCTTCGGTCTCGCCGTACAGCCCGACTGCCGCGCGGAACAACTCTTCCTTCCCACCGAACGCGGCGTACAGACTCGGTGAGTTGACGCCCATCGCCGCGGTGAGATCGCTCATCGACGAGCCCTCGTAGCCGTGCTCCCAGAACACCTCCATGGCGCGACGCAGCGCGACCTCACGATCGAATGCGCGTGGACGTCCACGTTCGGCCATGGCCCGTTCCTTTCTGTGTCGATCGTTAAATATACCTCTTGACGCCGTCGCAGCCGATGCGCTTAGCTATTTATGTACTGATCGACACAGAATTCGGAGGAGTAGCGATGTCGGATCTGACGGGCAAGGTGGCGCTGGTGACCGGCGGCAGCCGGGGGATCGGAGCGGCGATCGTCCGGCACCTGGCCGCCGCGGGCGCGGACGTGGCGCTGACCTACCAGCACAACGAGGTGCAGGCGAAATCGGTGGTCGCCGAGGCGGAATCGGCGGGGCGGCGCGCGATCGCCATCCAGGCGGACAGCGCCGACGCGGGCGCGGTCGTCGCGGCGGTGCATCGAGCCGCGGCCGAACTCGGCAGACTCGATGTGCTGGTCAACAACGCGGGCATCTTCCCGGCCAAGCCGTTCGAAGAGTTCACCGTCGAGGAGATCGACCGCGCGCTCAACATCCACGCGCGGGCGGCATTCGTTGGTGCGCAGGCAGCGGTCGAACATATGACCGAGGGCGGGCGCATCATCAGTATCGGCAGTAACCTGTCCGAGCGCGCCGCGTTCGGTGGAGTCGCGCTGTACAACCTGAGCAAATCCGCACTCAATGGATTCACAAAAGCCCTTGCGCGTGAACTCGGACCGCGCAGCATCACGGTCAATCTGGTGCAGCCCGGCTCCACCGACACCGATATGAACCCCGCGGACGGCGACCACGCCCCGCACCAAATCGGCCTGACCGCCCTCGGCCGCTTCGGCACCACCGACGACATCGCAGCCACCGTAACCTTCCTCGCCGGCCCCTCCGGCCGCAGCATCACCGGCGCGACCTTCACCGTCGACGGCGGCACCAACGCCTGATTCCGCTGCGATTACCCGGCGAAGTAGCGGCCGGGGGAGATGCCGACGGTGCGGCGGAAGGCGGCGACGTAGGCGCTGGGGGTGGCATAGCCGACGCGGCCCGCGACGCGGGCGATCGGCAAGCCTTCGGCGAGCAGGGGGAGCGAGGCTGCTAGACGGATCTGGGTTCGCCACTGGCCGAAGGTGATTCCGGTTTCGTCGAGGAACAGACGGGCCAGGGTGCGGGGACTGGTGGCGGCGTCGGTGGCGAGTTCGTTGAGGGTGCGGGAGTCGGCGGGGTTCCGGGTCAAGGCGTCGGCAACCCGGACGGCTCGGGCATCTATTGGTCGGCGCGCGCCTACAGGAATCACGTCGACCGGCTCGAGAAGATCGAAGACCACCGCCTCCGCGCGTTCGCGTCGTGCGAGGGCGGTGTCGAGTCCGGTGAGATGGTCGAACAGTTCGCGCAGCAACGGCGATACGCGCAGCATCGTCGGCGTGGTCAATGAGACCGGGCATCGATCGGGTGCCACAAAGATGCCCCGCATGGTCGCGCCCTGGGTGGTTCCGGTTCGGTGCCGGGTGCCGCCGGGGATCCACAGGGCGCGGGTCGGTGGCAGAACCCAGTATCCGTCGCCGATTTCGACGGCGATGACACCCCTTGCCGCCCAGGCTATTTGGTGCTGCGGATGTTCATGAGTGTCGAACCAGTAGCCCGCGGACATGACGCCAGCGCCGAAGACCATGGCGGTATCACCGACCGCGGCCCGGAACACCATGGACCCGTCGTCCGGCTGGGGTGTGCCGGGTTGGCCGGGCACCAGGAATTGGCTGTTTCGCGACACAATTTGTCACCGTAGCCTGTCGTGGTCACCGCCGGCTGCTCCTAGCGTGAATCGCATGGCGATGAACTACCTCCACACATTGATGTGCCGATCGGCGGCGTGGGAACGGACGAGTACGACGCGGATCGTCCCGTGGGCGCTGTCCGGCCTCGACCCGGGTGCGTCCGCACTCGAGATCGGGCCCGGCTATGGTGCCAATATCCGCGCCTTGCGAGCACGCGCCGATAAGCTGACCGGAGTCGAGATCGATCCGGTGCTCGCCGATCGACTGCGTGCTCGGCACGGCGCCGCGATGACGGTGATCCAGGCCGACGGCGCGGATATGCCCTTGCCGCCGAGGCAATTCGACTCGGTCGTGTGCTTCACCATGCTGCACCACGTACCCACTGTCGGCGCACAGGACGCGCTATTCGCCGAAGCCCTACGCGTCCTGCGTCCCGGCGGTGTATTCGCAGGCAGCGACGGTCTCGACGGCCGCATATTCCGCCTGCTGCACCTCGGCGACACCTGTGTGCCGGTACCGCCCGAGCACGCCGCCGACCGGCTCACCAGAGTCGGCTTCACCAATGTCGAGATCGAAACCGGCGAACGTAGTTTCCGCTTCCGCGCCCGCCGTCCGGAGTGAGAAGGTCGAGCACTGCCAAGCGCGTGGCCCTTGGCCACCTGATCGTGTTCGGCGTCGAGCTGACCATCCGTGGCTCGGCCAGGGACAGCCACCGGAAAACGTTTCAGTGCATGGTTATTGCGGCCTCGAAGTATTCGACAGGGTCGAGTGCATTGATCGGCGTCCAGCGGGGTGACTCGACCGGAGCCGCCGAATCTTCAGGCGCGGCTTGGAAATAGCCTTGGATCTCCAGTGCCAGCCGAGGATTCTCGTCCACGCGTCGCGCCATGTCGTAGTGCACCGCGAGGACGTGCAGGCACCGGGCAGTGCGGGCCGAACAGGAACAGTCCGTTCCGGCCGGATCCGGCGCCGGACTGATTCCAGCGTCGACCAATGCCCGATGCATTTCGTCGGTGAGAACTGTTGTGTCCGGAATGATTTCGGCGATGGCCGTGATGGCCGAGCGGGGCAGCGGCGCGACTTCTAGATGTGTTACCGAGGCCTGCCCACCGCGGTGGATGGTGGCACGCACGATGCGGCCCTCGATACTCGCCTGGACACCGTTGTTGCGGGCGATGCTGCGAGCACGGGGGAGCAGCGGGTCCGGCCGGGTCTGGCGCAGCGGTTCGGCAAGCCGGACCCAGTCTCTACCCCACGCCGTATAACCGAATTCGTTGTCCGCCATCAGTTCTCCCTCTTGCGGCGCAGGATCTCGACGAGCTGGTCGTCGTCGAGGCGGGCCAGTGCGGCGATGCCCGCGGAATCGCTGAGGTCCGCGAGCGCGGATTTGCGGTCGTGCATGCCGGCGATGTGTTCCTCGACGGTGGTGCCCGAGGTCAGGGTGGTAATGGTGACGGTGCGGGTCTGCCCGATCCGGTGCACCCGGTCGGAGGCCTGGGCTTCCACGGCCGGATTCCACCACCGGTCGAAATGGATGACGTCGGCGGCACGCGTCAGGGTGAGCCCGGTGCCCGCGGCGCGCAGACTCAGGATCAGCACGGGCGGACCGTCTTCGGCTTGGAAGCTCGAAACGATCGCGGCGCGCGCGGCCTGGTCGAGTCCGCCGTGGAAGAACGGTGCCCGCACGCCGAATTGCTCGTGCAGGTGGCGGACCAGCAGATCGCCGGTGGCACGGTACTGGGTGAATATCAGTGTCGGATCACCGGTTTCGAGATTGTTGGCCACGATATCGGTGCACAGGTCCAGCTTTCCGGATCGGCCCGCCAATTCATCGAGCTCACCGGTGATCAGCCCTGGATGGTTGCAGACCTGCTTGAGGGCGGTCAGTGCCGCGAGCACCCGGCTCTGTCGTTGTGCGCCGTGGCCGAAGCCGTCATCGATCGCCTTATCGAGTAGTTGGTCGTAGAGCCGTTCCTGTTCGGTTGTCAGATCGCAGAGCAGATCGCTGTGGATTTTCGCGGGCAGCGACGCGGCGACCTGAGCCTTCTTACGCGCCAACAGCACCGGCTCTAGTGCATCTCGCAGCCGGGTCGCAGCGGCCGCTGAACCCTCGTGGATCGGCCGGACGAACCGTCGTCGGAATTGCGTGCGATGCCCGAACAGCCGTGGCGCCACCAGATTCAGCAGTGCCCACAGCTCCTCGAGATGGTTCTCCACCGGCGTACCCGTCAGCGCGACCTTCGCATCAGCCGTCAATGCCCGCGCCGCCTTGGATACCTGGGTGCGCGGATTCTTCAACGCCTGCGCCTCATCGAAAACGACTGTCGCCCAGGATCGACCGGCCAACACGCCACCGTGCAACCGCAACGTCGGATACCCGGTCACCACAACGGTCCCGGCCTCATTCGCGACCGCACCCCCACGCCATAGCAGCGGCCGCAGTCCCGGCGCGAATCGTGTGATCTCATGCACCCAGTTCCCGACCAATGACGTCGGACAAACCACGAGCTGCGTCCCACGCTCGGCTCGCCCGAGCAGAAATCCGATGGTCTGCACCGTCTTTCCGAGACCCATCTCATCGGCCAACACCGCCCCGCCGTGCGCCGCGACCGTCTCGTGCAACCACCCCGTGCCTCGCACCTGATACGGCCGCAACTCCGCCTTCAGCCCCGCCCGCAATTCCGCACCCACGGACCGCGTTTCACGCAACACCCGGGCCGCGCGTTCGGCGGACACGATCGAGGTCCCGGCGGCGTCAGGGACAGCGTGCGCCGCGATGGGCAGCGGCACCGAATCGTCCGGACGACCCACTGACGCCGACCGCGATATGCCGCCTACCGGATCAGACGCGGCCTCGCAGTCGAATTGTGCCGGGGCTTCACGACGAGATGTGGTGAGTACCGGGGAGTGCTGGGTCCGAGTGGCCACCCCCGAATGCGTCTGCGCATCGCATGGTTCGAGTCCGCCCAGCAGCACTGCGCGCCAAGCATGTACGGACGGGCCCGCGTCATCGAGGTCCAGCTTCAACAGTTCGTCGGGATCAACGAGTGCGCACTCGACATCGGTGACGGCGATCGTGCCCTGAGTTCCCGTGGGCACCGCTAAAGGGAGCGTTTCCCAATCGCCGTCGGGCGCGCGGCCGGGCGTGGAGCCGGTCCAAGTCCACAGCGCGAACATGTGGCGGTCGGGTAGGTAGGTGGCCTGTGTGCTGGGCAGAGCGGTCCCCTAGATCGTCGTATTATGTACGGAGTATTATAACAACGTACCCCGTACTGAATTAATTCCGAGAGGGCCACGTGACCGACCAGGCGAAACAGCTGATGAGCCTGCTCTGGCGGCATGCTGTGCCACCGCGACCGGGCACGCGCGGCCCGAAGCAGACGGTGAGCGTCGACGCGGTGATCGCCGCCGCGATCGACCTCGCCGATCGGGAGGGGTACGAGAAGGTGTCGATCCGCGCGGTTGCCGCCGAACTCGGCCTGCGCCCGATGAGCCTCTATACCTATGTGCCGAGCAAAGAGGCTTTGACCGTGTTGATGGTCGACACGGTTGCTCTAGCGGACGTGCCCATCCCGACCGATATCCCGGTCCGTGACCGTATGTCCGCGATCGCTGAACAGGTCCGTGCGGAATTGATGGCGCATCCGTGGCTGCTCGAGGTGCCACCGTGGCGGCTGGTGCTCGGTCCGGGCCGGATGCGCCGCTATGAACGACAGCTGGGCGCGATCGAGGGGATCGGCTTATCCGATCTGGCTATGGATCGGGTGATCGCGGTGCTGTCGGAATTCGCGACCGGAAATGCGCGGATGGCGATCGCCGGAATTCGCGGTACCGCGGAGGTGACCGATGCGCAGTGGTGGGAGCAGCACGGCCCGCTGCTCAACGATGTCATGTCGGCCGAGGAGTTCCCGATAGCCTCGCGGGTCGGTGCGGCGGTAGGCGAACGCTATCAAGCGCCGTCGGACCCGGAGGGCGACTTCGCCTTCGGTCTCGGGAAGCTGCTCGACGGCATCCTATCCGGGATAGCGGGATCGGACATGCCGACAGCGGGCGACCTGTAGGTCGCCCGCTGTCATCTATCAGCGCTGTTCTGTTTTTCGATGCTGTTGTGTCGGGACGCGAGGATAGGTCAGAGCGCGGGAGCCGATTCCGTATCGATCACGGCTTCGAGCTCACGCAAGCGATCCATGTGTTCATTCGCGTGGTGCTGGCAGAAGAGCAACTCGCCACCTGCGGGCAATACGGCACGAACTCGTGCGGCAGCACCGCAGCGGTCGCAACGATCGACCGCGGTCAGTGGGGTGCTTGTCAGGGTTCCTGGCATGACTCCTCCGTCCTGGCTCCCGGCACTACAGTCCGTTCACCTGGTGTGGGGCCCGTGGTCACTCCGCGGGCTCGCTACCGCTACTTCCCAGCAGGGGTATGACTACTCTGTCAGACGTTCGGGACGGGGGCTTTGTTCCCGGAAGTGATTCTGTGTGTTTTCGATAACACCACCTGGGATTTCGCTACTGGCGAACATCACTGGTCAGGTATCGAACTCCACTCGACCACGATCACGAACAGGCCTATCCAGTTGTCTACCGGGAGATTACCCGTGATCCATGACACTCACACGCTCGTTCACATTTGCACTCTCGCCGAATGGCTGACCGCCCGGCAAACCGGTGAGTACCGTCCGGAATCGTTCGCCGAGATCGGATTCATCCATCTCTCCACGCCACAGCAGGCGCATCTGCCTGCCAACCGACTGTTCGCCGGACGGCGGGATATGGTGCTGCTGCGCATCGATCCAGCCCGCGTCGGCGCGCCGGTGAAATGGGAACCGGGCGTGCCCACCGATCCTGAATCGATGCTGTTCCCCCATCTGTATGGTCCGCTGCCCGTCGGCGCGGTCACGGCGGTGGTCGAGTACCAGCCCGGTCCGGACGGCACCTTCGCCGCGCTCGACCCGAACTTTCCGGAGTCCTGACCTACCGGTCTCTGGCCTCGCGCGCCACGATGGCGGCCTGAACGCGAGACCGCACACCGAGTTTGGTGAGTACGCGCGAGACATGTGTTTTGACTGTTGTCTCACCGATGAACAGCCGCGCAGCGATCTGCGCATTGGAAAGACCGTCGCCGAGGCAGTCGAGCACTTCACGTTCGCGTTCTGTCAGCTCGTCCAGACCATCCGGCGCGGGCTGACTCGATTCGCCATCGGTCGAGGCGAACGCATTGATCACCGCGGCGGTCACCTCGGGGGCGAGCACGCCGTCACCCGCAGCCACCGCGCGCACCGCATCGACAAGTGCTTGTCCCGACGCGGATTTCAGCACGAAGCCGGACGCACCCGCGCGCAGCGTTCGGAAGACGTACTCGTCCAGATCGAAGGTCGTCAGAATGAGCACCCTGGCCAGGCCGTCATCGGTGATGCGGCCAGTGGCGGTGATACCGTCGACGCCCGGCATACGGACATCCATCAGCACCACATCCGGGCGCAGCGCCCTGGCCTGTGCCACCGCGATATCGCCGTCGGCCGCCTCGCCGACCACCTCGATGCCATCGGCGGTCTCCAGGATCATCCGCAGTCCGGCCCGGATCGCGCCGTGGTCGTCGGCGATCAGTACCCGGATCATCGCACCTCCGTCATCGAGATCGGAAGCCGTGCAAGGACTTCCCAACCGTCGGCGCCGGGACCAGCGGTGAAGGTGCCGCCGAGCGCCACGGCCCGTTCCCGCATATTCATCAGGCCGCTGTGGCGCGCGTCGGCGGTCGGTCGATCGCGCACAAGTATGGGATTGCGCACCGCGAGGGCCAAATCCGTTGCCTCGGTGTGTACGTCGATATCGACCTCCTGTCCCGGCGCGTGTTTCATGGCATTCGTCAATGCCTCTTGGACGATTCGGTAGGCGGCCTGGTCGACCGCGCTCGGCAGGGCCGTGCCGTTCAGCGAATTCCGCACGTGCACGGTGATTCCGGCGGCGCGGGCCGCATCGACGAGGATCGGCAACTGGGCCAGTTTGCGCGGTGCGGACGCATCGTCCTCCGCGCCGTCGTCGCGGCGCAGCAGACCGATCATGGTGCGCATCTCCTGCAGCGCGCTGACACTATTGGACCGGATCGACGACATGATCCCGGCGACAGTGGGATCGCTGTCCTGCAGGGCCAGCACGCCGAGCGCCGCTTCGGACTGGATCGCGATGGCCGACAGATGTCCCGCGATCACATCGTGCAGATCGCGCGCCATCGTCTTGCGTTCATCGGCGATGGCGGCGCGCCGATCCAATTCGGCGACCAATGTCATCGCCTGTGCGCGTTTGCGTTCGGCCTCGGCGATTTCCTTGTGCCCGCGCACCGACAGGGCCCACCATAGCGGGGTCGCGACGAAGGCGAACAGCGCGGCGATAGTGATCACCGCGACCCGCCAGTCGCCGAGCAGCAGCGCCAGCACGGTCAGTACCGCCGAGACCACTCCCGACACCGTGACCAGCAAGCGTGAACGCGCGGGCGAGGCATACAGCACGCCCGCATAGATCAGATCCGAATAGATAAGCCAGACCGGCACCGTCGGGCCGAGTGCGAAATCGATGGCGAAGGGGATCAGCCCGATACCGAGCGCCGACATCGGCATGCGCCGCCGCAGGAAGGTCGCCACGCAGACCAGCGCGAGCACCGCGAACCGCACCGCAAGTGACGGGTGCCGGCTCAGGTCACTGGCCATCTCGAACAGTCCGGTGAGATAGAGCGCGGCACCGAGTACGAGCGCGAAGGCGGCGACCAGCGCGTCCTGCGCGGTCGCCGACAAAGCATCCCAGTGCCGTCGCATCGCCCCATCACAGCACATGCCCGCGCGTCCCCGGGTCCGCCGAAGGAATGAGTCCCGGTCGATCAGACGATCGACCAGATCGGACCAGCTCGGGCGATCAGTCCTTTTTGCCGGTTAGGGTGGAGGTGTGAACGTCGATGTCACCGCCCTCCCCGGGATCGGGGTACGCAAAGACTTCCAGCTGCGATCGGGTCGCTGGATCGGTGTGGTCGACCACCGCGACGGTGGCATCGATCTGATCGTCTCCAAACCCGATGACCCGGACTCCTGCGCCGCACAAGTGCCGCTGACTCAGGACGAGGCCTCGGTGCTCGCGAACCTACTCGGCTCGCCGCAGCTGGTGGCGAAGCTACGGGAGGATCACCGCGACCTACCCGGGATCACCACCCGCCAGCTACCCATAGGCGAGGATTCGCCGTACGAGGGCCGCACCCTCGGCGAGACCGGAATGCGCACACGCACCAAGGCTTCCATCGTCGCGGTGATGCGCGCCGGGCAGCTGCATCCCTCGCCGGGACCGGATTTCACCTTCACCGCCGATGACATACTCGTGGTCGTCGGTACTCCCGACGGTCTGGAGGCGGCCGCGAAGATCCTGACGCACGGGTGAGAGCGTGAACGCAACCGCGCTCGCCCTCATCGAGCTCGGGGCGGTGTTATTCGCCCTAGGAATGCTCGGGAGAGTGGCGGCACGATTCGGCATGTCTCCGATTCCGCTATACCTGCTCGGTGGGCTGGCTTTCGGCCAGGGTGGATTCATCCAACTGGGCGCCGCGAACGAATTCGGCCATATCGCAGGCGAAATCGGCGTGGTGCTGCTATTGCTTTTGCTCGGCCTCGAGTACACTGCCGCCGAGTTGGTGACCGGATTGCGTCGTTCCTGGGCGGCAGGTCTGGTCGATCTCGTCGCGAACGCGACACCTGGCGTGGTGGTCGCCCTGGTACTCGGCTGGGGGATGACCGGAGCCATCACCATGGCCGGAGTCACCTACATCTCGTCCTCGGGCATCGTCGCCAAGGTGCTCAACGACCTCGGCCGCCTTGGTAACCGGGAAACCCCGGTTATCCTGTCGATTCTGGTCTTCGAGGATCTCGCGATGGCGATGTATCTGCCGATCCTCACCGCGGTCCTGGCCGGTACGAGCCTGCTGAGCGGGCTGACCGTGCTCGGTCTTGCGCTGGCCACTGTGACCGTCGTGCTGGTCGTCGCGCTGCGGTATGGCCGGTACGTCTCGGCGATCGTGGACAGCGCCGATCGCGAGGTGTTCCTGTTGAAGCTGCTGGGCGCCGCACTGCTGGTCGCCGGATTGGCGTCGGCGCTGAATGTTTCGGCGGCGGTCGGCGCATTCCTGCTCGGCATTGCGATCTCCGGTTCGACCGCCCACGAAGCGACGAAATTATTGGAACCCATCCGGGACCTGTTCGCGGCGATCTTCTTCGTGGCCTTCGGACTCAGCACCGATCCCGGTGCTATTCCGCCCGTGCTCGGTTGGGCGATCCTGCTCGCGGTGATCACCGTGGTGACCAAGATCGCGACCGGCTGGTGGGCGGCGAGTCGACAGGGCATCCGCCGCATGGGCCGCGCCCGCGCGGGTACGGCGCTGGTCGCGCATGGTGAATTCTCCATCGTCATCGCCGGTCTGGCGGTGAGTATGGGTGGGGTTGACGGCCAAATCGCCGGACTGGCCTCGGCCTACGTGCTACTGATGGCGGTGCTCGGCCCGATCGCGGCCCGCGTCGTCGAACCGGTCATCGGCGTGGTGCAGCGCCGCTTCAGCCCCGCTGTCAGCACCGGATAATGGCTGCGCCGCAACGGACCTCGAACCGGAATCGCCACTGGCCGCAGGAATTCGAGCGGCCGTAAGCGGATTCGTCGCTGTCGCCGGTATCGGCGCGGCGGAAGTCTCACGTTCGGCGCGCAGGCGTTCGATCCGTCGCCAGAAGGTCGATGCGACGAATCCGATCGCCAAACCGATCAGCGCCGCGCACATATGCCCGTAGTCGGTGAAGGTGGGTCCGATCATGAGCGCCGAGCCGAGGAAAACGACGATGACACCCGCCCACAGCGCGCGGACCGCACCACGGAAATGGAAGGCCATGGCCGCCAGCACCGCGGTGAATCCGTAGCTGGTGCCGACATCCGCCGCGTACTGCACGCGCACCGGAATGACGTGATGGTCGATGGCATGGTCGATCGCGGTGACAGTGAGCAGTGTCGCGCCGATATGGCCGCTCGCGAACAGCAGAATCCAGCGGCTGGTGCCGAGCCAGCGCTCGGCGAAGCCCATTATCACCAGGATCTCGGCGATGGTGATCCACGGAAATTGGCCCTGGGTCCAGAACGCCGATGCCACCAGCACCTGGATCGGGTTGTGCTGCATGTTGTAGAGATTGGTGGAGGCCGAGAAGATGAGCCTGCGTTCCACCGAATCGCCGACCCCGCGCAGCGTCCACCACGTGACGAACAAGGTGAACGCATAAGCCGTGCTGGCCGGTGCGCCGGACAGGTGCTGGCGCAGTTCCGGCAGCAGTCGGCGCAGCAACCGGGGCCGTCGCGCCCAGGACCAGATCGCGCGCAACTCGTCCCCGAGGTCGACGGTCTGCGTCCAGGGGGAGTGGATTCGGCGCAAAGTGGGGGCAACCACATGCACAAGTCTGCCGGTTCCGAGGCACTTCTGCCCGCAGACCCGCCCGGTCTGTGTCCTGGCTCACCTGAGCTGGTCTTTTCGGATCTGTTGGCGATTCATGTCCGGCTCCGCAGAGTCGGTCCGCCGACCAAGGGCGTGACTGTTGGACCGTTGTCCTCGCCGCTGCGCGCGTGAGCGGTCGCACTGGCCTCGCGCTGCCGCGCGATCAGCAACCGGCGAGACGCTGCCCGTCCAATCCGACGACGCCCGCTCGTTCGGCCATGCGATCGGCCTTCTATGCCGGGTATGACGATTCCGACCGCGAATACATCGTGCTCGGTGACGCCGGCCGACGAATCGCCAAAGGCACGCCCCTGATGTCCACCACCTTCGGCAGCCTCTGCTGGTTCGCACGCGAATACTGCCGACGGGTGCTGAGCACACGACGCTGGTCAAGTCCGGTTGGCGACGGAGGCTGATCCGGCTCGGCGGTCCTGGGCCGCAATGTGACTCGGCATGTGTACCGAAATGCTGCGATGTTCTTGCAGATGTGCGAACGCCCGCCGTGGACAGTCACATTCGCGAGATGCATTGTGTCCCAGCAATATCGGTGCTGATCGATTGCCGGAAGCGGCAATCTACAAGATTCGGGGGCGGGGAACCGTTCGGTATGTATGGGCCACGTGGTTCACCGCCGGCTAGCTGGCGCCGTCTTACTGACTGGATTCGTCCCATGACAAATTTAGCGGACGGTAGTACTGTAAATCGCCTACCTGCTGGTTTGTACAAGCGGGCGGGCTCGTGCTGTCGCGATAATGGCCGAGGTCTGCCCAACGAGGGAGTTCGCGTGCTGGAAATCAACCACTTCAGCCACGGGTTGCTCACGCCGGTTGTGGCCTATCTGATGTCATTCACCGGATCATTGCTAGGGCTGCGGTGCGTGGTGCGAGCGCGGGCCGGTAGCGGCCACGCCGGATGGCTCGTCGCCGCCGCGGTCGCCATCGGCGGCACCGGTATCTGGGTCATGCATTTCATTGCCATGCTGGGCTTTTCGATCCACGGTGCCTCGATCCGCTACGACGTGCCGATCACCCTGCTCAGCGCGGTGATCGCGATGGTGGTGGTGTGGATCGGCTTACGGGTCGCGCAGATGCCGGGCTTGGAGCCGGTGGCGCTGTACATCGGCGGTGCGATCACCGGTGTAGGCGTCGGCGCCATGCACTATTCCGGCATGTACGCGATGAGATCCGATGCGATCATCGAATACGACGGACGAATCGTGTTGGTGTCCATGGTGATCGCGGTGATCGCCGCGACGGCGGCACTGTGGTTCGCGCTACATGTCCGCGGCACCCTGGCCACCATCGGTGCTGCGCTGGTGATGGGCGTGGCGGTCTGCGGCATGCACTACACCGGCATGTTCGCGATGCATGTGCAGAACGGCCACCATATGCATCCGCCCGCTGGCGCTGGCGCGACCCAACTGCTTACTCCGCTGACGGTCGGCGTCGGCATGGTGACCATGATGCTGCTACTGCATATCGGCATCACTGATGTCGAGGATCCGGCCTACGACGGTGCGCGCGGACCGCGACCGGCGCGCTACTGGCCGACAAGGGACTGAGTAAACATCACTCAATCAGCTTGTCGCGCGGGCGATTTCGCTGAACTCAGGGACGCGGGCACCTCGGTCCGGGTGGGCCAGTACGCCGTCGCGGACGGCATCATCTCCGACTGCACGGGTGGCAGCGGCGGTAGCGGATCGAGTTTGGCGCGTGATGCGATGCGCAGCGGCGGCAGTTCGATACTTCGGTCGATCTCGGTCAGGCTGACGCTGATGAGCAGGAGCATGGTCACCACGCTGGCCACCACGATCAGTGGTGCGATCAGATCCATGGCACCGGCCCCTTCGGGGACATGGGCATCTCCGGTGTGCGCGTGCATCGCCGACATTCCGGTGTAGTGCATCCCGCAGACCGCCACGCCCATGATCAGTCCGGCACCGACGGTCGCCACAAATCCCTTGACCCGCAACGTGAACCACAGCGCAACCGTGGCCGCGACCACCGCGATGACCAGTGATAGCCCGACGCGGCGCGCGTCATAGGTGATCATCGCATTCGACTTCAGCGCGTACATGCCCATGTAATGCATGGCCCCGACGCCGAGCCCAGTGATCGTGCCACCGCTGAGCAGGCCGAGCAGTGAGGGTTCGGGTTTGACGACGATGAAAAGCCCGATTCCGACCACGGCGATCGCGGTGATCGCGCTGAGCAGAGTGAGTGGAATGTCGAACCGTATGTCCGAGCCGCGGATCGAAAAGCCCAGCATGGCAATGAAATGCATGACCCAGATACCGGTGCCGCCGATCGCGACCGCGGCGCCGAGTAGCCAGCCGACTCGATCCTTACCGGTGCGGCCGCGCGCGGCGCACTGCAAGCCGAGCAGGCATCCGGTCACCGACATGGTGTAGGCCAGCAGTGGGGTCAGCAGACCGTAACTGAAATGGTAGATATCGAGCACGCACGCCCCCGCTGCCGAAGAAAAACATCGGCGATTGAAACAACAGAGGGTCAGACGATACGACAGCGATCGAGCCGGCGGGGCCGAAATTTGGTTTCGCAGAAGTGGTTTCAGTCACTTTTAGGTTTGATTGAAACCCGAATTGGTTAACGGAACGGACGCTGTCTCGGTTGCCGCCACATGGCTGGTCGATTGCCCCTCAGAACGCCGAAAGATTCTGTGGCAGAAGCAGTTCGGCTCAACACTGTGGAAAACCGCAATAGGCACAGTCTGATTCGGCGGTAGCCGGGTCGCAGGCGGGTCGAATGCGGGCAGAGTTGCCGGTCGATGCAATGACAAGGAGACCGGGGTGTGAAAAGCAAAGCGCCCGCGCTGTTGGGCGCGGGCGCTTGGCGAAAATCGAGCAGAACGAACTAGTCGAGGTAGTCGCGCAGGACCTGTGAGCGGCTCGGGTGGCGCAGCTTGCTCATGGTCTTCGACTCGATCTGCCGGATGCGCTCACGGGTGACCCCGTACACCTGGCCGATCTCGTCGAGGGTGCGCGGCTGGCCGTCGGTCAGGCCGAAGCGCAGCCGGACCACTCCCGCCTCGCGCTCGGACAGCGTCTCCAGGACCGACTGCAGCTGATCCTGCAGCAGCGTGAAGCTCACCGCGTCCACCGCGACGACGGCCTCGGAGTCCTCGATGAAGTCGCCGAGCTGGCTGTCGCCCTCATCGCCGATGGTCTGGTCCAGCGAGATGGGCTCACGTGCGTACTGCTGGATCTCGAGGACCTTCTCCGGCGTGATGTCCATTTCCTTGGCCAGCTCCTCCGGGGTGGGCTCGCGGCCCAGATCCTGGAGCAGCTCGCGCTGGATGCGGCCGAGCTTGTTGATGACCTCGACCATATGCACCGGGATGCGGATGGTGCGGGCCTGATCGGCCATGGCGCGGGTGATGGCCTGCCGGATCCACCAGGTGGCGTACGTGGAGAATTTGTAGCCCTTGGTGTAGTCGAACTTCTCCACCGCGCGGATCAGACCGAGGTTGCCCTCCTGGATCAGGTCCAGGAATGCCATACCGCGACCGGTGTAGCGCTTGGCCAGCGAGACCACCAGACGCAGGTTGGCTTCGAGCAGATGGTTCTTGGCGCGGTTGCCATCGCGCACGATCCAGGTGTAGTCGCGGCGCATCGCGACCGGCAGCTTCTCACCCTGCTCGGCGAATTCGCGCACCTTCTCCGCCGCATAGAGACCGGCCTCGATCCGCTTGGCGAGTTCGACCTCCTCTTCGGCGTTGAGCAGTGCGACCTTGCCGATCTGCTTGAGGTAGGCGCGCACCGAGTCGGCCGATGCGGTGAGCTCGGCATCCTTGCGAGCCTGGCGCAGGGCCTCGGATTCCTCCTCGTCCCAGACGAAGTCGCCGGAGGCCTTATCCGCAGCGGACGGTTCGTCGGCCTCGGTCTCCTCGGCGACCTCCTCGACCAGTTCCTCGGCCTCGTCGGCGAGGTCGTCCTCGGACACCTCGAGATCGCCGAGATCCTCCAGATCCAGATCCTCGGTCTCGAGGTTCTCTTCGCCGCCGGGTTCGCCCTCGGGACCGGCCTTCTTCGGTCCGGCCTTCTTGGCCGGGCCCTTGGTCGCCTTCGCGGCGGCCTTCTTGGCCGGAGCCTTCTTGGCGGCGGCCTTCTTGGCCGGAGCCTTCTTCGCGGCAGCCTTGCGGACCGGCCGTGCTTCGGTTACATCTGCGGAGTCGGCATCGGCCGATTCGGCGGTCTGACGGGTCGTGGCTACCACGTACGCCCTTTCGTGACGGTCTCGTGCGGCGTCACGCCAGAGTGGTGTTCCGGCGGAGCGGTCTGTCGGGTTTCACCGGCTGAGCGCCGGGTCTCGGGTTTCCGGCTCGCGGCCGGAGTACGTTCCATTGTAACGATCGAACCAGGGTACCTACGGCACGATCCCAGCAACGGCTAATGCCACACCCTCCGCGCGTCTACGGTGCGATGCCAGCATCGATCGCCATGGCCGCGCCGACGATGCCCGCGGTGTTCTCCAGTCGCGCGGGAATCACCGGAGTTCGGTTGGTGAGCAACGGAATCCATTGCTCGGCATCTCGACTGATGCCCCCACCTGCGACGAAGACCTTCGGCCAGAACAAATTCTCCAGCCCACTGAGCACAATGCTGACCTGCGCGGCCCACTGCTCGTAGGTCAGGCCGTCGCGATCCTTGATCGAGGCGGCGGCGCGGTGTTCGGTCTCCATCCCGCCGATCTCCAGATGGCCGAGTTCGGTGTTGGGCACCAGCGTGCCGTGGAAAAGCAGCGCAGAGCCGATGCCGGTGCCGAAGGTCAGTAGCAGCACCAGACCGTCGAAATCTTTTGCCGCCCCGTAGTGATCTTCGGCCAGACCGGCCGCGTCGGCATCGTTGAGCACGGTGACGGCACGACCGTCGAGCGCGGAGGAGAACAGCGCCCGCGCGTCGGTGCCGATCCACGCTTTGTCGATGTTGGCGGCAGTCTGCGCGACGCCCTCCAACACGACAGAGGGCAGCGTAATGCCGACCGGGCCGTCCCAATCGGCCTGGGCGACCAGTTTGGCGACCGCGTCGGCGACCGCCTGCGGTGTCGAGGGATGCGGTGTCAGAATCTTTATCCGCTCATGGACCAATGCTCCGGTGGTCAGATCCACCGCGGCGCCCTTGACGCCGCTGCCACCGATATCGATACCGAATGCGTGCCCCCGAGCGGACATGACGTTCCCTCGTTCCCTGTGCTGGCCGATGTGATGAACGCGCCGCCGCGCAGGAACGCACCACCGGCTGGTCGCGGAGCATGCGGTGATGTGCCCGACGACGGCGTTGTGTCGTGCACGACAAGAGTAATGCGCGGGCATCGGTTCCCGTTCGCCGAGGATCTGTGATGGCATGGGGGCATGCCGGAGACCAGAGCGTCAGTTACCACCCGACCGACCGCGACGCCATCCGAGGACGTTGCCGAATTGCGTCGGATCGCGGTCCAACTCGCCGAAACCGCGGCCGCGCATGTGCGCTCGCGCCGTCCCGAAGTATTCGGTCCGGAGGGCGCGCGCGACGGGGCCGTGCAGACCAAGGGCCACCCCACCGATCCGGTGACCATCGTCGATACCGAGACCGAGGAGCTGATTCGGCGCCTGCTCGGCGAAGCGCGCCCCGGCGATCCGATCCTCGGTGAAGAGGGCGGCGGCAGTCTGGCCGGCGGTGACGAGGACACCGTGCACTGGGTGGTCGATCCGATCGACGGCACCGTGAACTTCCTGTACGGCATTCCGGGCTACGCGATTTCGGTGGCCGCGGTACGCGACGGACACCCCATCGCCGGTGCCGTGGTCGATGTCGCGCGAGCGGCGACCTACAGCGCCGCGGTCCGGATGGGAGCCACGAAGGTGACCGGTGACGGCACGGTGGAGCATTTGCGCTGTACACCGGTGCGATCAGCGGCCATGGCGTTGGTGTCCACCGGGTTCGCCTACGGCAAGCACCGCAGGGCCAGGCAGGCGGAATTGATCGCGCGGATCCTGCCGGAAATCCGCGATATCCGTCGTCTCGGCGCGGCGGCACTGGATTTGTGTTTCGTCGCCGAGGGCCGCATCGACGCGTACTACGAGCACGGACTCAACGCCTGGGACTGGGCCGCGGGCGCGTTGATCGCCGCCGAGGCGGGTGCACAACTGCGCTTGCCCGCGGCGACCAGCCCCGGTGCGGCAGGTGAATTGGTCCTCGCCGCCGCACCGGGCGTCGCGAACGAATTGACCGAACTGCTCGAACGCGTCGGCGCGACCACCGCGATCCCGGACGCCTGAAATAACGGATCGCCCCGGTCTGCCGAAGCGGCACACCGGGGCGATGAAGGTCGGTTCAGGAGAGGTCAGCAGCGCGCCGTACGCGCCGCTGACAACAGTTTGGGATCGATGGAAGGGGATCCGCCAGGCGCCGGATTCTTCAGCGATTTCAGCACTTCCTCGGCGTCGGGGCTCGGCCGCAGCGATTCGCCGAATACCGCACCGAGCACCAGGTCCACGGTGTCGTCGTTGCGCTGATCCTCGATCAGTTCTGCGCACGGCGCGACCAGCTGAACCGAGGCGGCGGCCGGTCGGCCGTTCACGCCGAAGCGGATCTGGCCGGTACAGGTCAGGTCACCGTTGACATAGACCGGATCGTTACCGAATTGCTGCCCGGGCGCACTGGCAAAGCCGAGATCACCGAGCGCCGAGGCGATGTGCGAGGCCTGACCGCTCTTGTTGTTCGCGTTCAGCACGCGGACCTTGGACGAGGCCAGCGCCGCTGGTTCGACGTCGGTCAGTCGCGATTGGCCGACCCGCTGACCCAACGGGGCCGGTTGGGGCGATTTCGCGTCGGTGGCCGGGCTCGGCGAATTGCACGCCATCGCGGTTCCGCTGCTGTCCTCGGTGGTCAGGGCCTTGATCCACACCACGGTGCAGATCAGGAGTAGGACGCCGACCAGGATCAACCATGGCTGGTTGCGTCGCCGGACGAAGGGTTGACCCGTTCGATCCGTTGCGCTGCCTTCGGTGATGAGTGAAACCACGTGCACACTCTACGAAAACGTTTCCCGACTGGGGGATGGCAGGCCGACGGAGTCGGCCGGGGCAGGGAAATACAGGGTGGGTAAATACGTGCGTAAGGTCTCGGCGAGTTCACGGTTGGTGTCGATTACCGCTCAGTTTCGAATCGTCTGTGTTTTGATTGCGACTTTTGCTCTGGGGTCCGCTATTGTCTGGCGGCCCAGATCGAAACACCGCAGCCCGAATCGGTGGTCGGTCGCGGGAACAAGAAGGGCATGTCCTGCGTTTACCGAGCGCTATCAAAGGTGGGTCCGCATGATCCGCCCTGATAGGGGACCGGTGTACGTGTGACGTGCACCACCGGCGGGGCGGTGCTGGTCATTCCGATTCCAAGGAATCGGTGTGAGTGGCCCGGTCCGGGATATACGGAGTAAGGACGAGGGGAAGACGACATGGCAACCGACTATGACGCACCGAGGCGCACTGAATCCGACGAGGTGTCGGAAGATTCGCTGGAGGAGCTGAAGGCTCGTCGCAACGAGGCACAGTCCGCCGTCGTGGATATCGACGAATCCGATACCGCGGAGTCGTTCGAGCTTCCCGGCGCGGACTTGTCCGAGGAAGTCCTGACAGTTCGGGTGATCCCGAAGCAGGCCGACGAGTTCACCTGTTCCAGCTGTTTCCTGGTCCATCACCGGAGCAGGCTGGCCAGTGAAAGTGGCGGTCAGCTGATCTGCATGGACTGCGCAGCCTGATCTGCGGCGCGAGATCTGATCTCGAGCCGAGATCAACGGTCAGCCCGCGCTCGGCACGCCCGGCCTCAGCCAGGTATGCCAAGCGCGGCCAAGACCCGGTCCGGCCGGCGCGTACTGATCAGCCAGTACGGCGTCGGATCGTCCGGGTCATCGAGTACAAGTAGCACCATCGGCCCCACCCATGGCCGGTGTTGGACATAGGCGGCGGGGTCGAGCTGGCGGCCCAGCGCCGCGCTCTTCGCGGTGGGGGCCACCGTGGCCGATCGGGCCACGAAGTTCACCGGCAGATGCGCGCGATCGGCGCGGAGTTCGCGGATACCGGAGCCGTCTTGGGCGACTTCCACCCGATGACGGCTCAGCCACAACAGCACCCACACCGGCACCGGAAACAGCAACGCGTAGGGCAACCAGGCGCGCAGACCTGGTGCGCCCATATGGATTTCGGCGGCCAGCAACCCGGCGATGGCGAACGCGATGGGCCACCACCACAGCGGCACCCATAGGCGCTCGCGATAGGGTTCGAAGCTTCGCTGTTGTTCGTCCATAGTCACTGGGTTGGGCTGGTCCGACACGACTCAACACTAATTCACTGAGGTCGGGAGCGTACGCGTAGGCTCGGGCAATGTGAGCGAGCGCAGCGAGCGATTAATCAACACAGCCGCCTGGGCGGTCATGATGGAGCCGAGCGACAGCGAGGCGCAGTCATGAGCGCCCTTTCATCCATACCTTTGCTGCGGCTTGATCCCGGCATTCCCGTGCCAACGCGTGCCCACCAAGGAGACGCGGGCGTGGACCTGTGCACTACGGAGGACGTCATCATCGAACCGGGGGAGCGCGTGTTGGTCGGCACCGGTGTCGCGGTCGCACTGCCGGTCGGCACGGTCGGCCTGATCCATCCCAGGTCTGGACTCGCCGCGAAAACCGGTCTGTCGGTGGTGAATACGCCGGGCACCGTGGATGCGGGCTATCGGGGCGAAATCAAGGTGTGCCTGATCAATCACGATCCGCGCACCCCGATTGAACTGCGTCGCGGTGATCGGATCGCGCAGCTGCTGGTGCAGCGGGTGGAACTGGTCGATTTCGTGGAGGTCGAGGCACTCGACGACACCACGCGGGGTGCGGGCGGTTACGGGTCGAGCGGTGGCCATGCGAGTCTGGCCGCCTCGGCCGACGAGGCGGGCACTCTCGGCAAGGAGGCATGACGGGAATGTTCGGAAAGAGACGCAAGTCCGGCGGACGTGAGGAATACGTCGAGGAGCGCTACGACGACGAGTACGCCGATGAGTACGGCGAGTACGCCACCTACGGCGATACGGATTACGACGATGAGCCGATCACCGACGAGAACCCCATCATCGATCCGATCACCGACGAGAATCCGATCGTCCCGGCTGAGTACCTCGTACGGCACTACGACGACGAACCCGAATACGACGAATCCGAGTACGACGCCGCCGACTACGCCGATGACGACGTCGTGGAAATGCCCAAATCCGGCCCCTACGACTACGACGAAGTGGCCGAGCTGCTGGACAATGTCTCCGGTCAGCGCCTCGATCTGGGTTCGGTGATCCTGCCGGTACCGCCGGGCGGCCAACTACAGGTCGAGATGACCCCGGACGGCACGCCGCAGGCGGTGCACATGGCGACCGAACACGGTCGGATCACCGTCGCGGCCTATGCCGCGCCCAAGTCGGCGGGCCAATGGCGTTCGGTGGCAGCCGATCTCGCCGAATCGCTACGCAAGGACGGTGCCAGGGTCGCGGTGGAGACCGGACCGTGGGGCCGGGAACTACTCGCCATCACCGAAGGCGCGGACCTGCGTTTCATCGGGGTGGACGGTCCGCGGTGGATGGTGCGCCTGGTGGCCGCGGGTCCGCAGGGCGCCGCCGATGAGAGTGCGCCGCTGGTGCGGGCCGCGCGAGCGATCTTGAGCGAGACCGTGATTCGGCGCGGTGACGATCCGATGCCGGTGCGCGAGCCGCTGGCCGTCGTGCTGCCGCCGGAGCTGGCCGAGCAGCTGGCCGCCGCGCATCAGGCGCAGGTGGAGGCCCAGCAGCAGGCGATGGCCGCCCAGCAGGCCGCGGTCCAGCCCACAGCCCAGCCGCTGGTCCCGCCGCGCATGCCGAATGAGCCGCGCCGCGGCGCGGACGGCTCGGCCATGCAGCAGCTCGGACTGAACTAGACCGCCGCGAGTCCCGTGTATCCGAGAATCGCGGGATTCGCGCCCAGTTCATCGAGGGTGATTCGGATCAACTCGGCGCGCGGGATCAGGTCGGCCCATTCCTCGGCGACCGCCACCGGGTGCACCGGATCGTCGACGGCGGTGACGATGGCGACGGGCACCTCGACTGTGCCGAGTCGTTCCGCGTCGGGCCATTTGTAGTCCGCGGCCTCCTGCAGTGCCTCTGGCAGCCGTGGCCATTGCGAATGCCAGGACTGAGTGAGCGCGTCGGCGAGCCAGCGCGGACTGCTCGCACGCATGCGTTCGACCACCGCGTCGAGCCCGTCCGCACGCAACTGGGCCGCAGTGGCGGCGGCACTGAGTGCGGCCGGGCAGGTGGCGGTGTCGGGTCCGGTCCAGGCCGGGAGCGCCGCCACCACGCCGATTGCTGCCCCGGGCTGTTCAGCCGCCCATTCGAGCGCGACCGCCGCGCCGAGGGAGATCCCGGTGGCAAGGACCGGGCCGCGTCCAGCGGCCGCATCGAGCGCCGCCCGATATCCGGCAACCACTCCGCGCGGGTCGGGCTCGACAGCGATGAATTCGATTCCGCGTGCCGCACAAGCCGGTCCGAAGGCGCGGCGGGCGAAATCGGCATCCGATCCGGTTCCCGGCAACGCCACGGCGATCGGGGCCCGTGCGCCGCGATCCGGCGCGAAATGTGGGGAGTCGAACACCGGTCCGAGCGTAGCGGGGGGAGGGTTGCCCATCTACAGTGGCGGGTATACGGCCTTAAGCCGGTCGTCACCGGAACAACCACGATGGCGTGTGACCCACGTCGTCTTGCTCCACGCAGGAGAGCGTCAAATGTCATCAGCCGCCTCAGGTTATTTTCGCCGTCTGAGCCGCAGGCTGACCGAGGATATCGATCAGTTGGACGCCGAGGAACTCGCCGAATCAGCCGATGCGTCGGGTGCCTGCCGGGCCTCGGACTGTCAGCGTGGGGACGAAGCGACCATGCTCGGCCGACTACGCAGTGTCGAGGCATGTCCGAAGTCCGTCGGCGCCAGTGTCCAGGCAGAATTCTTCGATGGCACCGATGCCATCAGTCTGGTGTGGATCGGTCGCCGCCGCATTCCCGGTATCGAACCGGGACGCAAGATCCTCGTCCGAGGTCGTGTAGGTGACCGGGATGGTCGTAAGGTGATCTACAACCCCTACTACGAATTGCGTGAGAACAGCTGACGTATGCCATCGAGCAACGAGAACGCCGCCGAGATCCACACCGCAGGTCGTGAGCCGATCGGCGCGGGCCCGTCCGATGCCGTAGATCGCTCTGTAGACGCCGAAAACGAAGAGGTCGAACAAACCCTGCTGGAGCAGTTGGGCGGCTTCAGCGGGCTGATCTACTCCACGCTGCCGGTGCTGGTTTTCGTGCCCGTGAACACCTTTGCCGGGCTCACCGCGGCGATCTGGTCGGCATTGGGCGTGGCCGCCGCGATTCTGGTGTGGCGGCTGGTGCGGCGTAGCCCGATCCAGCCCGCGATCTCCGGCTTCCTCGGGGTGGGCATCTGCGCGTTCATCGCCTATCGGATGGGGGAGGCGAAGGGCTTCTTCCTGTTCGGCATCTACACCAGCCTGGTGTACGCCGGGGTGTTCCTGGTGTCGATGCTGGTGCGCTGGCCGTTGGTCGGCGTGATCTGGGGTGTGCTCAACGGCCACGGCACCGAATGGCGCTCCGACCGTCGCGTCGTGCGCCTCTACGATCTCGCGACCACCACCTGGGTGATCGTGTTCGGCGCCCGCTATCTGGTGCAGTCCCAGCTCTACGACACCGATCGCACCGGCTGGCTGGCCTTCGCGCGCATCGCCATGGGCTGGCCGCTGACCGCCGTCGCGCTGGCCGTCACCGTATGGGCGGTGCGCCGGGCCGGACATCTGCCGGTCAGCCGGGGTACGGCCGCCGGAACGGCGTAGGAATTCCCGCCCCAATTCCGCTGGGGTGTTAACGAATCGCCGCCGGAGGTGGTGCAGTACCCACCCTGGGGTGCCTGGTTGGGCGATCGAGTTCATCAGACGATCAGTGCAAGCGAAAAAGCACGATCGGCGAGGAAGGACTCGGACGTTGGCTACCGAGCACAGCATTGCGGCACTGTCGAAGAATCAAGCCCACCACAACCCGGCTCTGTCGGAGAGCCGTCGGGTATCGGGCGAACTGGATAAGTTGATCGCTCCGGCGGCCGCGGGCGACCGTGCGGCGGTCTCCGAGATCATCCGGCTGGTCCATCCGCTCGTGCGCCGGTATTGCGGTGCGCGCCTTGGCAATACCGCACATCTGCACGTCACGGCCGACGATGTGGTGCAGGAGATCCTGCTGGCCACCGTCAACGCCATTCCGCGCTACCGCGATCAGGGCAAGTCGTTCCTGGCCTTCGTCTACGGCATCGCGGCAAATAAGGTGGCCGACGCATTCCGGCGTTCGCAGCTGCACCCGATGTACCCGGTCGCCGAGCTGCCCGATACGGCATCGACCTCCGCCGGTCCCGAGGAGTGGGCGATCGCCTCCGAACGTCGCGAGGCGACCCGGGAGTTGATGAAGATCCTGGCGCCCGCGCACCGCGAGGTACTGGTGATGCGGATCGTACTCGGCTGGACCGCGGCGCAGACCGCCGAGGCCATCGGCACCAGTCCCGGCGTGGTTCGAGTGATGCAGCATCGCGCGCTGAACAGGCTGCGCGCGAAGCTCGCGGCCGCATCCTGAAGTAGGCAAGGCGCTGATCCGGATCAGCCTTGCCGGGGTGTCAGGGCTTGATGCCGTGCGTGGCCAGCGCCACCCGCAGATCTTCCTCGGCCTCCACGGAGGTCACGAACAACAGCTCGTCATCGCCCTCGAAAGGGTCGTCGGGCTGCGGCACGATCACCCGGCCGCCGCGCAGAATCGTCACCAGGGCGGCGTCGCGCGGCAGGGTGAGCGTGCGGACGGGCTTGCCCGCCAAGGCGGTATCACTGGGCAGGGTGATCTCGACTAGATTCGCCTGACCCTGCCGCAGCGTCATCAAGCGGACCAGATCGCCGACCGAGACCGCCTCTTCCACCAGCGAGGCGAGCAGCCGCGGTGTCGACACCGCGACGTCGACGCCCCAGGATGCGTCGAAGAGCCATTCATTGCGTGGATCGTTGACCCGCGCCACCACCCGGCGCACGCCGAATTCGGTCTTGGCGAGCAGGCTGTGCACCAGATTCGTCTTATCGTCGCCGGTGGCGGCGATGACCACCTCGTAGGTCTGCAGACCCGCGTCCTCCAGCAGCGCGAGTTCGCACGCATCGGCATGGACCCAGACGGCATCAGGGATGGCGGCGGGGTCGATGTGGTCGAGCTGGCGCTCGAGCAGCATCACCCGGTGGCCGCCGCGCAATAGCTCCTTGGCTATCGATCGGCCGACGGCTCCGGCTCCGGCGATCGCCACTTTCATGTTCAGTCCTCGCTTGCTGGGGGCTTACCGGCCAAGGCGACGGTCTCGCCGACGGAGCCGGAGGTGGCTGCGACATAGACGATGTCGTCGGCCTGGACCACGGTCTTGCTCTCGGGAAGCAGGCCCTGACCGAACCGGATGATGAAGGCGACCCTGGCACCCACATTGCGTTCCAGATCGCGCACGGTGCGCCCGTACCACTCCTCATGCAGTGTCAACTGGGCTACCGCCACGGTGCCCGTCGGATCGCGCCAGGTGGTGGTGCCGCCATCGCCGATCAGCGTGGTGAGGAAGCGGTCGGTGGTCCACGGCACGGTGGCGATGGTCGGAATGCCGAGGCGTTCGTAGACGGCGGCGCGCTTGGCGTCGTAGATGCGCGCGACCACGCGCTGCACGCCGAACATTTCCCGGGCCACCCGCGCGGAGATGATGTTGGAATTGTCGCCGGAGGAGACCGCGGCGAACGCGTCGGCCCGCTCGATTCCCGCGCGGGTCAGCACATCCCGGTCGAAGCCGACGCCGACCACCCGTTCGCCGGGAAAGTCCTCGCCGAGACGCAGGAAGGCGCTGGGGTCCCGGTCGATCACGGTGACCTCATGGCCGACCCGGACCAGGGCGCGGGCCAGCGAAGAGCCGACCCGTCCGCAACCCATGATCACTACGTACACCGCAACCTCGTTCCTGGAAACTGTGTTCAATTGGCGGCGCTCGCGGGCCCTACGTGGTAACGCAAGCTTCCTCTTCCGGCCCTGAGCTCGTGCCGCAGGGCGTTCGGTTTGCTTACCTCGGCATCGAACCGTACCCGCCAGATGTTTCCATGGCCCAACTTCCCCCTCCGCCTGTCAACCAAACATACGACGCGAACCGGCCGAGGGAGCGCCGCATCCTGCGGGGATCTATGCTCGCTCCAGTGTCCAAGTTGACGACGGCAGCCAAACGTGTGCTGCTGGGCAGGCCTTTCCGTAGCGATGCGCTGGGCCATACCCTGCTGCCGAAGCGAATCGCTCTTCCAGTGTTCGCCTCCGATGCGATGTCCTCGGTGGCATACGCTCCGGAGGAAATCTTCCTTGTCCTGTCGGTGGCAGGCATCTCCGCCTACGTCTATGCGCCCTGGGTGGGTCTGGCAGTCGCATTCGTGATGGCGGTGGTGGTCGCCAGCTACCGGCAGAATGTGCACGCCTATCCCTCCGGCGGGGGTGACTACGAGGTCGCCACCACGAATCTCGGGCCCACTGCCGGGCTCACCGTCGGCAGTGCGCTGCTGGTCGACTATGTGCTCACGGTCGCGGTATCGATTTCCTCGGCGGCGTCGAATATCGGTTCCGCGATTCCATTCGTCGCCACGCACAAGGTGCTGTTCGCGGTGGTCGCCATCGTCGTGCTGACATCGATCAATCTGCGCGGCATCCGGGAATCGGGCGTCGCCTTCGCGATTCCGACCTACGCCTTCATCTTCGGCATGTTCGCGATGCTCGGCTGGGGCTTGTTCCGCATTTTCGTACTCGGCGACGACCTGCGTGCCGAATCGGCGGGCTTCCAGCTCAATGCCGAGGAGGAGCACCTGTACGGACTCGCGTTCACCTTCCTGATCGCGCGGTCGTTCTCCTCCGGCTGTGCCGCGCTGACCGGTGTGGAGGCGATCAGCAATGGCGTGCCCGCATTCCGGAAACCCAAGTCGCGCAATGCTGCGACCACACTGCTGCTGCTCGGCAGTATCGCGATCGCGCTGCTGATGGGCATTATCGTGCTGGCCCAGAAGATCGGAATCGTCTACGCGCACAATGAATCCGAGTTGATCGGCGCGCCCGCGGACTACCACCAGAAGACGCTGATCGCGCAGCTGGCCGAGACCATCTTCCACGGTTTCCCGATCGGCTTCTTCTTCATCACCACGGTGACCGCGCTGATCCTGGTGCTGGCGGCGAATACCGCGTTCAACGGGTTCCCGGTGCTGGGTTCGATTCTGGCGCAAGATCGTTACCTGCCGCGGCAGTTGCACACCCGCGGTGACCGGCTGGCGTTCAGCAACGGCATCCTGTTCCTCTCGGGTGCCGCCGTCGCATTCGTCGTGGTGTTCGGCGCCGAGGTGACCAAGCTCATCCAGCTCTACATCGTCGGAGTGTTCGTCTCGTTCGTGCTCAGCCAGACCGGCATGCTGCGGCACTGGACCCGGTTGTTGCGCACCGAAACCGATCCCGCGCAGCGGGCGCGGATGAAGCGGTCCCGGGTGATCAACGCGATCGGGCTCAGCGCCACCGGGACGGTGCTGGTCATCGTGTTGATCACCAAATTCTTCGCCGGTGCCTGGATCGCGATCTGCACCATGGTGTCGATCTTCGTTGTGATGAAACTCATTCGACGGCACTACGATTCGGTCTCCCGTGAACTCGAGGAGCAAGAGTGGGACGGCGTGCTGCCGAGTCGGTCGCATTCGATTGTCTTGGTATCCAAACTGCACCTGCCGACGCGCCGGGCGCTGGCGTACGCGCGCGCGACCCGCCCCGATACCTTGGAGGCGGTGACGGTGAACGTCGACGAGGCCGACACCAGGGCACTGGTGCGCGAGTGGGAGCGCAGCGATATCACGGTGCCGCTCAAGGTGATCGAATCGCCCTATCGCGAAATCACCAAGCCGGTACTGGATTACGTCAAGCGGGTGCGGCGGGATTCGCCGCGCGATGTGGTGACCGTATTCATTCCCGAATACGTTGTCGGACATTGGTGGGAGCAGATTCTGCACAACCAGAGCGCGTTGCGGCTCAAAGGCAGATTGCTGTTCGAGCCCGGGGTCATGGTGACGAGTGTGCCGTGGCAGTTGACGTCGTCGGCGAAGGCCAGGCAGGCCGGTGTGGTGTACGCCCCGGGTGCGGTGCGGCGCGGATACGAGGACCAAGGGTGACCGACTGGCGCTCGAACACCTTCGAGGTCCGGCTCGGACCTCCCGGACACGGCGGGTTCTGTGTCGCCCGGCACGAGGGCCGAGTGGTCTTCGTGCGGCACGGGCTGCCCGATGAACTGGTTCGAGTGCGGGTCACCGAGGATCGCGGGGGTTCGTTCTGCCGGGCCGATGCGATCGAGATCCTGGAGCCATCCCCGGATCGCATCCCCGCCACCTGCCCCGTCTCCGGTCCCGGTGGCGCGGGCTGCTGCGATTTCTCCTTCGCCACGCCCGCTGCGCAGCGGGCGCTGAAGGCAGCGGTGGTCGCCGAGCAACTGCGCCGCATCGCCGGAATCGAACGCGATATCACCGTCGAACCGATCGCCGGATATCCGGCCGACGCCACCGGCGGGTGGCGCACCCGCGTCCGGCTGGCCGTCGACGCCGCGGGTCGAGCCGGAGTGCACGGGTACCGCAGCACCGAGGTGATCACCGATTTGCGCTGCCCTCAACCGGTTTCGGGTGCGATGGACGGTATCGCGGACCGAATGTGGACGCCCGGCGCGGATCTGGTGGTCGCGGTGGACGGCGATGGGGTGCGCCACATCGTCGAGTTGGCGCCGTCGGCGGTTGCCGGACGTGCTGAGCGTGAACGGCCTTCTACACGTGGTGGGGATCGGCGTGGCAGGCGGGAGTCGGATCGGCGCGCGGGCAGAGATCGCACTGCCGAGCGGGGACCCGGACCGAGTACGGGTGCACGGGGCCGGGGCGACGAAGGCCGTCGGGGTGGGTCGCAATGGCGGCGTCTCGACGAGGGCGACGGACGTCAGGACCTGCCGGGTGATCCGGATGGCGCCGGTCGCGATCGTGCTGCGGAATCGGGGCACGATGGCGAGTGGAGTCGGGGTGGCAGGCGTCGGGATCGGTCTCGTCGCGATGAGTTCGGCGGTGCGGGCTCGCGAGAGAATCAATCCGGATCGGTTGGCGGCGAGGGGGTTCGGCGGAGGGCAGCGGCACGACGGGCGGCGACGCATGCGGCTCGGGACGAGTGGGTGATGGGCGGTAGCGGTCGGACGGTCGAATATGTGGCCGGGCGGCGGTGGGAGCTGTCGGCGACCGGATTTTGGCAGGCGCATCGCGGTGCGGCGCAATGCTATTCGGATCTGGTCGCCGAGTGGGCCGCACTCCGTCACGGGGAGCGGGCATGGGATCTGTACAGCGGCGTGGGGGTTTTCGCGGCCCGCTTGGCGGAGCAGGTCGGTCAGACCGGCTCGGTGCTCGCGGTGGAGTCGACGCGGTCCGCGGTTGCCGACGGCAATGCCGCGCTGCGCGATCTGCCCTGGCTGAACCTGCGCGTCCAGCGCGTCGAGCACTGGCTGGCCGAACACGCCAGCAGCGCCGCCCCGGAGGTGGTCGTCCTGGATCCACCTCGTGCGGGCGCGGGCAAGGAGGTCGTCAACGCGGTGACCAGCAGCGGCCCGTCGCGCATCATCCACATCGGTTGCGATCCGGCCTCTTTCGCCCGCGACATCGGCCTCTACCGGTCGGCCGGTTACCACCTCGCCGACCTACGCGCCTTCGACGCCTTCCCCGCCACCCACCACGTCGAATGCCTCGCCCTCCTCCACCGCTAACCCCCTACGCGCCGGTCCGCATCAAGATCAGGTGGAATCCATGGCGGCATCGCGAGAAGCCTCATGCGCCAGTGTCACTTGACCTTGATGAGGTCCGATGCTGCCCGTCGATCCACGGTTTTATTGTCCGGTTCCCTCGATCGTGGAGCTGGAGGTGCGGCTTAGAGTCGCACCATGACCGTGTATGTCATCGCGCAGCTGAAGTTCACCGATCGTGGCGCCTATGATCGCTACCGTGCACGCTTCCTCGAGGTGTTCACCCACTACTCCGGCACCCTGCTTGCTTCCGATGAATCCCCGCAGGTGATCGAGGGCGATTCGGATCGTGAGAAGGTCGTGCTGATGTCGTTCCCGGACGAGCCGTCGTTTCGCGAATGGGCGGATTCGCCTGAGTATCAGGAGATCTCGAAAGATCGTCACGCCGGGGCGGATACGGTGACATTGCTGGTCAAGGGCATAGACCGGCGCTCGTGAAGGTCAGTCTTCGTACACTGGTGGCCGACGGTCGCGCCGGGCCCGGATGGCCTCGTCGAAATTTTCGGTGGTGAGACGGACGTAGAGCTGAGACATCCCCTCGTGCTGCATATGGGATTCGAAACCGCCGGCCTCCATCCCGCTCCACAGCATGCGTTTGGTGAGCTCGGTGCCGACGCGGCTGAAACTGATGATCCGCTCGGCCAAGTCGTAGCAGGTGTCGAGAAGTTTCGCCGTGGGCACGACGCGCGAGACGAGACCGATGCGTTCGGCCTCGACCGCGTCGACATCTCGCCCGGACAGCATGATTTCGAAGGCGCGGGATGCACCGATGGCGCGCGGCAGCAGATAGCTGATGCCCAATTCCGCTGAGGTGAGGCCGTTATTGATGCCCGCCGCACGAAAGTAGGCGTCCTCGGCCGCGATTCGGATATCGGTGGCCACGCCGAGACAGAATCCGCCGCCGATCGCCGCGCCATTGATCGCGCCGATGACCGGTTGATTCATTCGTCGCAGCGTGATCATCACATCGTTGAGCAGGTCCATCGACCGCCGCGCGACGCTGGTCTTGGTCAGGCCCTCGGTATTGGGAATCCGGCCGGCATTCTGCAGATCCGCGCCTGAGCAGAAGCCGTCGCCCGCGCCGGTGAGCACCACGACCCGCACCTCGTTATCGGCACTGACCGTTTCGAGGGCCTCGCGCAGCGGGATCATCACATCGAAGGCCATCGCGTTCATCCGCCCCGGCCGATTGAGCGTGACCAGTGCGACCTGCGGTCGTGGCTTCTCGATGAGCACGAAAGACATGCGGACCCCTAATCAGACGCGATGAGGCCCTCACTATACCCAAGCAAGCGTTAGGTTAGATGGAATCAGTCGAGCTGCCAGGTCGCCCGGATGGTCGCCGAGATTTCGGATTCGCCGAGTTCGACCGGAACTGGAGCGCCGCCGTACGACTCGTTCATCGGGGCCGACATGGCCATCAGCCGCGGCGTGGCGGGCGGGGTAGAGGTGGCGTTCTCGGTGATTTCGAGCACCGTGCCGAGGCTGCGCCGCGCGCGGCCCGCGTACTGTTCGGCCTTGGCGTGCGCGTTGTCCCACGCGGCATCGCGGGCACGAATGAGCAGGCTCTCCTGATCGACGAAACCGAGATTGAGACCGCCGAGGCGAACGTCGTCACCACCGGCCTCGACACAGTTGGCGATGATAGCGGCGGGGCCAGGATCCGCCGTTTCGCCGATATCGCGCAGCACGACGGTGAGGTCGGTGGTCGCGACGTAACCGGTGATCTTGGAGCCGCCGCCTTCGAGCCAGACGGTTTCGGTGCGCACCGACAGTCCGCTGGTGGCGATATCGGTGCCGGGAACGCCATCGGAGCGCAGCGAATCAGTGACGGCGGCAACGCGCTCACCGGCTTGGCCGTAGGCGAGCGCGACCTTACTGGCCCGGGTTTCGATGGAGATGGTGACGCGCATCAGATCCGGGGTGGCGCGGGCGCTGCCCGATCCGAAGGTGGTGACTGTGCCAGCGGTGTCGTCGGACTTCTTCTTGCTCACGGCGCTCTCCTGACTTCCTCGGTCGCAAATGCAACGGTCGATACTTCGGAAATGTCCCCTCGGGGCGGGCGAAACCGGTCAATAGTCGCCGTCGCGCACAGCGATCGCGCGCGGGATGGTTCTCGATCGGCGGGGATGTGCACGCGGGTTCATCGGTGCCAGGCACAGTCCGAACGAATCGGGTTGTACTGCAGCCAGTTCGGGGATGCAGACGGCGAATTCTCCGGAATTGTCGGCGCGGCACAATTCGTAGACATCGGTGACGATGCGTGCCACGACGCCGGGGTCGACCGTTTGCGGAACCTTCTGCTCGGGCAGGGGCCACCTGTCCACTCTAAGCTGGGTAACGTTGCGTCGACCGGCGAACTCATCCGCGCGAGCGTGTCTTCGGATGAGCTGGCAATTCGTGTGGAGGCTCACACTTCCGTGCGAAGTCGGCTGGCGGCGGGGCATTGTCGTGCGAAGCCGCTCGCGCGGCTCCGTAGACTGATCGGATCAGATGCGCTATCCGGAGGGAGCGAGTTCAGGTGGGAGTGCTTTCCCGGGTCGACACGCCCGAAGACCTGCGACGGCTGACCGTTGCCGAATTGGGTGAACTGGCGGAGGAGATTCGCGAGTTCCTGGTGCAGAAGGTCGCCGTCACCGGCGGGCACCTCGGCCCCAATCTCGGTGTGGTCGAGCTGACCATCGCACTACACCGGATCTTCGACTCGCCGGCCGATCCGTTGATCTTCGACACCGGGCATCAGGCCTACGTGCACAAGATCCTGACCGGTCGCAAGGATCAGTTCGACACGCTGCGCAAGCAGGGCGGGTTGTCCGGCTACCCGAGCCGCTCCGAGAGCGCCCACGACTGGGTCGAGTCCTCGCACGCCTCGGCCTCGCTGTCCTATGCCGACGGTCTGGCGAAGGCCTTCGCGTTGACCGGGCAGAACCGGCATGTGGTCGCGGTGGTCGGCGACGGCGCGCTCACCGGCGGCATGTGCTGGGAGGCGCTGAACAATATCGCCGCCGCACCGGACCGGCCCGTCGTCGTGGTGGTCAACGACAACGGGCGCTCCTATGCCCCGACCATCGGCGGCCTCGCCGACCGGTTGACCGCCCTGCGCACCCAGCCCGCCTACGAGCACGCGCTGGATGCGGGTAAGCGGATCCTCAAGAGCATTCCGCGCGTCGGTGAATCCGCGTACTCGATGGTGCATGCCGTGAAGGCCGGGATCAAGGATGCGGTGAGCCCGCAGGAGCTGTTCAGTGATCTCGGGTTGAAGTATGTCGGGCCGGTGGACGGCCACGACACTGTCGCGCTGGAGGCGGCACTGCGGCGGGCGAAGGATTTCGGCGGGCCGGTGGTCGTGCATGTGGTGACGCAGAAGGGGCGCGGCTATTCGCATGCCGAGAACCACGTCGCCGATCAGATGCACGCCTGCGATCCGATCGACCCGCTCACCGGTCGTCCGCTCGGCGGCCCGAAGGCGCTCGGGTGGACGTCGGTGTTCTCCGAGGAGTTGATCGCGCATGCGGACAAGCGCGACGATATTGTCGCGATCACCGCGGCCATGCCCGGACCTACCGGTCTGGCGGCATTCGGGGAACGCTTCCCGGAGCGGATGTTCGATGTCGGCATCGCCGAACAGCATGCGATGGCCTCGGCCGCCGGACTCGCCCTCGGCGGCATGCATCCGGTGGTGGCCATCTACTCGACCTTCCTCAACCGTGCCTTCGACCAGTTGCTGATGGATGTCGCGCTGCTGAAGCAGCCGGTGACGGTGGTACTGGATCGCGCCGGAATCACCGGTCCCGATGGCGCCTCGCACAATGGCATGTGGGATCTGTCGGTGCTCGGCATCATTCCCGGCATGCGCGTCGCGGCCCCGCGTGATGCGGCGACGTTGCGTGAGGAGTTGGCCGAGGCGCTCGCGGTGAGCGACGGGCCGACCGCCATCCGTTTCCCGAAGGGCAGTGTGGCCGAGGATATCTCGGCCATCGAGCGGCTCGATGGGGTCGATGTGCTGCGGCTGCCCGAGCGTGAGGGCGGCTCTGCCCGAGCTCAGCGCGGTGATGTGCTGCTGGTCGCGGTCGGGCCCTTCGCGTCGACCGCGGTCGCGGTCGCGGATCTACTGGAACCGGAAGGTATTTCGGTCACGGTCATCGATCCGCGTTGGGTGCTGCCGGTTTCCGATACCGTCGTCAAGCTCGCCGAAAACTACCGTCTCGTGGTGACTTTGGAAGACGGCGGTCTGCACGGCGGGATCGGGTCCACCGTTTCCGCTCGATTGCGCGGCGCGGGCTTGGATGTGCCTACCCGTGATCTCGGTGTGCCGCAGCACTTCCTGGACCATGGGTCCCGGAATGAGGTGCACGAGGAACTTGGTTTGACGGCTCCAGATATCGCTCGGCGCATCTCGGGCTGGCTCGACGCGCGCTGAGGGCGTATGCCGCGCGGCGCTGATCGGTCTGGGCGGCAGTATCATTGGTGCCTTCCTCCGGTGACCGCGGGATTGTCGACGGGCACCTGATGCCAGTCCGATTCGGCACGCTCCTGTCGTCATTCCACGGGCGATAACCTGTTCGCGTCCGCCGATGTGGATGATCATTGCCGCCTGTGGTGCTGGCAGTCGTGAGTCATGGCCGCCTCGCGTCGGCGACTAGCGTGCCGCGTTACGGCGATGGGAAGCACGGACTTTCACACGGTTGCCGCATACGTCCATGGAACACCAGGTGCGGCCGCGGTTGCGGGAGTGGTCGAAGAAGGCCCAGCGGCAGCTCGGTTCTCGGCAGGTCTTGAGCCGTGACCAGGTGCCTGCCGCGACGGCGGTGGCGACGTCGGCGAGCAGGGTGGTCAAGGCGTGGTCGACCACATCGTCGGTATTCGGGACGAGGCGGGGCGGGGTGCTGGTCACGTTCAAAGTCAGCGGGAGCGTCGCGGTGAGTGCGGCGAGTTCGGCGCGCGCCGCCGGGTTCAGGCCATCCGGTCGCGGGCTGGTGACCGGTTCGGCGTTGTTCGTGGCCAGTAGTGCACGCAGGCCCTCGCGGATACGGACGGCTCGCTCTTGTGCGGCAGTATCGGCCGTGCCCTCGGGCAGCAATTCGTGTGCGCGTAGCCAATTCGTCAGTTCTTCGGGTGTCCCGATGGTGTCGCCGTCCGCGCGGCGGGTGTTGACGAATTCCACCAGACGGGCGAGCGCTGCGGGTGCGGAATCGACTGTGTCGGACATGCAACCCATAGTAACTCCCCATTGACGATGGCTGGTTACCTAACTACCGTTTTTAAAACACTAGTTATGACGAGCGGGACACCGCTCCGGTATAGGAGGATCAGTCATGGGATCGGTCGAGAGAGAGATCATCGTCGAGGCGCCCGTCGAGCAGTTGTGGGCGATCATCGGCGACTTCGCACATGGCCCGATCCGAATGGCGCCCGGCTTCGTCACCGACAGCACCCTCGATGGTCCGGACCTGCGCATCGTCACCTTCGAGAATGGCACGGTGCTGCACGAGCGGTTCATCGCACTCGACGAAACCGAGCGCAGGATCGTGTTCTCCATCGTCGGGGGGAGCGTTACGCCGGCGCACGACAACTCGTCCATGCAGGTATTCCCGCACGCCGGCGGCAGTCGTTTAGTCTGGATCCACGACACCCTGCCGCATGAACTCGCCGACGCATTCGGCACGTCCATGGAGCATGGCTTGGAGGTCTTCAAGCAGACCGTCGAGAATGCCGTCTCGACCGCATCCTGAACGCGGAGTTCGGCCTACGCGTCGGGGGTCGGGGTCAGGGCGGCAGCCAGTCGGGGGACCGCGAGTTCGCGTTGCCATGGTCGGGCCCCGCCCGACTTGAGGAATCCATCGACCGCGGCGGAGAGATCGTCGAGCTCGCCGACATGGTCGTAATCGGGCAGTCCGTCCCAGCACAAGCGGCGCACCAGATCGGGGGAGAGCAGATTTTCGACCGGGATCGCGTACTCGATGGACAGTTCACCCATTGCCGCGCGCGCTCGAATCAGTCGTGCGGCGGCGGCCGGATCGCGGCGCTCCCAGCGGTTCACCGGCGGCGGACCTTCGAATGGTTGGGTAAGGGCTGGTAGGTCGGTGTCGGCGAGGGTCCGGCCGCGGTCGACCGCGGCGAGCCAGTCGCGGGAGTAGCGGCGCTGGCGCGGTCCGCCGAAGATCGGCAGGGTGCGCAGTTGGGCGATGGTGCGCGGTTCGGCATTCGCGGCGGCGATGATCGCGGCATCCGGGAGAATGCGGGCCGGTGCGACATCGCGGGTGCGCGCGAGGGTGTCCCTTGTGGTCCACAGTTCGCGCACGATGGCCAGTTGGCGGGTGCGGCGCAGGGTGTGGATGCCGGAGGTGCGCCGCCATCGATCGGCCTTCGGCGTACCGGGTTCGGTGGTCCGAACATGCTCGAATTCCTGTGCCGCCCAGTCGGTCTTGTGCTGGGCCTCGAGCGAGGCGGCCACCTCGTCGCGCAGCTCGAGCAGCAATTCGACATCGAGTGCGGCGTAGTTCAGCCAATCGTCGGGCAGCGGCCGAGTCGACCAGTCGGCCGCACCGTGACCCTTGCGCAGCGCCCGGCCGAGCAGTCGTTCCACCATGGCCGCCAGTCCGACGCGCTCGAATCCGGCCAGTCTGCCGCCCAATTCGGTGTCGAACAGGCGCGCCGGGCGCAGACCGAGTTCGGCGAGTCCTGGTAGATCCTGGTCCGCCGAATGCAGCACCCATTCCAGATCGTTGATCGCGGCGGCCAGCGGTTCGAGCGCATCGGCGACCGGAATCGGATCGATCAGGAAGGTGCCCGAACCGGCCCGTCGCAACTGGATCAGGTATGCGCGCGCCGAATACCGGAAACCGGAGGCGCGTTCGGCATCGACGGCCAGCGGACCGTTGCCCGCGGCGAGCCGAGCCGCGGCATCGGCGACCTCCTCGGCGGTGACGAGCACGGGCGGCACACCGTCGGCGGGCACGAGCAGCGGCTCCGCCGTGCTTTCTGGTGGCGTGTTGCTTCGCTCGGACTCGTCTGCTACCGACATAAACCTGAACTTTACGTGGCGATCAGGTGTGGTCGTTGCTGGTATACGACTCCGGTCGCAGATGGGTGATTCCGGCGGGTGGTAAACCGGCCGCATAGGCCAGTACTTCGCAGAAGCCTTCCACATGCGGGCGCATATCGGTGGTCATCGCGGTCCACGAGGCGCGCAGCTCCAATTGGTGTGCGCGCGGTGGTCCGGCGATATCGCCGTAGCGCACCGAACTGGTGGAGGTGACGGTGCCGCCGAGTGCGGTGAACGCTTCGCCGCGGAATTCCAGCGCGTCGACCAGCCAGCTCCAGGCGACCTCGGGCAACAGCGGGTCGGTGGCCAGTGCGGCATCGATATCGGCCTGGATGTAGGCGACCAAGCGGAAGATGCCGTGCCAGGCCTCGGCGCCATCAGGATCGTGCAGCAGGATCAGCCTGCCGAAAGCATCGCCCTCGGAATCGACCGGCACCACATTTGTTTCGGCGTGTTTGACTTCCGCGCCCAGTGCGTAGGAAAAGGGTGCCAGGCGTTGGGGCGGTCGGATCGGTGCCAGCTCGATTCGAGGGTGCACGGTTGCGGTGCCCATCGCATCGACCGCGGCGCGAAATTGAGCTGGCTCGCCGTTGGGTCCTTCGGTCGGTGCGGCTCCGTCGCGGAAGTCGAGCGGTGTCACGGAAGCGACGGTAGACCTTGCGTGCCCGGCGCAGTCGGAGGCGCGCCGCTAGCGGGCCTTGCGGGCCGCATACGATAGGCGGTGATGAGCACTCATACCCGTCGCCGGTTGACCGATGCACCGTTCCTGGCCGCCGCCACCGGCGCTGCACCGAGCCGTCGTCCGGTGTGGTTCATGCGCCAGGCCGGACGGTCGCTGCCCGAGTACCGCGAACTGCGCAAGGGCATCGGCATGCTGGAGTCGTGCTTCGATCCGGAGCTGGTGTGTGAGATCACCCTGCAGCCGATCCGGCGCCACGGTGTCGATGCGGCGATCTTGTTCTCCGACATCGTCGTTCCGCTGAAGGCGGCCGGTATCGATCTCGATATCGTGGCCGGTGTCGGACCGGTGATCGCCGCACCGGTGCGCACCATCGCGGATGTGCGCGCACTGCCGCGGCTGCGCCCCGAAGAGGTCGGCGCGGTGACCGATGGTGTGCGGCTGCTGACCGACGCGCTCGGCGACACACCGCTGATCGGATTCGCCGGCGCGCCGTTCACGCTCGCCTCGTATCTGGTCGAGGGTGGGCCGAGCAAGAACCACGAGCGCACCAAGGCGATGATGCACGCCGACCCCACGACTTGGCACGAGCTGCTCGGCGTCCTGACCGATATCACCATCGCATTCCTGCAGGCGCAGCTGGCCGCCGGTGTGGACGCGGTGCAGCTGTTCGATTCCTGGGCCGGCGCACTCTCACTCGCCGACTATCGAGAATTCGTGCTCCCGCATTCGGAGCGGGTATTCGCGGAGGTGGCCGAGGCCGGCGTACCGCGGATCCACTTCGGGGTGGGGACCGGTGAATTGCTCGGTGCGATGGGGGAGGCGGGCGCCGATGTCGTCGGCGTCGATTGGCGGGTGCCGCTGACCGAGGCGGTGCGTCGGGTCGGACCCGGAAAAGCGTTGCAGGGCAATCTGGATCCCGCCGTATTGTTCGCCGGATCCGTCGCCATCGAAGCCGAGGCCCGGCGCATCGCGCACGAGGCCGATGAGGCGATCACGATGGGTGCGGCGGGTCATATCTTCAACCTCGGACACGGTGTGCTGCCCGATACCGATCCGGGTGTGCTGACGGCCTTGGTGCAACTCGTCCACGAGCTGTGATCGACTAGTCGTGGGTGCGGATCTTCGACCGGTGTCGCCGGGCAGGACTCCGACCCCCGAGGAGGTCGCAGGTCGGGTCGCCATCAGCTCGCCGCGACTCGGTTCGACCCGCCTGGTGGCGGTGGACGGACCGGGCGGGGCAGGAAAGTCGACCTTCGCAGCGTCTTTGGCGGCGCTGTGCAATGGGCAGGTGGTGCACACCGATGACTTCGCGGACGGAAATAACGAACTCCCGGGGTGGGCGCGGCTGGAGGAGCAGCTGCTGGAGCCGATCAGTCAGCGCCGTTCCGGTCGATATCAGCGATATGACTGGGATGAGCGGTCTTTGGCCGAATGGCACGATGTCGCACCCGGGGGTGTGCTCATTCTCGAAGGCGTCTCCTCGGCCCGCGCGGCCGTTCGCGATCGGCTGTCGCTGGCGGTCTGGATTGACACCCCGCGCGCGGTGCGTCTGGCGCGCGGCCTCGAACGCGACGGTGTGCACACCTTGCCACTATGGGAGCAGTGGATGGCCGCCGAAGACGCTCATTTCGCCGCCGAGCACACCCGCGACCATGTGGACCTGATCATCCCCGGTGCGCCTACCTCTCCAGACGAATGACGTAAGGGACGGGTCGCGCAGATCGCGCCGAAGGTGTGGCCGTAAATGGCTGTGCGACAGCGCAATCCGGAGATCGGCTAAGGCTTGCCCGGTCCGATCACCACGTCGAGCAGAGCGGCCGCTTCGGTGGCGAGTGTCTCGACGGCGTCGCTTTGTCCGGCGAGTTTGCGCAGCAGTGCCTGTTGGAACAGTCCGTCGAAAATGGCGTAGGCCGTGGCGGAGGGGACCAGGAGTGGTCGACCAGACAGCTCGGCGAAGCGGTCGACGACGTTACGGATCATCTCTTCGCGATGGCCGTCGATTTCGAGCACGTCATCGCGGAAGGACTCCTCGAACAAACTCTGGTTGCGCAGGTCGTACCAGAGCCGGTGCAGCGGCGCGTCGGCGTCCAGCGTGGCCGCCATCGCGGTGCCGAAGTCGTGCCGGAGCTGTTCGGCCGTTGTCGCGGCAGTGACGATGTCGTCGTAACGGGTGACGCACACCTGCTCGTACTGCCGCACCGCGTGGGTGATCAGTTCGACCTTGTCGTTGAAGTAGTAGTGCATCACCCCGTGGGTGAACTCGGATTTCTGCGCGATCTCGCGCAGGCTGGTCCGGGCGTAACCGAGTTCGGCAAGAGTGTGCAGCGCGGCGGCGGCCAGCTGTGCGCGCCGCTCGCCGAACTTGTCGACCTGTCGGCGTGCGATGCGATCCCGCCTGGTCTCGACGATTTCGGTCATCGTGGCTTCTCTCCGTCACCGCTCATGTGAATTCGCCCAGTGTATCGCGGCATCGGCAACGAGGGCCCCACTGGTTTGACGACCGTGCAAGAAAAGCTTGACGACTGTCATAAAAAGTCTTGACGGTCGTCAAGGATGCGCGCAGACTGTGATCCACGTCGCATCCGATCGGTCGAATGCGAAAGCCGAATGGACGATCTCGAGGAGGAGATGGGCGGATGAGTGGATACGACCTGACCGGGCGCACGGCCCTGGTAACCGGTGGTGCGCGAGGACTCGGCGCGGGTATGGCCGAGGCGCTGGCCCGCGCCGGAGCTGCGGTCGCGATCGGCGATGTGCGCGAGGATCTCGGCAAAGAGACCGTTGAGGCATTGCGGGCCGCCGGCGCGACGGCCGAGTTCGTGCCGCTCGATATCACCGAGGACGCGCAGTGGGCGCAGGCTGTCACCGATACCGTCGCCGCGCTCGGCGGCCTGGACATCGTGGTGAACAATGCCGGTGTCGAAATCACCAGTCTGATAGTGGATCTCGACCCGGAAGAAGTGCGCACGATGCTCGAGGTGAATGTGCTCGGGACCGCACTGGGCATCAAGCACGCGCTGCGCTCGATGCGCCCTGGCGGCGCGGCGGGACGCGGTGGCGCCATCGTGAATATCGCCTCGGTCGCCGCCACCATCGCCTTCCCCGGCATTTCGGTGTACTCGGCGACCAAATCCGCAGTGGACCGGCTCACCAGAGTCGCGGCGATGGAATCCGGCAAACTCGGCTACGGCGTGCGCGTGAACTGCGTGTATCCGGGACTCGTTCCGACCGAGATGGGTGCCCGGTTGGCCGACGATGTCGCGCGAATCGGCTTGTTCCCCAGTGCCGAAGCCGCGGTCGGCGCGGTCGTCGAGCAGACACCGCAGGGCCGCCTGGGGGAGGTCACCGATATGGCCGATGCGGTGGTGTTCCTCGCCTCCGATGCCGCGCGCTTCATCACCGGTGCTGGTCTGCCGGTCGATGGCGGCATGGGCATGTGAGCACAGACGACAACGAAAGGTTCGAGATCTCATGAGCACCGATAAGCCCGTAGTCGTCTACGGCGCATCCGGATACACCGGCCGACTGGTCTGTGAATATCTCCGCGAATTCAATATTCCGTTCATTGCCGCGGGCCGGGACAAGACCCGGCTACAGGAGGCGATCGACAAGATTCCCGGCATCGACACCGTCGCGCACGATGTTGTCGAGGTGGCGCACGATGTGGCACCGCTGAGCGAGCTGTTTCGTGGTGCCGCGGTTGTCTGCAATACCGTCGGGCCGTTTGCGCAATACGGCCACGAGGTGGTGCAGGCCTGCCTGGCCGCGGGGACCCACTACCTCGATACCACCGGCGAACAGGATTGGCTGATCGACTGCGATGAGCAATACGGCGCCGAGATGGCCGCGCGCGGTCTGCTGCTCGCGCCGGGCGTCGCGCAGATGTACACCACCGGCGAGATCGCCGCGAACATCTGCTTGGAAACACCTGGTCTGGACACGCTCGATATCCAGGTCTTCTGGAAGGGCTTTCCGACGGTCGCGTCCACTAAGACGATCCTGGTCAATGCCGCACTGTCCAAGGCCTATTACCTGGAACAGAACCAATATGTGGAGTGGCCCGCGGACGCAGGACTCTACGACGTGGTGGTGCCCGGTCAGCATGAGATCGGGCTCGCATTGCCCTGGGGCGGTACCTCGCATCCGGTGTGGTTCAAACGCGATCCGCGGGTCGCGAATGTGAAGGTGCTCGGCGGCGTATTCAATCGGCCCTTGATGCAGGGCGTGCCGCAGATCGTGCAGGCGGTCGTCGAACAGGTGAAAGACCTTCCTGTGCAAGAGAAATATCGGGTCCTCACCGAACAGGCCGCACTGGTTCGCGACGAGATGCCGCCGCGGGAGAATCCGCGCATCAATACCTCGCTCGATTCGGTGCACGCGTCCGGACCGCTGGGGCGTGCCCACTGCGTGATCTACGGGAACTGCAACTACAAGCAGACCGGTCTGCTGCAGGCGTTTGCCGCGAACGCGCTGTTGCAGACGGCGCCGATGCGAACCGGGTTTGCCTCGGCATGCCAGGCCTTCGGCCATCGAGAACTGCTGGGGGCGTTGCGGAGTTTCGGGCTGGTCGGTGAACCAGTACTGAACGTGCACCGTTGATCGGGGCCTCGGGCCACGGGTGGGTCGGCCCACCCGTGGCCCGAATTGGCCACTCCCACAACAGCTTCTACAGAGGATTACCGTGCGTTTGACCGACTATCTCGACAAGGGGGCCTCGCTCGGCGAGACCGCACCCTGCCTGACCATGAACGGGCACACGTTGACCTATGCGCAGGTTCAACAATTGTCGTGGCGTGTCGCCCGGGCACTGGCGCGATCGGAAATCCAGCCCGGTGAACGGGTCGCGATCTTGTCGGCGAACGACACACTCGCGTTTGCTTGCGTTTTCGGCATAGCCCGCGCCGGTGCGGTGTGGTGTCCGATCAATCCACGCAACGAGGCGGCGGAGAATCGCGAACTGCTCGACCTCTTCGATTGCACCTGCCTGATATTCCAATCCGCCTTCGCGCCACTGGTTTCCGCCATCGCACCGCGACTACCGGGGCTGCGGACACTGGTCTGTTTGGACGGAGATGCCGCCAACGCAGCATCTTTCGACGACTGGGTGCGCGAATGTCCCGATGATCCGTGGCAGGTCGAGCCCATCGATGATCTCGCCATGTTGGTCGGCACCGGTGGCACGACCGGACGGCCGAAGGGGGTCCGGCTCACCGGCCACAATATCGAGACGATGACCGCTTTGACCCTGATGAGCTATCCGTTCGAACCCCGGCCACGCTACCTGGCACTGGCACCCCTGACCCACGCGGCGGGCGTCCTGTGCTTCCCGATCCTGACCCTCGGCGGTGAGATCGTGGTGATGCCCGCCCCGGAACTCGGTGAATTCCTCACGCTGATCGAACGCCATCGGATCACCCACACCTTCCTGCCGCCGACGCTCATTTACATGCTGCTGGATCATCCGGCGTTGTCGGAGGCGAATCTCAGCTCGCTGCGGTGCCTTTGGTATGGCGCCGCGCCGATGTCGACCGCCCGGCTCGCCGCGGCGCTGGATCGGATCGGACCGGTCATGGGCCAGCTGTTCGGACAGTCCGAAGCGCCCATGATGGTTGCCACGCTGGCACCGAAAGATCACTTCCGTCCCGACGGCTCGATCGCTACCGAGCGACTGTCATCGGCCGGACGGGCGACCCCGCTCACCCAGGTGGCCATCATGGCTGCCGATGGTCGACTGCTTGCGGCGGGTGAGCGCGGTGAAATCGTCGTCAAGGGTCCGCTGGTGATGGCCGGGTACCACAAGAATCCGGACGCCACCGCCGAGGTGTCACGGTACGGCTGGCATCACACCGGGGACATCGGTTACCTCGATGCCGACAACTACCTGTACATCGTCGACCGCGCCAAGGACATGATCATCACCGGCGGATTCAATGTGTATTCCGCCGAGGTCGAACAGGCGTTGCTGACTCATCCGGCGGTCCAGGACTGCGCGGTCATCGGACTCCCCGACGATAAGTGGGGCGAGCGAGTCACCGCCGTCGTGCAATTGCATCTCGGCCATACCGTGACCGGCGACGAACTGCGCGAGCACACCAAGGCGCGCCTCGGCGCAGTGAAATCTCCCAAACAGGTGGAGATCTGGCCGGATCTGCCGCGCTCCAAAATCGGCAAGGTGCTCAAGCCGGAGATCCGAGAGCAGCTGCGCGTCGACCGTTGAATACATCCGTCCGATGTTCGGGCTGGGGGTGGGTGCCGACCGTGTGTTCGGTCACGAAGGGGAGGGGTCTGGTCGGTGTGGATCCGTCGGCGGGCTACGGTCGCGATATGAGAATCGCGGTGGTCGGCGGCGGGATCAGCGGGCTTGTCGCGGCGTACCGGTTGCGGGGACTGCTGGGCGCGCAGGCCGAGATCGTGGTCATCGATCGGAGCGCGCGGCTCGGCGGGATTCTGTTTACCGGCGAATTAGCCGGGGAGCCTTTGGATCTCGGGGCGGAGGCGTTCGTCGGGCGGCGGCCGGAGGTGCCCGCGCTACTGCGCGAACTCGGGCTGGAAGCGCAGTTGGTGGTGCCCGCGGGATTGCGGCCACTGGTGTGGGCGCAGGGCCGCGCGCATCCGCTGCCGGAACGCACGCTGATGGGCATTCCGTCGGATGCCGAGTCGATGCGCGGGTTGGTCGATGCCGATACGCTCGAGCGGATCGAAGCGGAGGCGCGGCGGCCGCTGGCCTGGTATCCGGGCGCCGATATCGACGTATACAGCCTGGTCGCCGACCGGTTCGGTGCGCAGGTCGCCGAGCGCAGCGTCGATCCGCTGCTCGGTGGCGTCTATGCGGGCAGTTCACGCTCAATCGGAGTGCGCGCCGCACTGCCGACCCTGGCCGCGGCCCTCGACAACGGTGCGTCGAGCCTTACCCAGGCGGTGGCCGCCGCTATGCCGCCGCCCTCGAACGCGCCGGTTTTCGGCGGCCTTCGCGAGGGCTACCGGGTTCTGCTGGATGCTTTGGCCGCGAAATCCGAGGCGGAATTCGTCACCGCGGCCTCGGCCACCCACCTGACCCGCGCGACCCGCGGCTGGGTACTCGAACCGATCGGTGCGGTGGATGCGGTGGTGCTGGCGACCCCGGCTCCGGCGACCGCCAATCTGCTACGCTCCTTCGCACCTGCCGCCGCATCGGCGGCCGCGGGCATCGAACTCTCCTCGTCTGTCGTTGTGGCTCTTGCCCTCCCGCGTGACACGGCGCTGCCGCAGAACTCCGGCATCCTGGTTGCTACCGGAGAATCTTTGCGCGCCAAGGCATTCACCTTGTCGAGCCGCAAGTGGACCCACCTCGCCGAGCGCGAAACCGCCGCTGTCCGAGCATCATTCGGCAAATTCGGCGATGACTCTACCCAGGCCTGGTCCGATGCCGACCTCATCACCGCCGCCACCGAAGACCTCGCTGCTGTCACCGGGGCCACCATCGAACCGATCTCCGCAGCGGTCCAACGCTGGCCGGGTGGCCTCGCTCAATACGCACCGGGCCACCTCGACCGCGTCGCCGAAATCGAATCCATTACAGCTGATTTCGACGGCCTCGCTATGGCAGGCGCCTACCTCCACGGTGTCGGCGTCCCCGCCTGCGTAGCCTCCGGCACCGCCGCCGCCCACCGCATAGCCACCACCCTGACCCACACCACCACATCCTGATCGGGTCCGCGATACCGCGAATTGCCGCCACGCGATAGCCGTGACGGATACGGGTGTGCGGGATCGGTGCAGCCCCGTCGGTCCGGGCCCAATTGCTCGGCGGAACGCATTCACATCGAACAGTTCACCCCGACCGACTGGCGAGTGGACGCTTGCTAGAGGTAACCGGCAGTCTGCTCGCGCCGGAAACCCGCTGGGAGCATCCCCGTCGGGCCAGCCCACACGGATGCCTCGATGCGGCACAGTGGCACGATAGGAATCATGGCGCGACTCGACTATCAAGCACTCAATTCCACCATCCGCTACCTGATGTTCTCGGTGTTCCAGGTGCAGCCGGGGGTGCTGGGGGACGACCGCGAGGCCGCCATCAAGGAGGCGCGGGCGTTCTTCGATGGGCTCGCCGAGCGCGATGTCGTCGTGCGCGGCATCTATGACGTCGCGGGGATGCGTGCCGATGCCGACTTCATGATCTGGTCGCATGCCGAGCGGGTCGAGGAGTTGCAGTCGGCGTACGCGGATTTCCGGCGCACCACCGAACTGGGCCGGGCCAGCGCGCCGGTCTGGAGCAATGTGGCGCTGCATCGGCCCGCCGAATTCAACAAGAGCCACATTCCGGCGTTCCTGGCCGGTGAGGATGCGGGCAACTACATCTGCGTCTACCCGTTCGTGCGCTCCTACGAGTGGTACTTGCTGCCCGATGAGGAGCGCCGCAAGATGCTCGCCGACCACGGCAAGGCCGCGCGCGGCTACCCGGATGTGCGAGCCAATACGGTGAGCTCGTTCGCCCTCGGGGACTACGAATGGATCCTCGCCTTCGAGGCCCCGGAACTGCACCGCATCGTCGACCTCATGCGCGACCTGCGCGCCACCGAGGCCCGCCTGCACGTGCGCGAAGAGGTGCCCTTCTTCACCGGTCCGCGCGTCGAAATCGAACAACTCATCGCCGCGCTGCCCTGATCACCGATCGCTCGCGCATGCCCCAATTTGTGGGGGCATGCGCAACAAGCCGATCGGTCTGTATCTTTCGTTCGGCGCCGCGTTCGTTCTACTCCGCTGCACTGCCCGAGGGGTGCAGTTGCAGAGCGATGGAGTTGATGCAATAGCGCTTATCGGTGGGCGTGCCGTATCCCTCGCCCTCGAAGACGTGGCCGAGGTGGCTGTGGCAATTCGCACACAGCACTTCGACCCGGTGCATGCCGAGTGTGTCGTCCGAGCGCAGAATCACCGCCTCCGACTTCGCCGGGTCGAAGAACGAGGGCCAACCGCAATGCGAATCGAATTTCTCGGTGCTGCGGAACAATTCGGCCCCGCACGCTCGGCACACATAGACGCCCTCGGTCTTGGTGTCGGTGTACTCGCCGGTGAACGGACGTTCGGTCGCGGCCTGTCGCAGCACCGCGTACTCCTCCGGATTCAGTTTGGCCTTCCACTCCTGTGGGGTCAGCTGAATCCGGGGCGCGGGCAGGGACGTGTCGGCGTCAGAACTCATTGCTCCACGCTAATAGGTTTTCCACGCCCGTGCCGACTGTCCCATCGCTATTTGAGCGCACTCGCCCGCGGTTCATCGAGCAATTCGCTGCCGTTTGTCGCCTCGTCGGGAGTGCTTTCGTATGCCGTCTCCGGCTCCACCCGCGGCGCCTCCTCGGCGGCATCCCGCGAATCCGGGGCCGAGCGCATCCACGCCGGATCGATTCCGAATGGCAGCCGACCTTCCCGTCGCGCCGCAAGATAGCGGTCGACCAGCACACACGCGATGACGATCAGCAGCAGACCCCAGCCGAAGGTGATGCGCAGATATTCCAGGTTGCGTCCGAAGCCCTGCCAGCGATCCGAGAGCCACTTGTCGTAGGACATGAATCCGAACACCGCCAGCCACGCCGGCCAGTTCCGCATCACCGAATTGCGCAGCACCACCGACATCAGCAGCGGGAACAGCATCATCGAGTAGTACATCTGCCCCAGTGAGGACAGCAGGAACGAGGCGGTCATCAGCACACCGGAGGAGGTCGTCACGAAGAACAGTTCATCCTCGCGGTAGTAGCGGTACAGCAACCACAGCGTGATGGCGACGACGACGCCCATGACGATCCGGACACCCCAGGTCAGCCACAGCGGCAGACCGTAATACGCCGCGTTGCCGACGATCGCGCTGTTGAAGTAGTCCCGGGATTCGAAGATGTAGCGCGCGGTGCGGGTGAAGAACTTGTCCGCGTCCTTCGACAGTGGCCAGGCGATAGCGGTGAGCGCCACCGGAACACCGATGGCGGTGTAGAAAACCTTCCACTGTCCGCGCGCCGCCGCGATCAGTACCAGCGGTGCGAGCGTGGGTTTCACCGCGATACTCAAACCCAATATCGCACCGGCCCACAGATCCCGCCGCGTGAGCAGCAGCATGATGAAGGCCACCTCGGCCAGCAGTACGCATCCGTTCACATTGGTGAAAACCAGTGTGTTGATAACGGTTTCGGAGCTGAACATGGCCAGCAGCAGCACCGGCGCCGCCACCGACGACAGGGTGAACTTGAACAGCTTGAGCAGCAGATACCACGCCAGGATGATGGCGGCGGCATTGAGCAGGATGAAGCACCAGCGCGATTTCTCCGGGTCGATCAGCGCCAGGGGCGCGATCAGCAGCGTGCCGCTCGGGGGGTACAGATAGTGCGGATCCACCAGGTTGTAATTCGCCGTGTACACCGGTCGGTGGTTGAGGAAGGCCAGCGACGCGTTGTAGACCGGTTTGAAGTCATCGGTGATGAACCCGTTGACGGCCTTGATGAAGATCCGGTTGAGCACAGTCATGACCGCAAGGGGCCAGAGTGCGAACTTGATCACCTCGGCGGTGGTGCGAGCAGTGCGAGGCTCGAGCTGTCGAAGTAACACTGGGGCACGGTACACCGGATCCGTACGCGACGGTTGCCGGGACCTACCTGGCGCGCCGATGTTAGGGGATATGACCGCAGCCT